>CAJTSR010000011.1 GCA_910579035.1 uncultured Muribaculaceae bacterium | reverse complement strand
CAGGATTGCTATGATACAGGAACTTATCGCACGAAGATACTAAATTCTTCTACTATCAGTAGCCTGCTTTTTGCATATTAGGACTTTTTCCAGCGTTTTCAGCCTACTTTTTGCATATTAAGCCTAATCTTCTGCGTTTTTCTGCAATTTGCTGTTCACAAAGTGGGGCTTTCACACGCTTCAACAGGTTCAGAACCCCACTTTTGATTGAAATCAGCCCGAAATTTAACTCTTATTTGCTCTTTTAACTTTTAGAGAGCCGTATAAGGATATATTTAACGTATTTGAGCGACTTTGAGCGTATTGTTGGGCTGGATTAATCGTGAACAGACTGACAAATCACGGAAAAACGGTGAACTTCACGCAATCTGTATCGTGAACAAAATATGCGATAGTGCGTATGTTCACGATTTTGTTCACGAAAATCCGCATATAGCACTGGTTTCCTTGCTCTTGCCTGTTGTGAAATTGGGCGAAAATGATTATATTTATGTAACCATTAAACCACAATTTCAAATTATGTTACATGATTCTTATTTCACCTTGTCTTTCATAGCAAGGAAAGCCCGCGCCCTCCGCAACGGCGAGTATCCGATCTTTGTCCGTATCACCGTCAGCGGTCAGGTGTCGGAAATGAACATAGGCCGCAGTGTCGCACCGGAGAACTGGGACCAGAAACGTGCCATGTCGAAAGGCCGCTCGCGCCGTGATCTCGAACTGAACAAATATATCGAGGTGGTCAAGGCACGTTTCCTCGAAATCCATAACATGCTTGTGCGCGAGGGAAAGATGGTGAATCCCAAAATCCTGCGTGACCACTTCCTCGGCACGGTGGAGAAGCCGAAGATGCTGTGCTATGTGTTCCGGCAGGCAAACGAACAACGACGTGCCGAATACGAGCGCGGCGACATGGGCAAGGCTACCTATGAACGTTGGGTGCGTTGTGTCGCCTATCTGGAAGAGTTCATGCAGCTCACCATGAATGTACCCGACATGCCTGTCAAAGATGTGACGAAAGGATTCGTGCAGGATTTTGAACATTTCCTGCGCATGAATAAGAAAGCCGCCAACAACACGGCTGTACGTTATCTGCGTTATCTCAAGAATGTTATGCAGTACGCCATTGCAAACAAATGGGCGACGGAAGATCCATTCCTCGGCAAACGTTTCAAGCGTACCGTTGCCGATCGGGAGGCACTGACCGAGGCCGAGCTGAAACGCATGATGGATCTTGACTTGAAGGACTATCCCCGAGTGGAGGCTGTGCGTGACACTTTTGTGTTCTGCTGCTTCACCGGGCTGGCGTTTTGCGACATCAAGTCGCTTAAACGCGCCGACATAACCACAGATGCCGAAGGCAACATGTGGATACGCAAACATCGGGAAAAGACCGGCGAGTTGAGCGTCATCCCTCTGCTCGATGTGCCCCGTCGGCTGATTGAGAAATACAGCGGCCATCCGAGAGTGATGTTTGAGAACGTAGTGTTGCCGGTAATCTCCAACCAACGTATGAACGCCTATCTCAAAGAGGTGGCGGATCTCGCCAAAATCAACCGACACCTGACCTCGCATATCGGTCGGCACACGTTTGCTACCCTGTCGTTGAGCAACCATGTCCCGATAGAGAGCATTTCCAAAATGCTCGGCCATTCAGATATTCGCACGACTCAAATCTACGCAAAAATGCAGGACAAAACCATATACGAGGATATGGCTTCCATGCGTCAGAAATTTGACTGCGTGATGATGAACTGACATTGGGCTGCGAAAAACAAATGACAACGGCAACCGGGCTATCTGCTTCGGTTGCCGTTGTTGCATTGGAATTCTATGTTAGCCGAATTTTGGTCGGTAGTTGGATTGCAGGAAGGTTTCTATATCTTCCTCGGCGTAGAGAATTTTGCCGTCAAGCCGGTAATAAGGGATTAGTCCCCGGTCGCGGTAGTACTGCGTGGTGCGTCGGCATACTCCGAGAAATTCCGAAAGCATGGAGTCGGTGATGAACCGTCTGCCGTGGAGCAATGGGTGGTACTCGTCTTTCAACCGTTGACACATATTAGTGATGTCGTCGGTTTGAGCCGTCAGGCGCATTATGCGCGGGTCGGTGGCGGTGACTGTTTCTTTCATTGCACTGCACCTTCTTCTTTGACGATGACCCTGGCGATGTCGCCGCCCTTGAATTGCGAGAGCCTGCCGAGGTGGGAGAAACCTATTTTGCCTCGTTCTTTCATGGAACGTAATTTACGCTCGGATATGTGGAGATAGTCGCAGGTCTGTTTTGTTGTTAGCCAATCCGACAGTTTCTTATCGCGCAACTGCTTGTATAAGACCTTTACTGTCTTGTGGAGGAAATCGACACGGTTGATGAGCGCGTCGAATACCTCCCGTTCAATTTCAATGGTGTCCATAAATTTGTGTGGATTAAGTGGATTTATTTAGTGGTTGGGATAAGGCTGAAAAAAAGTAGGCGGGTATCCCTCCCGCCTACTCACCACTAAATCCACAATCAAATTAAATTTATGACTGCGATTCAGTGGCAAAGTTACGGAATTATTTTCTGACATTCACACTATTGTGTGAATAATCAGTCAAAACCGATGTCGTGGGCCTTTCTTTTTGCGCTGCATACGGCGGCGAAACTCCTCCTCGTCGGGATTGAATGCCAGACCCGGCTGGAACAGGTCAAGACCCGGCAATGTGAAATCGTTGTCGCTATAATCGGTGGTGGAATGGGAACCGGAAGATTGATGCCGGCTGCCTAAAGATTGAGTGTGCTGCTCCGTATCGGTCTGCGATTGATTGTCCGAGGTGGCATCTTCGAGTGTCGGCTCTATCGGTGGAACAACAATAGGTGTCGCAACATCGGGAGTACCGGTAGGTGCATTTGCCGGATTGTTGAACCTATCGTTGATGGCATTTGCCGAAAACTCCTTGCCAAGTCTGGAACCGTTCAATACTGTCATAGTGCCGTGGTCGATAAATGTCACACCGTATATGCGCCCCTCGTCGGTATATCGGAAAACCACATCTATGTTTTGGGCTTTCAGTTTGGCGACAAAACCAGACTTGTCAGCGGAATTGGCAAGAACATCGGCAACCTTGCGCTTGGTCGTAGAAACATCAATCTTATCCTTAGCACGTTCAAACCTGCCGTCAATGGCGGTGCGACTCGCAAACTTGCCGAGGCGTGAAGCCTTGAACGGATTGGCGATAACCTTGCCGTCATCATCAGTGGCGAAATACACCAGACCGTGATACTCGCGTCTGTTCACCCTGCCGTCGGCAGGCTCGCACTTCACGTTATAAAGTGAGAGAATGGCGTTGTATTCGCCAAGTGTCTGGAATTTATAGCGCATACCGATCATCTTCACGGTGTTGGCAACTTGCCGCTTTATGTCGCCTGCCGGATCAGGTTTTTTAATCGGCATATCGGGTGTGATTTTCTCCCGCTGCGTCTTATGGAGATTATATTTTTCCTCCAGCTCGGTGGTGATTTTCTTGCTGCGCCGGAAAAGGAAATCCTGATTGAGCCGTTTGCCCTGCTCGTTGACATTGACGGTCACTATATGTATATGGTGGCGGTCAATGTCCATATGCTTATAGATTATGAAGGGCTGCTCACCGAATCCGAGTTTGTCCAGATACTCGCGGGCGAGGATTTCATACTGCTGTTCTGAAAGCCTGTCGTCGGGGTGCGGATTAAGGGATATATGCAACACAGGCTTTTTGATCTTGCCAGTTTTCGGCATGAATGCATTGAAATTCTCCACCATGCGGGCAATGTCAATCTGACCGTCTGCCGGGAGAATGATTTTGTTTGCTCCCAGCACTCGCCCTTCATCCTTGTTCATTTTTTCGCCGTTGTAAGCCAATGCTCCGTATAGCGATGACCCTATCGAGATTTTTGCGACCATTGCTGCTCGAATTCTTTCGACAACGATACTACCTGCGACATCACACCTGCCATTTCAATGGTGGCTTTCTCCAGCTTGTAGAGAAGCGTCATCGCTTTTTTCTCGGTGAAGTTCTCTCGCAGAGTTCTCACAGTAAGGTCATAGTTAACCCCGATTGTGCGGTACTGGGCGAAAAATTCCGAGAGCTTGGCACAATAAACCGCGAGAGATTTATCAGTGGTCAGAACCTTGAAAGGCTTGCCGAAGATGAGCTGCTTGATGAAAGTAGCCTTTACGGTGGTTCCGGCTCGTTCCATCATACGGGTTAGTTCATCCCATTCGAGATTGTCAAAGCTGACTTTGACATGGTGGCTGCACTTGTTGGCAACCGGCGGTCTCCCGCCTTTGTTGAAAAAATTTGTCATAAAATAGTGGATTAAGTGGTGACGCATCAGTGAGCCTATGCCAACCGCAGGTTTAGAATTGGGATGCCCGACTTTGGAGGACAGCCTCCACATGGCAAGGTTGTTTTGTGGGAACGTGAGTTACCCAAAACCTTTTCGGGAACCGAAAAGACATATCGCTATGTGCCGACGTACATCTTTAATATTATGAAACAGGAGGTTAAGTCCGTCATGGCGGCCCGGTTTGCCATTCGGGGTGTACGATAGTCGTACTCCTGCTTGTTCCATACCTGCGGAGGGCGTAAATCCCACCGGTGCTTGTATAAAGTTACGAAAAAATCCTCGCAATTACAAGCATAGAGAAAATTTTGGAATGAAATTCTGACGCTTTACATCTTATTCGGCAAGCCGGATAATGGCAGTGAGAAAAAAATTTCGCCGAAGAATGTTAAAAATTCAGCCGTGTTTTCGGGAAATCCGGTGAAAAGTGAGGAAAACCGGACGCAAAGGGTTAATATCTAAACAATTGTAAACTTTAAGGACTTGACAAAACGGATTTTATTTTGTTTCTTTGTATAGAGATTGGCAATCAGACCTGTCTTCAAGGAGTTCGATTTACCTGCTATATAACGGAACTATCCATTGAACCGCAGTCAAGATTATCAGTCCGTCATAAATAGAATCTTCCGTTCTATTTAAAGGCTTAATATAAGGTGATACAATATCCTTCCGTACAGTTCAAAGAATTTATGGTATATAGGAACTGCTTACCGAACGATGTTCAGATTTCCTTATGATAGGACAGGAAAATGGATCTGAGGATTTTATGAATGACAAACATATTTATCAATAGTTAATAGCTTCAAGGCTAAGGGACCCGGCGGCCACCGACGCGCAAACGGAACCGCGGTCCCGGATCAAGAAAACCGGCTATTGGCAGATACACCGCTAAATTTACATCCAAAATTAAAAAAGAAAATGACTGAAGACAAAATCCATTTCCGGCTCACTTAGCCGATGCCCTCCCGACAGCGGAGGAAGGTCGCATTGCGCGACGGAGATAGCTGTAACCCATTCCGCATAGTCTGTGCCGGCACTGCCTCGCACCGATAGAAGCCCGGTCTGTCCGTGTCAGGAGATACGCTGACGGCCACAGCTATGCCTATACCCAAACATAAATTTATAACCCCGAATTCTATGACAAAAGTATATGAACCAGCCATCGACCCTGAAGAGTTTATACGGACGTTCCGCGATGAACCCTCTGGCCTCTCAACACTTAAAAACAGACATAGTGATGAGAATACAGGCTCCAAGTCCCAAACGGATAATATCAATGTAAAAGCAGATCAGCCCAAAGCTGCTCCTGCCATTTCTGACGAGGACATGGAGGACTACCGGAAAAGATTCTTGCTTGACAAGACGTATCTCCGCCCGCGTCTGCGTTTTTTGATGGTTGAAATTAATCCGGATTTCATTCAGAAAATCAAGCGCATAATATCTTATGAAAGTGATTCGCCATGTTCAATCAAATCGTTCGTCAACAATGTGCTGTCAGACCACTTCGAGCGATACAAGGATATAATTGAGAAAAGGCTCTGACAAGTGTATAACACCCACTCTTGCCGCCAAACAGCCAAATCCGGAGGTAGTGGAGGAAATAACCCCGCAGATATGTTTGCGCAGTAAGTACGATCCACTGACACCTGCCCGGAGCAGCGCGACGAATCTTCTCTCGTAGCGGAACCTCAACCGCACTACCAGCCTGCGGCTAATCATCAACGCACAGCATATAGACCGACGGGGCTATAAAAAGCGACAAGGCTATACGGATATGCTTGTGGTGAGGGATAATTTGAGCTGGGGAAAGAGAAATTATAGGGAGTAGATGTATGTTCTATTTGTCCAGATACCTTTCTCTTTTCCCCAGCCATTATATTTGAGGATAAGAGAGAGTATAGATAGTTATGGATATATATTATTCAATTATACCGTAGTTAACCAAGAATAATCTATTTAAAACTTAACAGACGTATATTTGAGAATTATCCAAAATAGGCGTTTATTACAGCTCACTATACATCGAATATACTGCAAAGATTCCATTGGGAAGTAAATTACTCCAATGAAAACTTTGTTGTTTTTAAAAAAAGTAGTAACTTTGTTCCCAAATGGTAACATTAATATGGAACGCGATAGAGAAGCTACGGAAAAACGGCTGTTAGATACGATTGGACAGATGATAGCCGAAAACGGATTTGAGAAGATAGGCATCAATGCCGTTTCTGCTCAGTCCGGGGTGTCCAAGATTTTGATATACCGCTATTTCAATTCAATAGACGGTTTGATTGCCGCATATATACGCAAGCATGATTTCTGGTTGAACTCTTCGCTTGAGTTCTCAGATGCGACACAGGTACTTCCTGCGGTTAAGAAAATGTTCCGTGAACATATCGAACAATTACGAACTGACCCGGTTTTAAGAAAACTATATCGTTGGGAACTATCCTGCGACAATGAGGTAATTACAGCTTTAAGGGAACAGCGGGAGACGATTGGCATGAATTTGATAAAACAAGTTTGCGCTGTCACAGGATGTCCTCAACAGGAAATAGCAGCGTTATCTGCGATGATTACGGCATCCATAACTTATCTAGCAATGCTTGGCGATTATTGCCCCGTATTTAACGGAATATGCATAAGCGAGGACAATGGGTGGAAGCAAATTTATCATGAAGTGGAGAATCTGATAGACAGAATGTTCGTTGATTGAAATCCGTTCATCCGGACTACAAAATTTTTTCGCCTCAATGTTCCCAATAAGTAACATAAATAAACTATAAAGAAATGACAAAAATGATTATTGCTCTTTTAGGATTGCTTTCGACAATTATCCTTGCTTCCTGCGACAAGGATCTGATCGAGTACGAGCAGGGTGATATAAAAGTCTGCATCGAGCAAGGGCGGGAATGGCTACATGATTTCCCGGTGTTCTTAGGCATCAAGAAGAAAAACCCGCCACAAATAGCCATCTGGCTGGAAGATATGAAAGGGAACTATCTTTCGACAGTGTATGTTTCGCACAAGATTGCGACACAGGACTGGCAAATGGCAAAAGCAACCGCAGAAAAGAGGCGTTGCCGCACTGGTGCTACTCCCGTGGAATAATATATGATGACGGGCTTTATCTGCCGACAAAGGATAAGCCCGTGGTGGACGGTATTTCTGGAGCCACTCCCCGTGAAAGTTTCGATGTGAAGCTCAGAACTGCAAATCATCTGAAACACTTTGTAGTTAAAGTGGAGGTCAATCACTCCACAGACTTTAATGACAATTTCCCTAAAAACGCCCAAGAAGGAGATGCAAATTATTCTGGTGGCAAAGAGGGAAGCGGACAACCAGCGGTCATTTACAAGGCAGAGGTCGATTTGACAACGGGTAAAAAGACCTTTGAGGCTACGTTGATAGGTCATAGCAGCCCAGACGGAAGCGATGGCGAAATCCATACAGATATGTCGGGATTGACAACGGCATTGGATATAGTTGAACGGATAACTATAAACATACAGTAATGAGAAATATAATTATTTTGGCATTGATATTTCTTGGGACAGCCGTACATGCCCAAGAGATCCGACGTATATCTTATGCAACGACAATCGGTACAGGCTTTGACATGAGCAAGCCTTCATGTACACCGTTTATATGGCAGGTAAGCGGTAATTACAATTTTAATGAGCGTTTATCCGCAGGAGTGGGAACTGGCATATCTCTATTTGAGAAACCGATAGTGCCTCTATTTGCAGATGTGAAATTCCGCATTTGCAAACCGAAAAAATTCACTCCCTTCATCCAATGCGGCGTAGGGTATGGGATTGCAGTTTCAAAGGACGCTAATGGCGGTATCTATCTAAATCCGGCTGCCGGAATTTCATACTCCGTCTATAAACGTATGAAACTGTTCGTGTCGATAGGTTATGAACTACAAAAATTGGAACAGTTAAAGAAATATGATAGCGAAATTGTTGCAGTCGAGTTTTCAGAGAAACTGAGCCATAATCTCATTTCTATGAAAGTCGGAATTGAGTTTTAACGGGTTCTAAATTGCTCTATTATTATTGTAACCCTAAAATTTGTGGAACCGTAACTTGTAAAATAAATTCCTAATAGCTACCTGATTGCATAATACATTAAAAAACAAGAATAGATTATATGCTTGACATCTATTATTTTTGAAAAAATGAACAAGGTTCTTATTGTAGAAGCCTCCGAATCCGACCGTCGGCTTATGTCGGGCTTGCTCATGCGAGCCGGATATGAGCCGATTGCCGTTGATAAGATGGAGGCTGCAAAAGACAAGGTGGCGAAACTACCACCGGGAGCGGTTATCGTGGCAGGCCACAGACTGCCCGACGGTTCCGCAAAAGAGTTAGCAAACTGGCAAAAGGGAGAGGGATTTTCTTTCCCGGTTATTGCCATAGTAAACAACCTTAATGGCTCTGACCTCCTTGAAGTGATGAGCGACGGCGGGGCGGTCAACGTAATTCAACGGGCCGCAATCGACAAGCAGCTTGTGGAAACGGTAGGCAAGTATGCTAAATCGGAGAACATCGTGCTTCAACTCGACAACACTCTCATACCGCGTAGCAGTAAAGCCTTCCGTAAGATTGAGCAGTCTATAGAAAGAGTGGCGGCAACAAATGCCAACTGCATAATCTTCGGTGAGAGCGGAATGGGCAAAGAGCATATAGCACGGAAAATTTATCTTCAAAGCTACAGAACGCAGAAGCCTCTTATGGTCTTGGAGGCTGGCGGCGCGGCACTTGTGGGCAGGCATGACCCGGAATCTGACCGTAGCGAGATGTTTAACCGCATTGAGGGCTATTTCCAAGAAGCAAAGGGCGGAACTTTGGTTATCAAGAATGTCCAATTGCTTACCTTCGAGAAACAATCGGTGCTGCTGCATATTCTGGAGCAGGAACACCCCGATGTGCGTATCATCTGTACTGCCAACTCCGCTTTATTGAAGATGGTTGCCGATGAAACTTTCCGTGACAACCTTTTCTTCATTCTCCGTCAGACGAGTATATCTGTGCCACCGTTGAGAGAAACGACAGAGGACATTCCAGACATTGCCGACTATCTTCTGACGAGCCATGCCCTATGTGTCTTGGTGCAATATACTGGGCACATATCGACAAGATATATTATGGAAACGACAAAGATGATGCGAAAGCAATAGACTTCGATGATTCCTTCATATACGATGAGCTTGCATTGCCACGAGGAGAGCGCCGCCTTCCCGTTGAGGTGCTTCTTGATAACGAGGCGATAAAAGCCTTTGAAATGTGGAAAAACAAGTCTGACAAAGTTGAGTATTGATGAAACTAAAAATCTCAAAGTTTTGTCTTATGTATTATTGCTCAGAAGGTGACCCTGCTCACGATTTGTCGTTTATGTCGGCTATCCAATCTGCCGACTCCTTTTCAAATCCCAAAGGCACCTGCCGCTTCGGAAAATTTTGACATTACGGACAGTGAAAATTTGACACAGAAGTCAAGATGAGTTCACTCTCTAAACTTATCAGTTCTCAATAACGAAGAATTAATGACGTAGTATCCGAATCTTAATTTCTCTAATGCTTTTGAGGTTGCTTACAAAGAAATAGTAAATATTCTTACGGGTTTGGCATAATTGCAAGGTGTACCGCAAAATGAGATACCTTGTTGATAATTTTGCGGTACAATTATATCAGCCCGGTGGCGGAATTGGTAAGACGCGCTTCATATTAGATGGGAAGTGCCCCGGAAGGGACATTGCCGGTTCGAGTCCGGTTCGGGCTGCAAAAAACTAATTTAAAAGACATGGATATTGAACATTCAAATTGGAACGGCTATGAGGTATATGGCGACATCAAGGAACTGGACGCGATTGTAGAATCTAACGGGTTCATCAATCTTGATAAAGATGATGTGGTTGAAGTGCTTTCCGCCGAAGGTGAGAACTATGTAACAACCGGAATAGACAACCAAATTGATGATGCCTTTACAAAGGCAATTAATGGGCTGCCGTACTCTATTGATAAGATAACCAATTTCATTATTAGTTTCCGTTGTGGTAACCGACAGCCGAATATGACGGAAATATTAAAGATCCCATCATTCTTATCGGAAGCCAATCCTGACATCGATGTTAGATGGGGTATCACAAAAGACGAAACTTCAGGTGATTCATTCAAAGTCATACTTGTCACTTCAGCAAATCTTTAGCGAACATGAAGTTATACACTTCAATTTATGACTTGCAGGCTCAGGCAAGAATATGGATGCAAAGTCCTTGTAAGGATTTAAATAGTATCGAACCTTTGGAGGTTGTCAATTTCTATATTGCGGCATCATGTCTGATAAACAATCGCCTGGCAGAATTATCAAAAACTTTAGGTATAAGCGGATTTGAAGAATCCGAGATTGTGGCATTCTCACCGTATTCTTCATACCGACTCGCCTTAGCTACTTGCAACCGGGCCAGTGGGAGAATAAAAGTCGCATTCAAAACAATACTGACCTTTGAATCTCTTGACTTAGTGCTTGTCCATGAGCTATGCCATCTCGTACATGATAATCACACATCACGATTCTGGAACTTTTTCGAGTTTAATCTTAAAAAGTTGGGGCTTATTAGTCCTGAATATGATGGCTGGAATTCTCGATTCAATAAATGTGATGAAACATGGGATTATGATTTCGCATATGATGTTGAGCAGTCTAAGTTTAAGGGTAGCTGTGACAGAAGAGTAGCCCTACTCAAGTATAAGTTGTTTCTAAGATCATATTTTCAGGGGCTATTATTATTTCGTAATGAAATCCATAATTGTGGTTCTGAATTTTTTAGAGCCTATGGATTGTGCGCAGATCGATATCACCTTTATTGGAATGGACTAATCATCAAAAATGGTACCTAATGCAAGGTATCGATATCGCGGCCATAGAAATATCTCAAACGTTAAATTATGGATTTAACATGCAGGATGTCGCCTGAAGAACGACTTGAGATGAAGCGTAAACGCATCGCTTTCATCCAAGAAACCACCAAGGGATATTCTTCCATTGAAGAATATGCTCGTGATAAGGATGAATGGTTTGCCATAATAGGCATTCTCAACAAACATATGGCAATTTTTAATTTATGGGGATTGTCCACCATATACCGGGCTGCGCGGGTGGATAAAAATTTTTTCATTTTGGAGTTAAGATTTGCAATGATTACACCTCGTATCTTGCCGATTTTAGCTAACTTTGTAGATATCAAAGCGATAATTTACCATGCCTAAATTCTCTCCGATTATCATCATTATCTTTATTGCCACGCTAATATTGAGTGGCTGTAATCAGCAACAAGCGGCAAAAGCGCAAAATTTAACAGCTGATAGCTCACTTGTTGTTAATGATAATTTGATTTTGTTTCGTAACTTGGGTATTTCTCTCGACAGTCTTATTTCAGTTGACACTATTCCAAAAGCTCTTTCTCGACAAGGGATATATTTGGATAGTCTGCAAATTCAGGAACTCATAGCAGACGAGATTCCAAATAGGGCATCGCTTTCTTATTCGTCTATTCGTTTATTTTCTATTAAGGAGCTATCAGATAGCTTGTGCGTGGGATTTTATGTTTATGAGTATTCAGATATAGAGGATATTTATATGGTCGTTTATAAAGACATCGCAATTACCGATGTCTTAAAACTCCCAATCCAAGAAGAATCGAACATAAAAGATGTAATTGATGATATTGAGTACATTGATTACTTTGAGAGTTCTGTTTTATTTACGGATAATAGCCATTTTATCATTACAGAACTTTCTACTACAAAGGGCTGGAATTATGATGAGGAATGTGTTTTTAAGACTTCATTGAAGATAGAAACATTTTATTCTATCTCGCCCGACGGACAAATCCATAAGGAAGATGTTGTAAAAACACAATCCTGTCCGGGTTAGCCGCGTCTTTGCGCCCTGGATATTAATGCTATGTCAGCATCCGGTATGCTAAGTTATATCACGTCGGAATTTTGTTGGCGATACTCCGTAAGTGGATTTGAATACACGGATAAAATGCGGCAAGTCATTGAATCCTACGGCAAAACAGATTTCAGATACTTGTTTTTGCGAGGTTTTAAGCAGTCCGCAGGCTGTTTCCAGCCTGTATTGCGTGACAAACTGCGAAAAGGTCATACCCCTGTTGCGTTTGAAGAAAGTGCAGAACGCCGACCGGTTCATTCCTATGTGGGTGGCTATATCATCAAGCGTTATGTTGTGGACGTAATGTGCCATCACATATTCCGCAACCTTTTGCATACGTCGTATGTCGCGCTCGATTTTTATAGGTTTGCCGATTAAGGTATGGTCTTTTGTGGTAAAAATTATTGGGAGCAGGCGAATCATCTCGCTCAATTGTCCTATATCATCGAGTGCGTTCATACGCATAAGCGAGTGTTTGATCTCGACGGAGCTGCCGGAACCGTATTTCAATGCCTCAGACGGCAATATCTGACCATAAAGCCTGTTCCGTACTTCCGGAAATGCATCCATACATTTATCTATAAGTTCAGGACTGAAAGCCACCATAAGATATGTAATTTCTCCGTCATCGTTTGCCGACTCAGGCTTATATTCCCAATAGTGAGGCATTGACGGAGGAATCAGCACCACATCCCCTTCGGCAAAAGGCATCAGAGTGTCGCCTGTCATGCGTACTCCGTTACCCCGGGTTACGAAATACAGTTCCCATGCCTTATGGCGGTGCATTTTGGCTTCGATATTTGGGGCAACATGTTGAGAGATGAAAAAGAAGGAATGGTCTTTCACCTCGGGCAAAGTATATGGAATTACTGCATCTTTCACGATTTTGCAAATTTACGACAATTATTAGAAATAATACAACAAATACAAGGCAATATATAGCAGTAATTTTGCATCGATAAATAAACACAAAGACGAATATGGAATTTTCAGAAGTATTGGATAATCGCCGAACATATCGCGACTACTCCGACCGCGAAGTAAGCGATGAAATCCTCGACAAAGTAATCTCGGCCGCTTTTAAGGCTCCGACCAACGACCATCTGCGCCAATTTGAATTCGTGGTTGTACGCGGCCGTGAGAACATAGCAAAAGTCATAGCACCTCTTGCCAAAAATATGGCGGCGTTCAAAGACCTCGTTTTCGAGGTTGACAATACCGGCGACAAAGACAAAATGGCGATGTTTGCCGACGCCCTTCCCAAACAGCAACGCATGCTGATGCAGAGCGGTCTGCTTATCATACCGTTCTACAATCAGAAACAAGATCCGTTGCTTCACCCTGTGGAACAAAGCTCGCTCAATTATTTCGCATCGGCATGGTGCGCACTCGAAAATATGCTTCTTGCCGCTACCGATGAAGGTCTTGGCACTGTCTTTCATATCCCCGTGGCTGATGAAGCAGAGCAAATAAAGAAGATTGTTAACGCCCCTGAAGGCTACGAATTTATCTGCCTGTTGACTATGGGCTATCCGGCAGAAGGTGCATTCCTTCCCAAACAGAAGCAGATAAACATCCACGATCGCATACACTTCAATAGTTTCTGATCATCCGGCATAATTCCTCATATTATCCTCATTGTCTTAGCAATGCGGCAAGCCTCCATCGAGTTCTTTACTTGCAGTTTGGCAAGTATTTCCTGCCGGTGGCGACTTACCGTGTTTTTGCTGATAGATAAAATTTCGGCAATTTCGTAACTTCTCTTTCCTGAATCAATAAGCGCCAGAACCTGCTTTTCTCGCCGGCTTAATATTGACGCATCGGTTGATGAGGTCAATTCTTCCAAAACACCTGTGAGAGAATTGACCACTATGCTTTTGCCAATGAAGTCAAATGCACTACGACCATACAGACATAGTGCATGGGTTACAGTTTCAGAATCGTCTGCATAAATGTAATACATCCGATGAATCACATCTATATTGTCACCTGTTTTCGTTTTCATTCGCAATTTTGACACAAGATAGTAATCCGGTCGGGCATGACGTGGAATATGTCGCAGGAAATTGAAGAACCGCAATTCGGCGAGATATTTTTTCTCTCGTTCATCTTCTGACATCAGATTGAGAATGGCCTTTTCCCAAATGGAATCCTCTTCCGAATAGTTTGCGATACCCAAAACAATGCCGAACTTGCCGGGGAATATCCGGCTGGTGCCACGCCTCAAATCACTGACTACGGCAGTGACATTCTCTATCCGGGATACATATTCCGCATAATCCAGCAATCGTGTGGCTTCTATAGAATCAGCCTTAATAGACTGACTTTTCAGAAGTTGGTTTAGTTTAGGAAGATTGCTCATGGGAAAAATGGTTATTTATAGTCATTGTACGCCATATTACAGATAATTAACTTTGCAAAGTTAACTATAATATATGGTTATTCGATATGACAGAGAAAGAAAGATTGCGTAATCGGAGCCGGTAGCGTCGTGGTGAAAGATATTCTTTCTCGCGCAATAGCCGTCGGAAATCCGTGTAAAGTAATAAAGACAATAAAATAACAGATATGGTAAAGAAGTTTTTACTAACAGCATTTGTGCTGATGTCAGGGTTGGCACTTTCGGGCCAGACACTTGAAAAAATGAACTGGTTCAACGAACCGTCACAGTGGAATATCTCTGGCAACGAACTCTCGATGTCGGTAACACCCAAGAGTGATTACTGGCGCGTATCGCACTATGGTTTCACCGTTGATGACGCTCCCTTCTACTATGCGGAATACGGCGGAGAATTCGAGGCAAAGGTAAAGGTGTCCGGCGATTACAAGGTGCGTTTCGACCAAGCCGGCATGATGATTCGTATCGACCATGAGAATTATATCAAGGCCGGTATAGAATACGTTGACGGCAAATACAACCTCAGCACAGTAGTAACTCATCACACATCCGACTGGAGTGTCATCGCCCTTGATAAGCCTGTCGATTTCATCTGGATAAAGGCAGTGCGCCGTAAAGATGCGATAGAGGTTTTCTATTCATTCGACGACAAGGAATACATCATGATGAGAAACGCATGGATGGAAGCCAACCGTCCTGTAAAAATCGGAATGATGGGTGCTTGTCCTGACGGAAACGGCTTCAATGTTACATTCTCCGATTTCTCGGTAAAGCATCTGCCGGATGCAGTCCGCACCGAATGGCTCGAAAACAACAAATAGTTTCGGACAATGAAAATAGACCATGTAGCCTTGTATGTCCGTGATTTGGAGGGCGCGAAAGATTTCTTCGTGAAGTATTTCCAAGCCGTACCCTCAGAACAATACCACAATCCTAAGACAGATTTCAAGTCATATTTTCTGAGTTTTGACAGTGGTACAAGGCTTGAAATTATGACACGCCCGGGATTGCATGAGCAGAATGACACGCGTATGCGCACAGGTTTTATACATTTGTCATTTAGTGTCGGAAATCGTGAAATGGTTGACAAGCTTACTTCAGAACTTGGATCCGACGGATATGAAGTAATTAGCGGCCCCAGAGTTACAGGTGACGGCTATTATGAAAGCCAAATTGCAGGGTTTGAAGGCAATGTAATTGAAATTACCGAATAATAAACACGACCGAACATATAAACAACAGGTAAGAACAAAGAGCAAAATAGAGGAGCTTATTATGCGCTGGCATAGCGTGCTGTCACGTTCTCTTACATAGGTTTACCATAACCTTCACTTTTGGACTGTGATTAGCACGCTATTTTTCTCCAATTTTAATCAGCAACTCAGGTAGTACTGAATAAAAAAACTTCTATTTTATTCAATACAGGGTATTTGTTGAATAAAATTCGCTATATTTGTAGTCTAAGACAGACTGCGATGAAAACGACGATACTTAATCAGCGGGCGGAACGTGACGAACTGATGTCGCGTCCTTATCAGCAACGACATACCAAGTATGATACTGACGAACTGTTGCAAAATCCGCTTATCAAACTTATAACCGGGCCTCGCCGAGTGGGCAAATCGGTATTTGCTCTGCTTATGTTGCAGGGCAAGAATTTCGCTTATCTCAATTTCGACGACAATCAGTTGCTTGAAAAGTGGGATGAAGACTTGGTGATGTCGGCACTTGAAGATGTCTATCCCAGATATGACTTCATGCTGCTTGATGAAGTCCAGAATCTTCCCGGCTGGGATCTGTGGGTCAGCAAGCTCTACCGACGAGGCAAGAACCTCGTAATCACTGGCAGCAATGCCAATATGTTGAGTCGCGAAATGGCTACCGTCCTTACAGGGCGTTATCTCCAGATCGAGATGCTCCCGTTCAGCCTTGAAGAAACGATGACATGGAAGAATGTCAATCCGCAACTGGAAGAACAGGCTGCGCAGGCTGTAACGCTTGCTGATGACTATATGCGCAACGGCGGTTACCCGGAAACAATCCCGGCACGCAGTATCACCAAGAGTTATCTTTCCACCTTGTTTGATTCCATCCTGCTGAAAGATGTAGCCAAACGCCATAAGGTGAGGAACACAACCGACCTATACAATCTCGCTACCCATCTGCTCTCAAATTTCTGCAATCCGATTTCTGCCAATGACCTTGCCGGAGAGCTTGGGTTGTCAAGCGTTGCAACGACAAAAAAATTCTGTGACTATCTTGCAGAACCATATCTCTTCTTCTACCTGCCGCGTTTCAACAACAAACTGAAATTGATGACCAAAGCACCTAAAAAAGTGTATGTGGTTGACAACGGCTTTGTGCGAAGCACGGCTTTCAACCTCAGTGAAAACCTCGGCAGACTGCTGGAGAATCAAGTGTTTGTAGAATTGCTGCGCCGTGGCTATATTCCTGGTAAAACACTGTTCTATTACCGCACACGCAACGACAAAGAGATAGACTTCGTTACCCGCAAAGGCACAAAGGTCGAGCAACTGATCCAAGTCTGCTACGACATGACCTCTGAGAAAACCCGCAAACGCGAACTTGACGCCCTCGCAGAAGCCGCCGAAGAACTCCACTGCGACAACCTCTTCGTAATCACCAACGACCAACAGGAACAAATTAATTGGAAAACAAAAATAGAAATATCGATTATCCCAATTCGCAAACTATAAATATCTATGATAAACTCAATCAGAAGAATGCGGCGTTTATATTTGCGTTTCTTCGATTTCAGGTGAAATAGTCGCTCTAATCCATCGAATATACTTAACTTTGTCTGAATGTATTTGGTCATAATGAGAAAAGTTGTAGGTGTATTGATGGCCGTTGTTGTATTTGGCATTGTTTCTTGTTCTAAGTCAATGTCGCAGTACAATGAAGAAATCGACCGAGCCGAAAAGTTGATGCAGAGCAGTGTGGACAGTGCATTGTCTGTCTTAGATGCGATAGAGCCTTCTGAGTTGAAAATAGATTCCTTGCGGGCGAAATATCATTTTCTGAAAGGGTATGCCCACTTGGCCGGCAACCGTTCTATGATAGGAGATTCTCTCGTAAGATATGCGTATGATTACTATCGAGGTAAAGATATTGTAAGGGATATTCGGAGCAGTATAGTTTTTGCGTGGTATAAGTTTTGGAGCGGCGATACACCCGGTTCTTTGGCCATGCTTGACTCTCTTTCGGGGTTGACAAGAGTGCCGGATTCGATAATGGTGCAGACACTTCGGGTGCGAGCATTGCTCGGAGCTTCGGAGTATCAGGGCAGACAGCTTATTCCGTTTGCTAAAAAGCTTTATGAGTTGGAAACGGATTCCATAAGAAAGGTTGAGGCCCGAAGTATGCTTTTAGCGGCATACGAATATGCAGGTGAAACGGATTCTGCTCTTTTTATCGCGGATGAGCTTATAGACTATGCCCGCAATAACAATTGGGGCGATAAACAATTTTTGTTTGAGCTTGAGCGTGCGCAGTTGTTGGCAGAGAATGGCCGGAACGCCGACAGTGACGAACTTGTCGGGGAAATATTCCGCAAAGCAGGGTATGACAATGGGGCGGCTGACTTGCTGTATTTCCAGTATGCCATCAATGCGTTGAACTCCGGCGATGTTGGCCGTGCATCAAGAAACCTTGTGTTGGCCGACAGTGTCGCAGGCAAATTGAGAAGTGAAGATGACGCCTATTATCGTAGTTACAGCAACCTGCTCCATGCAATTATCGACTTCAAGCAGACCGGTCGTATCAAGCTGATGCATATAAATGGGCTTAATAACCGCCAGAACGAACGCTTCAACCGCATTAAGGCCTCGCAATGGGAGGCTGAACGTGGGGCGCTCCATCAACAGAGCGTGGCTTTGGCACTGAAGGCTGATAATGAACACAAGACAGTGATAATACTGATAATTAGTATTGTTACGCTCATTATCGCAGCCGGTGCGCTATGGATTATAAGAATCCGTCGCTTGCGTGAGCGAGAGAATGAAGAACGCATCGAGGCGTTGCAAAAAATGGTCGACGAGTATAAAGCCGCGCCCGTGGCGCAGGATTCCGAAATCAGGAATTCTGTGGCACTGCGCAGTACTATGCTTAAGCAAATAGGCATTATCAAGATGGTTGCGGAAACTCCGACAGAACAGAACCGTGAAATGTTGCGGAAAATCTCATCTATTGACGGAAAGACAGACGGAGAGCTTGTTGACTGGGGAAATGTCTTTGAGATAATAGACAATCTTTATTCCGGATTTTACACAAAGTTACACGGCGTGTATGGCGATATTCTAAGTTTGAAAGAGGAACAGATAATCGTGCTTATGATGGCCGGATTTTCGACGAAGGAAATAAGCGTGATAACAGGACAGACTACCTCCACAATTTATGTAAGGAAATCCTCGATAAGAAAGAAGCTCGGAGTGCCCGAAAAGGAGGATATAGTCAGATTCCTGCAAGGTAAGCCACGGAGTTAAGCCACGGATAAGACCGCGCTACGGCGTATTAAGACTTTTAAAAGATGCAACCGCTGATAATCAGTTGGTTGCATCTTGCATATTAAGACTTTCGTATTTGGAATTAAAATCCTTTCAGACATAATTTTGCATCAACAAATCATTAAAAAGCTGATGTGGAATATGTGGGTATTCCTGAGCTTACCACATCAAACGCCAACAAGATTGAACTTACAATACGATAAATAATACTTAATATGAAACAGATTATTGCGCTTCTAATAGTCATCTCAGCAGTGGCCACGGCTTTTTGCAGGGAGATAACAGGAAGAGTCGTTGGAGAAAATGAATCGCCGCTCGACTATGTAAACGTTGTGTTGTACCGCGACTCCGCCTATGTGACAGGTTCGGTAACCGACCCAAACGGCGTATTTTCCATCGACGCCGAAATCAACGGCAATCTTACGTGCAAAGTATCATTTGTCGGATATGAAACTTATGTCGCAACAGTTCCGCCTTCCGGCAATATGGGAATAATAAGACTCGCTCCTTCAACCGTGCAACTCGGTGAAATAGTAGTCAAAGCTACTCGCCCGTCTACCATAATGAAAGGCAATGCGCTTGTCACCGAAATCGAAGGCAGCTCGCTTGCCATCGCCGGAACTGCCAACGATGTGCTGGCGCGTGTGCCGATGGTGGTTGACAACGGAGGTACATTGGAAGTCTTTGGCAAAGGATCGCCCGAAATCTACATCAACGGGCGCAAGGTAAACGACATTCAGGAACTCGCCCAACTCAATTCACAGGATATGAAAAACGTATCTGTGATTACCAATCCCGGTGCGGCGTATGCGGCAAATGTAAAATCGGTTATCCTGATACGTGCCAAGCCTCCGAAAGGCGACGGATTCAGCGGAACATTCCGTAGCGACAACGGCTTTCAGCATTATTTCCGCACAGGAAACACCATTGATTTCAAGTATCGTACCAGCGGACTTGAACTGTTCGCCAACTATGGTTGGTGGTACGGCTATAATCGTGAAGATCGTTCTAATGAAATGACCACTACGACAACCAAGGGTACTTACAATCAGACGCTTCGTACTATTGGCAAACAATCTTATAATGATATGACCGGGAAAATCGGTTTTTCATATATGTTTAACGACAAGCACAGTATCGGTGCATATTATCAGAACAGTTGGAACAGGCATCACATCTTAGGGGCTATTCCAAGCGAGGTTTGGCAGAACGGCAATTTGCAGGACCGTTATAATTCCGATGTCAACAACAAATCCACAGCTTTGCCGCGACATTATGCCAACCTTTACTATAGCGGGCTGTTGGGCGAGTTTTCTATCGATTTTAATGCGGATTACCTGTGGTATAAAAGCAAGGAGTTCTCATTCAGCGACGAATGCAGCGAAATGGGAGAAGATCGTGTTGTCAGCACCGTGTCTACCAATCACAACCGTATGTTCGCCGAAAAATTAGTGGTAAGCCATCCTATTTGGAGAGGAAAGATACAGGTTGGCGAGGAATACACAAATACCCACACCACAAATCTCTTTTCAGCCAATATTCCCGAAGTTCCTGCTTCCGACAACAGAGTGGACGAAAGCAGTATAGCTGCCTTTGTGCAGATGGCGCAGCAATTCGGGCGCTTCAATATCGGAGTCGGACTGCGCTACGAGCACGTGAAATTCGATTATTACGATATGGGGCAGCTCCGTGACGGCCAGAGTAAGACGTATGACAATCTCTTTCCGTCGCTTAATGTCGCAACGCAAATTGGCCGGGTGCGTATGGGCCTTAACTACTCAGGAAAGACCGTTCGACCGGGTTACGGCCAACTCGATGGTGCCGTGAGCTATATTAACCGTCTTACTTTTGAAACCGGAAATCCCTATTTGAAGCCGACAAAAATGCAGACAGTAGAATATATGGCACAATGGCGTCAATTTTTCGCCCAGCTGTCGTACACCTACTTCAAAGACGGTGTGTACCACATCACCGAACCATACGGCAGCGACGGCGAGGCCACCATCATCAGAACGGCTAATCTCGACCACCGCCATTACTTTCAGGCTTTCGTGGGAGGCCAGTTCAAGGTCGGGGTATGGCAACCGCGAGTCAATGTCGGCATGATGAAGCAATGGTTGACTCTGCCTGTAAACGGTAACCTTATGAAGATGAATACTCCCGGCTATCTCGTCCAGTGGCAGAATGCCGTGCATCTTCCTTTCGACATTTGGCTGAACGTGGATGCGCAACTGATGACCCCGGCATGGGACAACAATATGAAGCTCTCCAATACACCCTGGTATGTGAATGCCAAGATATACAAAGGATTCTTCAACAACGCACTCAGCGTGACTCTCGAGGCAAAGGACTTGTTCAATACCTCGCAAAAAGATGCGATGATGTATAATGACGCAGTTCAGATAGTTCAGAGGAATTACTCTCCCGGACGCTCAGCGATGCTAACTCTCCAGTACCGCTTCAACACGACCCGCGACCGTTACCGTGGCACAGGCGCCGGCAACTCTGAAAAATCACGGTTTTAGATGGTAAAAATACGGCCTTAGAGAGGTTATTCAACCTCTCTAAGGCCGTAAAGTTGGGTCTAAACAGTGGTTGTTAGTGGACGGCTACTTTGTAGCTGTGGCCGTCGACAATTACGATGTAGATGCCGGAGGGTACTTCGAGAGAGGGCATGGCGCGGCCACTGATGTCGTAGGCCGTTGCTGTGTCGTATTCTCCGATTATGGATATGCAGCCGTTGCTGCCGATAACGGTTACATCGCCGCGTTCGTTCCACACTTCGTCGATGCCGCTGAGAGGAGTGTTGTCGGTGGCGTATATGGCAAATGAATGAGGCGGCACGGATACGCTGAGGTTGCTTCCGGAGGCTGTCACAGAGGGCGTGAAGCCGGGCGATGCCCATACGAGCCGGGCGTTGGAGGTATTCATCTTGGTGGCGGGCACGCTTACTGCGAGGGGGTCGCCGTTTATGGCCGGGTTGATAAATGCTATTATCTCTTTGTCGCCGTTTGCAAGGCGCATATGGCGAGGCAGGTTGAACTTGGCATTGAGGTTCGATGCTGTGAATGTAGCTTCTTTAGAGAATAGCTCTGGGTTGGCTGTGCGCAGTTTGATGGCAGCGGCATATGTCTGCATCAGGTAGGTGCGATCGTTATCAGCCAGCCATGCGCTCCAGTCTACGATTTTGGGGTCGGTGTTGTTGTCGCCGTCGTCTTTCTTGGTGTTCTGGTTGTTTCCGAGCTCGCCGAACTGCCATACCATTTTCGGGCCGGGCGTAAGAAGCATCTGCACGGCAAGCGAGCCAAGGCGCTTGTAGTTGTCGGTGCTTTCGTTCTTTACCGCGTCTACACCCCATTGGGCGTTTTTGTATGCCATTCGCTGCTCGTCGTGACTTTCGGCATAGGATATTGTCGAGGCCCACGGACGGCCGCCGTCGTCAGTGGCGAGGAAGCGCCTGATGTCGTTGTTGCCGTCGTCCCAGCCCATTGTAAACTGGCTCGAGGCATCGTTTATATTGGCCCACTGCATCTGGCCGTCTTCGCCGAGGGCTGTTTCTTCCTTGCTTCCGGCAAGGTCTTCGTTGATGTGTATGCCGTCGGGTTTGACGCTTTTAATAACTGCGTGCAGGCGTTTCATTCGGTCGACACGGCTTTGGTTGTATTGCTCGGTTCCTCCGGCTATGGTGTAGCTGTCGTTGTCGCCAAGTCCTTTTACGAGGTCAAAGCGGAAACCGTCGACATTGTATTCAGTGAGCCAGTATTTGAGTGCGTCGGTCCATTGCTGCTGCACCAGCGGGTTGCCTTGGTTCCAGTCGTTGAGCACGGAGTATTCGTGGGGCGCGGTCTGGTTGTAGAAAGGATTGGAGCTGATGGAATACATCTGGTACCACGGGTGAAGCCCGTCGCTCTGGTTGAACACTATGTCGAGTATCACGGCGATGCCGTTGCGGTGGCATTCCTCGATAAAGTCTTTGTAGTCGGTCGGCGAGCCGTATGCCTTGTCGGGTGCCATATAGAAGTTGGTGTTGTAGCCCCAGGAGTTGTTGCCGTTAAATTCCATGATGGGCATCAGTTCCACGGCATTGAACCCGAGCTCTTTGATGTATGGAATCTTTTCGATGGCTTGGCGAACGGTGCCGTTGCCTGCTGCTATGCCGTCGGAGCCGGTGAAGTCGCGGAAGAGCATCTCGTAAATCACGAGGTTGGAGTGGTCGGGTATGTCGAACGATGAGAACTTGTAGCTATCGGTATCGTGGCGATACACGGCAAGCATGGTGCCGCTAACTTTGTCCGACGGGTACTGCGGCATATCGGGCCATACGGAGGAGGGTATGTATTGGTCGTTGTAGCAGTCGAGCACGAGATTGGCATAGGGGTCGGCCACGTTGTAGGTATCGTCGACAATATAGTAGTACGGGTACCATTTGTCATTCTCAAGGCCTTCGACAGTTATCCAGAAATAGCGGTTGCCCTCATAGTCCTGATATTTCATAAGGTTGTCGGAGTATACGTGGTAATCGTCCCAGGACGGCACTATCACCACGCTCCTTTTTCTTGGTGCTGCCATGCAGAACGTCACAGAGCCGTCGTCGTTCCTTACAGCGCCCATACGGGGTATTCCGCCGGGGTAATCCTGCTGCACGGACTGGCCGGGATATGCTACTTCGATGCTTTGTGTGCGGGTCTGGCCGTTGTATGTGCCTTTGGCTTCGACATTGTATGTCCCGTTTGCGGTGAAGGTATGCTCGGCCGTCAGGGTGGTCTTGTCGGAGGCTGATGCTATTGTCGCGCCATTGACGCTGATTGATAGCTGTGCCGCAGCCGTCGCGTTGACGGTGAAGGTCATTTTTGTCGGAGAAGATATCACCAGTTTCTGGGAATCGCAGGTAAAATCAATCTGGAAGCCCTGCTCGAGCACGGGTATGAGTATGTCGGAGCCGTTGGCTGTCTTGCCTTGTTTCGAGCCGTCGGCAGTGCGGAATACCACGGCGATGTATTTCACCGTTTCTGACGCGTCTTTGATTCCGAAGTATGTGCGTATGTCGCCTATCGACAGGGTGTATTTGTTTGGCGATACGAATTTAAGACGGTTCTTTTCGGTATTGGCGGTCTGGCTGTTGCCTGATTCGGGCCAGGGGGTGACCACATACTTCCAGTCGCTTGTGCCGGTACTTTTAGATGTGATTACTCCGATATGGGCGTACACATCGATCGAAGGTGTGAGGTTTTTCAATGCTCCGTTGCCGAGCGGAGATGCGGCATTGTAAGTAAGCACCACGTCGGTACTCGCTTCCTGAAGCGGAGTAGGGCTGGTGTCAACAAGCAGTGCGTTGGCCGGTAAGGCCGCAAAAAGCACAGCGGCTACAAGTAAAAGATAGAATCTTTTCATTGATAGTTAGTTAAAAGGTGTAAGTATGATATATCGGAGCGGCTTCGCGCCTCTCTGCTGCAAAAATAGCACAAATTGATGTAAGATACAAAAAGACAGCAAAAAAAGCGTTCGGACTGTCCCGAACGCTTTGGGGAAAATTATGTGGGATTTTATGCGAACATTTTCAGAGCCACGTCGGTAAGCCATATCCACAGGGGGCATGCGCCCATAAAGAGCAGTGTGCTGAGCGCGAGCGACGATGTGCCGGTTGCCACATAGCAGTTGTAGCGGCTCGCTATGATAATGCCGGAAAATGCCGGAGGCAGGGCGGCGCAGACAACGAGCATCTTTAGGTTGAGAGGATCCATATGCACCATCAGGCCGACGGCGAGTATGGCCAGTGGCATAATGACGAGTTTCAGGAACGAACCCATGAAAACCTGGCTGTTGAACGTGATTTTGACTGAGGAGAGCGTGATACCGGCTGCGAACACGGCGACAGAGGCGTTTGCTCCGGCAATGAGGGTGAAGGACGGATCGAGCCAAGTCGGCCATTTGAGGCCGCAGAGCACGAGGATTACAGCGAGTATGGGCGCCCATGCAACAGGTTGTTCGAGGGCTTGCAGCACCGGCTTCCATGCGCTTGGCTTCTTGCCTCCGTTCTCGGCCGCGGCCTTGGCGGCGTCGCCGGCGTTGAGGAGGCTTAGACCGATAGGAATGCCGAGGGCGTTAACCTCGATGGCAACGATAGCTATAACGAGGCCCACAGCGGCAGAGGTGCCGAAAATAGGCTGCAGCACGGCGAACCCGAGAAAGCCGATTGTGGGAGAGCCGCTGATAAGAGCCGAAATGGCAGCTTCGGAAGTGGTGTCTTTGTAGAGGTACTTGAATACAAAGTAAACGAGGAAGAAACAGGCCATCAGTACCACGAACGACACTATGGTAAGTTTGATATCGACAGCGAGCATTGCGCGGTTGGCCTTGATGATTGACACGAACAAGGCTGCCGGGAGGGCGTAGTTAAGCACCAGCTTGTTGAAAACGCGTGCTTCGTTGCCGGAAAACGCGCCCGACTTGCCCGAATAATATCCCAATGCCATTATTACGAATATCGGGACTATGGCGTAGAGAATGATGTGAAGCATAAATAAACTGATAGAAGGTGATAAAAAAGAAAAGCTGCGGCGCCGGGGGCGGCCCGTTGGCGGGCGCCTTTCGGCGTCGCAGCTGTAGAATGTCCTACGCTATACGGTTATGTTTTCGAGGGGCGTCGGGTTGAGGTAGCCGATGTGGCCGGATTCCTTGCCTGAATCGGCTCCGAGCTGCACATCGATGAGAGCGGGCGCTTTAGACGCTATGGCCTTTGTGAGCGCGTCAGTCAGTTCCTGAGGGGTGGTCACATAGTACGTGGCGGCTCCGAAGGCATCGCCCAACTTGTCATATCGGGCGCGTACATCGAGGGTGGTGGGAGCGGGATCGCCGTCGGTTCCCATGTTCACCCCTATGCCGTTGTATATGCCTCCGTTGTTGAATATCACCACTGTCACGGGCAGCTTGAAGCGGCATATGGTGGAGAAATCCATACCTGAGAAGCCAAAGGCACTGTCGCCTTCGATTGCCACGACGCTTTTTCCCGTAGCTACGGCGGCGCCTATGGCAGAGCCCATGCCCATACCCATGATTGCCCATGTGGCACAGTCGATACGGTGGCGCGGGAGCGACATATCGATGCTGTCGCGGGTGTCGTCGAGGGTGTTGGCTCCTTCGTTGACGAGTATCACGTCAGGATTTGATTCCAAAACGGGCTTTATGGCGCCGAGAGCCGTCCAGTGGTTCATAGGCATTGCCGAGGAATTGTCGGCAAGACGGCCTTTGAACTTGGCGTTCTTAGCTTCGCTTTCTTTCTGGAGTCCGGGTACCCATGTGGGGTCCATATTCATACCGGCTCTCGCTATGCCTTCGGTGAGCGCTTCGAGAGAGCTTGCGAGGTCGCCTACCACCGGTGCCGCAATCGGACGGTTGCAGTCGATTTCCTCCGGCGATATGTCGAGCTGTATAAACTTGGTGTTCTGGCTCCATTTGCCGTGTCCTCGCGACAGCAGCCAGTTGAGGCGTGCTCCGGCGAGTATCACCACGTCGGCTTCGGCCATGATGGTGGAGCGGCACGAGATGGCACTGAGAGGTCCGTTGTCAGGAAGGACGCCTTTCGCCATGGACATCGGGTAGTAGGGTATGCCGGTTTTGTCAACGAGTGTTTTGAGCTGCTCTTCGACGCGGGCATACGCCGCGCCCTTGCCTATCACGATTGCCGGTTTCTTTGCTGATGCGAGCAGAGCCACGGCGCGCTCTATGGCGCCGGGTGCAGGCGGCATTGCCGGGCACAGGTCTACAGGCGAATAGAAGAGCTTTTCGGCATCTTCAGCATTCATTATCGCACCAAGGCAGGGTGTTGTTACATCGAGATACACGCCGCCGGGACGTCCTGATATTGCGGCGCGGTATGCGCGTACCACAGCCGTGGGTATGTCCTCGGGCTTGTTGACGCGGTATGCGGCTTTGACGAGGGGCTTGGCTATGCTGAGCTGGTCGAGTCCTTCGTATGTGCCTTGGAGCAGGTCGATCGGTTCGCGCACGCTCGATCCGCTGATCTGAATCATCGGGTAGCAGTTGACCGTGGCGTTGGCCGTTGCGGTAAGTCCGTTCAGGAAGCCGAGCGACGATACCGTGAGGAGCACTCCCGGCTTGCCTGTCACGTAGCCATGGGTGGCGGCGGCCATGCCTGCCTGCTGTTCGTGGCGGAAGCTTATGAAGCGTATGCCGCGTCCTTGGGCTATGTAGGCAAGTTCGGTGACAGGTATACCCACAAGGCCGTACATCGTGTCGATGCCTACCATGCCCAACGCGCGCACCAGAATATCCATACCTGTCACTTGCTGCGGGTAGGACGGTGCCTGAGGCGTGGTTGTTGAGGGTGTTTGTGTTGTCATTTTTTTCGTTGTTTAATGGTTATTTCGCCGGAGCTTCGGGCTTCGTTACCACGTCGGTGGTTCCGTTGGCTTTGAACTGTGCCTGCTGTTCGGCCGTGTAGCCGAGAGCAGAGAGTACTTCCTCGGTATTGCCGCCGAGGGTGGGGCACGGGCCGTAAGAAGGCTGGTAGTTCGACAGGGTGAAGGGCACTCCGACAGTCACGAACTCGCCGATTGTGCCGCCTTGGTCGATTTTCACGAGGGTGTTGCCGTCGTAAAGCGATTCGTCGGTCATTATTTCCTTGGTTGACAGCACGGGGGCGCACGGCACACCGTAAGGCGCGAGCAGTTTTAGTACATCGAATTTGTCCTTGTCGATACACCATTGCTGTATGCGGGCGTAGATTGCCTGTTTGTGGCGGTCGCGGGCATCGGCAGTATTGAAATCCGGGTTGGTAACCCAGTCTTCAAATCCCATAGCCTGACATGCTTTTCCGAAGTTTTTGGCATCACGCTGCAGAATGATGTATACATATGCGTTGGGGTCGGTTTCCCAGTCTTTGCACTTGTAAGTCCAGCCAAGCACGCCCGAACCCTCCTGATTGCCGGAGCGGGGCACGAAGTCACCGAACTTTGTGTCGGGGTACTGCGGGTACTGGGTGAGGTACCCGATGCGGTCAAGCATAAGCTGGTCGCGGGTCTTGACACGGCAGAGGTTAAGGCAGGCGTTGTGCATCGACTGGTACACGTATACGCCCTCGCCGGTTCTTGCTCTCTGCTGGAGCGCGGCAAGCAGACCTATGGTGAGGTGCATGCCGGTGTTGGAATCGCCAAGGGCGGCTCCGCTCTGTGACGGAACAGCGTTGTCGCCCTCCCACCAGCCGGTGGTGGACGCAGCTCCGGCTGTTACCTGGGCTATTGGCTCATAGGCTTTGAGGTCGGCAAAGCGCGAGCTTAGAGGAAAGCCTTTGATTGTGCCGTATATGCACCTCGGGTTGAGTTTGTGTACAACCTCCCAGCCGAATCCGAGTTTTTCCATAGCTCCCGGGTGCAGGTTTTCCACGAATATATCGCAGCCCTGAATCAGCTTGGTGAGGATTTCCTTGCCGTCGGGTGTGGCGGCGTCGAGAGTTATTGATTTTTTGTCGGAGTTCAGCTGCAGGAAGTAGTAGCTCGGCTCGTTAGGGTCGAACTGAAGTTCCTTGCGGGTGGCATCGCCCATGCCGGGGCGTTCTATCTTTATTACTTCGGCGCCAAGCCATGCTAAAAGCTGGGTACACGACGGGCCGGACTGCACTGCGGTGAAGTCGACAACCTTGATTCCTTGTAGGGGAGCGTAGTTCATATCGGTTTTTTTTGAATTTTGGTTTGCAGAATATGTAAGCTATGTGATTGCGTGTATGATATATCGCAATAGTTGATATATCAACAAGGCCGGCAGCGTTAAAGTTCACAAAAAAAGCGCCCGCAGACAGAATCCGCGGGCGCTGTGCCGAGTGTGTGTTGTTTATCAGAGATTGCGGGGGTCAGATGTTTCGTCTACGGGAATGTCCTTGTTGACATTCTTGCATCCTACGGTGCCGTAGAAGAAGAGATATGCGAGCATTGCCACAACGAGCCAGTAGGATACCATGTAGCCTACGCCGTTGGCGATGGCATTCTGGATAAGGGGCATGATGCCGCCGCCTACAACCATCATCATAAATATGCCGGAAGCCTGGGCGGTGTATTTGCCGAGGCCTTCGACAGCGAGGTTGAAGATGCCGCCCCACATAACAGATGTGCAGAGGCCGCAAAGCACGAGGAACATTGCCTTGGCGGGTACTTCGGCCATAGAGAAGCCGTCGGTAGCGCTGTATGCGGGCATCGAAACGCGGAATTCGGTGGGAAGGAAGATGGCCACGCAGATAAGCACGATGGCAGTCATCGATACTACGATAAGCTGTGTGCGGCTCGATACCTTGCCGGAGATAACACTCGATACAAGACGGCCTACAAGCATCAGAAGCCAGTAGATGGCAACTACGCCGCCGGCCACGGCCGAAGCCTCGCCTACGATGCCGGCACCGTTGGCGCTCTGGTCGGCAAGGTAGAAGTTGAGAGTGCCGGGAATACCGATTTCGATACCTACATAGAAGAAGATACCGATTACGCCGAACACTGTGTGGCGGAAGTTCCAGGGCGAGTGGCTATATTTGATCTTGCTGCTGCCTTTGGAGAGGTTAGGCTCGGGAATGGAAACGAATGTGATTACGATGAAAGCGAATGCGAACACACCCATTGCAATCCAGAGCAGGGGAGCCACATTTCCCATTGTGGTGGCGGGGCTGAGAGCGCCGATGAGAGCGCCTACGAAGAGCGGGGTAAGGGTGCCGGAGAGGGAGTTGAGCGAACCGCCTGTCTGAATCAGCTGGTTGCCACGGTTGCCGCCGCCGCCGAGAAGGTTGAGCATGGGGTTAACCACGGTGTTGAGCATACATACGCAGAAACCGCAGATAAACGCGCCAAGGAGGTAGATATAGAAGTTGAGGGGAACTGCTGTGCCGCCTACGGACCCAAAGGTGACGTCGGCACCTACAACACCCGACAGCCACTGTACAAAAAGACCGGCCACGCCCACAGCCATGGCCCAGAGAGCTGTTTTCTTATAACCGATGCGTGTAAGGAGGTTGCCGGCAGGAATACCCATAAAGAGATAGGCTGCGAAGTTCATCATGTTGCCCATCATGCCGAGCATGGAGTTGCCTTCAAATTTGTAGCCCCATATCGTGCCGATGGGGGCGGCGAGATTGGTTACGAACGAAATCATCGCAAAGAGGAAGAACATGGCAATGATAGCCACTATGTTACCTCGTTGCGCCGACGGAGCCGTTGCTGATTTTTTCATTGGTACTTTAGTGTGATGGTTTTAGTTATGGTTTATTATAAATTATCCAAGGTAAGGCTCCGTATGGGGCTTCAAGATGCAAAGATAGTAAAAATAGGCCGAAAGGCAAGCGCCGGACGCGTAAAACCAATAAAATCAAAGCCCGGCTTGTGGGTTTGGTGGTACTGCACTGCCGGGCTTTTGATTATATTAACTTACGTAGAGCACAAGTCCTTTTAGGTATTCTCCCTCGGGGTGGTAGATGCTCACGGGGTGGTCGGCGGGCTGTGTCACCTGATGGAGTATGCGCACCTTCCTGCCGGTTTGCGCTGCCGCTGTGAACACGGCAAGGCGGAATTGCTCCCTGTTGACAGCCTGCGAGCAAGAGAAGGTAAACAGAATGCCGCCCGGAGCTATTTTCTCGAAAGCGAGGGCGTTAAGGCGCCTGTAACCGCGCAGGGCGCTTTGCAGGGCGCTGCGGTGCTTGGCAAATGCCGGCGGGTCGAGTATTATAAGGTCGTGGGCGCCGTTTTCCATACCTTCGAGGTATTTAAAAGCGTCCACCGAATGTGATTTATGGCGGGAATCGCCGGGGAAGTTAAGCTCCACGTTGGCGTCGGTGAGGCTGATGGCCTTGCTTGACGAGTCTACCGATATTACCTCGCGGGCACCGCCTGCGAGGGCGTAGACAGAGAATCCGCCGGTGTAGCAGAACATGTTAAGCACGCTGCGCCCTCGGCTGTACTGTCCGAGCAGTGAGCGGTTGTCGCGCTGGTCGACGAAAAATCCTGTTTTCTGGCCGCGAAGCCAGTCGATATGAAATCGCAGCCCGTTCTCGGTGGCGATATTATGGCTGTAAGCGCCGGTTATGTAATCGTTCTGCGGATCGAGATGGGCCTTGTAGGGCAGCGTGGTTTCCGATTTATAGTAGACGTTTGTCACACCGAGGCCCTGCAGGGCTGTTATTTCGTCGGCTATGACATTGCGGGCGAAGTGCATGCCGGGGGAGTGTGCCTGCATCACGGCTGTGTCGCCGTATATGTCGACCACCAGGCCGGGCAGAAAGTCGCCTTCGCCATGCACGAGGCGGAATGCGTCGGTGCTTTCCGACGGCAGGCCGACGGCGCGGCGCATTGCCATAGCGTCCGAGAGCCTTGTGCGGAAAAATGCCGCGTCGATATCTTCGTCGGCATCAAAGGAAAGCATGCGCACGGCGATGCTTCCTATCTGGAAGTGGCCTGTGCCTATTATGCGTCCGTCGGAGGCTGCCACGGCAACGAGGTCGCCTTCTTCGATGCCGTCGCTTTCTTCGGGCATGCGGGTCAATGCTCCCGAGAACACCCAGGGGTGGAAACGGTCGAGCGATTCTTCTTTTCCGCGGCGCAGCCGCAGAACGGGCAGGCCTTTGGCGGTGCGGTCAATGTCTGTTTTCATTATTTGAGCAGTAGGCGGTAAATATCGTTGCCGTTGGCATAGAGGAGCAGGGCAAGCAGGAAGAAGAAACCGATGGTGTTGGCCACTTCGAGGAATTTGTCGGAGGGTTTGCGCCTGGTCACAATCTCAACAAGGAGGAACAGTATATACCCGCCGTCAAGAGCCGGTATGGGGATTATGTTCATAAACGCGAGTATGATGGATAGGAACGCGGTAATCTGCCAGAAAGCGTACCAGCTCCACGATGCCGGGAACATGTCGCCGAGTGTGCCGAATCCGCCGAGGCTCTGGGCGCCTTCCTTGGTGAATATAAGCTTTAGCGACGACACGTATGTGGCAAGACGCTCGGTGCCTATCTGCCAGCCGCGAGGTATTGCCTGCAGTATGTTGTACTCTATGCGTGTGCGGTCAAAGATTTCGACGGGTGAAAGCATCTGTATGCCTATTTTGCCGCCGTCGCTTACTGCCACCGGCATAACCAGCGACGAGTCACCTCGGAGCACGCGCACAGGCACGGTCGAGCCTTTGTGCGCCTGCAGCGACGGCATGAATTCTCCGATAGATGGCACGGTGTCGGAGCCTACGGCAACTATTCGGTCGCGCGGCTCTATCCCGGCCTTGGCTGCGGCCTCTCCCGGCACAACTTTGGCCACATAGACGGGTACGCGGACCTTCATCGGCAGATAATCCTTACCCTTGCTGATTATTGAGCGCAGCAGGGAGTCGGAGATGCCTATTTCGACAGTTTCGCCGTTGCGCAGCACCCCTACGCGGGCGCCGGGCTGTATCATGTTCCACGCTATGGAGTAATCGGTGGCTTCGAGCGGCTTTCCGTCGAGGCTTTGCAGTATGTCGCCGTTACGGAAGCCTGCGGCCTGCATCTCGGGGCTGAAGTCAAGGCCTTCGGTCATTGCCTGATAGGGAACCACGTCGTCGCCCCAGTGCGCGGCTATTCCCACATATATACATATGGCGAGAACGAAGTTCAGCACCACGCCTGCCACCATTACGCACAGGCGTTGCCACGCCGGTTTGCTGCGCAGTTCCCACGATTGAGGCTCGGAGGCGAGCTTGGAGCTGTCCTGTGTTTCGTCTACCATTCCGGCTATGGCGCAGTAGCCGCCAAGGGGCAGCCAGCCAAGGCCGTAGATGGTGTCGCGCCACGTTGGTTTGCCGTCGGGACGTGGCTGATGGGTCTTTCCGACCTTCCAGGAGGCCACGGGCTTGGGCCAGGAGCCGTCTTCGCGTTGTCCCGGGGCGATAAACTCGAGTGTGCCTTTCATCGGGTCGTAGCGCAGGATTGAGAACCACGGATTGAAGAACAGGAAGAAACGATTTACTTTGACGCCGAATATGCGCGCAAAGATATAATGCCCGAACTCGTGGACGGTGACGAGAATCACCAGTGCGAGTATCAGTTGGGCGGCTTTAATGAGTATGTCCACAATATCAAAGGTTAGAGGTGGCATAAGCCCTCGCCTCAGTGTTGGACGCTATGTAGTCGTCGAGGGTGGGGCTGGCCACGAAAGGAATCTTTTCGAGAGTTGAGGCGATTATCGGGTAGATGCGTCCGAAAGGTATTCGACCTGAAAGGAAGGCTTCGACAGCAATCTCGTTGGCGGCGTTTATCACGCAGGCCGTGTTGCCGCGGCGTTCGAGTGCAGTGTGTGCGAGAGATATGCAGGGGAAGCGTCCGGCGTCGGGAGCTTCAAAGGTGAGTCCGTTGAGGCTCTGGAGCGACAGTGGTGCGGAGGCATTCTCAAGGCGAGTGTGTGCTCCGAGGGCGTAGGCTATGGGCAGGTGCATGTCGGGTATGCCGAGTTGCGCCTTTATGGCGCCGTCGGTAAACTCCACCATCGAATGCACTACAGACTGGGGATGTACCACGGCCTCTATCTTCTCCGGAGCTATGCCGAACAGGAAGTGCGCCTCGATTATTTCAAAGGCCTTGTTCATCATAGTGGCGGAGTCTACCGTGATTTTGGCGCCCATTCGCCAGTTGGGGTGCTTGAGGGCATCGGCAGCTGTGGCATTTTCCATTTCTGCTGCCGAGCGTGTGCGGAAAGGACCGCCGGAAGCTGTTATAAGCAGTCTGCGCACTTTGGCCGTGTCTTCGCCGAGGAGGCATTGCGCTATGGCCGAATGCTCGGAATCCACGGGATAAATCTTTGAACTTGACTCGGCGAGAAGGCTGTTGATAAGGTCGCCTGCCACAACGAGGGTTTCCTTGTTTGCCAGTGCTATGTCTTTTCCGGCCTTGATGGCTCGTACCGTCGGCAGGAGCCCGCTGTAGCCTACCGTTGCGGTAACCACGGTGTCGATGTCGTCGGCATCAACGCAGTCGGCGAGGGCTTCGTCGCCGGAGGCGCATTCGATGCCCAATGGCTCCAGGGCTGCCCGCAGGCGCGGCAGCAGCTCGTGGCGGGCTATCACCGCCATGCGCGGCCTATGCACGCGTGCCGCTGCCACAAGCTCGTCCACGCGGCTGCCCGCTGTAAGAACGGACACGCGGTAACTTTCGGGATTTCGGGAAATTATGTCGAGGGTCTGGCGCCCGATGGATCCTGTGGCGCCAAGGACTGCGATATTCTTTATTGCGTTCACGCAGGATATTAGTTGGTTCGAAGTGCAAAGATACGAATAAGTCGAGCGCAAAACCAAATTTATTTAGTTTTGCCGAGCGTGAGTGTCTAAGGCTGATGAAAAAATATTGTTACTTTTGTAACATCGCTGAGGTTGGGGCAGTCTATAAGGCATAACAACCTAAAAACATTGATTATGAAAAGAATTTTTGTTGCTATGGCCCTTGCGGCTGTGATTTCTGCCCCGGCAGTGCGGGCCGGCGAGCTCGATGCCGTGTTCAACGAGTTCAAAAACCGTCCGAATGTGGAATATGTGAAGGTGCCCAAATGGCTTGTCAAGCTTGGCGGCCTGAGCGCCGACATCGGCGCGGAGCCTTTGGCAGGCAAGGTCGAGGGTGTGAAGGTACTCTCTATGTCTGATGCCTCCAAGGCTGACAAGGCACGTTTCGACAACCGTTTTTCCAAAGCGGCGTCCTCGCTCGACGAGATGCTTCGGGTGAATGACGGAGGCGACAAAGTGACCATATTGACCCGAAAGGACGGCGATAAATACCGCAATATCTATATTCTGGCTACGGATTCGTCGCAGTGTACCCTTGTCGAGATTTCAGGCAAGTTCACCGCTGATGATATTCGTGAGATGGTCAATAAAAATGACTGATTGCCGCGACTATGGACGCTGCCGCATTCAAACAGACTGTCTGTTCCTGCATCGACCGTATGTACGGCGTGGCTGTCGCTATCACCGGTAGCGAGGCCGATGCTGCCGATGCCGTGCAGGACGCGTGCATGAAGCTATGGGAGAGGCGCGGCTCTCTCGGCGGCGTGGCCAATGTGGCGGCTTATGCCTGCGGAGCTGCGCGCAATGCGGCTATCGATATCGTGAATCGCCGTCGTCCGGCCATAGGCGCCGACGAGATGGTGGCTCTTGCTTCGGACGCCGACATAGAGCGCGATTATGAGCGGCGTGAGCAGCTTGAAGGTGTGAAAAAGTTATTGGCAAGCCTGCCCGACGGGCAAAGAATTGTGTTTGCCATGCGCGAGTTTGAAGGCTGCACTATGGAGGAAATAGAAAGCGCCACGGGTTTTTCGTCGGCAAATGTGCGGGTGTTGCTGTGCCGTGCGCGTGGAGCTGTCAAAAAATATTTTGCAAAGATATGAATACAGATGTCAATACCGTTAAGAAGCTTCTGGCCAAGTATTATGCAGGAGAAAGCACCATCGACGAGGAGCGTGTTCTGCGCCGTTTCTTTGAGGCGGCCGATGTGCCTGCCGAGTTAGAGGCGGATCGCCGGGTGTTCGACGTGTCGGCGCAGGCTGAGGCCCCCTCGTGGCTCAAAGAAGCCGTGGTGAGGCGCATAGACCGCAAAATGCGCCGTCGGGCTTTCGCTAAGCGTTTCTCTGCCGTGGCAGCTGCGATTGCCGTGATGTTGGCTATTGCCATACCTGCCTTGTCGCCGCGCTGGCAGCAGCCCGGCACGATGAGTCCCGAAGAAGTGCGGCAGCAGACGGAGATGGCTCTCAACATACTTGTCGGAACCGTCGACAAGGGCTGCAAAGCTATTGGCGAAAGCAGCCGCGTGACGGTCGAAACTACCAGTGAAACCATTGAATCAATAAAAAACATATAGAAATGAAAAAGATACTTATAATGATATTGGCTGTCGTTGCGGCCATGGGGCTGAATGCCCAGAGCGCGTTTTTCAAGGGATGCGAGGATATGCCAGGAGTGTCGACTGTGTACATATCCAAGGCGATGCTCGAACTGGCGGGCGCTTCCAATATCACCGGAGGGGACTTCGATATAGGCGGCATAGCGTCAAAGCTCGACGGGCTGGAGATAGTCAGCGCGGAAGGAAGCGGCCTCGCCAAACTGAAAGGCAAGTGCGGCGCTTTCAGTTCGGGAAAGGGCTATGAGAAGCTGATGAGCGTGAAGAATGACGGCTCTAATGTTTCCATTCTTATGAAAAAACTCGGAGGCGGCAGAAACGAGTTTGTGGTGTTTGTTGACGAAGAAACATCGCTCGTAGTGATAATGATGACAGGCACGATGACTATGCAGGACGTTATCAACGCTGCTAAATGACCGCTTTCTGCTACACAATGTGCTGCAATCCCGGCTTTTTGTGGTCGGGATTGCCGCGTTTAACCGATTTTAACACGGGGGGGGTAAACCAAAATATAAGCTTTAATTTTGCGAGGTCAAAATTCCGGATAAGTATGATTAAGACCACGCAAATGTCGCAAACCGAACCTGAGTTATCTTTTTTCCTCCCGGCAGCCATTTTGATGGTCTGGCTGGCTGCTCTTTTATCTGTGTTTTTGCCCGGCGTGATCGTGCCTATATTGCTTGCTGTGCCGATAGTGGTGGCGCTTGCCTGAAAAATCGCGTTTGGCGCTGATTCGTAGCTTATTTGAAATAGTCTGAAAAAAGACGGCCGAAGTTTTTTATATATTGTGGATTATTTCGTATCTTTGCGCTTGATTTTGAGGTTATTTGCTCTGAATGGGGTAAATGACTGATTGATAATGTTTTTAAATAATGATTAAGATAACGTTTCCCGACAATAGCGTAAAGGAGTTCGAAGCAGGTGTAACCCCGCTTCAGGTAGCAGAGTCCATATCGCCCCGTCTTGCCCGCGAGGTACTTGCGGCCAGTGTCGACGGCAAGGAATGGGACCTCTCGCGTCCGATGGATTCAGATGCGTCGCTAAAACTCTTCAAATGGGATGACCCCGAGGGAAAGCACGCTTTCTGGCACAGCTCCGCGCACCTGCTCGCCGAAGCTCTTCAGGAACTTTATCCGGGAGTGAAGTTCGGCATCGGCCCGGCAATCGAAAATGGCTTTTACTACGACATCGATCCTGGCGAGAATAAAATCACATCAGACGATTTCGCAAAGATCGAGGCCAAGATGACCGAGCTCGCCCGCCGTGACGAGCAGATTGTCCGTGCCGACATATCCAAGGCCGACGCGCTCGCCCTTTTCGGCGACCGTGGCGAAGAATATAAGTGCGAACTTATATCCGAACTTGAAGACGGCAGCATCACCACCTATACCCAGGGAGCGTTTACCGACCTTTGCCGTGGGCCGCATATCCCGACCACGGCTCCGATAAAGGCCGTTAAGATAACATCGCTTGCAGGCGCATACTGGCGCGGCGACGAGAAGCGCAACCAGCTTGTGCGCGTGTATGGCATCACTTTCCCGAAAAAGTCGATGCTCGACGAATACCTCGCGCTGCTCGAAGAGGCCAAGAAGCGCGACCACCGCAAGCTTGGCAAGGAGATGGAGCTTTTCGCGTTCTCGCAGCGCGTGGGCGCCGGTCTTCCGCTCTGGCTGCCCAAGGGCGCCGCTCTTCGTGACCGCCTGGAGCAGTTCCTCCGTAAAATACAGCGCCGCTACGGCTACAAGCAGGTAATCACCCCGCACATAGGCAACAAGCAGCTCTACGTCACCTCCGGCCACTATGCCAAGTATGGCAAGGACTCGTTCCAGCCTATCCACACCCCCGAGGAAGGCGAGGAATACCTGCTCAAACCGATGAACTGTCCTCACCACTGCGAGATATTCCGCGCGTTGCCGCGTTCGTACCGCGACCTGCCGCTGCGCCTTGCCGAATTTGGCACAGTGTACCGCTACGAGCAGAGCGGCGAACTCCACGGCCTCACCCGAGTGCGCGGATTCACGCAGGACGACGCCCACATCTTCTGCACGCCCGAACAGATCAAAGACGAGTTCCTTAAAGTAATGGATATAATCCTATATATATTTAAGGCGCTCAAGTTTGAAAACTACGAGGCTCAGATTTCGCTGCGCGACCCCTCGCATCCTGAAAAGTACATAGGTAGCGACGAAAATTGGCACCTTGCCGAAAACGCAATCATCGAGGCGTGTGCTGAAAAAGGACTCAATGCCCGCACCGAACTCGGCGAGGCGGCGTTCTACGGCCCGAAGCTCGACTTCATGGTTCGCGACGCAATAGGCCGCCGCTGGCAGCTCGGCACGATTCAGGTAGACTACAACCTACCTGAACGCTTCGAGCTCGAATACACAGGCAGCGACAATGCCAAGCACCGTCCTGTGATGATTCACCGTGCGCCGTTCGGCTCGATGGAGCGTTTTGTGGCAGTGCTGCTGGAGCATACAGCAGGCCGTTTCCCGCTGTGGCTCGCGCCCGAGCAGGCAGTGCTGATACCTGTGAGCGACAAGTATCTTGACTATGCCCGCGAGGTAGCCGTACGCCTTGAAGATGCCGACATACGCATCGAGATAGACGACAGAAACGAAACTCTCGGCCGCAAAATCCGCGACAATCAGCTCAAGCGAATACCCTATATGCTCATTGTTGGCGAGAAAGAAGCCGAAAATGGCGAGGTTTCTGTAAGAAAATCGGGCGAAGGCGACCTTGGTTCGATGAAAATTGCTACCTTTGCAGAACTTTTGACTCAGGAAGTCAACCAAATGATTAACCAATAATCCCCTGAATGGAGAAAAAACCACCTTTCAACCCCGGTGGGCCGCGTCCGGCCAACTCCGGTGGACCCCGCGGACAACGCCGCGACCCTCGCCAGGTTAAACAGGCGCCGAACAACATCAACGAGCATATCCGTGCCCGCGAAGTGCGCTTGGTCGGCGACAACGTAACCCCCGGCATCTACTCCATTCACGAGGCCCGCAAGATAGCCGACGAGCTTGAACTCGACCTGGTGGAAATATCTCCCAACGCGGAGCCGCCGGTGTGCAAGATTCTCGACTATCAGAAATATCTCTATCAGCAGAAGAAGAAAGCCAAAGAGATAAAGGCCAAATCGACGAAGATAGTGGTCAAGGAGATTCGTTTCGGCCCCCAGACCGACGACCACGACTACAACTTCAAACTCAAGCACGCTGTAGGCTTCCTTCAGGAAGGAGCCAAAGTGAAGGCATATGTGTTCTTCAAAGGCCGCTCGATTCTTTTCAAAGAGCAAGGCGAGGTGCTGTTGCTGCGTTTTGCCAACGACCTCGAAGAGTACGGCAAGGTGGAGCAGATGCCGCTGCTTGAAGGCAAGCGAATGATTATAATGATTTCGCCCAAGAAGAAATAGCATAAGGCGCCACGGGTTGGCGCGTAATTATACAACTCGAATTAACATCATTAACAAACAGACAAATGCCGAAGATTAAGACTAATTCCGGTGCCAAAAAGAGGTTCGCCCTTACCGGGTCAGGAAAAATCAAGAGAAAACACGCATTCAAGAGCCACATCTTGACAAAGAAAACCAAGAAGCAGAAACGCAACCTTACCCACTCCGGTCTGGTAGCACGTGTGGACGCTTCCAATGTCAAGGCGCTCCTCGGCCTCAAATAAGCCGCCTTTCTCTTGACCACCAAGCTTAATTCGTGATTTTATAATTCATTATTAACCGAATGTTCAGCCTTAAGCACCGCCAAGACAGCGGACGCTGACGTTCAAAAATCATCTGAAACAATGCCAAGATCAGTCAACCACGTTGCTTCGCGCGCACGCCGCAAGAAAATCCTCAAACTTACCCGTGGATACTTCGGTTGCCGCCGTAATGTATGGACCGTTGCTAAAAACACCTGGGAAAAAGGTCTTACCTACGCTTACCGCGACCGCAAGGACAAAAAGCGCAACTTCCGCGCTCTCTGGATACAGCGTATCAACGCTGCTGCGCGTATGCACGACCTCAGCTACTCCAAGCTCATGGGTCTTATCCACAAGAGCGGTATCGAAATGAACCGCAAGGTCCTCGCCGACCTCGCCCTCAACAACCCGCAGGCTTTCGCCGCTGTTGTTGAAAAGGTGAAGAACGCTTAAATTCTTAGCACAGCAAGAAAAAACGAAGGAGTTGCAGTTTTTGCAGCTCCTTCGTTCTTTCTTTAATGTGCTGCTACATAGGGCGGAGAAGTTTTAGTGATGATGACATGTGTTTTAAAAGTATGTTTTTTAGCATAGTTTTGAAATCTTTTTGTACCTTTGCGGCGTTTTAAATGCACATAGGTAAAAAAGATTGTTAAACTAAGCACTAAAGACTATGCTTAAACTATTCAAGAAAGCAATAGTATGGTATTGCACAGCAAGCGCTGCTATCTATTCGGCTGATATGTCAAAGTAAGGCTTTCCGATAGATGCCATTGCATTAAAATTATTCACGTTATCAACAATTCAGTACGTCCGGTAGATTATTCCGGGCGCTTTTTTTATTTAGAGGGTGTTTCATTCGTCAAAAGCAAAGAATATTTGCTTTTGCTCCCAACTTATTCGTATCTTTGGCTAATCGCCTTAGATACTCTCGCTCGGCAAAATTAAATAAATTTGTTTTGCGCTCGACTTATCCGTATCTTTGCAAAAACCTCTATAAAACACTCTTGCAAAGGATGAAACATATCTTACTATGCATTTTTGCTGCCGGCGCCATATCTGCCGGTGCTGCCGAAAGCCCTTTGTGGCTTAGAAATGCGAAAATATCGCCCGACGGAAGTCGGATTGCATTTACATACAAAGGCGACATATTCACGGTTCCGACCGGCGGCGGGGAGGCTCTGAGGCTCACTTCGCAGCCTTCTTACGAAACCACTCCGATATGGAGCCCGGACAGCCGTTCTATCGCTTTTTCTTCCGATCGCTACGGCAATGCCGATATATTTGTGATAGCTGCCGACGGCTCGTCAAAGGAATGGAAGCGCCTCACGTATAATTCCGCATCGGAAATACCCGAGGCTTTCACTCCCGACGGCAAGGAGGTGCTTTATTCTGCCGCAATTCAGGCTCCGGCTTCGAGCGCCATGTTCCCCACGGGGAGAATGACGCAGGTCTATTCCGTGCCTGTGGGCGGAGGCGCCTCACGCCAGCTTCTGGCAACGCCGGCGCGCTACATTTCGTGGGCGCCCGACGGCAAGAGCTTTGTGTACGAGGACGTGAAAGGCTTCGAGGACCAGTGGCGCAAGCACCATACATCGTCGGTTACTCGCGATATATGGCGCTATACCCCTGCCACAGGCCGACATGAAAAACTCGTTGACCTTCCCGGTGAGGATTTGTGTCCTGTCGATGCAGGCGATGCCCTCTATTTCCTCAGTGAGCGTGCTCCCCAGAAGAGCCTTAATGTGTACCGCGCCGTTGCCGGCGATTATGGCAAGGCCGTGCCTGTGACGGACTTCAAGCGCCACCCGGTGCGTTTCCTTTCGCGAGCCGCAAACGGAACGCTGGCGTTTACCTACGACGGCGAGCTGTACACACTTGCCTCCGGGGCATCGAAGCCTGCGAAGGTGGCAGTGGACATAAAGGCGGATTTTCCCGACGAGTTGCGAAAGATTGGCGGCTCGAGAGGCGCCGGCGGGGCAGCCGCCTCGCCAAACGGCAAGCTCGTTGCATTCCTTTACCGTGGCGATGTGTTTGTGACGCCTGTCGATTACAGCACCACCAAGCAGATATCTGCCACACCCGAGGCCGAAAGCGACCTCAGCTGGGGCAACGACAGCACCTTGTACTACACATCGGAGCGCGACGGCCGCGCAAATATATATCGCGCCACACTCGGCCGTCCGACCGACGAGCCCGACCTCGCCCATGCCACCATCATCAGCGAGGAGCCGGTGTTCAAAGCCGACAAGCACGAGCGAACCGTGCCCAAACTGTCGCCCGACGGCAAGAAACTGGCCTTTATACTTGACCGCAACAAGCTTGCCGTGATGGATATGAAGAGCAAGAAGGTGACAGAGCTTACAGACGGCTCGACGCACCGTCAGCGCAACGGACGCTTTTACTTCACGTGGTCGCCCGATTCGCGATGGATAGCCCTCGAGATAATCGACCGCAAGCACGATCCTTACTCCGACGTGGCAATAATCAATGTGGCCGACGGCAAACTTACCAACATAACCAACAGCGGATACTTCGACGCAGAGCCTAAGTGGATTCTTGGCGGCAACGCGCTCGCTTTTGCCTCGGAGCGCCTCGGTATGCGCAACCACGCTTCGTGGGGGTCGCAGATGGACGTTTTCTTCGTGTTTATGAACCGCGACGCATACGATAACTTCAAGCTTACCAAAGAGGAGCGGGAGCTTGCCAAGGCAGCTAAGAAAGACAGCAAGGAGAAGAACGATTCGATAATAAATGTGGAATATGACGGGCTTAGCGACCGACAGGTGCGTGTGACGCCTATGTCGACCGACCTCCGCGATGCAATTGTTGACACCGAAGGCAAGCATCTCTACTTTATCTCATCTGCCGACAAGGGCACCTTCATATGGGATCTTGACCTTGAAAGCGGTGATTTGTCGATGAAGAAGCGTCACCCCGAAAGTTCGGCATACTTCGATATGTCGGCCGACGGGAAAAACATATTCCTTTTCGGCGGAAGCCTTAATAAATTCGGAAGCACCATCAAGCCTATTTCGTACAATGCCGAGATGGTTCTTGATCCTGCGGCAGAGCGTCGTTTTATGCTCGACTATGTGGAGCGCGAGGAACGCGAGCGCTTCTATACTGCCGATATGCACGGCACGGACTGGGCCGGCCTCTGTCGCGACTATCGCAAGTTCCTTCCGCATATCAACAATAACTACGACTTTGCCCAGCTGCTCAGCGAGCTTCTCGGCGAACTGAATGTAAGTCATACCGGCGGCCGCTATCAGGGCGCTCCCTCGGCGGCGTTCAGCGAACGCACCGCTTCGCTCGGCGTGCTTTATGACCTCGGATATGCAGGCAAGGGCGCCCGCATAGAGGAAGTGCTCGAAAAGGGCCCGCTCTACAATCTGTCGCCGGAAGTTGTACCCGGTACCGTGGTAGAGAAAATCAACGGCAAGGAGGTGACAGCCGAGATGCCTGTCGACCGTCTGCTTGCTGATGCTTCAGGTCGTCGCACGCTCGTGTCGCTGCTTGCCCCCGACGGTACTCGCCGCGACATCGTGGTGCGTCCCGTATCTTCTGGCCGGCAGAGCGACTTGCTGTATGACCGCTGGGTGAAGCAGCGTGCTGCCGACGTCGACAGGCTGTCGGGCGGACGATTGGGCTACGTCCATATATCGTCGATGGACGATGACTCGTTCCGCAAGGTATACTCCGATCTCCTCGGTAAGTACAACGACCGCGAGGGTGTGGTGATAGACATACGCTGGAACGGTGGCGGACGCCTCCACGAGGACATAGAGGTGCTGCTCAGCGGCAAGAAATATTTTACACAGGAAATACGCGGCGAGGCTACCTGCGACATGCCTTCGCGCCGTTGGAACAAACCGTCGATAATGCTTATGGCCGAGCCGTGCTACTCGAATGCTCACGGAACACCGTGGGTTTACAGCCACCGCGGCCTCGGCAAGACAGTCGGAATGCCTGTTCCGGGCACTATGACATCGGTCAACTGGGTGCGTATGCAGGATCCGACCCTTGTGTTCGGTATCCCTGTGGTAGGCTACCGCCTTGCCGACGGTTCGGTGCTTGAGAACCAGCAGCTCGAGCCGGACATCAAGGTGGCGAACACTCCCGAGGGAATCGTGGCTGGAGATGATGCCCAGCTTCGTACCGCCGTTGAAGAATTACTTCGTCAAATAGACTCTGCCAAATGAAAATCATAGCCGAAAGCAGCAGCACGCGTACGGAATGGGCGCTCTTGGACGGAACCGAGATAGTGGAGCATGCCTTCACCACGGGTCTTAATCCGTTCTTCCAGACGCGTCGCGAAATATCCCATGCCATCCGTCTGGAGCTACCCGAGGCGTTTTTCCGCCGTCGCTGGGACCACGTGTATTTCTATGGCGCAGGCTGCTCGTCGAAGGAAAAAACGAAGATAATGGAGTCGTCGCTTGTGGCGCAGTTCAAGACGCCTGTCACTGTGGAAAGCGACCTCCTCGGCGCTGCCCGCGGACTACTTGTCCGCGAGGCAGGTCTTGCCTGCATACTCGGCACGGGCTCGAACTCGTGCCTCTACAACGGCTCGGAGATTGTGAAGACCGTGGCTCCGCTCGGCTTCATTCTCGGCGACGAAGGCTCGGGAGCATATATGGGCAAGACCTTTATTGCCGATATGCTCAAGGGAATCGCGCCGCAGGAGCTTATCCGGGCTTTCTATGAGAAGTATATGGTGACGCCCAACATTCTTATGGACGAGGTGTATACCAATCCGCTACCGAGCCGAACCCTTTCGCGATACTCGCTGTTTCTTGCCGAGCACCTTGATGAGCCATATGTATACGAGCTTGTGTATAATGCCTTTATGAGCTTTTTTACGCGAAATATGCAGGCGTACCCCTACAAGGAGCATCGCCTGTGCTGTGTAGGCTCTACCTGCGTTCTGTACAAGGATCTTTTGCTTAAGGCTGCGTCAGATTTCGGAATCGAGATAGCCAAGATAATCCGCTATTCGATGCCGGGTCTTATAGAGTACCATGCGGCAGACTGAACCGACTTACAAGCAATAAAAAAAGCGGCTGATGCCGCTTTTTTTATTGTCGTAGATGGTTTTTACACGAGTTCCATGCCTTTGCGCAGAGCCTGCTCGTTGAGCGGGAGCAGGTGATGGTGGCGTTCGGGCAGCGTTTTCTTCAGACCGCGCAGCACGGCGTCGATTTCGACCATCGGACGCAGCTTCAGGAGCGCTCCGAGGAGAATCATATTGTAGGTCTTGGAGTTTTTAAGCTCTACAGATGCTGTGATGGCGTCGACAGAAACTACTTTGATGTCGGTTCGCTGGGGCAGGCGGTGAATGCCGGAGGGGTCGTATATGAGCAGTCCTCCTTTTTTCACCTTGCTCTCGAACTTGTCAAGGCTTTGCTGGTTGAGGGCCACCACGGTGTCGAAAGTGTCAAGCACGGGCGAGCTGATGGGGGCGTCGCTGAGGATTACCGTGACGTTGGCTGTGCCACCGCGCTGTTCAGGCCCGTAGGAGGGCATCCATGTGACTTCGAGGTTGTCCATAAGACCGGCGTAGGCCAGTATCTTGCCCATAGAGAGTACTCCCTGGCCGCCGAAGCCTGCGATTACTATTTCTTCTTTCATTAGTCTTCGTTTTTAAGGTCGCCCAGAGGGTATTTTTCAAACATATGCTCTGCCATCCAGTCGTTGCTCTGCGCCGGTGTCATTTTCCAGCCTGAGCTGCATGTGCCCACTACTTCCACTACCGAAGTGCCTTTCTTTGCCATGGCGTTTTCAAAGGCTTTCTTGATGGCCGCTTTGGTCTTGCGGACGGAGGCGGGTGTGTGCACGGCCTGACGGGTCACATAACAGGTGCCGTCGAGCTGCGCCAGCAGGTTGGTGATAGCCAGCGGGTAGCCGTTCAGTTCGGCTGTGCGGCCGTAGGGCGTTGTGGCGGTCTTCATGCCAAGCAGGGTGGTGGGAGCCATCTGTCCGCCGGTCATGCCGTATATGGCGTTGTTGATAAATATTATGGCGATGTTTTCGCCACGGTTCGCGGCGTGGATTGTTTCGGCAGTACCGATTGCGGCAAGGTCGCCGTCGCCCTGATAGGTGAATACGAGCTTGTCGGGATTGAGCCTGCTTGCTGCAGTGGCGAGCGCGGGCGCGCGTCCGTGTGCCGCTTCCACCCAGTCAACGTCGATGTAGTTGTAGGCGAACACTGCGCAGCCTACCGGGGCTATGCCTATCGCTTTGTCTGCCACTCCCATCTCGTCGAGGAGTTCGGCTATTATGCGGTGTACCACTCCGTGGCTGCAACCGGGGCAATAGTGGGTCACGTTCTCCGTCAGCAGACGAGGCCGCGAATATACCTTGTTTTCAGGCTTGATGATTTCTTCGGGTGTCATTGCTTTTCTTTTTTATCGGAGTTCGGGAAAATCGTTTTTGAGGGCTTCGAGCACTTCGGTGGGGTTGGGTATCATACCGCCCATACGACCGAAGTGGAACACGGGCACGCGTCCTTCGGCGGAGAGCCGCACGTCTTCCACCATCTGTCCGGCGTTCAGCTCCACGGTGAGTATGCCGCGCACCTGTTTGCTCAGGCGTGCTATCTCTGCGGTGGGGAAGGGCCATAGCGTGATGGGACGGAGCAGTCCTATCTTTATGCCGGCTTCTCGCGCTTCTTCGATGGCTTTGAGGCAGATACGGGCTATTGAGCCAAATGCCACGATAAGGTATTCGGCGTCTTCGGTGTAGTATTCCTTGAAGCGTATCTCGTTTTCTTCAATCAGGCGGTATGTGCGCTGGAAGCGGTGGTTGTTTTCTTCCATCTTGGCCGAGTCGAGTTCGAGCGAAGTCACCACGTTGCGGTGGTCGCGGTCGCCTCGTCCGCACGCTGCCCAGGGGCACTGCGCGCGCAGTTCTTCCTCGGTGCGGCGCGGGCGCTGTGGCGGCAGCACTACTTTTTCCATCATCTGGCCCACGATGCCGTCGGCCAGAATCATTGCGGGATTGCGGTATTTGAAGGCCAGATCGAAGCCGAGGGCCACGAAGTCGGTCATTTCCTGCACTGTGGCGGGGGCAAGGACTATCATATGGTAGTCGCCGTGGCCGCCGCCTTTGGTGGCTTGGAAATAGTCGGCCTGCGAGGGCTGGATTGTGCCGAGGCCGGGGCCGCCGCGCATAACGTTGACAATGAGTGCGGGCAGCTCCGATGCTGCGAGGTACGATATGCCCTCCTGCTTGAGGCTGACGCCGGGTGACGACGAGGAGGTCATAACGGCTTTACCGGTGGCAGCGCCGCCGTAAACCATGTTTATAGCCGCTACTTCGCTTTCGGCCTGCAGTACGACCATGCCGGTGGTTTCCCACGGGCGCAGCTCTGCAAGGGTTTCGAGTACTTCCGACTGCGGCGTGATAGGGTATCCGAAGTAGCCATCGGCGCCGTAGCGTATTGCGGCGTGGGCTATGGCTTCGTTGCCCTTCATCAGTCTTACTTCTTCTTCCATTGTGTTTTGGTGCTTTTCAGGGTTGGAGTTGGATTATTCGCCGCGATTCACAAAGCGGTACACTTCGATGCAGGCATCGGGACAGACTGTGGCGCAGGCGGCGCAGCCTATGCAGGCGCCGGGATTGGCCGTGAACGCGTAGTGGTAACCTCGGTCGTTTACCTCCTTGGGCTGTAGCTGAAGAACATCGGTGGGACAGGCCACCACGCAGAGGTCGCACCCTTTGCATCGCTTGTCGTCGATTGTTACAGCTCCATAAACTTTTGCCATACGTATATATGTTTAAGGTAAGTGGCACGGCCGGAGTCCCCGGCAATACCGTATCGCAAATATAAGCAGAATTCGCGAGATTAATGCAATAGTCGCCCCGAATAAATTTGATGGCGTTATTCGGCTGTGAATACGAAGTTGTTCAATGTGCAGACAGATTGGCCCGCAGCCGGTGATTTGAATACGAAGTAAAGCGCGTGCTTTCCTTTCAGGTTTTTGGTGTCGCTGAGGTCTATGCTTATTTCGGTGGGCTTTCCGGCCGGCAATCCGGATATGTCGGCAGCCCCGATGCAACGTCCAGTGTAGGGGTTGTCTATAAGCACGTCGAAGCCTCCGGCAATTCCTGCGGGTATCAGCTCGGCAAGCAATTTGGCTTTTTTCCCGCCGAGATGATCGAAGTTGAAGTACTTGTATCCGACTACCGAACCGGCGGTGTTGTTTACCACGGGGCCGTGGTTGATGCGCAGGTCGTAAGCTTTGTCGCCTTCGTTGATTTTCGGGCGCAGGGCTTCTATGTAAGAGCCTGAATGGTAATAGTTGGGATAGGACTGCCGGGTGCCTTCAGGACCGGTATAGTGGCAGGCTATGCCGGCTGAGTGGCGTTCGAGGGGGTTGAGTCCGCCAAGTTCGAAGCCTTCCGAGGTGTATTCGCCTTCTGATATTTCTACTTTTCCGCCCGGGCCTTCTGTTACTTTCACTTCGATAGGGGCTACCATGGCTTGGCGGTTGTACTCGGTTGTGCCGCACTGGCGGTGGTAGAATACATACCACTGGCCGTTTATTTCGATGATGCTGCCATGGGTGTTGCCGAAGGGGTGGGCGGTGTATACTGTTTTGCCGTCCTTGCCTTTTTCGCGTCCGCGTCCGTCGATTATGGTGCCACCGTAGGTGAACGGTCCCATGGGGCTATCGGAGTATGCGTAGGCAAGAGTGTAGTTGGTTGCAGGCAGGCCAAATTCGCCGTCACCTGTCACACGGCTGTACACGAGCACGTATTTGTCTTTGATTTTGCGCATCGACGATGCTTCAAAGAAACGGAACACGCCTTCCTGCTTCGAGCTTGGTATGAGGTCTTTGTGGAGAGTGCCTTGTACGATGGTCGCCATGGTGGAAGGGTCGAGCTCGGCGCCGTTGCTGTCCTCGAAGCCCCAGTAGGCATACACTTTCTCCCCGTCGACGAGCACGCCCGGGTCGAAGCGCAGGTCGCCTACGGTATGTTTCGGATTCTCGGGATCCCAGTTGCACACTTCAAAAGGCCCGTCTGGACGCGATGCCTTGGCCACCATGCCGTTTCGGCCCCAGGCCTGGTTGTTGGGGTAGAGATAGTATGTCTTTTTGCCTTTGCTGTCGATTACTTCGGCAACGTCGGGCGCGTAGAGCACGTCGCCTTGTCCGTTGGCATACAGTAAATTGCCATTGGCATCGCGGGTGGAGGTGAATATCACTCCGTCGAAGCGCCATTCGTTGAGATTGTCGATAGGGGCTGACCACACCACTTGGTCGCGGCCGCAGTACTCTGTCACGAGATTGTCGTGCGAGCCGTAGAGATATACTCGGAACTTGCCGGGATTGTCGGGGTCTTCAAACACGTAAGGCTCGCCGTCGGGTATGTATTCCCACATAGGCAATATCGGGTTAGCGGCATAGGATTGTTGGAGCGGCGCTCCCGCCATCAGTATGGCGAGGCCGAGGGCTGGTAGTATGGTTGTGCGTTTCATCAGGTAAGTATTTTTTGCAACTACAAATATACTTAATAAAGAAACTCTTCGGGTTTTGGTATTGGTGTTATAAGGGTACGGTATGTTTATAGATATAGGCCGAAATGTTTTTAGAAACTGTTTAAATTTGATTCAATAAAATTTAAACAGTTTCTTAGAGGGTGCCGAAACGGGAGGCGTCGATATTGTTTTCCTTTGGTTTGAAGCCGTTGAAGCGCCATATGAAGGTGAGTTTGAGGTTGCGGGTCATTCCGCGCACTGCCATGCGGTAATCCTGGCCGGCGTGGTTGATTGTCATCACAGGCGACCATTTGTTGAATATGTCGTCGGCTTTGATGTCGAGTTCGCAACAGTGTTTCCTGCCGAAATTCCATTTGATGCCGGCATCGACCTTCCACAGTCCCGACAGGTCGGATATGCCTTGCAGCGACGGAGAGATGTAGGCGAAGTCAAGAGTCAACGATAGCGGGCATTCCCGGCTGAACTTGAATGAGTTGTTGACCGAGCCATAGAAAATCCACTTGCTGTTGTCGAAGCTGATGTGGTGGAAGCGGTCGGCTTTTTCCCGCTGATTGAGTATGTTGGCTGTGGCAGAGGCATTCCATATGTAACTTACGTTGAAAGGTACATAGAGGTTGATGCCTGCAACGCGCTTGTAGTTCATATTGATGGTCTGGTATATCAGATGCAATGATTCGGGCGACTGATATGGGAGCTGCACCGCTGCCTTGTCGCCGTATTGGAAGTAGAGTGTGGCCACATACTTTTGCTTGAATATATAGTTGAACTGAGCCTCGTAGTTGATATATGGTTGCAGCTCAGGATTTCCTGTCACGGAGGAGTATTCGTTAATGTAGCTTGTGCCTCCGTGAAGTTCCCAGTACGATGGGTAGATGCGGGTTGTGCTGAGGTTGAGCTGGAATATGCTTTTCGGGGTTTTGTAGTATGTGGCGGCGAGCCGGGGTATGAAATTCCAGTTGTGCCTGTACTTGTTGTGGAAGTATTCCCACTTGGCAGAGGCGTTGAACGACAGCCCCGATTCAAAAGAGCGCTGGGTGCCGACGTAGATGCTTGCCAAGTCCTCGTGGAGCGTGTCATCGAAGCCGTGATTGTCCGACGCAATGTATTTCTGCAAGCTATGGTCTTCGGAATGCTGATATTCCGTGCCGTAGTTCAATTGCCATTTGCCGAGTTGGTGCTGTTGGTCGATGTATATGTGATAGCGGTTGATTTCCTGCTTGTTGTCAGAGCCAAACAGGTACTCGGATTCCTTGTATAGCGATTGCGAGCGGTCTTCGGAGTAGCGGGTATAGTCGCAGCCTACTGCCATTCCGAATGGAGCGGTGTATCGCAAGGCTACGTTATGGTAGTTGACCGGCGACAGCATTCTGTATGCGTTGGTGAAGTGGCCGAGCGTGCCGGACGATAGGCTTTGGCTCTTTGAATCGGAGGTTATCTGACCGTTGTAATTAAGTTTTAGCGTTTTATATGATGCCGATGCAAAGATGGTGTTGCTCCAGTTGCGGTTTATGCGTCGCATCTGGTCCTCGATCAGAGTGCGCTTGCCGTTCAAAAGATGGTTTGAACGCGTTTCCTCCTGATTCCACGATTTGGTTCGTGACACCCCGTAGTTAAGATCGAATATCCAATCCTTGGCAGCATATGTGGCGGCAAGAGCGGTGCCGTAGGAACCGTAATGAGCCTGATTGTAGCCTGCACGGAACTGCCCTTGCAGGCCGTCGAGCGGTGATGGGGTTTTCAGTATAACATTGATGACGGCTCCGTTGACATGGTACTTTGCCGGTGCCGAGTACATAATCTCCACATTTTTCAGGCGGTCGACAGGCGTGGTGTAAAGGAGCTGGTACAGATTATGGAGAGGCATGTTCGTAGGCTCGCCGTTTAGAATTATGCTTACCTCCGAGGCTCCCGCGAGTCCGATTGTGCCGTTGTTGCTGATTACTCCGGGAAGATATCCGAGAGCTTCGAGAATGTTGGTCACGGGTTTGTCCTTGACAATGGCGGGAAGATCCACTACCATTATGCCGTCCTTGGCTCTGACTTGCGGTTTTTCACCCTCTACAACGACTTCGTTAAGTTGCTGCGTGGCAATGGTGTCGGGCGTTTCTGTCGCGGCTGCAGAGCTAAGTCCGTTAAGGAGTGCTGCGAAAAGTATGGTTTTTCTCATTGCAGTATGGTTGTTTGTCTGATACAAAATTACGGCAAGCAACAGCCGTATATACACTCTCCAGCCTTATTTAGTCTTATCTGCTCCCTTATTTAGTCTTAAATAGAGGTGTGTGCAACTCAGAGTAATACGGATTATTGGTAAATTTGCACAAATCGTAAGAATATGAAACATTTCAAGTTATACAGCGCCATCATAGTGTCCGCGCTATCGATATTGCTTTGTTACAACATATACTGTCTTGTGGAACTATATCAGGCCATATCGCGTCAAACTGTCGAACTGATAAGCCAGTCGTTGAAAGACGCGGATCTTGACGAGGTACTCAACAGGCCTAAGAAATATCCTGTACCCGACTCTGTGCCGGATTATCAGGGCAAGTCAATGTCGCAAAAACGTTCGATAGAGGGGGATACTCTGATGATTTACGTTTTTGACGGTGAGGGAGAAGTGACGGAAGTGCGGAAAATGCCTCTCGATCCGGGTACAAACTATTCTGACATAATGGTCGATGAGATCGGTTACGGAGCCCACCAGACCGTGGATCCGATATATCCTTTTTATATTGCTGATTTGGACAGCCTTTTTCAACTTTCTCTATCGCGGAAAGGAATCAGGCCGAAATATGCCTTTGTCAATAAAATTTCATCAGACGGAACCGTGGTCGCAGGTCAATCCCCGGCAGAAATAAAAGAGAGTCTTGACAGTGTGTCGATATGCTATAATATAATGAGTGGCGAGCGCTATGTCGCTTATTATTCCTCTCCGCAGGGCTATGTACTGCTGCAGATGTTGGGCATCGTACTGTCGACAGGCGCTATAATAATTCTCATAGCGACGGCTTTGTGGTATCTGTTCCGAACGGTTTCACGGCTCAGGACAATCGAGGAGATGAAAGATGATTTTGTAAACAATATGACCCACGAGCTGAAGACTCCTATCGCTATAGCTTATTCTGCCAATGATGCCCTGCTGAATTATGACACGGATAATGATTTGGAAAAAAAGACGAGATATCTCAATATCGCCAACAAGCAGCTGAAACGGCTCGGAGAACTTGTCGAAAACATTCTCGCCGTGAGTATGGAGCGACGCCGGGCTATGAAGCTTAGGGCTGATAACATACTTCTAAGGCCGTTTGTCGAGGAAATTGTTGACGCTCAACGAATGACTGCGGGCAAGGACGTGACAATAAATGTCGATATAGACAGCAGCATGTGTGTCAATGCAGACAGAACACATCTTGCCAATGTGATTAACAATCTGATAGACAACGCGGTCAAATATTCGGGTGATATCGTTGTGATTACTGTGTCAGGCGGCTCGGACGGTATAAGTGTCGCAGACAATGGTATCGGCATTCCGTCAAAATCGATGCCGTATATATTTAACAAGTTCTACCGTGTGCCTCACGGCGACAGGCAAGATGTGCGCGGTTATGGAATAGGGCTGTACTATGTAAAGAGTATCCTCGATAAGATGGGCTGGTCGATTTCTGTAAAAAGCAAGGAAGGCGAAGGTTCGGTATTCACTATAAAATTCGGTAAAGATGAGTAAAATTCTGTTGGTGGAAGATGAGGCAGACCTCGCGCTTATTGTCGCAGACACGTTGCGAGGGCAAGGTTATGAGGTGCTTACAGCCGGCAACGGAATTGACGGGCTTGATAAATTCAAGACCTGTGGAGCAGACATTGTGGTGGCAGATGTTATGATGCCTGAAATGGACGGCTTCACTATGGCGAGGGCTATAAGAAAGACATCTCCGGCAGTTCCTTTGCTGTTTCTTACAGCCAAGAGTACAATCGATGACGTTGAAAAGGGTTTTGAGATAGGTGCCAACGACTACCTTAAAAAGCCGTTTGAGCTACGCGAGCTGATAGTGAGAATCAAGGCGCTTCTGCGCCGGAACAGCGCCGGTAGAGTAGGAGATACTAAATTTGCAATAGGTGCCTATGTTTTCAACGTAAGTACCCAGATTCTTTCTTTTGGCGACAAAGAGGTGGAACTATCTCATTTTGAATCCAAGATTCTTGAACGGCTGGCAGCCAACATCGGCAAGACCGTCGATGCCTCGGAACTTATGATTGCCGTATGGCAACGCGATGATTTAAGCAACCGAAACTCCCTCCACGGCTATATCCACAAGCTGCGCCGCGCTCTTCGCCACGACCCGTCAATTGCCATAGTCAACCAACGCGGCTTCGGCTACATGCTCACCCTCCGTGATTTATGACCGGCCTCTTATAACAACAGAAATGGCCTGCACGCGGCAGGCCATTTCTGTTGTTATATGGTTTTAGTCGAGTTTGAGGACGGCGAGGAAGGCTTTCTGGGGCACTTCGACCGAGCCTATCTGTTTCATTCGCTTTTTGCCTTTCTTCTGCTTTTCGAGCAGTTTGCGCTTTCGCGATATGTCGCCGCCGTAGCACTTGGCGGTAACGTCCTTGCGCACTGCCTTTATGGTTTCGCGAGCTATGATTTTCGCTCCGATAGCAGCCTGTATGGCGATGTCGAACTGCTGGCGCGGTATCAGTTCCTTGAGCTTTTCGCACATACGGCGCCCGAATGTGACGGCGTTGTCGGCATGTGTGAGGGTGGAAAGAGCGTCAACGCTTTCGCCGTTGAGCAGTATGTCGAGTTTTACGAGTTTGCTTTCGCGGTAGTTGTGGATATGGTAGTCGAACGACGCATATCCTTTCGAGATGCTCTTGAGCTTGTCGTAGAAGTCGATTACGATTTCGCCGAGGGGCATGTCGAACACGAGTTCCATACGGTTGCCCGATATGTATTCCTGTTTTACCAGTTCGCCTCGCTTGCCAAGGCAGAGGGTCATGATGGGACCTATGAAGTCGGCCGTGGTTATAATCGATGCTCTGATGTAGGGCTCTTCGATATGGTCTATCAGTGTTGCGTCGGGCAGTCCGGAAGGATTGTGTACTTCCACCATGCCTCCGCGCTTGTCGTATACGCGGTAGCTTACGTTCGGCACGGTGGTGATTACGTCCATATCGAACTCGCGACCGAGGCGTTCCTGCACAATTTCCATATGGAGCAGACCGAGGAAGCCGCAGCGGAAACCGAAGCCGAGAGCGGCAGACGATTCGGGCGAGAATGTGAGCGAGGCGTCGTTGAGCTGTAGCTTCTCGAGCGATGTGCGCAGGTTCTCGAAGTCTTCTGTTTCGATAGGGTATACGCCGGCAAACACCATGGGCTTTACTTCCTCAAAGCCATCGATTGCTTCGCTGCACGGACGCCCTACATGGGTGATGGTGTCGCCCACTTTGACTTCCTTGCTGCTCTTGATGCCCGATATGATGTAGCCCACGTTGCCTGCCGACAACTCTGCGCGAGGGTTCATATCGAGGCGCAATATTCCAATTTCGTCGGCATGGTATTCCTTGCCAGTGGCTACGAATTTTACGAAATCGCCTTTTCGGATTGTTCCGTTCTCTATCTTGAAATATGCTATGATGCCTCTGAATGGGTTGAAAACAGAGTCAAAGATAAGGGCTTGTAGCGGGGCTTCGGGGTCGCCCACGGGCGCAGGAACTCTCTCGACGATAGCCTGTAGAATATCGGGAACGCCGAGCCCGGTCTTGCCGGATGCGCGGATTATTTCTTCGGGTTTGCAGCCGAGCAGGTCGACAATCTGGTCTTCCACTTCTTCGGGCTTGGCAGAATCGAGATCGACCTTGTTGATAATCGGTATTATCTCAAGGTCGTTGTCGATAGCCATATACAGGTTCGAGATAGTCTGTGCCTGAATGCCCTGCGAGGCGTCGACTATCAGGAGCGCGCCTTCGCAGGCAGCTATGGAGCGTGACACCTCGTATGAAAAATCGACGTGTCCCGGGGTGTCGATAAGATTGAGCACGTATTTCTGCCCGCCAAGTTCGTATTCCATCTGTATGGCGTGGCTCTTGATGGTTATGCCTCGTTCGCGCTCAAGGTCCATATCGTCGAGTACCTGAGCTTCCATGTCCTTGGCGGCCACGGTATTGGTGTACTCAAGCAGACGGTCGGCAAGGGTTGATTTGCCGTGGTCGATATGAGCTATTATGCAGAAGTTGCGTATATTCTTCATTTCTTGAAATTTGGCACAAATTTACAAAAAAATCGCGGTTTGCCCAAATCGTCCGGTCGCGGCGTATTCGGCTTATCTCGCGGGGGCTGTGTCGGCCTTATACCACTCGTAGAGGCGGCGTATTCCGTCGGGCAGTTCCACGCTGTGGCGCCAGCCGAGGCGGTGGAGCCTGCTTACGTCGCATAGCTTGCGCATGGTGCCGTCGGGTTTGGTGCTGTCCCATTCGATAGAGCCTTTGAAGCCTACGGCCCCGGCAACCTCTCCCGCGAGTTCGGCTATGGAAAGTTCGATGCCTGTGCCTATGTTCACATGGGTGTTGCGCACGGGGGCGCCTGCTTCCTTGGCAAGCTGTCCGAACGATACGTTGAGCAGTATGTGCACACAGGCGTCGGCCATATCCTCGCTCCAGAGAAATTCGCGCAGCGGTTTGCCGCTGCCCCACAGGCGGAGCCGTCCCGGGAATATGCCGAATGCGGCCAATGCGTCGCGTATGTCGGCGTCGGAGGCTTCGGCAGGGAAGGGGAGTGTGCTTACGGGGCGCCGGGAGAGGTCGGCGCGCACATCGTCATACCGGCCTTCGTCCATAAGTTTGGCGAGGTGCGCCTTGCGTATCATTGCCGGCAGCACGTGGCTGTTTTCGAGGTGGAAATTATCGTTGGGCCCGTACAGGTTTGTAGGCATTACCGCCACATAGTCGGTGCCGTATTGCAGGTTGAACGATTCGCACATCTTCATACCGGCGATTTTGGCGATGGCGTATGGCTCGTTGGTATACTCAAGCGGAGAAGTGAGCAGGGCGTCCTCTGCCATAGGCTGGGGTGCCTCGCGCGGATATATGCACGTGGAGCCGAGGAAGAGAAGGCGTCGGCAGCCGCTGCGGAAAGCCTCGCCTATAACGTTCTGCTGGATCTGAAGGTTGCGGTATATGAAATCGGCGCGGTAGGTCGAGTTTGCCATAATGCCGCCAACGTGGGCGGCGGCGAGCACCACGGCATCGGGGTGTTCCTCGTCGAAAAAGCGGCGTACGGCCACGGGGTCGAGCAGGTCGAGCTCGGAGTGTGTGCGCCCGATTAGGTTGGTGAATCCTCGTTTGCGCAGGTTTGCCATAACGGCAGAGCCTACGAGGCCACGGTGGCCGGCAATGTATATTTTTGAGTCTTTGTCAAGCATTGGGGGCTTTTCCTTGTGCTACGAGCGCCACGTCGGCGTCGACCATACGCTCTACAAGCTCGTTGAAAGATGTTTTTCGCGGGTTCCAGCCGAGTTCGGTCTTGGCTTTCTGAGGATTGCCGAGCAGCTGCTCCACATCGGCCGGCCGGAAAAAGCGTGGGTCAACCTCCACGAGCACGCGTCCTGTGGCGGTGTCGATGCCTTTTTCGTCCACGCCTTCGCCTTCCCAGCGCAGTTCTATCCCGACGCGTTTGAACGCGAGGGTTGCAAATTCGCGCACGCTGTGGTATTCGCCGGTTGCTATCACATAGTCGTCAGGCTCTTCCTGCTGGAGTATGAGCCACATGCATTCCACATAGTCGGGAGCATACCCCCAGTCGCGCAGGGCGTTGAGGTTGCCGAGATATAGTTTGTCCTGTGTTCCGGCAGCTATGCGCGCGGCGGCAAGACTGATTTTGCGGGTCACGAAGTTCTCGCCACGGCGCTCTGACTCGTGGTTGAACAGGATGCCGTTGGCCGTAAACATACCGTAGCTTTCGCGGTAGTTTTTCATGATCCAGAAGGCATATAGCTTTGCCACGGAATAGGGCGAGCGAGGGTGGAAGGGCGTTTTCTCGGTCTGGGGTACTTCCTCGACCTGTCCGAAGAGTTCCGAAGTCGAAGCCTGATATATTTTGCAGCGTTTCTCGTAGCCGAGTATTCTCACGGCTTCGAGCAGGCGCAATGTGCCTATGGCGTTGGTGTCGGCGGTGTATTCGGGCACGTCGAAGCTCACTTTCACGTGGCTCTGCGCGGCGAGATTGTATATTTCGTCGGGTTTCACCTCCCGGATTATCCGTATCAGCGACGACGAGTCGGTGAGGTCGCCGTAGTGCAGGGTGAGCAGGCGCTTGTTGTGCATGTCGCGTACCCATTCGTCGAGATACAGGTGCTCTATGCGCCCGGTGTTGAACGACGAGCTGCGGCGTATTATACCATGCACTTCGTAGCCTTTTGACATTAGGAATTCCGCCAGATATGAACCGTCCTGGCCCGTTATGCCGGTTATGAGAGCTGTTGCCATTTTATACAAATTCTAATATTCGAGAAATATTGTCGATGCAGGCCGACGGACGGTATTCTCCCGGCCATTGCGATGGCTGCTGGGGGAATACGTTGATGCCGTTATGGTCCGCAAGCATAACGCTTGTCCAACCCCTTTGGTTGGGCCATTTGAAGTCTTTGGAGAGATTATCGCCCACATATATTCTGCGCGCGGTTTCTTTTCCGAATCGTTCTTCTGCTATCGCGAACGGCAGCGGGGTGTGCTTGTCGCCTCCTGTTTCTTCGCTGATAAGGACGGCACCGGGTTCGATGAAGCGGTCAAGGCCGAGAGCGTGAAGCTTGGCGCGCTGGTGGCGGGTGGAGCCGTCGGTAATCAGCACAAGCCGATGCCCGCGTCGTTTAAGTTCTTGCAGGGTGCGCTCGGTGTCGGCGTCAAGGCTGATGTCGGGCGTGTGGGCGCGGTATGCTTCCACGAGTTCGTCGACACTGAAAGAGGACGGAGTGCCGCGCTCGGCAAGATATGCCAATGCCGCCTCGATGCCTCGAGGGTGGTGCTCTGTGATGAGCCTGAACAGCGCGCGCTCATCGGCGCCGCTTTCCCCGGCAAGCTTGCGGGCGAGCACGCGGTGGCCGGAACGCAGGTAGTCGCGTTCCTTGAAGAGCGTGTCGTCGAGGTCGAAGGCTATAAGGCAGCGTTGACGGCAGTCTATATCAGTTCTTTTATCGTGCTGCATACGCGCATTATCTGTTTGTCGTTGAGTACTGAGCCGCTTGGCAGGCACAGGCCGTGGCGGTAGAGCCGTTCGGCATTGTCGCCGCCATAGTAGGGGGCGTCGGCAAACACCGGCTGCATGTGCATGGGGCGCCATAGAGGCCGTGTTTCGATATTACGGGCGGCAAGGGCGGTGCGTATGCGTTCGGGCGCTGTTTCGTCGTCGAACTGCACAGTGGTAAGCCAGAAATTGGACTCGTATTCGCTTCCGGGATTGCCCTGCACCCGTATGCCGCCGCGGTTTGAAAGCTCGGAGGCGTATATGGCGTTGATGGCCTGTCGGCGAGCCACCCGTTCGGGCAAAACCTCCATCTGTCCGCAGCCTATGGCGCCACAGATATTGCTCAGGCGGTAGTTGAAGCCGATATGCTTGTGGTAATAATAGGGCAGGTTTTCGCGAGCCTGCGTGGCGAAGAACAGCGCTTTGCGGCGGCTGTCTTCGTCGGGGCATATCAAGGCGCCTCCGCCAGAGGTAGTGATAATCTTGTTTCCGTTGAAACTCAGCGCTCCGAAAGCTCCGAAAGTGCCGCAGCAGCGTCCTTTGTACCGCGAGCCGAGGGCTTCCGCGGCGTCTTCGACTATGGGTACTCCGCGTTCGGAGGCGATTGCTTCGATCTCGTCCCACTTGGCCGGCATGCCGTAGAGATCCACGGCCACGATGGCTTTCGGATATGCGCCGGTGGCTTTGCGTCGGCTGTCGAGGGCGTCGGCAAGGGCTGCCGGCGATATGTTCATAGTGTCCGGCTCGCTGTCGACGAACACCGGGCGCGCGCCTTGGTACGCGATAGGATTTGCCGACGCCGAAAAGGTGAGCGACTGGCACACCACTTCGTCGTCTTTGCCTACGCCGAGGCATACAAGGGCGAGATGTATGGCGGCTGTTCCCGCACTCAGGGCAAGGAGTTGCTTGTCCTGTGCGAGGTACGCGGCCAGACGACGCTCGAATTCGTCGACGTGCGGGCCGAGCGGCACTATCCAGTCGGTGTCGAAGGCGTCGGCCACGTACTTGCGTTCGGTGCCGCCCATATGATTGATAGATAGTTTTATAGCTTCGTCCATAGCAGTATGTGGTTTAGCCTCGGCCTATGCCGTGGAGCACAAGACCGAAGGGTTCGAGGTCGGCATCGCGGTATATGTTGCGACCGTCGACAATATGGAGTCCACGCAATGTTTTCGCAACGACCGCCCACGATGGTAGCCTGAATTGTTTCCACTCGGTGAGCAGGGCAAGTGCGTCGGCATCGACAAGTGAGTCGTACATATCGTTGGCATAGGTGAGCGCGCCTCCGCAGTCGCCAAGACGTCGGCGGCATTCGTCGGTGGCAACGGGGTCGAAAACGCTTACCGTGGCACCGTTTTCAACGAGCAGGCGTATTACCTCGAGAGAGGGCGCGCACCGCATGTCGTCGGTTTCGGGCTTGAAAGCGAGTCCCCATATGGCGACATGCTTCCCGGCCACATTGCTGTCGAATATTCTTTTGAGTTTGTCGAACACTATGCTTTTCTGTCGTTCGTTCACTTCGTCGACGGCGCGGACTATCTGCATGGGGCAGCCGTTTTCCTCGCCTGTGCGGATAAGTGCGCGGACGTCCTTGGGGAAGCAGGAGCCGCCGTAGCCGCAGCCAGGATACAGGAATTTGCCGCCTATGCGCGCGTCGGCACCGATGGCGGTGCGCACGCAGTTGACGTCGGCGCCCACGCGCTCGCAGAGGTTGGCAATCTCGTTGATGAACGAGATGCGGGTGGCGAGCATGGCGTTTGCGGCATATTTGGTCATTTCGGCCGACGGCAGGTCCATAAACATCACTCGGAAGTTGTTCAGCAGGAACGGGCGGTAGAGCCGTTCCATAAGCTTGCGGCCATAGTCGCTTTCGATGCCTATAACCACCCTGTCGGGCGACATAAAGTCCTTTATGGCGGCGCCTTCTTTCAGAAACTCTGGGTTGGATGCAAGCTCGAAGGGTATGTCGGTGCGTCCACGGCGCTCAAGCTCGGCGTTGACCGTCTGCCTTACTTTGGCAGATGTGCCGACGGGCACGGTCGATTTTGTGACCAGCAGCGTTTTCCGCTCTATGGCCGCGCCAAACTCACGGGCCACGGATAGCACGTGGCTGAGGTCGGCCGAGCCGTCTTCGTCGGAGGGTGTGCCCACGGCGCAGAATACTATTTCGACTTGTCCGAGAACTTCGGTGAGCGAGGTGGCGAAATGCAGGCGTCCGGCGGCGCTGTTACGGCCTACGAGGTCGGACAGCCCCGGCTCGTATATCGGTATTTCGCCGGCCTTGAGTCGGGCTATCTTTTCGGTATCGATGTCCACACAGGTAACGTTGACACCCATCTCGGCGAAGCATGCTCCCGAAACGAGTCCTACATATCCTGTGCCTACGATTGCTATGTTCATTTGGTTACAGAGGGTTGTTTAGGCGGTTCCGAGCCTGTAAGCAGCAGGCTTAGAGGCTTTGAGAACGACAGTATATAGTCGGCGCACAGGGCGAGTGCGACTATGGCGGCCGCTACTGTTGCCGAGAATACGAACAATGGGGTGAAGCTTAGTCCCAAGGCTTCAAGCGCCGGGCGTGCGGCGCCGAGAGGGAACAGGAAAAAGTAGTGGAGGAGGTACACACTGAGGCTGCGAGTGCCTATGAAGCGCCACATATCGGCAAGGCGTCCCGGAGCGGATCGTTCGGGAGAGAATGCCCGCTCGCTCCACGGTTTGACGGTGGCGACGGCTATTACGGCGAGCGACAGATGGAGAATGACGCGGGCCGCGATAAGGTTGTATTCGTTTGCGAAGCCGTATTTCCAAGGCCAGCATACGAAGGCGAGGCATAACGCTGTGACTATGAGCGCCGCTGTGACAGCTCCCGACGACTCGCAGATGCGGCCGAAGCCATCCTTATGCTTTTTTGCCAAAGCACCGGCCATAAATATAGGGAAGAAAGTGGCTGCAAGTCCGAGGGAAGATATGCCTACCCACATAGGCGGCATTATGGCCTGGCATGCAAGCATCACGGCCCACGCAGCGGCTGTGACAGCGATACCGCCCCATACGTTGCGGCAGCGTGACAGCAGCGGGGTTATGGCTGCATAGACGGCAAATATTTCAAACAACACGAGTGTGAACCAGTAGCCGTTTTTCCATTCGTTGCTCCAAAGGCCTTCCCATGTTGACACAAGGGGGCTTTCGAGGCCGGACAGAGGGAAATAGTACAGCCACAGCGTACTCGCTCCAAGCATAGGCAGGAGCAGGCGTTTGGCGCGTGGCAGCAATGAGGGCGTGGCGACATTGCCGCCTTCGCCGAGGCGCATCGCCATCCAGCCGCTGATGAAGAAGAACAGTGGCATGTGCACTTCGCCGATGAATTTGAAAATTGCTGCTCTGTCGATTTCTCGAACGCACATAGTTAGTACATGTCCCATCACCACCATGAATATGGCGATGCCTTTGAGCATGTCGAAATAGTGTAGGCGCGGTTTCATTGGTATAGATAATTGTGATGTGTGCTATTCTGAGAGGCGGAATACCCGCACGCCGAGCCACTGGCGGTTTTTCTTCAGAAACTCGGCCAAGGGGCGGCTTGATATTTCCACCACGCCGTTCGACGACGATGCGTGGAGCAGGTAAGGGTCTGCTTCGGGAGATTCTTTTACCACTATGCCCATGTGGGTGACGTCGAGATTCTTGAGTGTGGATACGAGTGCTACCACGTCGCCGTTGCGGAATGCGGCCTTTGTGGCTTTTGAGCCGAGGTCGATAGTTTTTATGTAGGGGAATTTATGGTTGCGGTATCCGCTTTCGATAGCCCTTATGCGGTCGTAGTTGTTCTGATCGGCAAGTGCGGGATAGAGCTTGCGGTTGTCGGTCATAAAATCGATGCTGCGAACCATGTTGGAGTATCGTGGGAATGTTCCGGTGACATCGGAGAAGTTGCCACGGTATTTATTGTCGACAGCCCAGTCGCAGATGTAATGGAGGCGCGACGGATATCCTTCGATTTCGCCTCCCCGGTATCGAATGCGACGAAGGTTGTACACAAAGTCGCGCCACGAGGAGCGCTTCTCGAGCACGGTAAAGGCAAGAGCCATCGCAGTTTCTACAAAGGTGGTGCAGTCGAGGCTGTCGATGCGCACTGTGAGTATTTCTTCAGGGGCTTCGAGGGTGTGTGCGGCGTATGGCGTGCCTATGAAGCTGCGGGCAAAGAAAGCCGTAAGTTCTTCGGGATTGGCGTATTGGCGGGGAGCATTGTCGAGCAGCGCCGTTATGGCGGTGGTGTCGGCAGATTCGTTGCCGAAACGCACCTCGCTGCGAGCCGATGCTGCGATAGCCGACGCTGCCGCCATGAGTATGAGCAGTATGGAGAGTCGTTTCATTGTGCTTATTTTTTGTAGCATATCAGAATGGCGCCTATCACTCCCGGCACCCATGCGCACAGGGTGAGGGCAGTGACAAGGATAACGGAGCCACAGCCCTTGTCGAGCACGGCGAGTGGCGGGAAGATGATGCATAGTATGGCGCGAAGACAGGACATGTTTTTCAGAGGTTTTATTCCGGGCGTTGACTTGTCAAAATTCTGAAGAGAAGTGGAAGCGTATCTTGGGGAAATCGTTCTGAGCCATTGTGAGCACGAACTGGGAGTCGGCAAGGAAAACATCGCGTCCTTCGCGGTCGAGTGCCATAAATTGGTGCTTGCGCTTTTTGAAGGCTTCGAGCGCGGCAGGGTCGTCGCTTTCTATCCAGCAGGCTTTGTACATCGACATAGGCTCCCAGCGGCACTGCGCTCCGTACTCGTGGAGCAGGCGGTACTGAATGACCTCGAACTGGAGTTGTCCGACAGTTCCGATTACCTTTCGGCCGTTGAACTGGTGCATAAACAGCTGGGCCACACCTTCGTCCATAAGCTGCTGTATGCCTTTTTCGAGCTGTTTGGACTTCATCGGGTCGGTATTCTCGATGTACATAAACATCTCCGGCGAGAAGCTTGGAAGGCCTTTGTAGTGTATTTCTTCACCGGCTGTGAGGGTATCGCCGATTTTGAAGTTGCCCGTATCGGGAATGCCCACTATGTCACCGGGAAAAGCTTCGTCGACAATGTTTTTCTTCTGGGCCATAAAGGCGGTGGGGGCGGCGAAACGGAGCGTCTTGCCTGTGCGTATCTGTTTGTAGGGTGCGTTGCGCTCGAAACGGCCTGAGCATACCTTGACGAAGGCGATGCAGCTGCGGTGGTTGGGGTCCATATTGGCATGGATTTTGAACACAAATCCGCTGAATGCGTCTTCCTGCGGGTCTACGCGGCGTTCCTGAGCCTCGACCGGGCGTGGCGACGGGGCTATTTTCACGAAGCAGTCGAGCAGCTCCTTGACACCGAAAGTGTTGAGCGCCGAGCCGAAGAAAACGGGGGCGAGCTTGCCGGCGAGGTATTCGTCGACATCAAAGTCGGGATAGACTCCATCGATTAGTTCGAGGTCGTCGCGGAGGCGGGCAGCGTCGGATTCTCCTACGGCTTCGTCCACGCGGGGGTCAGACACGTTGTCGATTTCGACGCGCTCGGTGGCGCGCTGTTTGTCAGGCGTGAAAAGGTCGAGAGAATGCTCGTAGATATTGTACACGCCTTTGAACTTGGCGCCTATGTTGATAGGCCACGAGAGCGGACGAACCGATATTTTGAGCTCGGCTTCGAGTTCGTCGAGAATTTCAAACGGGTCGCGGCCTTCGCGGTCGAGCTTGTTGACGAATATAATCACCGGGGTGTTGCGCATGCGGCATACCTCCATAAGCTTCCGGGTTTGGGTTTCGACGCCTTTGGCAACGTCGACCACTATTATAACGCTGTCGACTGCCGTAAGTGTGCGGTATGTGTCTTCGGCGAAGTCCTGGTGGCCGGGAGTGTCGAGAATGTTGATTTTGTAGTCGCCGTAGTTGAATCCCATTACGGAGGTTGCCACGGATATGCCGCGCTGCTTCTCTATCTCCATCCAGTCGCTGGTGGCGGTCTTCTTTATCTTGTTCGATTTCACGGCTCCCGCAATGTGGATAGCTCCGCCGAACAGCAGCAGCTTTTCGGTAAGGGTTGTCTTGCCGGCGTCGGGGTGTGATATGATGGCGAAAGTGCGTCGCCTCTGTATTTCGTCGTTCAGTGTTGCCATATTAATTGATAGCGGCCATTTCGGCCATGCAGCGGCGCAGTCCGTCGCGCCAGTGGGGTATGGTTATGCCAAATGTTGCTTTGAAACGGCTCTTGTCGAGCACAGAGTAGTGGGGGCGGGCAGCGGCGCAAGGATAGTCGGCTGTGCTGATAGGCGCCACGGCAGCCGCTTTTTCGGGCATTCCGGCTTCTTCGAGTATTGCCACGGCGAAATCGTACCATGTGGCCACGCCTTCGTTTGCGAAGTGAAACACGCCGGGTACCCAGTGGTTTGACTCCAGTATCGATACGATGGCCGAGGCAAGGTCGCCGGCATAGGTGGGGGTGCCGGTCTGGTCGGCCACTATTCCTATTCTGTCTTTTTTTTCAGCCAACGACAGTACCGTTTTCATAAAGTTGTGGCCGTGAGGAGAGTATAGCCAGCCTGTGCGAAGTACCATGCTGTTCGGGGCCAGCCCGAGGAGTATGGTTTCACTTTTGCGCTTGGTGGCGCCATAGACCGACAGGGGTTCGGGCTTGTCGCTTTCGGTGTATGGACGGCAGGTGTTTCCGTCGAACACATAGTCGGTGGATATGTGTATTATCCTTGTGCCAAGCTCGTCGGCAATCCGCGCGAGATTCGACACGATTCCTTCGTTTACTTCCTTGCATTGCAGCTTCTCTTCCTCGGCACGGTCTACGGCGGTATATGCCGCGCAGTTCACCACATGGGTGAATCCGCCTTGGCGGAGAAGATCCTCGGCAAGTTCGCGCGATGTGAGATCGGCCTGCGGCAGGTCGACATATACGGTCTGTCCGGGCATACGTTCTTCAAGTATGCTTCGCAGTTCGTTGCCGAGCTGTCCGGCTGCTCCTGTTACCAGTATCTTCAAAGAGTTCATAATCTATGTGCAAAAGTACTAAAAAAATTCGATGTCGGGAGCGGCAACTGTCGTTTTAGGACATATAAAAACATCGCGGCAGGCCGACGCCTGCCGCGATGGAACGTTAAACGTTATGGAATTACTTGCGGGCTATGCGGAATATGGTGCCTTCGATGAGCGACACATAGATGTCGCCGGTGGAGGGATCGACGTCAATGCCGTTGACCTCGCTGACGCCGAGCGGAAGAGAGGCTATCAGTTCGGGTCCGTTGGCACGGGTTATCGTAACGGTGCCTCGGCGGCTTCCGGCGTATACGTAGCCGTCTTTTTCGAGGATTATGCAGGGAGCGTGCTCGTAGCCGAGGCCGAGGTCGAGGGTCCAGAGTTCTTTGAACTGCGGCGCGGTAGCATCGATAGCTACGAGTTCGCCGTCCATGGTTTTGGCATAGATGCGGGTGTTGTCTTCGCTGTGGCCGAGGCTTTCGCGATAGCGGTGCGAGTTGTCGCGCCACAGTTGCTTGCCTGTGCGGCGGTCGAGAGCTGTCATAAAGCGGTCGGGTGCCACAACGAACACTTTGTCGCCGGTGATTACAGGCACAACGTTGCCCGGGCCAAGCATGTTGGCTTTCTTGCCGTTGTTCCATACCCAGTTGAGGCGTCCTGTGGCAAGATTAAGCGAGCGCAGGTTTGTGTCCCACGCGCCGAACACGAGGTCGGTGCCGTCGATTGCCGGGGCTGCCTGGCAGTAATTGAATATAGAGTCGTAGCTCCAGATGAGTTTTCCGTTGTCGGGGCGGCGGCGCTCGATGCGCTTGTAGCCTCCCTGAATGTATCCTTTGCCATCGGGTGTGATTACGCCGTCGGCCACATAGGGGCCTTCTTTGGAGTTATGCTTGGCAGTCTGGCGTCCGTTGCGGCTGTCGAGCACCATTATGCCGTCGTGCATCGGGATTGCTACTTTGTTGCCTTTGAGAGCCACGGGGCGGCTGAACAGGCTTGCTCCGGTAGGCACGCTCCATGCCTGCTTGCCTGATGCCTTGTTCACGGCGCGGGCGTGGCCGAGCGAGTTGCCGAAATATACATTTTTGCTGTCGAATCCGAGGCGTGTGAAGATAGAGGCGCTGTCGGCCCATACTTTTTCTACTGCGAATCCTTCGGGCGATTTTATGGCTGGGCGTTCGGCGCGTTTGGCTTTTTTATGCTTGGTCTTGGCGGGGAATGCGAACTTTGCTTCTGCTGGTTTTCCTATCGGCTTGTTGTAGAAGTGTACCCACTGCGGGCTTACCTCTACTATGGCGTAGCCGAATTTGCCGTCGCGCATATCGAGGGCGCGGGTCATGGCGCAGGGCATGTCGCTGCCGCTGTCGGGGCCGCCGGCGATGTACTGGCTGAACGAGTGATAGTGGCCGTTGATGTGGGTTATCACAGGATATTCTTCAAGTATGGCGAGGTAGTCGGAGCAGTTGTCGAGGTCGTCGAGGAGAGGGTAGTGGTTGAACGAGAGCACTCTCTTGCCGGGTTTTACGCGTTCGTCGAGTGTGGCTTTGAGCCAGTGGAGGTCTTCCTGCTTGATGTGGCCGTCGCCCATCTTCATATACGGGCCGCAGTTGATGCCGACTATTATCAGAGAGTCGAATTCGGCCACAAAACGGTCGTTGCCCCAAAGGTCTACGAAGGTTTTGGTGGCACTCTGGCTCCAAGTATCCTCGTGGTTGCCGGGCAGTACGAAAAGCGGATGCTTTATCAGGCTTAATATCTCCTTGGAGTTTTTCAGTTCTGCGTCGGAGCCTTCGTTGCCGAGGTCGCCGTTCACTATCACAAAATCGAAATTGCTGTTGTTGATTTCGTCGACAGCCTTGCGAAGCTCTGCTTCGTTGGCATTGCCGGGAGTGACATGGAGGTCGCTGAGAACGGCCATGCGCTGCGCCATTGCTGCCGGGGCTGCTGTCAGAGCGAGAGCGAGTAAGAATCGGGATAATTTCATGGTTCAAAAAGTTGTTTTATGCACAAAATTACAAAATATTCCCGACACACTGATAAGGACGCGTATCGCATTAAAAAATTTTATAAAAAAAGAGAACTTTTTCGCCCGGGTCTTTGTTTGCATATCAAACGAGGGACAAAAGCCATCGTGCCAAAATTCAACTTACTATTATTAATATTGTCATGAAAAAAATCGCATTCATCCTTGCTGTTGCTCTCGGGAGTGCAGCAGCATTCGCCCAAGTGAACAAGGGCGAGCTCAAACAGCTACAGGCGTTTCTGGCTCAGCCGGCCGAACACGCTGCCACAAATGCAGAAGCTCTCAAAATAACGAACATCAAGGATCCCTCCACGTGGGAAGGTGTTACCGTTGTGGGAAAAAATGTGACCGCAATCGAATGGAAGGATAAAAAGCTTGCCGGCGTACTCGACCTTAGCGGCTTCACGGCGCTTACCAAAGTGGACGTGTCGCGCAATAAGCTTCAGGGTCTTACCGTGAAAGGTGATGCCTCGCTTTCGGAACTCAATGCCTCGCGCAACAAGATTACCGAGGTAGATCTCGCAGGGTGTACCTCTCTCTCTAAAGTGTCGCTCAACAATAACCGCATTACCGAGTTCTCGCTCGACAACTCGCCGGCTATAAAGAGCCTCAATATCGCTTCGAATCTACTGGGTTCTCTCGATCTGCAGGCTTCGCCTACTCTTGAAACCCTCAACTGCCAGAGCAACCACCTCGAAACTTTGACTGTTGCCGACTGCACCGCTCTGAAGAATCTCTATTGTGGCTACAACAAGCTTACATCGCTCACACTTTCGGGTGTTACCAACCTCCAGAATCTTAATTTGGACGACAACAGTGTGCAGAACATGATTGTATCGAATCTGCCTTCTCTCTCCAGCTTCATTTGTTCCGATAACAATATGAAGACACTCGGCCTTCGTGAGTGTAACGCACTGCTGGATATCGTTTGCTCTTACAATGACCTCACATCGTTAGAAGTTTCAGGTTGCCCCAACGTGGTATTCATCGACTGCTCGTATAACGACCTCAGCAGCCTCACACTCAGCAATCTTACTTTCCTACAGCGTCTTCTCTGCAACAATAACGAGCTGACAATGCTTGATGTATCTTTCGACCAGAATCTCAGCTACATCAACTGCCGCTACAACATGATTACAGATATGCGGACCATTGCTTGCCCCAACCTGAGAATGATTGCTTGCCAGTGGAACTACTAATATAGGCAATGCGATAGACAAATACCCCCCGAGCCGGGCGGAGTGCGAAAGCCTCCGCCCGGCTTTTCAATTGGAGGGAATGTCGGTTGTCATTCGTGTGCGACGAGGTTTGCGAAGAGGGTTTCGAGCCAGATGTCGGGCGGCAGGGCCTCGCCGGAGGGGGTGGGCATGGGCGTTCCTGCGGCGAGTGCCGCGTCGGCTATCTGCTCGAACGCCTCGACGGAGATGCGGCGGTCGGGCGCGGGGCTTTGCTCGGCAGCCGCGTCGGCGACGGCTTTGTCGCGTGCGTTCTGGTCGGCGTCGGTGTCGGCGGTGATGGACTGCCGCTTTTTCTCGAACTCGTCGATTGCGGGTATGTACGCGGCGCGGGCTGCGAGGATTTCGGCGAGCGCCTTGCCGCGAAGGGCGAGGCGGCGTGCCTCCGAGAGGAGGAACATTCGGAAGTATGTGTCGTTGTAGGTCATTTTTTAAGTGGTTAGGTGATTAAGTGATTGGGTGGGTAAGTGGTCGGGCGGTCAGGGTTCGGCGGCGATGGCTGCGACGGCCTGCGCGGGCTTTATGTCGGTAGTCTGGGCGATGAAGCGGTTGACGGCTGCGAGCACGGCGGCTTCCTCGCCGGGGTCTGCGTCGGTGTGGAAATTGATGTTCTTGCCGCCTCCGGCGTAGTGGCTGAACGAGGCTGCGGCGGTGCCTTCGGAGTGCACCTCGCCGTTGACGGAGGTTACGCCGTCGGCGCCGATTGTGAGGCGTGCGTCGACGTGGTGGGTGCGGGCGGTGTCCGCGCTGTTGTCGGCCTGCACCTCGGCCGAGTGGATTGCTGTGATTCTGATGTTTTCGGTTGTTTCCATTGCTTTTGTTTTTTTTATTTGGTTTGTTGTGACTGTTTAACTTATCTCGAACTCGCACACGAGCCTGATGTCCTCCCCGGTTGAGGCGTCGCGTATGAGCGGTATCTTGGTGGAGCAGTAGGCGTCAAGGGTGAGTGTCAGACGCCCGGTGTACCGCACGCCCGAACCAATGTACACGCCGTCGAAGCGCACAGGCTCGTTGAACTCGAAGTAGACGGGGTTGCCGTATGCCCACTGCACGAGGTCGAACGAGGCGCCCGACGTGCCGCCGTAGTCACGTGGCAGGACGTCGATGGTGCCGTCGTATGCCGTCATGCCGTTTTCGAACAGCTCGAGGCGGGCGTTGAATTTCAGGTACCAGCCCGCGCCGAAAAGCATGCTCAGCTTGTCGGAGGAGGACGGGTCCCAAGCGATGTAGTCGGAGCCGAGGTTGACCTGAGGCCTCAGACTCAGGCTCGACCCGTATTCCGAATACGAGTACTCGGCGATGTCGAATTGCTTCCGCGAGGCCGTGGCGCGCACCACCACCGTTTCCTTTTCCGGCGCGGTGCCGCCCGCGCCTCCGGTGCCGAACTTGACGGGGGCCTGCTCGTTGTACGCCACCTGCCGGAAGCCGTCGCCCCACATGTCGAGTGAGTACAGCGTCGAGAGGTCTGCGGAGCCGAAGTCGGCGCAGCGGTACTGCTCGTCGATGTCGAGCCGGCGTGGGAACAGCCCGGCGAACACCTTGTTGCCGGGACTGAAGGCGGCGAGGTCGTCAATTTTCGTGGTGACAATCTCCACATTCAGTCCGTCCACGGAGTCGTCGCCCACCGGCACGCGTGCCTGCGCAACGTGTATGCGGGTTAGGTCCACGTCGGCCACCCCGATGGTGAGGTACATGTCGCCGAGGCTCACGCCGTTGACGGCGAAGTCCGACAGCATGAGGTCTGCCGTGTTGTCCGTGAATATCCTCGCGGTAAGTCCCGCCTCGGCCTGCGGGTATTGCGGGTTGCCGTAAATGGGCAGGGTGTGTTGCGGGCCTGCCGAGGAGCGCAGCTCGAAGCCTGTTATGTATTTTTCCGCGAGATGGTTGTAGCCGTCGAAGTCGCCGAGGCGGCAAGGCCGCGAGGGATATGTGCCTTCGGGCGGCGTCCACTGCCCCCACGGCGGGGTGAGGCAGGTCTGCTCGATGTAGCCTATGCCCAGCAGGGCGGGCGCCATGCCGAAGTTGCCCGCGCGGCGTGTCGACTCGGTGATGCCGTCGCGGAGTATGCCGCCGAAGTTGTATGGCTTGCAGCGCGCGAAGCGGTTTATGGCGGGGTGTCGGCAGAGTGCGGAAATGCGCGTTTCGGCGGTGCCGAGGACCGCCTGCACGTCGCTCACGGCGACGGGGCGGCTTATGGTTGTCGATGTGTGGCTCATTTCTTTGAATTAGGAATTAGGAATGAGAAATGTGGAATTGGGAATGAGGGGTTAGGCGCTGAAGGCGGCGACGTCCTTGCGGGACACTATGGTGTGGGAGGCCTCGATGACGCCCTTGGCGGCGTTGTACTGGAACCAGACTGTGCAGGCGCTGTCGAGGTAGACGCGGCGGACGGCTATGTCGCGGTCGCCGAAGTTGAACACCGTGCCGTCGAAGTTCATCACGTATTTCTTGTCGGAGGTGGCGGCGGGGTCGGTGGTGCCTCGCCACCAGTACCATCGCCCGTCCTTGTGGCAGCCCATGCCCATGGTGGTGTTGCCTCCGCAGACCTCGACGGCGGTGTGGTTGTCGTCGCGCAGCTGCAATCCGACGCCGAAGCCGCTGCAACCTATGGCCGTGCGGTGGGCTATCTTCACGGGCTTGTTGTACGCCTCTACCCACGTGGAGTTGCGCATGTACATGCCGCCGCCGTGTGTCTGCGAGTACCAGCCCCCGTTGCCCGTGGTGTGGAACCAGTCGTCGCAGCGGACACCGCCGTGGACGTCGATCGGCCATTGCGGCGACGTGGTACCTATGCCGAAATTCCCGCCGTAGGATATGGTGCCGATTGTCTTCGCATACGAGTAGCCGGAGTGGGCGCGTATGCTCAGGGAGCCGTCGGACTGCGCGGAGAAGTATATGCCCGTGGTGCTGCTCGAATGTTTAAAGAAGAGGTTGCGCTCCATCTTCATGTCAAGGACTCCGTTCATGTAGGGGGTGGTTAGCGAGCTGCCGATTGTGACGGGCTTGCCGGAGAAGACGAAGGCCTCGGAGTTGGCTATGATGTTGGCGTACTCGGCGCCCGCCTCGCGGAAGCTCAGCACGGTGTAGCGCTCGCCGTCGGTGTTGTCGAATATGAGCTTGGCGTCGTTGCCGCAGCGTATGGTCAGGGGCTGGTTGAGGGCGTTGACGAGGTTGGAGTAGTTGCCCCGGTGCAGCACCTCGTGGCCTGCCGAGCCGTAGGTGAAGGGCTGGTCGGCGTGGCACACGTTGACGCCCTGCGGCGTGGAGCGGTAGGCTATCCACAGCTTGTCGTCGCAGTTGAACTCGTTGCCGCCCTGGAGGTGCATCTTCCTCACGGCGAGGTCGCCGTCCATCTTGTCACCCGCCGCGTTGACGTAGCGCCCGTCGAGCATCGAGGCGTAGTTGGCGGCGTGCAGAATGTCGTGGCCCTTGTAACGCAGGAAACTCGAGCAGACGGCAAGGTTATTGCCCTGCTGCCACCCGTTGTCGCCCCAGCCGACATAGGCATACTCCTGCACGTCGGCACTGCATAATGAGCCGAAAATCACCTTCTCGGTTCCTGCAAGGTTCGACACCACGAAGCCCCTTGCCGAGCCGCCGGTGGTGGCAGGGTGCCTCGCCGTGACATTGACAAGGAATGTTTTCGCGCCGGCCACCTCCTGGGCGGTGCCGACCGTGAGGTAGCGGGTGTCGAGTGTGGCGGCGTAGTTGGCGTCGGTGAGGATTTTCTGCCATGCCCCGAATGTGTCGTCGTGCCTCACGAGGCGGTAGTACACCGCCCCGGTGCCGTGGAATGCCAGCTGGTGCGCGTGGCCTCCCGACGAGTCGCCCCACGGCTTGACGCTCAGCACCGGCGAGAAGCCCGCCGTGGTGGGCAGCCCGACCGTGGTGTTGAGTTTGAAGTCGGCATAGACGCCCTTGTCGCCGAGCTGCGTGTAGTTGGTGTTGACCGAGCGGGTGTCTGCCACGTGCAAGCGGCCTCCCCTTGCGGCATACAGCACAGTGATGCTGTTTGTGGCGCCGTTCCTTATCCACGTGATGTTGTCGCCGGAGATGCCCAGGGCGGTGACGTACTCCCCGTGGCCGTGCGTCACGATGTCGCCGAAGCGTCCCCGGTCGCAGTACTGCAGGTTGGAGCCGGCGGCGTTGTAGCGCCCGTTCCAGAAGGCGAGCGCGTTCATGGAGGGTATGCGCAGCGCGTCGGCGCCGTTCGACGTCCAGCCGAGGTGCGACACGGCGGTCATCGTCACCTTGGACGCCACGCTGCCGTCGGCCATCAGGAACTGGGAAGCCGTGCCGCCGTTCTTGGCGAAGGCACTTGCGGATATTCCCGCCTCGCTGATTTTGGCCACGAGCGTTTCCGTGCCGGAACGCGACTTGTAGAAGTTCCACACCCCGCCGTACTCCAGAAAGTCGCAGTAGTTCCTGCCGGCGATGCCGAGCCGCATGCCGTGGGCGGTGTAGGCCGACGATATCTCGCCGCTTATCCTGCCGTTGGTGACGTAGACGGAGTTTGTGAAAATCTTCTCCCCGCTTATCTCCTGCCGGGTGGCGAGGGTGACGAAGCCCGCGAGCATGGAGTCGATGGCCGGTTTGCCGTAGACGTTCTGCAGACGGGTGTGCAGGTCGTGGCCGAGGGCTGCCGACAGCACCCACCCCGCCTTGGCCGTGGAGTAGTCGCCCCACGCGTCGAGGCGGTCGTAGGCCGCGCCGCCCGAGCCTCCGGGAATGTCTGCCCCGGGGCCGAACGCGGCCACGTCGCCGGTGGAGAAGAACGGCAGCTTGGCCTTGATGAACACAGAGCCGTCGACGGTCACCTTCTCGAACAGCTCGTCGAAGGTGTCGCGCCGCATGTAGCGGGTGTCGAGTGTGGCGGCGTAGTTGGCGGTGTCGAGCAGGGTGTGCCACGGCCCCCACGTGCCGCTGTTGTAGTCGCGGTTACGGTGTCGCAGGACGCCGTTCACCCAGCCGCCGAACCACAGCTGAGGCTGCCAGTGTCCGGCTCGCCCCGCAATCTCCAGCACGCAGCCGTAGCTGTCGGGGCCTCCGTTGTCGTACACGTCGAAGAATCGCGCCTTGAGGTCGGTGCGGTATGCCTGCCACGACTGCGAGGTGTCGACGCTCGCCTTGGCGTCGGCCACGCAGACCTCCCCCGACCGCGAAGCGAACGGCACGTAAAGACTCGTTGTGGTGGTACCCTTGGTGTACGTGAGCTTGTCGCCCGAAGTGCCTATGGCCGAGATGTACGCGTCGTGCGAGTGCGCAGCCGCCGCGTAGTTCCCCTTAGGCTGGTAGAGCGCCGCGGCCTCCGTCTTGGCCAGCAGGTGCGATATGTCCTGGTGCGCGGTGAGGTACTGGCCGTGGGTGTGCGCAGCCGCCGCGTAGCTGCCCTTGGGCTGGTAGAGGGCGGCGGCCTCCGTCTTGGCGAGGTAGGCCGAGAGGTCGACCGACGGCGCGTTGGCCGCCACGTACTCCCGCACCCACACCTGCGTGGCATAGCCCTCGCGCGCGAGGTACGCCCCCAGCGCCTCCTCGCTAAGCCCCCCGCCACCACCGATGCCCTCGGACGGCCCGAACGCGGCCACGTCCTTCAGCGAATATGCCGCATACGGCGTGTAGATGCGCCCCTCCTCGTCGAGCTGCCACATCTTGCTGATGCGCTCAAACCCTTCGAGCATGGCTCTCTGCGCGTGGTTGTAGTTGTTGATTGTCGCTTGAGTGAGAGCGTTGAACGACGCCATCAGGCTTATGTCCCTGTTGGCATTGGTAACTTCTTCGCGTAGTGTCTGTTTCGATCCTTTGATAGGCTTGTTGCCAAGCGTGATTGTTTGTTCAGACGGTATGTCGAGCTTGCGCGTTATGGCGATAATGCGAGTGGTTACACTGTGTTCGCCATTTTTATAGAGTACGGTTTGCCCGAGTTTTAGATTTTTAAGAATTGGTGAATTATGGAAGGCAACGGGATCGGACGTACATTCGTAATTATTGTTATCAGATCGTAGCTCTGTTATGGCTTTGAGGGCTGCTTGTTCAAGTTCGGTATATGCCCCGGCCACATATTGGTGCGGCATTCTTATGTTGAAGAGCACGGCTTTGTCGCCTTGTGCCGGTATGGCGCCTACCATTGATGGAATGACGAGATTGTTGTCTTTGGTATACACAATCTCGAAGTCGCCTTCTTTGACTAAAAATGGTACACCATCGCTGTTGGTGAGCGTTTGGGCTTTTGTGTGATAGCGAAGTTCGAACTCTCTTCCGGCAAGCGCGCCCGAGCCGAAATGTACTGATATGTACTTTCCTGATATTAGAACGCCGTCGGGGTTGTCCTTGCTGTAAATGTCGGTGTTAGGCAGCCGAAAGTCCTCTCGGCTGCCGTCGGCAGACACTGATTCGAACTGCACATACCATATGGCGTACTGGTCATAGATGGGATGTCCTTCGGCGTCAGTACCAATTTGTACGCGATCGGCAGAACCATCCTCCATAGTGTACATAGCCCTCGGCCTCGCCTCTTTTACAGCGAGATTTGAGCGAGGATAGATGTCGTTGAATGTCAGGATTGTGGGCAGAACTGGTTCGGATTCGTTTGTCCTGCTGTCGATATAGCCTTCAGGGAATTTATCGGGGTCGAGGGTGAGTCGTTTGTTGATAGTGTTGTTTATGCTGGCACCGTTATAATTTTTAGTGATGTTGCGTGTAGAGCCATAAACGAAGAACCTGTTGTAATAACTCTCTCTTGCGAGATGTACCGATGGCACGCCGATGTTGACTCCTACTTCGAGGGTGGGAGGCTCCTCGCTGTCGTTAGTCGGGAGCATTGCTTTGCCGAGATACAGTATGTTTGAGGTTTTTTCTGCAAGCCACTCTGTTCCAAAGGTGTCGGCAATCTGGCTTAGAGCTCCTGCTATGTCGGTAGCCGAGAATGTGAGCGATTTGTGTCCGTCAAGTTCGGAGTCCACTTCAGCTGTCCAACTCTCCCCTGTTTCGTGTAACACTGCTTTTATGACAAGCCGAGCGAAATCAGCTGCGCTTCCTGTAAAGGAGAAGTCAGGCTCCCTGCTTGTTACGGTGCCGTCATCGTCTGTTGCGTAGAGGAAGAAGGGCTTTTTTGTCCATATCGCGGTGCGGCTTTCAAACTGTGGACTGTATTTCCATTCGGCTTCGCTGCGTTGTTCGGGACTGTACGGTTCGAGCAATGTATATCGTTCGCCGCCAAGTACAATGTATGTTCCGGCGGGGAGTGTGTCGCATTGTATGTCGTTCCACGACAGGGTGACGTGGTCGTCGGCCATCAGCGCTTGTCGTACCTCTGCCTCTTTGGTAATTATGGGCGTTAAGAGCAGTGTTCCGTCGGGGCTGTATATATTTATGGTTGGTTTCATGAGCGATTTGCCGGATTAGGTTCGTTTAGGCGGAGTATAAACTTGGCCACATTGCCGTTGTATTGTGAATATTGGCTGCAGCTTAAATATACGCACTTGAACACTAAGCCAGGGAGCCTGTCGGTGGATATTGATAGCCAGCCCGATTCCAGTTCGCGTATCAGGGAATTGTACTTTGCCAAAAAATCGGATTCGGAAGCGGCCCTTATTCTGAGGTCGAGTGTGAGATCGCGAGAAGCTAATATAGTCCGGCCTCCGGGTAGGAGAAAGCGTGAGCCGTGTTCGAGTCTGCTGGTGTTTTTTACAGGATCTTTTGCCGGAGGAGGAGCCAAAAGCTCTCCAATGAGGTTTGAGAGTGGCACGATACCCCATTCGGCAAGGGCGTCTTTTCCATTGATTATCAGTGAGGATGTGGTCATAATGCTATGCTGCCGTTATATGTGTTAATTTCGATAGTGCAATCGTCGCCGGCTTCGGTTGCTATCACTGCGTGGTCTGTTGCAGTCACCACGGCGAAGGCTTTGTGCATAGCGATTATATGGTGCAGTACATCGCAGCCCGATACCTCTACTGAGGCATATGTATTGCCTATCAATGCCAAGAATTCATTGGCTTTGACGGCAATGTTGCCGGCATCTACGTATATACCGAATTTCTCGAGGTCCGGTGTGTGTGTTTTGATTTCCCTCCATAGCTCGATACCGGGATATCCGAGCCGGAGACAGAACTCACGACCCTGAGGGGAGAAAAACAGTTCAGCCATATATTCGATGTTTTGGGCGTAGTCTGTTTTTGCACATGCGCCGAGGGCTTTGGCTGCGCGTGCCACCTTTGTCATAATATCGCTCTGTGTCATAGCTATCTTGTGTTCAGTTCTATTTTTCTGAGTTTTTCGTTTATTTCGTATAGTTCGTGTGTGTTTTTTTCGATTGCCTCAAGTCTTCCAACTATGGCGAAAGCGAGATCGTGAGTATCTGCGGCTTCTTCTTTGGCTGCTGTGATATATGACATCATAATGCCGAAGTCAGTGGTGATGGCGTTTAGAAGATTGTTGCGAGTGTCGCTTTGAAGGAAGATGGCCGCGAGGTATCCGGAAATTTCCGAGCCGGTGTCTTCGGATATTTGCGCGGAATATCCTCCTGTGGCGATCTGCTGCTCAGAGGGCTCATTCATAATGTCTTCAGCCCATTCGTATTTTTCTCTTATATTTTGGCCGAACTTTCTGGCAAGCTCTTCTATACGCTTCCGCTCTTGATCCGTGACAATATTGTCGTCCATAGCTTCTGCCATCATTTGGCGTAATCGGCGTACCGGTTCGGTGAGGTCTGTCTTCATAGCTTCCTGCACCATTTGCCTCAACATCGAGCGTACCATATCCTTTGCAGAGGCGGCACTGTCAGCGGCCGTACCCCAGGCGTTTACGAGGGTAGAGGCGAAATTGTCGATGCTCGAACTAATGCTTTCGCCGATAACAGCGTCGATGGATGCTTCCTTGTATTCTGCGATGGTTTCATTGATTTGTTCTATCTGTTGGCGCCATTGTTGCACGCGATTGTCATCGGTCTTTTTCTTGGACTGTTCTTCGGTAATCTGCTGGTCTATAAGCTCACTTTGTTGCTCAAGAAAGCTGATTTCTTCATCGTACGTTTTGCTTTTCTGGGTGGAGTACTCATTTTTGCGGCGGCGTTCGAGTTGTTCGTTGTCTTTTTGAAGCGAGTCTATGTCTTTTTGGAGCTGTTTGATGATATTTTCCTTTCTTGCATCGCTGGCGGAGAAAATCTTGCCTATCCATTTCATCGCTTCGCCTGCCGCAGTTGCTATGCCTCCAACTATTCCGCCTTTGGCGAAGCCGTCGGCGACTGATTTGACAGAGTTTGCCACTTCTCCGACTGTCTTGGCTGTCTTGGCCGCTTTTTCTTTGCCGAGTGCTTCCAACATGCTGCCGGCTTCTGAAGCCGCGTTCCCTATAAGACTTGCAAATGTGGATATGCCTTCGCAAATTCCCTTGAATTGTTTGTTGGGATCATTGATTGATTTTAGTTCTTCGTTGAGGAGCTCGCCCTCTTTGCGGGTGTTTTGCAAAGCTTCTTCGACCTTTGAGGCTTCGTCCTTAACTTTTTCAAGTTCTTTTTCACTTGATAGGGTGTCGGCTCCATTTTTCTTCTCTATGTCGATGGTATTGCGGAGTGTGGTTGCGCGGACCCTCAGGGATTCTTGCTTGGAACTGAGGGTGTTGGCCATCGCGGTATTACTGTTCCTGCGTTGTTCAAGTACTTTTCGCTGTTTGAAATACTCTGGTACTATCCCTGAGAATTTTTCCATAGACTTGTCGGAGCGGGCTATGTAAAGATTGCCAAGAGCTTTTTCGTATGCGGCGATATGCTTTGTGTCGAATGTTTCCACAGCATTTTGCCTATATTTTTCCATATAGGCTATGAGTTGGTTGATTGTGTCTTGCGATAGTTTTGACACTTCGCCGAAAGCAAGACCTATGTTGGTCCCGTCGGGCATTTCCATAAAGTCTGTTACGCTCTGTTCCTGCTGGGCTTCTTTGATTTGTGGCTCGATTTGGTTTTTTTGGTTATTTATGTCCAATAAATCTTGTAATAGTCCATATTGGGCGAGAATTGCTTCGAGAGGGTGTGTGTCAATATTACCAGCATCAATTCTGGAGGTGTTGCCGCCCGGGACTAAGACATATTGCGCGATTACTCCTTCTGAAAACGGTTTCTTTTGGTATTCCAAACCGTTGGCGGCAGCATTTTGGGCTGCGGCTTCTTCGTGGTCATTCCATCGGGACTTTTGGCGAGCCACCTCGGCTTCGATATCGGCTTGCATTAGGTAGTATAGTGCGTCCTGTTTGCATTGGTTGTCGAGCTTGAGCTGTCGCTCGGCCTTTTCTGGACCGTCGGCCATTATGTCAATGCGGGTCTGCTCGAGGTTGTTGGCATACTGCGAGGCACGGCGCAATCGGTCGAGATTGGCTTTAGGTTTGGTATCGGTTTCATTTTGTCCTGAACCTGCTACTGTTGTTGATTGCGAGATTGGAGCATAAAAGCGGGTTGATTCGTGAAGTCTGCGGTAATTATGGTAGTCTTTCTGAGCCTGCTTGCGTTGAGAAGGGGTGAGCAGATCATTGTCGGCGTTTGATTCGGCTTCAAGCATCAGCCGGCGGTAGTACATCGGATTGCCAAGGGTGGCTTCGCGCTTATATTCTGTGGCTTTAGGACTGATGTGCTCTGTAGCGTTTGCGGTATGTTGTATGAGCATCATAGCTGCATTTGTAGCAGATTTTATGATGTCGGTCATCTGGTTTACTCCGGGTATGGATTTGAGGGCTATGCCCACGGAGCGCCATAATATAGACGGTGTGGCATTGGTGGTGGGTGCAGTATTGTCGTTTATGGTGGTCGCTGCTGCCTTTGACATGCAATGAACCCACCAGGTTTCGAGGCGCTCGAGTACACTGAGTCGTAAAGCGCTCTCGTTGTCCAGTTTATCGATGATTTGTTGTAGGCTGATGGCGATAGATATAAGTTGCTGCATCTGTCCTATAATATTCTGCACTGCATTATTTTCAGATCTGAAAAGCGACATTGCGTTTTGGGTTGCAGAAAATGCCTCTGTAAGCTTTTCTATGCCGTATGTATTACCATTTATGTCAAAATCGCTTTGCCGGATGTCAAGACTTTTGCCAGCGGATTCGGCCTCTTGTAGAAGCGAAGCGAGCGTAGATCTCGTGTTTGTTATATGTGTATCAAGCCTGCGGCGGCTCTCGATTTCAGACTCTATGACGTTTATGGTGTCGTTATGCAAAGCAAGGTCCTCCATACGCGTTCCGGCTTCCGCTTTGGATATAATCTGGTTATATCTAAGCGACAATGCCTCTATGGCTCTGTTGTTTTCTTCAGCAATCTTGCCAAGTACGGCCGATGTGGTTGCTGCAGAGGCATAGAATGCTTCTGTTGCGTTTGTCGGTTGCGATTCGACTATGATCTTGTCCTCAGGTAGCCTGTCGCTTTTGGTTCCTGTCGCGTTGAGGCTTGGCTCTTGGTTGTTTTTTTGAGTGTCGTTGTTCATATTCTTGTTCTTTTTGGCGCGTTTGTGAAATTGTCAGGATTGCTGTAGTCGGTTGGTTTGTCTGTATGTGAGTCCTTGCTCTTGTCATTGTTGGTATCTCCGTATCCTGCTACACACCTGCCGTAGAGCAGTAGGTTGGCGTGGCTAATGTCGTATAATATTGTATCGGGATTCAATTGCAGGTACTTAGCCCAACTTCCGACAAATGCCCAGATGCTGTCGTTTCCACTTCCCTTGTCGGAGCCAGAAGCCTTTTTGTGCGGAGGGAAGTGGTAAGCACGAAAAAATCGGCTATCCCCGCTTCTCCGAGTATTCGAACCACAAGTTCGTGTAGTGCTTCCGATGTCATTTCGGCCAGTATTTTGCCGGCAAGATAATCGCGCTCGACCACTGTCTGTCTGGTGGTAGCCACGCGTTCTGTCTTGCGCAGTCGGAGCCATGACCAGCGTCGCACATTGTGGTATTTTTCGACAGTGGCAAATGGTGTTTCTCGTATGCGTTTGGCGCCGAGTACCAATACTGCCGCAATTTGCCCTAAGGCATTGCAATGGCGGGCTGTGCGCAGTACAGTGGGCACAATATCCTCTTTTGGAATAGAGGTGGCAAACTCTGGAAGTTCTGCTGCGAGTGCCGATACCATAATCAGTGTGGCTGTTGTCGGCGCGGGTATATCATATGTCCTGCCGTCGACATTTACTTGGCCAACAGATTGCCCCAATATTGTACGGGCTGCGTTTTGTTCTGTTCTTGTCATTGTGTCTGTAGATTTTTGGTTGTTGCCTGCCGGGGATTCGAACCCCGGGCGAGCCTTACCTTTGTGAGGATACTCTCAGGCGGGATCTGCTGCTAAGCAGGTGTTTCAGCGGTGTCGTCGAGGCGCTTGAAGCGTTCGTACCAGTAATTTTGGGCACCGAAGATGAATTTGAATGTCACTTCGGCAGAATCGCCCTCCTCCTCGGATCCGGATGGTTTGAACGATACCTGCGTCACTGGTGCCTCGATACCCATGGCGCCCACACGCAGAGGAATGAAACGCATCGCCTTACGCTTCTGTACTATATGGGTCTTCACTTTCATACGTCCCTTTGAGTCGTAATCGTCTTCGGTAAGTCCGAGAGCCTTGTACAGAGCTGTTGGCTTGATGACAACGGTTTTGAGAAGGAATCCGCCTTCGGTTTCCACGATGTCGACGGTTCTGCCTCCGGAGCCTTTAAGCTCTAAGGTTTCTCCCTCGCTTGCCTCGAGGGTGGTCTGCTTCTGTTTGCTGATGCCGATGCTTGAAAAGCCGGTGGTAGGCATCGATTCGTCTTCCGGCGTGTCTGCGATTTCCAGAGTTCCGCCGAGCCAGATGGCAATTGTTTTTGTAGGAGATTCCATAACTTTGTTTTGTTTGAGTTGTGATTAAATGAAATGTTTAGGCCAGATGTTGGCTTGAATTTTTTTGCAAGTTTACGCACGTTTAGGGTTGATATCCAAAGAAGCGTGCATAGCCTGCATACAGGTGTGCAACGCTTGCACACTTTCTTTGCTGGGGAGGGGAGGTAATGTGCTGCATAAAGCTTGTGCAGTAGAAAAATCAGCGCCACTGTCCGTTTCGGGATAGCGGCGCTGATAAGTATAGCGAGTGTGTTAAGGTCGTGTTCGGTAGTTGCCAGAGTCTTATCTGTTCGGTTTTATTTATTGCTTAATGAGGACTTGAGAATGTTGTAGAAAGTGCGCTCGCTCACACCATACAAAGGATATATGTATCGACGCCATATTTCTCTGTTGGAAAGCCCGGAAGGAGCGTGGCGATCATAAATGTTGTTGATTTCAGCGGCGCGTTTTAGATAGCTTATACCTGGCTTGGTGGGTCCAATTGTCTGTGCTTGCATCGGTTCTTTTATGAATGTTAGGGTTATGCGGTTTAGTTTTAATGTATTAGTGGTATGCAATATGCTTTCAAGCCGTATCGGTTTATGCTTGATGTATTTGTTTTAATGGCGTATGAGTTGCAGTTTTCAATTTACGCCACTATGTTATCTTTTTCTTGGTATCAGTCGTTATTTTCATATTATAATGGTGGTTTTTATGGGAAAATATTTCTCAAACTATGCTTTTGAGTCTTTATATTTGCCCGGATTGATTTTAAATTTTGCTTGGAACGTGCTTTTTCGTATCTTTGGCAACCGTTCCGCATGGAATACGGTGCAAATATAGATGTAAATTATCAATTATAAAAAAATTAGATGATTATTTTCAACCGATGTGTAAAATAGTTTCGCGCCTCCGGCAGATTGCAAACAATGAAGGCATAACTGTCGCTGCGTTAGAACGCTCATTAGGAGCAAGTAAAGGAGTGCTGTCGAGAGCAATCGCCAACGGCACAGACATACAGACAAAATGGATTGAGGTATTAGTTGAAAATTATCCCCAATATTCGGCGCATTGGTTGCTGACCGGTGAGGGAAGCATGCTCTGCGATACCAATGAAACAATGCCCGTGGTTCTAAGCCAAGGCAACAGTATACCTCTTATACCGATCGACGCAATGGCCGGATTTTTGTCTGGTGAAATGTCTATTCACGAATCAGAATGTGAAAGATTGATTATTCCTGGATTGAAAGCCGACTTCGTTATTCAGGTGTGCGGTGATTCTATGGAGCCTCGCTATTACAGTGGAGATTATGTGGCATGCCAATATATAGGATTTGAGGCACCATATTTCCAGTGGGGTAAAGTATACGTTCTTGATACAGCACAGGGAGTGATAATCAAAAAAATAAAACGAGGATCAAGCATTTCCACTCTGACCTGTGTATCGGAAAACCCCGATTACGAACCATTCGAAATACCCAAAGAATCGATCTACCATATAGCATTGGTAAAAGGACTCATCAGAATCTCATAATCTTCCATTCTCGCCTTTATTAAGTATTAATCTATATAGGCTCAGATTGTATCGTGGCTTTTCAAATGACAGTTTTTACAGTAATCCTTGCTAATGCCGCTAATTGTTATGTGCTGGACGAAAAAAACATAGAGCATATATGCCTGTAATATAGATGAATATCGATGTATTGGTTTGAGCCGGGCGAAAAAAAAGTAAAAAAAGATGCCGAAAAATTTGGTGGGATAAAAAAACATGCGTAACTTTGCAACGCAAAACCCGAAAGGGCATACGCAAAAGGTGCCATAGCTCAGTTGGTAGAGCAAAGGACTGAAAATCCTTGTGTCCCCGGTTCGATTCCTGGTGGCACCACCTGCAAAATCGCCAAGTAGTTGATATTCAACTACTTGGCGATTTTACTTTCACTCTAATTTTACCGAGTTCCCTATAAAGTTACCTATGAGAGAGGCGTTTGGACGGTGCTGAACCAGCCTTGACGCAACTGAATGAACGGAAGATAAATCTTTTCACATTTTTTAATAAAGCACGGCGAGTGAACCATTCAATCGGGTTGTCGGTTTGTAGATTGCGGGATAATGAAGTCCCGCCGTTTACATCACAATATGAAAATTAAACCCCGTACAATCAAGCACGAGAAATTCAAGGAAATGGTCAAGGAGTGGCTTGACACCCACCGCGAGGAATACTGCGCTTTCGCCGAGGAAGTAAGCAGGCGCGACCGTTCCGGTTTTATACAGATATTTGAATATGCTCAGTTAGCAGCTCCGGGATATGCCAACGTTGTCATGGCTAAAATGTCGGAGAAGAATCCTAAGGATCTGGATTCCATAGAGAAATTTTTGAGAGATGCCGACATAGCCTCTACTCTTGTCGATGGGTTCCAGTCGCAGAAGCCTGACTCCATTGTTCCTGCGATGCTGGCATGGATGTATTTCGGCAACAGCTGGGAAACTGTCGTTTCATACAACGAGGAAATGATACAGGACAAGGATACCGGTCTGTCTGACCGTATAAAAGCACGCTTTATGATTCTTGTGACAATCCAAATGAGCATAGTCAACGGACACCGCACAAGAGAAGATTGGCGGGAGTTCCGAAAAATTCAGAAATCTATGGGAAGCATTGTGCCGGTTACCGACACAGTCATTGAGGAAATGGAGGAAGAAAGACCTGAGGCTGCTCTGACTGATGATGAAGTATCCGAAGTGACCGATGAGAAGAAAGAGCCGAAGAAGCGTGGCAGGAAAAA
>CAJTSR010000010.1 GCA_910579035.1 uncultured Muribaculaceae bacterium | reverse complement strand
TAGGAGTAAAAGAAAAATGTTTGACCAAACATCGCATTAATTCGTGCCGTCCCTCTTTTTCAACAAAATCGGATACAACATCCCGAAGAGATAATTCTTTTGGTTCAGCACTATATTTTAAATCGCCATCTTCAATTAATTTGGAGATTAATTCAGAAACAGATGGGGCTCCAGCCTTAATTGAGAATCCGGAACCAATAAATAGTGTAACTTTGTTACGTCTAACTCTTCGTATAAGACGTTCCAATGGTGTCACTTTATTCTGTTGCATGTGTATATTTTCAGTTCTGTTATAAAGCTATATTGAAGCTAGGAGAGTTTTATAGGGTTGTAATTGGATTTCAATATAATGTTGTTACATCATTTTTCAAAATGCTATCCAATGTTTTTTGTAAAGTAGGTCGAGGGTTAGATTCTTCATATAGAATAATTGCATCGTATAGATACTTGACTCGCCTTTTCTTGGAAAATAGCATACCTATGTTAGTGAAATAAGCTAATGCAGATTTCCACCCTTGGACTATAGGTGCAACCTCGATTAAGGCAGCGGCCACAATAAGTATAAGGGTCGCTTCTTTATGATCCTCGTAGAACAGCCATATTGAGATAATAGCAATTATAATAGGCCAGATTATAACACCAATGGATTTGGTTATGGTTTGGCAACAAAGTCGTCTTGCCTTTTTCTTAGCCTTACACTTCCATTCCTTTAAATCTTTAGCAAACTTCTTTTGAGCTATACTTCTTAAGGTCGCCTTTAATACGGTATTTTCTTCTTGCCTGTGAGATATTTCATTCTTATGGCTTTCCTCCAAGTCTTTAATAACTTGATCTTTTTCCCTGAGTTTATCATCCTTTTGCTGAATCTCTAAAACTTTGTCATCTACAAAACGATCTATATCGTTTGCATTTATGACCAGGTCGGAAGATGCAGTAAGTTCCTCCGGCTTGTGCGGTACATACTGGCGTAGAGCTGTTAATTCAGTCACAATAGTATCAACTGAAGAGTCTGCATGTTCATTGATTAAATCTCTATGCCTTTTCTCAAGAGAGCAAGCTACTCGATTTGAAAGACCTACTTGAGCTTTTACAATTACATCTATAGACTTTAATTCGGTAGACGGATTAAAACCTTTATTTAGTCCAAGCCATAAGCGAGCCGTAATATCTGAGATGTTTTGCGCCATGGGATAATTATCTCGTCCCATCTTACCTCTGACAAGATTATCCAACGTAAATGCCAATTGAGTCTGAGTAACAAAAATATATCCTATACTTGAAAATTTGTCTTGTATTTTACCACCTCGCCTTATGTTAATATAATTCAAGAACCGAAGATTATCTTGCGCATCCTCATCATCATGAAATGTTGCCAACTTTAGTTGCATGAGGAATTCCTTGGATTCTATATTATAGGATTTATTATGCTCCGCATAATAATCTCCATAGGTTTCTTCTTCAATATTATTGTCTTTAAGAAACTTCCAAAATTGAGCTTTAAGTCTAACAAGATCACTACGATTTTTTGCCTTTTGAACAATATAACCCATTGCAGATCTTGAGGCATCCAAAGGGGATTTCCCATCTTTAATCCTTTCTGCCGCTCCGAAATATGTTTCAACTTCTTTACGGACTTCAGGGAAATATTTAAGTAAAATCAGTTTCTTCCCATTCTTTGCATAGTTGATGTTATTAACCTGATTTACAGTTTCAATAAATTCATCAAATATTATCTTGAGTGTAGTGCCATCATAACCTGCTCCATAAAATAAGATTTCAGTATCAAGATAAATTGTTAACGGGTCTTTTACAGTAGAAAACTCTTGTGTGCCCGAGTTGTATGAGAGACCCGTAAAAATTATTGAGCCATCTGTGATTTTTTGTAATACATCACGAAACTCCGGATGCATTATGACAAATTGCTCAATCAAAGAAGATATTTTAGATGTATGGATGCTTTCTATAAGATATGTATTAAGAGCTTTTCTAAGATTAGAATCGTTAACCTTATCGATATTCTCAAAACATTGCTCTCTCAAATGTTGCCTAAGAGACTTAATAACTTTATTGAGTTGGGATTTTATAGCATCAACCTGTCCTTTAAATGCATCTGATTTCTCGTGAAAAGATGAGGTCTTAACATTGTACATCCCCTTTACTTTCGTATCTTTTATTAAGAAATCAGTTTTTCTGATTGTCGCTTGGACAACAGCCATAGGTATGGCAAAACCGTAATCCTCTTTGAGATACCCATAAATTTGAGCAGGTGATAAAAATAGCTCCCCATGTCCCATGATAGACATACGAATAAACTCTTGAATCACATCTACAATATTTCTATGCGTATCATAAAGATCGCTAAAAAGAGCAAGTGATGCTAAGCTTTTATCTTTTTCGGTAAGCGTAGTCATATTTAATAGTGCACTTAATGATTGGTTACCATCCTATTATTTATGTTATTTATGGTTCAGCGGCTAATGAAATTTCATCATTATCACCAATTGAGTATGGCGTTACTGAATGTTCCTCAATTAGTTCATCAATATCAAAGCCGCCCCTGGCTATGAAGTCGCGTAGAAGGCGGTCAGCCTTAGCGGAAACTTGGAACGGAAGGACGGTAGTGCCTACGCTGAGAGTTTCAAGGAAGCTGCGGGCTTTCGACTTGTCGAGGGTGGCGACAAGTTCTGAATAATGTCCGCCTTGATTGAGCATATTATCAGGAATATGGAGACTGATAATATTGCGCAACTTATCCTCGTTCACGCCGATAGCCTCGGCAAAACGATGGATTTGGTCGTTCTTTGCCGCTGATCGGTAATCACCGATATAATCCGACAAAGATTTATCGGGGTCGATTTCGTCTCTGTTGATGCGCCCCTGCTGAATGTCATTAAGAAATATGTTGGCATATTTCTGATCTTCGGCAGAGAGGTGGGCGAAAGAACTATGAAGTTCTTTGCGTACCGCATCAAGCACCTCGGCTTCATCGTTGTTATAGAACGATTCCAAATACTTCTGAAAGCGTGAGTTCATATAGGCCGAGTCAATGAGGCCGGTGTCTATCTCGACGAGATAGGGTTCGATTTCATAAGGAACGTCCTCTGTCGGGCCGGAGCCTGTGCCCGTACCTGTTCCATTATGAAGTTCCTTGTATCGTTGGGCGAGCGTGTAATAGGTAGCCTCATCAAAGGCGATTGTTGCATAATGGGACCTGCCGTCCTCGGTAGTCCACTTATAGCGTTTCTTATTCCACGTGAAGCCTTGCATCTTGGCAGCATCGAGGAAAGCATTGAGATTACGCCACTCGCGAGCAAAGCGGGCGCGGACGCTATCTTCGGCAGGGAGAGAAGCGAAGTCTTCAATACCTGCCCGCTCGAACATATAAGCGATTTCGCGGTAACATAGATTCATAGATTCTATGTTACGTCCGAGCTTGGTAACGAATATGCCCTGCGGTTTGCCGTGAGCGTAGAGGGCGAAAGCGTCCTCGATGTTGCGCTCCATCTGATGCGGACGGCGATAGTATCGGATAACACCAAAACGCTTGTCGTGTCCGAACAGGCGGTTAGTGCGAGAGAACGCCTGGATTAGCCCCTCGTAGCGTAAAAGTTTATCCATATAGATTGTGTTGACCCATTTAGAGTCGAAGCCGGTAAGCATCTGGTCAACGACAATCATAATATCGAGCTGTTGGTCGCGGTCGATGCGCTGATAAGGTTTCTTATGAGCCATGCGCTTCGCGACGTCTTTCTTGAACACCTGCCAAGTGGGTATGCCGAATCTATGCTTGAACCAGTTGTTGTAACCCGTCAGGATTTCAACAAGTCCTTCCTCTTTGACCATTGCACGGTCAGTGCCATTGTTATCAATGGAAGGGTCAAAGATTGCCGTGATTTTCATTTCGGTGGCTTTCTCCCGGAGCAAGCGATAGTAAGCGATTGCTTCGGGGATTGAGCTTGTGGCAAGTATGGCATGGAACTTGCCCCCGGCGCTCAATCGTGGGAATTCGCGTAAGATGTCCTCGACAACTTTCTCGCGATGTTCCGGACGGCGATATTGGGAATTGGGAAGATAATCCTCGACCCCAAGCAAGTACTGATTGGTGTCGGGATTCTTCTCACGGCTAACCATCGGCATAGCCATAAAGCGGTCATAGACCTCTTTCTTGGCAGGGTCAGCAAAGACTTCTTCCAACGTCTGCGCCTTAGCCTCGGCGAGAGCCACCGTTTCGCGAACATCTCTGTCGCGCATTGTGAGCACCTTATAAGGGTCGAAGCCGAGCACATTCTTGTCGCGGATACCGTCGGCAATGGAATACAGGTGCAGACGCTCGCCAAAGAGGTCTGACGTAGTCATATTGTTTATGCTGTTCTCGTCGTCAATGGGCGTACCTGTAAAGCCGAAGTAAAGCGCATTTGGGAAATTTCGCTTGATGCCGGCGAGAGTTTCACCGAAAGTCGAACGGTGGCACTCGTCGATGATAAATACTACGCGCTTATTGCGGATTTTGTCGAGACGGGCTTTCGGGTAGCCTCCTTCTTCACCTCGTTTAGCTTCGTACACCAGGCTCATCTTCTGAATAGAAGTGACGATAAGGCGCATACTCGCCGCATCATTTTCGAGTTTGTCAACGAGGATTCCGGTATTCTCCGTGCCCTCTACGTTGTCGCCGTCTCCGGCAAAGCCTTGGTATTCTTCAAGGCTCTGTGTGCTGAGTTCAATTCTATCCATCAGGAACACGACCTTGTCAGCGTCGCCCGACTGGGCAATAAGCTGAGCCGACTTGAATGAGGTCATAGTCTTGCCGGAACCTGTGGTATGCCAGATAAAACCACCGTAGATGGTTTTATCCTCCCAATGCGTCTTGGCTACCTTGGTGCTGATAGCATTGGCGGCATAATACTGGTAAGAGCGCATCACTTTCAGCACACTGTCCTTGCTATCGGGCACGGTATAGAAGCCAATCAACTGATGGGCCATAGGAATTGAGAGCAACTGCTTCACAATTTCCTCCCACTCGTTGATAGGCTCGTTATAGAAGTCAGCCCAATGGAAATAGAACTGCTTGTTGAACGTGCCCTCCGGGCCGGGGTTGGCAAAATATAGGGTTTCTTCGGGGTTCATAGCCACGAAGATCTGAACGAGCGATAAAAGGCCGTGTGAGAAGATGCCCTCCTTGGCATACTTCTCGATTTGATTTGCTGCTTGGCTGACATCAACGCCGGTCTTTTTAAGCTCGATATGCACCACGGGCATACCGTTGATAAGCAACATCAAGTCGCCACGGCGATTATTGAGCAGAGGAGAAGCGGTGGGGAATTTCGGTTGCTGAACAATCTGATAGCGGCTATCACCTGCGGCAATTTCCTTGCGGTCATAGATTTTCAGCGTAACCTCCTTGCCGTAATTCTCCACATCGTCAGGATTATCACGACGGATCGATGTTGTACCGCCGTTGATGAATTCATTGAGCGCAAGCGGAGTTTTCAAATTATTGATGTTGTCGATAATCTGCTGCATCTCAGTCTCAGTCAACGGATAGTTGCCGAGGCGCACCGACTGGCGGTTATTCTCATAGAGGATATTCGCCCAATTCTGAATAAGTTGTTTCTCCGTGTGGTTCTTCAAGACCTCACGCTCCCAACCGTATTGTTGGAGCATTTTTATAAGCGCGTCTTCAAACTGCGCTTCGGAATTGAAAGACTGATGACTCATAAGTCGGAGGTATTAACGAACATCTTATCGAGGCAAGCCTGTTTGATGTTGCGGAGTTTAACGAGTTTCTGACGCTTTGCGGATAGAAGCGAGTCAAGGTCTCGGAAGTATTCGCCTATTGCCTTTTGTTCATCGAGCATAGGAGGACAAGATATTGTCAAATCAGCAATATCTTGATTATAAATATGTACTACACTTTTCCCTTGTGCCTTTTTTGCCAACTCATGATGAGCATGGCTAAAGGTAAGAGAAAGTGCTAAGAATATTTGGTCAATATCATTATTGAGGATAATGATATTCAATCCACCACTAAGAATAATTCCTTTGGCTAAAATAGCCGAAGCAACTGCTATATCTTCAGCGGTTTCGCCAGAGGAAGGCATTACCACTTCGTTGCCCTTGCTTATGACCGAATATGGAGCAACAAAAGAATATGTATCTACTGAATCTACATAGGTTGAATATTTGGTATATAATCGACCATAAAGGAAAATCGGAGTGCTGGATTCTCTGAGGTTATTTTTAGTGTAGCCTTGTCCGCGAGAGAATGAAGCACAATCTGAGATTTTCCTCTCAACCCATGGCTCGGTATAGCCGTCAAAGCGGATTTCGGGAGCAGAGACACCCGGACGAGGGAACATTTTTTGGAGAGATGCTTGTTTCATCTTCTCCAAACGGCTGACCTCTCGCTCCGCTTCGGCAATTAGTTGTTCAATATTGCCGAAGTAATCTGCAATAGAATCACGTTCTTTATCGGATGAAGGAAAGCCAATATCATACTTTTGGAGGTCAGCGATGCTTACCGCAGCAAGACCTCCGGCATTTACATTCTTTCTGCACCAATCTCCGAGACCATAGAATCGATATAGTAAGTACTTGGCTTTCAACCAAGACCAGCGATTTACGGTTTGAAAAACCGTAAATCGCTGATTCGCAAGCGAATCAGCTATTAGGAGAGCGTGCTCTCCGATTGTTGCAGTCGTTGAGACAATAAGGCTCCCGGCTGGGAAAAGTCCGGAGGACTTAACCGCTTCGGGTGTAACGTGCTGAATAGAGTCGGATAAAACACGGCCATTTTCACGAATATCCTCCATTCTAAACCAAGGAATAGTGCCGTTAGTCCAAAATGCCGGGTTTGCTTTTGATGGAGTGTAGCCGTTTCCTAAAGTAAAGACCTCCCTTACTTTAGCTTGTTGCCACACATCTTCGTAGCCCTTGAAACGTATCTGTGGTATTAGAGATTTATTCTTCATCTTCTGACTGTTCTTTGAGGTAATAAATCTCTTTCTGACGCTCTATTTCAGCACGGAGCTGGTCGGGCGACGGCATATAGGTCATATACTTAGACGCGAACATGTGGTCGTTATCGTGCAGAACGGAGTATCTCGCAATATCTTCGTCGGTGTCATCGCAAAGGAGGATACCGATGGTAGGGTTATCTCCCTCAGTCCGTTTAAGTTGGTCGTACATTCGCACATACATATCCATCTGACCGACGTCCTGATGACGTATTTTTGAAGTCTTCAGGTCTATCAAAACGTAACATTTCAGATATATGTTATAGAAAACGAGGTCGATATAGTAATCCTCTTTCTCGGTATGGATATGTTGCTGACGGGCAACAAACGCAAAACCTTTACCAAGCTCAAGCAGAAACTTTTCCAAATTGTCAATTATGGACTGCTCCAACTCGGTCTCTCTGAAAGAGGAGTCAGCGGTGAAACCGAGAAATTCACCAATCATGGGATTTTTGATAAATTCCGTCGGGTCGGGCGACTGCAAGGGAGCCGTGAGCTGCAACATCTCTTTCTCGACAAGGTCTTTGCGTTGAGAGGCAAGCAAACGGTGGTAGTATTGAGAACTGATATTGCGTTGGAGAGTGCGCACACTCCAATTCTGCGAAGCGGCTTCGGTTTCATACCATTGCCGAGCTTCGTCATTAAGTTCTTGGGTAAGGGCGAAGTAATGAGTCCACGACAAGAGATTAACCGATTTTCCAATCGCCGATTGGAAAATTGCAGGGTGTGTCTTGTAAAACTGCACGAAGCTGTAAAGGTAGCTCTTTGAGAAACCTTTACCGTATGTGGCAGTCAGACGCTTGGAAAGTTCTTTGATAACAGATGCGCCATATTTGGCGCGGTCTTCGCCATTCAGTTCTTCTTCGGCAATTATTTGTCCCAGCTCCCAGTTGCGCTTTACAAGGTTTTCGTTTACCTGACGGTATGCTTTGACACGTGCATCTTCAATGATGGCAGATGCGCGGTTATACAGAGGCTCGATAACCTCCGGTGCAAGCAGCGGAGTATTGTGTCTAATAATCTTACTCATGGCGAAGGAGTTTTTGAAACTCACGGAGTCCGGCCATATCATTGTCGGAGCCTGTGAGGTTATCAATGAGAGAAGCAAGCGATTTCTCTGCCGAAGTGATATTGTTGTCAATATCAACGAGGGTTTCCGAGTATTTCTCGGACAGAGAAGTAAGCAGAGAAGTGAAGTCGCTGATAAGTCGGCGGTCAACGTCGATGAGCGCATCATTGAGCGGTGTGCTCCACTTTGCTTTCAGCAGAGTGATAATATCGTCGGGAGTAAGGTTTTCGATGGTTTCGATAGCCTTACTTATCAATTCAATAAGAGCGGCGTTGTAGGCGGCTTTTTGTTTCTTTTCGAGGTCGAGCGACTTGTCGGCATCGAGAAGCATAAACTCAACGCTACCCTCCGGAGCCTTTGAGCCATACTCTTGTTTAATCTTCTTAACCTTGGCTTTAAGCTCCTTTGGAACAAAAGCCGAGCCGTCCTCTTTCAGCCACGGAGTTTCACCTTCGGCTTCTGGCAGGTTCTCGATGATTTCTGCGATATGGGAGCGAGTAGCTTCCAAAGCGGCGCGGTCGTTCTCGACAGAGGCAAGTTCATCGGAAAGCATTACACGTTCGACAAGGTCGATCGGGATAATGCGACCGGCCCAGCCGTCCTGAACTTCTACATCCTTGCCGTCTTTCTTCTTGACAACCATATTGGGGTCAACCACATTGGCGGCGACAAGACCCTCGGAATGGATAATTTCGAGGTCGCCGGAGATTTGCGCCCAGTGTTCAGTGAGAACCTGATAGGCGGCATACTCGTCAATGAGATTGAACGGTTTGAGGTAATCGAAAAGAAATGAAGTGAGTGCCGAAAGATGGAACTGCGGATTGAGGTCAGCCACAAATTCAGGCTCGCGCAGACGGTCGATAAGATAGTCGTCAAGCGACTTGCCGACATTGGAGACTGTCTCGGCATAGCTCTCGTTGAACTGTCGCACCTCAGCGTTATCAGCGATAACGCGGCGCAGATCATCGTGAGAAGGTATCAGCTCGCTGTAACCGTTGTCGAGGTCGCGGAACAATTCAGCGCGTAGCGACGGGAACTTCGACCACATTGGCGCGAAAGCGTCAAGCTCGCAGTTAGGTATTCCACCGAACATAGTAGCGTAAATATCCCACTGCTCGTCTGTCTCTGCAGAATTAACGTAGCGAGGAATATTGAGGTTGTAATCATTCTCGCGGATGGTGTCGCGGCTGACCCGACGCGAGAACTTCGGAATATCCCTGCGTTCCGTCACAGCATCGACAATCTTTCGGATGTCGCGGGCGCGGAGCTGATTGTTCTTGCCGACTTTGGCGAAGCCCTTTGAGGCATCGACAAAGAGAATATCGTCATTCTCGCGCTTCTGACGGAGCACCATAACAATAGTGGGAATACCGGTGCCAAAGAATATATTGGCAGGTAGTCCGATAATCGCGTCGATGTTATTCTTCTCAATCAGGTTCTTGCGGATTTCTTCTTCACTGCCACCACGGAAAAGCACACCGTGAGGCAAGACGATAGTCATAATGCCGTCGGCTTGACGTGGAACAGGTCATGGAGAAGGAACGCATAGTCGGCGGTGCCTTTCGGGGCCACGCCGTACTTGCTATAACGAGGGTCAGAACTCGACTCCTCCTTGGGAGTCCACTCTTGCGAGTATGGAGGGTTGCTTACCACAGCATCGCAATAGAGCGGCTTGTAGGAAGCAAAGGGGTCGGAGTCATCGAACCACGGCCAATCTTCTTCGAGGGTATCACCGTTACGCACGAGTATGTTGTCGGGGTGGATGCCACGCATTACTAGATTCATTCGCGTAAGGTTGTAAGTGGCTTCTTTCAACTCCTGGGCGTAATATGTGATTTTATTCTTAGCGAGGTATTTGCCGACGCTGCGACCGATATTGAGCAGCAACGAGCCAGAGCCGCTTGTTGGGTCATGGATGGTGATTTCCTCTTTGTCGCGGAGATGATGGGCTACAATCTCCGACATCATAAGAGCAACCTCATGCGGTGTGTAGAACTCACCGGCTTTCTTACCTGCGTTCGCGGCGAAGTTGGAGATAAGATATTCGTAAATGAAGCCGAGAACGTCGTAGTCTTCGCTACCGTCGGTCGGAATATCCTTGATAAGTTGGAGCAGGTTGTTGATGGCTTTGGTCTGCGCTCCGGTGCTTTCACCGAGCTTACTGAGACCATTCTGCAAAGTATCGAAGATACCTTTGTAGACTTTCTGATGTGCGGGGCTAATAAGCCGAGCGAAGCGATTGAGCGCATCGCGAACGTCAGCAACACCGAAGTCCGAATAGGGAGCAATCCAAGTAGAGAACAAATCGGGATAGGCTATGAAGTAGCCGAGATTGTTCTTACATTGCTCGACGGTTTCGGGCACCTTGTCTTCATATAAATACTCCTTGATGGCCTCGTCGGTCCAGTCATTTTCTTTAAGGAACTTGACCTCGGTATCAGACAAGAATTTATAGAAGATGAAGCCGAGTATATAGTCCTTATACTCGTTAGCTTCAATCTTCGAGCGCATCTTGTTTGCCGAAGCCCATATTTTCGATGCAAGTTGCTGTTTGTTCATTGCTTAATCTCTTTTAAATGTTGAAAACGATGGGTTGAACGCAAATATTGGAGAGTTATTAAGAATAAACCAACGCTTAAAATCGTCTGGCATGAGTCTTGTTATCGTTGATAAATCATCCTCAGAATATCCGAGTTCTGTTTTATACAGCTCTACCACATCATGAACCATATTACTTCTTTCATACGGAAGGTTAATAGGTTCACGTTTATTATAGCCCTTCTTTGAGAATACAATTTGATAATTGCGGTAGATTTTATCGTCAATCATCTGCAAGTCTCTCGCTCGTCTAATTAAGGCTCGCATAGAAACCCCCCATTGCTGTTTAAGAGTCGCAAGTATTGGCAATGTGAGTCGTTTTAACTGAGGTCTTATTTCTCTTTCAGGCATTAGAAACTCCGATGCAAATTCGTTGGCCTCATCTTCCACTGATGTCGCTTCTGATGGGATAAAATAATAGTGCATCACAAGATGTCCCAATTCATGAGCCAGTGAAAAACGCATTCGATCATTTGGCATCCGCGTATTCAAGAAAATTACTTTGCGACCATTATCTGTCACCGAAGTCAAACCATCCATTTTCTCTGTGCCAAAATCCATTTTTTGTACAATGATGCCACGATCTTCTAAAAGTACCGTAAGATTAGGCACAGCACCACGATGGATTCCTAATGCGTATTTGACTTGTCGTGCAATTTCCGTCGGAGAATTTGCTTCAGTGGGCTGAATTCTTGGCCACTCAAAGTCTGGCAACTCAATGGCTTCAAACATTTGATCAATTGCCATTTTCTGCACTCGAATTTGAGCGTCAAGGGCGTCTTGTATCTTTGCGGGTACAGATGCTTGCTTTCTGTAATACAAATGTCCAATCTGGGACTTATCGGTCTGTTGATTAAAGAATGACAGAGGTAAATTATATACTTCTGGTAATCGTAATATAATATCAGAGGGGAGAGGTTGGAGTCCTTTTTCTGCTTTGGATAATTTGCCTTGCGACACACCTAAGAGTTCCGCAGCGTCTTTCTGCGTATACTGCCTGAGATGTCGAGCCAACTCCAAAAATATTGGATTCAAATTCTCACTCATAACTTACTATATTGCGTCATTTTTCTTGATTTTCAGTTTGGGCTTAATATGCTCGTCATTGGGTGTGGAAGTTGTAGATGATACGTGCGGAAGTCCCCAAACGTCTTCGGGCGTAATGGTAAAACTATACTCAATGGTTTTACCTTGAAGATACTGTACATATATTCTGGCTACTTCTATTCCAAGTGGATCCGTTTCATACGAAATGGTAATTACATGCTTGGAAACATTTTGCTCGCTGATGTTCCTACTTATTCCAGTCGGATTGGAGGGTGCATCCTTCTTTTTGAGGATAAATACATAGTTACCCTTTGTGAAAAATGCCCTTGTATTTCCAACGGAATCTGATGTAAATTCAAACCCTAAAGGTGATAGTTCATCTTCCAAATAGTGATGAGTGCAATCATGGGTTATACCTGCGGTTGTGATTGATGTACATCTATCCCTGTATTGACGTGCATCATTGTATGCTTTTTGATGTGCAATATAGACAGCCCTTTGAAATTCAGGAGTAATAATCTCCTCTTGAAATTCGGACGCTTCAAAAGGCGGTTTGAACTAATCAAAGAGCGAATGAGATAGTATATCTGTTCTTACCATAGTCAAAACGTTTATCAATAATGGCAACAAAGTTATAAAAAATATTCCATACTGCAAAATAAATCTTTTAAATAATATTCCATGATAAATATGATGACAAGACAATATTATGTGTAGTTGCTTGAACTATAGTGTAATGCAAGAGATTGGAAGGTTAGAACGCCCCGGCAAGAGGGTGAGTCTTGTCGGGGCGTTGGGTGGGATTTCCTTTTAATAGAGGCGGATGCAGGTGACGTCGGCTTCTTTGACGATGTGGGGATCATCACTCTCGGTCTTGTCGAAGGCAAAGGCGAGGTGCTGGATGCGGTGCTTGGGGCAGAGTTGCATAAGGAGGTTGGTGAACTTTTTCAGCTCTGCGGCGAGCCATTTTACATCGTTGGTCGAGGTGACTCCGCCGAGCAGCAACACGTTGTCGGGGAGATGTGCAGCTCCGTTTGTGGCTGTCAGGATTACGAGCGATACTGCAAACGTTGCATCTTCGGATGTAAGAGTGACGCCATTGGTGTAGTCCTGATAGCGCAGTTTGGCTACCGGGGTACCGTAGTTGTCGGCGAGATATTTCTCGATGTCGGCGAAGGCTGCGCTGAGGCGAGGGTCGCTTACGGACGCGATGCCGGTGGGCGGCTCTGCTTCAAGTGGAGTGCTGGCTGCCGGTGTAGCCTTGCGGTTGCGGCCGAAGATGGTTTTTACACGGGAGAGAAGTTGGTTGAGGTTGTTGAGTGTCTTCATTTTCTTGAGTTTTTGTTTGTGGTTTTTGAATTGAGTTCGTTGATTTTTTCTTCGATGCGCTGCTTCTGGTCGAGAGCGCGGGCGGTTTCCTGCACAGGTCTTCGTAGGCTTTCACCTCTTTCTCGATTTGCTTGACGCGCTCCGGGTCGCGAAACCAGCTCTCGATGCTGTCAAGTCCTTCGGATCCGACTCCGCCGTGCATCAGAATGTAGTGATACTTGATGTCGGAGATGCGGGCCTTTTCAATGCGGGCTTCCTGCCAGATTGTCGTGGCTCCGAAGAACATCAGGGTGAACACCGAGATGAACATCGAGAGATAGATCTGCCACGTTTCCTTGGCAATGCGTATGGTCTTTTCGACTTTCTGCACCGGAGGATTGGCGGTGAAATTGTCAATCTTTTCGGTGATTTCAGTCTTCAGGTCATTGACCGTTGTGGTCAGATCACTTCCGATTCCGCCGACTGCCTTGGTCTGCTTTTCGATTGATGTTTTCATCTCATCGACTTTCTCAGTGACGGCTGACGTTACCGATGTGCTCAGATTGTTTAGGTCGTCGGTGGTTGCGCAGTTGAGCTGCGTTTCTTTGATTTCGTTGCAGGTTCCGCTGATGCTGCTGAGGTCATCAGCGATGTTTTGGAGATAGTTCTCCGGCGAATTTTCAAATTCTTGTTTCACTTTTTTCAGTTTTTGAAATTACAGACTTCTGCCTCTTTTTCTCTTTTGGCGGCGTTTCATCTCCCGGATGAACGCCTCCTCTTCCGGGTCGTAGGCAGGGCCGACTTGGAAGAGTCCGCCGATTGCGTTGCCGAGGTTTTCGGCAATATCGGCTCCGGCTTCGATGGCTTTGCCAATGGCGCCGGGCTCATGTTTGGGTCGGGATTGCATCTGTTTCGGTGCGGAAGCCGCCGGTTGAGCCTGACGGTTTTTATTCCTTTCGAGTGCCTTGCAGATTATGGCATAAGAGCATCTGCCGTCCCGGTCAATCTGCGAAGCCTTGAACTTCCGGCCATCCTTCGTATAGGATAAGTCTTCGACTTCAGTCGAGTTCCGGTGAAATTTCTTTTTCACGGAGATACCTTTCTGAGCCAATTCGCGTTGGAAAGTAGTCCAGTCTTTTGCTGTCCGTTTGGCAACCTGAACCGCCAGATAAATCTCCTGACGAGTCTTTGAACGACCTTTCAGACGGTCGACTTTCACCTTGTCCTTGTTCTCGCCGAAGGTCAGGCCATACTTCTTTTTAAGCTCCTTGCAGATGGCGTTGCTGCGGTAATATTCGTAACTGTCGCTCACACATCTGCCGTCATTATCCACTCGATTATAGACGATATGGCAGTGCGGATGCTCTTTATCCAGATGGCGCGCTATGATAAACTGGGTGTTCTTGATGCCCATTTTCTCCATATATTCCAGCGCGAGTTTCACCATGGCATCATCTGGAAGCCGTGCCGAATCCTCCGGCGAATAGGATAGAGAAATGTGTCCGCACCAATGCTGGACGCGACTGTTGAGATGTCGCTGGCACTCGAAACCGTCGATAATATCTTTCGGAGTGTCGGTCAAGAGACCCTCTGAATAGAGTAATCGCGCGTCCTTATTTTCCTCTTTCAGCGCTAGAACATACTCCACGCAGCCGGAGAAACAGCTTCCTTTAGTGATGCCTCCAATCATGCGACAGCTTAGTGTAAAGTGATTTTATCTCTTTGCTCAGCTTGTCGAGCGACCATTGAACGAGTTTGAAACCACCTTCGTTGGCTTTCTTCGCAAGCTGATTGAGATTGTTTGCCATGCTTCCGATCTGGCGCAAAAGTTCCATGTCTTCGGGTTGGGCAACCTGTATTACCTCGGATTTTGTCAAGGCGCATCGCCAATAGTCAGACAGCTTTCTGCCGGATTTGCAGCATTTTTCAAGCGCGATCTGATACTGTTCATTTTTAAGTCTGACGCTGACAACAATTGTCTTGTCTGACTCCTTTACAGCTCCCGGAGGAGCCTTCTTTCTTTTTGCAAAAGTCATTTTCGGAATTTTGAGATTTGACATTGTGACCATCGGGAACGGACTCCAGCCGCCCGGTAACGGAGGATGCAAGGTCGGGAATGTTTACATTGCCACTACCTTGCTATCCTCCAAACCTTATCAGGTTTTTCCGGATACCGGCGTTGCCGATGGCTCCGCCATTCCACTGCTTTTAGCCAGTGGTCAGAACGATTTACTGATTACAGTGAACCAACTCTCGTAGTTGGCTGAGTTGTTGTCGAGATGCTCGTTTATGATATGCTCGACAAAGTTGCTGACGCTGTAACTGGGGCCGCCGAAGAATCGGGCGATACGCTCGACACGGTCAAACGTGTCGTTGCTGATTGCCACCTGATGCTTGTTGTCCTTGCCGAGCTTAATCAGACCGAAGTATGCCTTGCGGTAATCTTCGAGGTCGCTTTTGCGCTGCTTGGCGGTGGGACGGTTAGACTTGGGTTGAGCGGTATCGCTCTGTCCTGCTATAGCCTGGACATCGGGAGTGGTGGGATCTTCCATAGATTCAGAGAAAATTGAATTGTTAGACATACCGGTCATTTCGGATGACTGAGGATCTGGGGATTTTTCAGTTTTCACGTTTTGAACTTTTTATGAGCTTGCGCTCGGTTTGACTTTGGTGTTGTTTGGATTACACGGAGTGCCGTGGTGTTGGCATGTCTCGGATGCGTGGCCACATTCGTTTACTGGATGTGTCGGTGCCGGCAAACGTTTGGTTACTCTGATTCGCTTTCATTTTCAGTTGTGGTAACATTGTTAGCGGAGTAACATGACTGCTTACGATAGAGACCTTGGCGGACCCGGCGAAAGAGAGTGTTGAGATTGCGGGTGAGAAACATCTTGAACGTATGGCCCTTCATCCCGAATCGTGTGGCCACACGGATGCCGTCGGCGGTTGAGAACTCTTCGGCAAGGTGGTCATATACCGTGCGGTGCAGTTCGTTAAGTTTTTCTTCACTGATGCAGGTGAGAACACTGAGTGCGTTGCTTCGGAAATACTCAGCCAGTTCAATTGCTCCAGCCACATCGCCATCTCCGATTTCTGTGGGTGTTGACTGTTCGACCTCGCAGGCCCAGCGTACTATTCGTAGAAGCAGACTGAAACGGATGATGTAGATTTCAAGCTTGCAGAAGAAACTGACCACAGTGTCGTTCATCTCGTTGTCGCACATCTCGGCATTCCGGTGTTGCCATTCGTACAGCAACTGTTTTGCATCCGATGTGAACCGCAAAATTACGGGTATCGGCTCACCGTCATCATCGAGTCGGCACTCCATTGAGAGAATGGCATCAAGTATGGATGCCCAGGCCTTATCGAGATCTTCGCTTACCTCTTCTTCACGCCATTTGGGTTTGCCGGATGACTCCGACATGGCGAATAGGATTCGGTCGATAAATCCGTTAGCTGTCCTCTCGCCGTTGGCAAGTTCAGTAAGCAGACGTTTCTGAATTGTCCCGACAACCGAGATGAACGGTCGCTTGATAAAGATGGAGTTCTGCGAGTTCTTGCGGTCGGACATTGTCGTGCTGCCGTTGAACGCCGACAGCCAGAATTGTTCCTCGGAGCCATTATTATAGCGGGTGAAGTTCTTGAACCATGCCGACAGTTCATCAACCCACAGGCATAGACCTCTCGGATTGTGGGAATGAATTGCGCTCAGCCCCTCCTGCGTAACATCCGACACAAGGTAGCGCAGACGCTTCGGCTCTTTCGGGAATTGCTCGAACCCGGCGTGAACACGTTCTTTACGGCTCATGGCCATCGCCTGTTGGTACTCACTATATTTTTTCTGGTAGTCCAGATTGTTTTTCCAATCGGCGTTGACGAGAGGTTGCATGGCGAATGCCAGCGGATGTGACTTGCAGGCTCCGGGACGACCGACAATCGCAATATATAGGATTACTGATTCATGCCAGTTGCGTTTCACCTCTACGCGGTGAGAGTTGCCGATCGCTACGGATATTGCAGCCATCATTGAGGCCGCAGTATAATCGGCTGGGAAACCGTTGCTGTCATGCAGCTCCCGGATGATGCGCTGTAATCTGTCAGGAAATACATGCATGGGGAATGTGTTTGTCCGGGTTGGTGTATAATCTCTTTCCATAGGCTTAGAAATTATACCCTCCACGTGGACGGCGTTTCATTCCGGCTGTGATGGCAGCCGCTGTCTCGGCGAGAGTGGGCGCAACGGAATGTTTGCGACCATTCTCTATCCATGCGTATAGTTCATCCTCATAGAAATAGAGGAGTTTGCCGCGCTTGTAGCTCGGAATGGGATCATTCGGAGCTTTGATGCCACGGTAGAGACTCGAAAGTGACTTGCCTATTATCTGGCAAGCCTCTTTCGCATACACGAGTCTGCGTGAGGGCTTGACATTCTTGATGGGGTTGGCGATGCCGACCTTTTCAAGTATATCGAGCACTCGGTCGAGTTTTTCGGAGAGACCGCTTACCACATGTGGCAGTTGGTCGAAAGTGATTGGGGGTGTTTCCATTTTATTTTGCGTTTTAGAAGTTATTCTGAAATTGTAACGCAAAGTAAAGTAGTGAGTTAGCGGTTATCAAATTAACCATTCTCACTCCCTCAAAATAACCGCTTGGCAAGTGCTAACCTGCTGAGAAACAGCAATGAAAAGAAGAAATTATTTGTATGGTGAAAATTGGAGAGATGGAGTGATTTTGTGGTGTTTTAGGAGAGTCACTCCCGTAATGCAGTGAAAGTTGAAATACTGAGCGAAGCGATGATTGCGGCGGAAGCATTGAGGCCCACGAAATGCAAATTGACACTGCCGTGGTTCTTGAAGGCTGCGGAGATAGACAGGCCGGTGGCGAGAGATCCGCCGAGGTTGTCGATAAGGACGTTGACCTGCTTGCCTTCGTTCTTGGCAAGCTCGCGATCAACGGTCGAGCGGTCGAAATCGTAGTCTCCGACGTAACCTTTTAGCATGATGTTGTATGCGGTCTTAGATATGGCAATTTTTCCGTTAAACGAGAGCAATGAAAACTTGTTTACATTGCCGAGCGCAGGGAAAATGCGCCTCGCTAAAACTAACTTTGCCACGAAGTTCCCACTATATAAGGAGGCTAAAAGACAAAAATTTCAAGGAAAATTACTATCTTTGCACTTACTATGGCAGGATTAGAATTGGATCCCTTTTGGGCATACTTATATACCATAAGAGACTCCATTAAAGGAGCAAATGTTGATAATCAAGGAATCATTAGAATTCCTCATATCAACATAGCTATACAAATAGTAAAAACTGAATATAGAGATTGGTATAATCTGTATTTATTTCATTATAATCGGAGTAATTTAGATTTTGATTATGATATTTTTTCCAAAATGCCAGTACCGAGCCGATGGAAAAATAATGCAGTAGATTATGTTGTATATATTTGCTTGCCGGAGTTAATTGAAAAATGGTATGGCGGTCGTTTGGAAAAATTATATATAGGTGATTCTCCCTACCCTGAGTACATCTTTAAGTATTGGGATAAATTGATGGCAGATTCTACTGCGTATCTTGCTTTTGAGAAAAAGGGCTTAAATCGCAAATGAATTGACAATGAAAAGGGAGCCTTCCCGATGGGGAAAGTTCCGAAGTAGAGAGGGTTCGGAGGGTCTGATGAGGCGGAACAGGTAATTGTTCGCCCCCATGTTGTAGTCCCAAATGAACAGCTCGCGTCCGTAGGCGACGTATCCAAAATACATTGAAATCACCAATCTGCTTTTTGAGTCGTAGCACTTATTGTGGATGTAATAAGCGAAGTTTTCCTCGCAGTCAGGACAGATCTTCAAGAGAAAAAAGATTTTTTGCAGAAATAAACGTCCATAACCTGCGGTTGGAAGCCGTCAAGTTACGGACGTTATTATGCGTTTTCTGAATTAGACCGGATTGTCTTATAGAATAGGATTATTGTCTGAAAAGTTCCGAATGAGAACCGAGACGGACAAGGTCTATTTGGTCGGTGTCAGGGTCAAACCAAATAAGCAGAAAGTCGCCTTCAATATGGCATTCCATATATCCGGCATAGTTTCCGCTAAGCATATGCGGGTAATATTCAGGTGGAATCTTGATTTCCGACTGAAGCATATTGAGGACGGTCATAAGCTTTTTCAGCTTATTGGGATTGTTGCGGAAGCGTTTGTAATCCTTTTTGTATTGGGTGGTAGGGTGCAGTTTCTTCATAATCCCATGGAGCGTTCCATCGCTTCTACTGAGGATAAATCAAGAGGTTTGGAGTTGCGCAATGCACCACTTTGGGCTTCCTTCATTGCCGCGAGTGTGATTTCATTAGGCTCACTGTATGCGGCATCGAGTAGCAGAGTCTCTACATAGTTGTTGAGACTTCTGTTCTGACGCTTGGCAAGCTGGCGCAGCCGTTCAATAAGCTCAACCGGCAGTCGGAAACTCTGATTCTTTTTGGGAAGTGCTATATCCATATCGTAATATTTTATGCTGCAAAGTTAATGTATTTGTATTACAATAACAAGCATTCGCGGGAAATAGTTGAAGGGCAATGGCTTATATGGGTGCATCCTACATTTACGATAGAGGAAAAGCGGATAACTTTGGCGATTGCGCCATTGTTATCCGCTGAAATGACGGAATAGAGCCATCTTCAGGCTCTGTTAAGTATGTCTAAGTTGATGTTGCTATAACGCTGGAAGTGCTTGAACAGTTTGTCCATCTGGTCACGGGTATGGATAGGGATTCTTTCTTTTGTTGATTTGCTTTCTCGGAGTTTCTGTTCGATTGTCCGGATCTGAGTGCTTTCAAACGGTTTTTCAAAAACCTTTTTGACGAATCGTGCGATGACTCCGCCCTGGAGTCTGAGAAACTTGCCGACATTATAGCCTAAATGTTTCAAATCTTCCTTTGTCAGATGATTGCTTCGGAGATTTACCGGGGTAAACGGAGGCATGGCATGAACTGTCCAGATCTTTGCGTTGTGATGAAGCTTCTGTAATTCGTCGGCATCAAGATACGGTTGCATCATGTAGGTGATGTAGGCGCAAAGAAACTCAATCTGAGCCATGCTGAATTTCATATCCTCCTCTTTGAGTTCTTCGTGAGCCGCATTACACAGTTCATGCTGTGAGAAAAGTTTCTTCTGTATCTCAGTCTGCTCATTGTCAGACTTCATCGCATTTATAGCGGCTTCCAGCTGGTCAGGATAATACACGTCACCGTTAGCGGAGATATACGCTTCCTCTTCCCATTCCTCGATGCGGATATTGCCATTGTCCTCCTTGATTCGGTTTTCTTTCGCCGTCTTTGTGAAACAGCCAATTTTGTCGTTAGACTCAGGATAGGCACGTACACGATAAATGCCGAGTTCCAGTTCTTTCTTGATATGCTTGGGCTGTAGGCTTACCCATTCGTTGTACAGGGCATCCGATTCGGTCACTTCTTCTACTGAATGTCCGCCGATATAGTCCTCAAAATAAGGATAATCGCCCCGAAGTTCTATTCGCTCCTGCAAACTGCTGTATTCTTTGATGTTATGTTCAAGCTCCACGAAAACAACGTCATCTTCGTCAATAGGACCTTCATAAACTCTTTCACCGTTCATCAGAATATATCCGGCATCGTCATCACTATTTTCATCCTCTACGATTTCGCCACCGCTATAATCTACCGGGTAATCATCATCAGGATAAAACATATCCTCCTCAATTCCTTGCTGAATTGTAGGGGCAGAGTAGTCCATTGTGTCCTGAGGCTCGTCGGGTAATTCGACGGCTACCTCTTCTCCGGCAGCGGTATTCGCAATGGCTACTCTCTTTTTTCTCTGAAGAAGAGATGATAATCTGTCAAACAGACTTTCGATTACCGACTGGAAACCGAAATACAGACCGATTGAGAGGATAAGGAAAACGGCAAATAGAACATTGCCGGTAAATTCGTCTGTGCCGAAACGGGTTATGGCGGCATGACGACCAAGTAAAGCCATGATGCCACATCCGGCAATCACGGCACTCCATATAAAAATTTTGTCCCGGGTAGGGGGAGCAAAGCTCCTCAAGCGCTGGGGCTTTTCCTTCATAAATTAAAGTGAGTTTTTGAAATTATCATCGCTTTTATAGACAATTTCACCCACTGAATTGTTCGCCCTACGATGGGTGATTTCCAGATCTAATAATTTTTTAATAGTCGTACTTGAGACTATTAACCCGAAATTATGACATTAATAGTTCAAACTACGACTATTCAATCAAATTCTTACAGGTTTAGATTTTACTATCAATACCAGCGTGGAACGGTTTGGTTATATAAAAAGAACACGATGAAGACTTCATAAATAGGTCTCCATCGTATTGCTCACTTTCGCATCAAACGGTCGATTTTTTCATAATCGAATCCCCAATATGTCTTTCCATCGCCAGCATATCCATATACATCACTGACTTCACGGAGTCTATAAGGCGGTTCATAGCCGGAATGGATGGCTTGTTTGGCCCTGTGTCGGAAGATTCGGTTTGCAATTCGCTTGTCCTCTTTCTGAGAATCAGCGAATGTACTCATGGGAGTTTTTCTTTTGCTTCGACTCATTGTTATGTAAGAGTTTGTGCTTACGACAAATCGTAAGCATATTAAACACCTACATAGCATCGAGATAAAGATTATTCTTATACATATATGGTAAAACTTAGATTGTCAGGAGTTTTACACCAAGTGCGTCTGAAATCTTTGCAATCGTCCGCAAGGTGAAATTGTGTGTGCCTCCAAGCCATCGAGAGACTTCTGCTTCGGTCTTGCCCATCCTTTTTGCCAACTGCTTCTGACTGATATTCTTTTCCCGAAGAATCATGTCAATCTTATCGGCAAGGGCAAACGACATATCAAGTTCCATCTTGACATCGTTCTGAACGGTGGCAAGACATTCATCGAATAGTTGGGCTGTCGTTTTCATGATTCAAAGATATAACAAATTTCTGACTTAATTAGCTTTTATGCTAATTCTTTTTTATTTCAGTGAGATTGAGTTGGCGGCATCGCGCTTTTTCTGATTCACGACCTCAGCATAGATCTGAGTCGTGGCCACGTTTTTATGTGTAAGCATTTTGCTGACGGTATAGATGTCGGTGCCGTTGGTTATCAGCAATGTAGCGTAGGTATGACGGAGTCCGTGGAAAGTGATTTTCTTCTTGATGCCGGCATCTTTGAGCCATTTCTTGAATGGCTCTCGTGTATGTGCGCGGCTCAATCCCTTGAATACCATGCCACGGCCAGGTTCGCCGCAGTACGACAAGGCTTCGTCGCTCAACGGCAATGTCGCCTGAGTCTTGGTCTTCTGGGTACGGATGCGCATACAGTAGCCGCCGTCGGGGGACACTTCGATGTTCTCCCAACGGAGTTGCAGAATATCGCTGATGCGTAGCCCGGTCATACATGCGAAGAGAGAGGCACGTTTCAGCACATCCACTTTGCAGGGAGTGGCGGCGAGTCGCTTCACCTCTTCGATTTCGAGATAGTTGATTTTCGGTTCCTCCCAGTCGATACGGTCAAGATAGTCGTTGACATTCTCGCGGAGCCAACCTTCCTTATATGCCAGTTTTAGCAGGGCGCGAAACGTTGACCAATATCCGGCGGCAGAATTGCGGGATATGATATTGCCGGACTGCTTGACACGGATTTTGAGAATGTAAGTGCGGAAGTCATTGCACAACCCGATGGTCACGTCTTTCATGAGGCATCTGCCATTGCAGAAGTCCTTGAAGTGCTTATATACGATTTCCCATTTCTGGTATTTTTCTTTGGCCTTGCTCTCGAAATATTCAAGGAAGTCTGCCTGTTTCTTGGTGCGATCGAGGAAACCGAACTCCTCGTTGATGATTGCCAACTCACGGGTCGCACGGATACCTCGTGCTTTGAGCATGATTTCCTCATTGTAGTCAAGCTCAAACTTATCTTTCGGTTTGCCGATGAGATAGAGGCCGAGGAACTCGCGCCGCGACATCTTCTTGATGTGCGGATTCCAGATGGGTGGGTAATAGTCGAGGTAGAGCGACAATTTGCCGCTGCGCAGTTTCTCCTGACGGAGAGTCACTTTGGTGATGGTTGCTGATTCCATATTATACTGTTTTAGAATTATAAAGTGCAAAGGTAAATGGTGGTTGCCGGGTGAGAAAAATCACCGGATTATAACTCAATCTTGGGATTGAATAACTCGGATAACTCCTTGGCGTTCAGTTTGACATACTTACCACAGCGGAGCTTGGTTATCTTGTATGTTTTGACGTAGTGATACAATTGGTCACGGGTAAGCGAGTATTTTTCCATAGCGTCAGCCACCGAAATAAACTCAACATCCTCGGCTGACTTGGCACCCTTGGCCACATCAAAGTGATATTTGGAGTAATATACTTTCGGACCCTCTTTGCGCTTCGGAATACCGATTTTAGAAACCAGGGAGTAAATCACCGAGAGTGTCATGCCATACTTGGACTGAATATCCTCCACCGAATACCACTCCGTAATTTCCGGATTCTCTTTTCTCGCTGAGAAAAGTCGGTCAATATGGCTCTTACTGAAATAGGCTTTGCCCCGAAGAATGGTCTTCGGAACATTGTTCTCGGCAACGACCTTATATATCCACGAATCCTTTACGCCATACTTCTCCCGAATGTCGGCACGGGTATAGAAATCAGAGATTGATTTGGACTTTTTCTCAGCGGACTCTTCCTGCACAGTTTCTTTCGGTGTGAGAAAATCAAACATCGCCTGAATGTCGGCTTTGCTGATGAGAGTCTTTCGCTCGAATCTAACGACCTTGATTTTACCATTGCGGATATAGCGGTAGATTGACATCCTTCCAATACCGAGCAAGTCGGCAGCTTGAGTAGGTGTCAGATAGTCCTTTTCTCTCCATTTGTTGCCGTTAGTTGTTGATGCAGTTTCAAGATTTGACACTGCCAATTTCTTTTGTCGGAGTCGCTCCTTATATGAGTGCTCAGCACACCGCTTCGAGCAGAAGCGTGTTACTGTAGTCTGGGCGGTGAATTTCTTTCCGCACCATTCGCAGATTCTCTCGACTTTAATGTTGCTACTCATTTCATACGTGTTTAATTCGTCAATAATCGTATCATGGCGTATCACGACGTACCGTGACGTACCATATTCTCCACCACCTTGCTGACGCTTGGGGTGAAATGAGTCGCTGTCGTACAAAATCCGTACAAAATGGTGCATAAAAACGCCTAACACTGACAGTTATCAGCATCAGGCGTTCTTGCAAGAATTAAGTTTTATCGCTTAGTAATAGTCAATTACTGTCAATATAAATCATTTGCAATCAACCAATTACTTGCCGATGCAGTGCATAGAACTATTTGTCGCTCAAAGGATTGCAGTGCTTCCGTTACAAAACCGCATTTCGGGTGCAATCCTCAGCTTATCTACTTTCAAAAATCCACTTCTCAGACCCCTCGCGGGTCTGCTTCTTTGTGGGTACAAAATTAACGATTTTCAATGGGTTTATCAACCCCTTCTTTGTTAAATTCAGCAATCGAGTCAAGATAGACGATTGGTGCATCGTTGGTTTTGTGCTGAAGCAATCGTTGGTCAATCTCTCCCGGATTGTTCATTACGTCATCTCCAACTTCTCCGAAAGTCATAATCATGACGTGGTCGAGAACGCAGTAGCCCGGTATGCCAAGCTCGTTGACATTGGGCAGCCATACTTCGGCATCGGGGTCGCATTTCTGCAATAACTCAATCAGCTCCGACACCTTTATAGCCTCTAACTGATTATTTTTACTCCTTTTGCAGAATAGATTATGAGTACTACTCATTAAAAGAGAAGAAGTTTTGCTACTACCGATTTGATTACTCATTTTTGACATAGTATTCGTTTTTCTACTCATTTTCAGTCGTCAGTTACGACTGCTTCCAGGAGGTTAGTTCAAGCGGTCAACTACTATCCATGATTTGGGATAGTAGCCGGTAAACTATCCCAGAACTATCTCAATTATATCCGAAATTAGGGATAGTTTTCGGATACTATCCCCGATTCTGAGGATAGTTCTCTACGCTATACCACAAACGGCCATCCGTGAAAATGGTTGATTCATTCTTCATTTCTGTCATTATGTTTTTTACAAGAATCGTATTCTGCTCATTGGTGTTACGGCTGGGGAGAGTACCCTGTAAGTATTCAAGAATGGCATCGCGTTTAGCTCCGTCGGTGCCGGCGTTCTGGATGTACTGCAAAACCATGTGCTTGATTTTGTCCCGTTCAAGACCGCGAACACGAGTGTAGCCGGGCAGTTGTTTGGAGGCTTTGGCTACCCCAATTGATATGGTGTAGTTGGGAGCTTCGCCTTCAATTAAGCCACGCTTCAGCAGATCTTGCGCAATTTCTTCGTCTATGCGATGTCCTTTCTGTATGGCGTCGAGAGAGATACAGTCATGGAGTGTGAGGGTATCATTCTCTTTAAGCAGTTTGGTATAACGCTCGTTGATAGCATTGCCGTAGATGCGTACCGCGACCTCCTTCTTCTCGTTGTCAATCTCATAATCGGGCATCGGGAAGCGGCGTTCCATCTGATTGGTGAACATCTTCTTGATACCTCGGCTTACTGTGTCAATCATATTGAAATGCACCATTGCCTTACAAAGACAAGCGTTGCGGAAGAAACGCTGCGGTCCTTGTGTTTCAAGTGCATTCTCCAAAGTGCCGGGGATGAATGTTCCTCCATTGGCATAATAAAGGAACCCCGGATTCTCAACAAGGTTGATACGTTGTTGCAAAGTATAATCTTCATGAGCTATGCAGTTATGAAGGGCCTCGCGGATGGTGTAGTCGTCATACTGCTTCATTGTGTCGGGGAACAGTGTGCCACCCGGCATCTCTCGCAAGGTCAGGTTGTGAATCTTTGCAAGAATCTCATCAACAGTCAGAATGAACGGCACTGAGAAATGCTCATAGTCAACGACCTCCTGCTTAGAGTCGCGTAACGTCCATGTAACTTCAGCAACTGCCGGACGCAGTTTGCTGTCGCTAAACATCTTGCCAAGAAGAATTATAGCAGCCCGGCGCAATTTGCCGTTGACCATCAACTCACATTTGCTGAGAAATTCTTCGTCAGTCCATTTGTTGACTTCCTCAACAGGAATACGGTTATGTACCTTCTTGAACATCTTCCGCGCCTTGGCGATGGCAACTTCATCAAGGTCATCAAGCGTCGCATCCGGAACAATCTCAGCCGACCAGTCCGGAGTTGGGGCTTGTCCGCGAATCTCATCCATTTTGGATTGATTCATCGGCTTGATGCTCTCTCCATCACGACAATACGCAATCCCTTTCCATGTCATCACGATATTTCGCGGCGAAGCCGGAATTTTGAACATAAGAATCCGTTTACCCTCAATCACAATCGGAATAATCTCCCGAAAAGTCAATCGGTCAGCAGTATGCTGAGAGAAATCATGCTTCAGATTATTCAGAGCCTGCTCGCCATCCTTGTATGATGTACCGACAATCGTGTTTTTCTTCTCGTCGTAGCCAAAAATGAGCCACGCGAAATCCAACCCACGCAGATTCGCCTCGTTACTCAACGCCGAGAAATACTCACCGAGGTCATCAAAGTCGAAGCTGCGCTCCGCCTTCTTGAACTCCACCACCTCACTCTCCTTATGCTGAATCAGCGAGTGAAACAGTTCTGTATATTGGTTGTTGTCAGTCATAATAAGATTCCGGAAAAATATTTTGTATTAGTCGGAGAAGTTCGTTAAATCATAGGTCATCAGTGTACTCACGGAAAACTATTCTCATTTTTGCTTTCCAGTTATCAGGTACGTCATCCCAACTATTCCAATCCTTTACGAATAAAAACGCCTTATATGGTTTTTCAGAGGATGGTGCCGGATAGCCTAACTCATCTTCAACACAATTTTTCATCATTAGACGACAGTTTTCAGCTCCTCCTAAAGCTTCCAAAATAGGCTGATTCATTTTCGCCGCTCCGGGAGTATCGGCATCTTCATCGTGAACTACAAATATATTTACGTTTAACGCTTTCAAATATTTAATGAAAGAAATCATTGTAGCTTTACCTGTAGCCTTGACAATCTGATATTTGCCTTTTATATCTTTTCTAACATTTTCGGGCATTGCATTAATCGTATGTCTGAAGACGATGTCCTCTGTATCCCCTTCTACGATAATAACCTTTTGGGCAAAGAATACACGAGCTACATAATCATCTATTTTTTGAATCATTTTAACTCGTGTCCGATCATCGTCATAAATAGAGCAGAAGGCATCACTTAAATTGAATGCTTTAACAGATGCGTATTCATTTTCGATAATCCTGAAACTGTTTAAGACTTGGGTGTTACCTTTAGATAGATCTATCATGTATGGCGAGTGAGTCGTGGCCACAATCTGATCATTTTCTGAGGCTAATTCGTATATAATATCTCTCATTTTTTCAGCAGCATTGGGGTGTAAGAACAATTCTGGTTCTTCAAAACCGATGATAACACCTCTTGACTTGGATGCTGCCAACATCTCTTCTCGCTGTTTATTATATCGTAGCAAAGCAAACACCGTCGCTCTAATTAATCCAGTACCTTGACGATCAATTGGCGTTTTTACATTGCTCGTAAGTGATGCGGAAAACTTGGCCTTAAGATTATCTGGTTTTGTTAACTCTGTATCAACGTTAATTGAGGCTCTATGAAATACACCATCAACTACTCGATTTAGTTCACACATAAGTTTCCCAAACTCTGTATTAGGATCAGTAGTATCCATCTCTTTCTCTAATTCGGATAGAGCTTCTACTGCTTTCTTGTAATTGGGAGAGGCTTCTCTGACTTGGCTAAATAGCAAATCCAACAAGTCATGCAGTGTTCCAGACTTATCTGCAGCCATTTCTCCGCTTAACACGTCTGCTTTTATTTTTAGAAAGCGTGGCAATTGAGATAGCACATTCCCTGGAATACCCCCCGGATTTTCAAACCATTCTTCAACTTCGTTTACATCATATAAATCCGGACACACGTTTTCGAGCTCCTTTTTAGACGCAGCGTTTAGTTTCTTTGAGAGATCTCGACCGTCAAAATAACCGGGGTCAATACCTTTATCAATTAACTCCTGATAAGTAGAACAAGACGCATACTCACTTTTAAGTGTGATGGTATGCATCAAAATCTCTCGATGTGATTTATTATCTGGAGACAGTCGAACTCTATATCTAAAAGAATAGGATATATCATCACCGTTTCGAGTGGTAATAAGTCTTGATGCATTGAAACCCTTTTGTTGAACAATATCTTTGGGAACATTTGAAAATGTCCCCTCGATAATAATATCATCCGTATCATTTGTCAGTTCTTCGCCATTCTCAGATATATATTTTGAACGACAAAGACTATCTAATTTTTTTTCTGAAGTTAAGATTTCAATGGCATCCAGGGTTGTGGATTTGCCGGAGTTGTTGGCGCCAACGAGGAACGTGGCATCGGCAAGATTAATTTCGACATTATTAAGCTTGCGAAAATTCTTAATATGTAATTTTGATAGTTTCATTTAGATGCTTTTTATCAAAGAGTATATTGAATTACCGATAGCTTATAGCAAAATTATTGAAAATTGAATTCAATTCTTCATTGGAATTGGCATGAAGAACTTTTGCGCGAAGAAGCGAATTGGTCATATCAAGACGATGTAGGGTCTTTGTGTTGCCCGGTCCATCTGTAAGACGTATGAGTTGAATGCGACCGAATTGAGGTGCATTTACTGCATATTTTGCTAATCCTTTGGCTATGGCAAGATTATCGGTGTACTGTGAACCATGTGGTTCGAGGACATCAAGCTGATAGCCATTAGATGTTTTACGCACGATGATGAAATCCGGATACTTGGGTTTATCATCGTTGTCAAGTACATAAGGTATGCACAACGCCCAAGGCTTTCTATCCACATTTCGCAACCAACAGACAAAATCTGGATTTTGGCGTTCTTCGGCCAAAACGGCAGCTTCCCATGTGTTTAGTTTGAAGCGCGCTTTGCCAGTCCCATCAACATAAAGATGGTCTGAGAACAATTCACCATCTCGGTCTGTAGGGATAACAATATCATATGGTAAATTCCATATAAGTTCGCTCACAGGGTCTCCGTCTTTAGCGATTTTATCATATTTCTCCTTGACTCTTTGATCAGCGGTCAATATGTCTGCGCGATGTCTGTCTTTGAGTCCATGAAACTCTACAGCGGCCCATTCTTGCAATTGTTCGAGCTGATGAGTATCCCCGGCAAAGATGATGACATCAATGTAAGCAGCCAGCTCGTCATCGGGGGTTGAATAATCATCAACGTATTGAGGTCCAATTCCTTCCGAACCTAATTTAGATTCGCTAACATTAAATTGGCGGTCTATGTCTGAATCAGTCGTTGAAAACAGAGACTGACTGACATAATTGTCAATGCGTTCACCCATCGCGTCAAACGAATTTTGCGCAAGGCGGAATTCCATAACCTTCTTGACAAGATTATCATATTTACCCTCGCTCTTAAGCACTTGGATATATTCATAAATGAATCGTGCAGCGGTATGTTTAGCCTCCTTAGCAGCAGTCATGTTTATACCTGATTGGCTCAATAGGCGGGCAAGATCAAACAGCGACCTCAGATAATTACTTACAGAAGTCTTTCGCACGCTATACGTCGGGTAGCCTTGAGCATTGATAAAGTCCAAAATGGATGTACGATCAATAATCGGAATAACTGGATTGGGCTGAACTGCCACTGACGGTGCAGTGTGAGAGCCGGGAGTCCTCGGAATATTATTATCAGTAGTGGACTCAGCCGTTTCTTGCGAAGGTGCTTCTTGATGCTGTGTAGTTGAAAGGGTATTCTGAACTGTAGGAATTTGTATGGAAGATGACTCTTGGGCTGTTTGTGGCGCAACAAGAATCTGTGCAGCTTGTGAGTTTGATGGATTAGCAGGATGTGAATTGCTGTCTCCACTCGTTACTGTCCATCCGTCACTTTGGGGCGCCACTGCTGATGCATTAGGTGCCTGTATTGGTCTCACTGATAATGTCTGTGTCTGTGAGGAATGTAAGCCTGATGCCGATACATCAGTGGGCAGTTCTCCACCTTCAATGTCTTTTAGTTTCTTTACTACCTCATCAACCGTATCTTGGTTGAAATGAGGGAGGAAAAGTTTAACCTCGTTTAGTGTTTCGTCAACTTGCACTCGCATTTGGAGCGGTGTACGTATCATTCTTCCAAGCAGCTGTGCGATATATGTGGAATCGCTTGCTCGGCGGAACGACATCATAGCCTCGGCACGAGGACAATCCCACCCGGTGCTCAGTGCATCCTTAAAGAATACAATCTTAACGCCTTCTTTTTCGGCTATCTTCGACGGCTCACAATATGGTATGCGCAGCGTGCCTACGGTGATGGGTGTTTTTGGAGAACCAAAAGCATGAACAACTTCACCTTCTTTGAAGTGCTTGCCATAACGCCCCTCAATCTTGGCGATGCAGTCAGCAATATCGGTATTGGAAATAGAATTCCCTTGACCATTTTCCACCTGCACAAGCATTATTGGGTTGACATAGCGATAGTGCTGTTCCTGACAATACTGTGTCCAGCGATTCCACTTATCAATCCATTCGTCTGTGGCTGCTTGCAGAACTGCCATATCCTTATTGGCAATCTGTTCTTCAGGATACGCAATAGTGATTTTATCTTTTAGCAATCCAGACCGTCTAACCTCATTCGCAGGCACTTCATATCGATGAACAGTTGAATCAGTATTACCCACCAACTGATTGAATCTACTAACAGTAGCACTCATGCCAAGTACTATCGGCATTTTAGACAACCCGATTTCGGAATCTCCAAGAATAAACTTCTGCATTATGGTGGTGGCTTTTCCGGCCTCACTGCCTTTTGCTCCACGATGCGCTTCGTCTATAACAAAATATAAATGGTCTCCTTTCTGCCTGATTGTGTTTTGAAGTGTCTCCCAAATGGTGTTGCTTCTCGTTTCGGAATGCTTAGTGAGATTCGACGATTTGGCAAGTTTTTGAGTATTGATAAAATATATTTTACCATCATCAAGAACATCTTGGTCAAATTCCGGGTCGGAGATGATGACGCATTGCCCAAACTGAAATCGGTCAGCTCGAAGCTCAATCTTGTCCTTTGACTGGGAGTTGAGTTCGGGGTCGTCTGAAAGCCATATTGTAATTGAATTCGGGTTACCGGTGTAATTTGCATCGCCGTAATATATCGATTCCAACAGTGCAGATAGTATGATGGTCTTACCCGCGCCGGTGGGTGCTGTAAATGAGATAATCTGATTCTGGCCAAATTGAACATAGTTCACTAATGCCATTTGGCAGAGTCTGCGAAGCTCGGTGAGAGCCTTCTCCTGAAATTGTTTAAGTTCTATGTTCATGGCTATCGGGTATAGTTGATTTTGAAATTGTCAAGATAGTCACGGTAGAGTTGATAGCAAGTTTTAACTTTCAGCGATGCCAACATCTCTTTATATCCTTTCTCGGAGTCGGTAATGATGAAAGCTGCCTCAATCCCGGAGGTTGAGTTAACCTCTTTTTCAAAAGCAAAAAAAGCGTCTTCGTCAATGAGTACGGCAAATTTGTTTTCGCGCAATACGAGATAGGGAGGGAGAGAGTTTCCGACAATTTTCGGACACTCTCCAATCCCTCCGGCTTTTAGCCATAGCAACGGCAAGATTTCGCGGAACTGTCGGTTGCGCTCCACGGCTCTCTTGTCAAGGAATCCGAGATGAAAGAACTCCACATTGGCCTTGAATCCATCGGCCATAGGCAGAGTTTGGGGCTCTGTGGTCTTGATAGGACCGAGAAGTTCTCCTATTTGACGTTTTAGCGAGTTAAAGAGTTTGTTGTTCTGCGTCACGATAACGAATGTGCGCACATGCTCCGCCCCTTCAAGATCGTCAAGCCAGTCGGCAGCGGCATTGTCATCAAGAAGCAAAGATATGTCGCTATCTTCATCAATGATATATCGCGTATCTTCAGCAACCTTGTTTTTGGCAATTTTACCCTCCGATAGATTGCTCACCAACTCTTTAAGATCTGTAACAGGTAGCGATTCAATGTCACGAACATACGACACTTTCTTGAAACGCCGTGTAGATTCTTTCTCCTGAGTCAGATAAGTGAGATATTCTCCCGAAATCGGTTTGCCGTTTACATCATTGCCAGTAATCGAGGCCACAGTTCTCGGCCACGTAACATAACGTGCTATCCCAAGGTCAATCCACTCCTTGTCAACGGGAGTTTTGCCCTCGGCCTTAAGGCGGCGTTCCTCTGTATCGCCAACTTCGTTATTCGTAACCATAATACAACGGCGGTTGCCGCCATCTTCTGCATTCAGCAGATTCACTGCATGAAGCGTCGTGCCAGACCCCGCAAAAAAGTCCACAATCAACGCATTCGGCTTGTTGGCGACAAAGAACCGCAGAGTATCGTGTACGGCGTAAAGGGATTTGGGATAGTCAAAACGGTTCGTTATAAATTTTGACAAAAGTTGAGTTCCCTTATAAGTTGCGTCATGTGACTGAATATTCCATTGCGAGCCTGGCACAAAAGCTCTTGTATATCCCTGAGTTTGTACTATTACTGTCCCAGAGACCTCATCTCGTCCTAATAAGGTAACTTCTTCATTTATTATTTTATTGATACTTCCTCTCTTTAGATAAGAAACGGGAATATTTGTTTCTTTGAACTTGCCAATTTTGACATAACCATCGGATAATCGGTCTCTTAATTCAGCATTACTTAATTGCCAATTACCCTCTGTTCCATCATCTTTAATCGGCCAAAGTATCAGTTTGTCCTTATCTAATTCTAATCGTTTAGAAGGATGTTGCGACAAAGGAAGAGGTTCACCGACTTCGAGAATTCTATTTCCTTCTTTGTTAAAAAATATTGGATAGAACAGATTTTCTCGATCAATTCGCAAATCATTTGTTCCACTCCGTCTAAGTTGAGACCATACAATTCCTTTAGATGCGGCACTCTCGCCCTTGCCGAATTGCCATTCAGAATGCAAAACAAGTGGAGTTACACATGATTTTCCAAATTGAACAATGAAAATGAATTCGTTAACTCGATAAAAGGAATTCCCTCTGGCAACCCCTTTCTGAGCTATATTAGAACTCACCATTTGAATATTTGCATTCGAGAACATTTCCTCTAATAGTGCGCCGAGATGCACATACTCCTTTTCATCAATGGTGACGATTAGGACAGAATCTGCCGGATTGAGCAGTTTCTTTGCGAGCAAAAGGCGTTTCTTCATCATCGAAAGCCATTTACTGTGGCGATAGGCATCATTGCTGTCTACATAATCGTTGTTGTATTTCCAATCGCGGGCACCAGTGTTGTAGGGAGGGTCAATATATATACAATCGACCTTGCGGGGATATAGATACGTAAGAAGTTGAAGCGCATGGTAATTGTCAGCCTCAATTATTTCATGCCACAATGGAGAATCAGGCGCGGTGGAGATTTTGTCGATTGATTGAAGATAAGGATAAATTGGATCACCAAAATCAGCAAACGGCATAAGCTTGTCTACAGCGATATGATTCGAAGCCTTGGCATCAAGTTCGGAGTACGAAACCAATTCATCTACGGCTATATTCTCTGTGTGTTCAGGTTCATCGAGCGACACACATTCAGCAATTCCATTACACAGATTAACAACCTCAAACTTTTCCTTCAGAGGTTCATCTTTGAGCGTGACCTTCTGCCCTCGGCGCACCTCCACTTCATAGAGGAGAGTGGCATCGGGGAAATGCTCCTCAAAGATAAGTCCAAAGCGCTTGTCGTTCTGCAACCGGGCGATTTCCGATTGCAGCTTGAAGCGAAGTTCGGGGTTGGGAATTCTATCTAATAAATGGTCAATAGTTGCCATTGCTAAAATTGGTCTTGTGGTTGTGAAGATTGAAATGTACGGTTTAGAAGACGGGCAATATCTATATTAAGGACATCAGCAATGCGCCGCAGAGTGGGCAAATCAGGTTGCGATGAGTTGGTGCACCATTTTGATACTGTCACCGGGTCGCGACCCACTTGCTCGGCAAGCCATTTACCTGTCTTCCCTTCCTCGGCGAGAACAGCCTTTATGCGATTTATCTTCTCCATATCAAATTTTAATCTCTTAATGTCAAACGCAAAGTTACTAAATTTATTTGATATGTCCACAATTTCATGCCATAAAAACACTTCTTCTATTGCCGAATTATTGCGGCTATTGTTATTATGTACTAACTTGGCATCACATAACCATATAATTGAAGAATTGCAGAGATTACATCTTGAAGCATTTGTGACCATTCTCCGCTATGCAAAACAAGGTTGAAAATGAGAGATGAAATAACATACTCGTGAGTTGAATCCCAGATTAGGAATCTATGTAAACTCTCAGTAGAGAGGTGCAGCCTCCGTGAATCGGTCAGCCGTCTTAGAGAAGTACCCTTCACTTGGAAGAATAGTCTTCTCGGAATTCGTAGCGGTTAAAGTGAACCTACTACCCCCGAAAAGAGCGATTCTTCCGCGCGGTGCTTCGCGGTGCGAAAATAGATTTTTGTGATTGAATAAAAAAAGACAGAAAATTGCCTTACCGTAATGTGCAATAAATCAACTATTTGCAAATCAACATCAGATAACACCAATATTTGTAGAGTTAAAAGCCAAATAAAAAAGGCCAAATAATATGACAAACGCCACCCCGGCGAGGGGGCTCGTCGGGGTGGCGTGGGTGGGATTGGTGGGAACTATTTCAGGGGGAGGCAGGCGATGGTACAACGCGGGACGTTTTCATCGGGGATGGGCGGCATGTTGGGGTCGGCTTCATACTTGAAGCCGCAGATGCGTGCAGTCAGGATGAGCCATTTGGAGAAGGCGTTCATCTCTTTACGGAGTCGGTCGGCGAACTCGTGATTGGGGCGTGTGCCGAGTTTGCGGTCGAAGACAACGGTCTCGACAATCATTGTCATGTCGGGGAGGTTGAGGTGGCCTTCGGAGCGTTCCCACAAGCGGATGAAGATGTTGTGGGTGTCGTCGCGGTAGCTGAGGGTTGCGCCTACGCAGTTCCAGTTGAGAGATACTTCTTCGGGGTCACCGTCGAATACGAGGGCTACATAGTCACGGAGGTCGAGGCAGAAATCGTCGATTCTACGCTCGGTAAGGGTTGAAATGCTTGTCATATAGATGGTGGGGGTTAAAGGGTTAAACATGCGATTTGACATTCAGTTACTTGGTTGTCGGCCTCTTCGGGCTGACGGTCGGGGTCGGCGATGTGGCGGAAGCCGTTGGCTTTGGCTGCCTCGCCTGTCCATTTGCACAGGGCGAGTACATTCTCCATGCTGTCGGCTACAGAGAATACATGGACGATGAGAGTCATGCCGGGTATTCCGAGATAGCCGTTGGAGCGTTCCCAAAGACGATACTGGATGTTGTGGCCGTTGCCGATGAATCGTGCGGTTGCGCCGACGCTGTTCCAATCAAGCATAAGCTGGTTGGGGCTTGCACAATAGTTTTCTTCCATGTACATGCAGAAGTCATAGAAGAAGGCCTTGATGCTCTTTTGAGCATCTGCCGAGATGGGGAGGTTTTTCATTTCTTTCATTTTTTGTTGGGGGGGTTCTGAGAATTAAGTTCGTTAATCTCATTGTTAAGGCGGTCGCGTTCAAGAGTCGAGCGGCGGAGTTGCTCCATACGTTGCTCATGCTCGGTGACCATCTTGCGGATGTTACTCACTCTGTCTGGGTCTTGAAACCAGACTTCAATGCTGTCGAGTCCGACACTCGATACGCTGCCATTCATCTGGATAAAGCGATATTTCAGATCGGTGTCGGTGTACTTATCCATGTCATGGCTTTGGATAATAATCCATACACCGAGAAAAAGGCTGATGATGAAGCTGGCAACAACGCAAGCGAAACATTTCCATGAGTTGATGTCAAACTTGATAGTTTTCTCAACTTTCTGTACCTTGGGTCCGGCATTGACGGCGGCAGTGTTCGACTTAACAGCCGCCTCCAATTTTGTCATGGTCGTGCCCAACGTACTAAGAGCCTTTGCCGTTTCGGAATCTTTCTTTTCTATTTTGGTTCCGAGGTCAGTGAAGTTTTGAGAATAGTCTTTCGGCTTGGGCAACTTGGATAAGTCCGGTATCGGATTGGTGAATCTGAAATCAATGCCAGACATTGCTTTGAGGAGAATATTCTCAAATACTTCGGGGCTATACACTTCAGTCTGAACCTGTGAGCCATCAGACTGCTTGGCTTGACCTTTCTCAAACGAGAGCTTCAATTCCTCCAAGAACATATAGACGGTGTTGAGGTCGATATTCTTGGGGCTTGCAGTCGTGTTTGAGGAAGCGGTCGGGAGCGCCGGATCCTTACCGGCTTCTCCCTGAGATGTTGTGAAGGTGTTCATTATACAGATCTTCCTTTTTTAGGTTTACGTCGGCGACTCTTGAACCATGTCGTTTCTGTAACCGGTACATTATCGCCGCTTGAATGAAGTTGAAATAAGTTTAGACCGAGGCTGAAATCCTGCGACTCTTCTCTGTACTCCTGTTGTGGAGCGTGAGATTGCTGTGGCATCGGCTTCTGACGTTCCGTCTGAGGCTTTATTCTTGGCTTGTTGGCCTCCAATGCCCGAATCAACTTGGAGTAGCTGCACGACTTATCAATCTTTGAGCCATTAAACGCATACTTACCCATCTTGAACCGGATGCCCTGCACCTTGTTGGTGCTTCCGTTGTTGATGAGGGTACATTCTACGCCGTGGCTCTCAACAGCCGCGATGAAGCTGTTGAAGTCAGTGTGTCGTGGCAACTCAGCCTTAATGATGTCGAATATCCGGTAACGTGTCTTGTCCGGCTCACGTAAACGGTTGCGTTTGACATCCTCTTTGCCGGGGGCCATATACAGCTCTTCACGCTCGGTAATATCCCGACAAATCCGCTGGCTGCGGAAACGCTCGTTGCTATCGGATATAGTCTTGCCGGAATTGCTGACGCGATTGAAAACGATATGGCAATGTGGGTGCTCCCGGTCGTGGTGACGCACAATCAGAAACTGAGTGTCGCGGATGCCCATTCGTTCCAGATACTCCAGCGCAATTTGCCGCATATAGTCATTGCTCATGCGTGGGGCATCATTGGGCGAGAAACTCAGTACGGTGTGCCCGACATTCTTTGTCAGCCTCGGATTCATCTCGGCTTGTGCCTCAAAGCTATGGGTAATGCTGTCAATCGAGTCGAGCATGAGTCCATCGGCGGCTATGATCTCCGCACCTTTTTTGTCATTGAGAACGTATGTAATCGCACCTCGGAATTCCTGTCCTTTCTTCAACTTCGACATCATAGGCCAAAATGTTTGAGGGCGTTGTCAAGACGGGCGCAAAGCTCGCGGTTCATCTGCGCAGCGAAAGCATATCCATCTCGGTTGGCGACGTGTGCCGTCTGGTTGAGATTGTTCTTCATACCGCATACATCGCGCCGAAATTCGGCAAGTTCGGGAGTCATCCGTTCCTTTACTACTGAGTGTGCCACGCTCTGTCGGATATACTCGGTAGGGGTCAGCCCGGCTTGTCCGGCCTTGGTCAAAAGGTCGAATTTTTCTGCCGTACAGACTTTCAAAGTGAAGCGGTAACGCCTCTTTTCTGTGACTGATTTAGGAGGTCGGCCACCTTTCCTCTTTGGAGATTTCTCATTTGTCATTTGCGAGAAAATTAGAAGGTAATTCGCCACTGGTGGCGACTGGTTGATAAATAGTTTTAGACCGACGGGATGCAAGTTTAGCCAAGCCGCCGGAGGTGGTCTTCGGCGGGTTTTGGTTGTCCCAAAACACTAACTTGCTCCTGTCACTGTAAAATCCACTGCGAGCCTTCGGCATTACGAAGTACCGCTGAGATAAGCAGAGTCTGAGAAGCAGTCTCTGCCCTGATTCCATACCCTTTTGATATTCGGATGGTGTAGCTCTGCAAGCCATCGGAGTGTCAAATCGAAGAGTACCGCAGTTTCGGCAGTTTACGCAGTTTCTAAAGTCAAACTGCTGAATCTGCTGATACTGCATGAGGTCAGAGTTTGATATAATTCCCATGCTTCGACTTTTGAAAAAGTTTGCCGTTGAAGTTCTTCAGAAACTCCATGAGCGCACGCTCCGACATGCCGTTTTCCGCAGCCACGGCGATAGCACTCCCAGTAGTAAATTCTGGAGGTAAGGCGGTGACAATGGCCAACTGCTGTGCGGTGAGCGAAAGCTCTTTGAGAATCGTCTGAACTTTCTTGGCTGACTCCATAAAGTATTCAGCAAGTGTAATGGCTCTCTCAACTGAAATCAGGTCGATGACATCTTTCCCGGCATCATTGCAAGCCCATCGTGCCATCTGGATTATCAGGCAGAAGCGGATGGCGTAAATCTGCAATTTGCAATAGATGCCGACAAGGATCTCGTTAGGTTCTGTGTCGCATTTGTCTGACAAGTTATGCTGCCATTCAAAAAGTCTTTCAAGAGCTTCTTCTGCAAAGGGGAGTATGACAGGAAGAATGTCGTTGTTCTCATCGTAAGCACATTCAATGCACATCAACCGGGAAAGAATATTTTGCCATTCATCGGCGACATCGAATGTTGGTTGTTTCATTGACCATCGGGTTGACAGCTCGTGTTTGAGTATCACGAATAGTATGCGGTCGATGAATCCGTTAGCCGAGCGTTCTCCTTTGGCAAGTTCTGAAAGGATGCGTTTCTGCATAGTACCGATAACCGAAATAAACGGACGCTTGATGAAGATGGAACTGCGGGAACTTTTGCGGTCGGACATCGTTGGCTTTGTACTGAATACCGAAAGCCAAAACTGTTCCTCAGAGCCGTTGTTGTAGCGGTTGAAGTTTTTTACCCACGCTGAAAGCTCGTCTGAAAGAAGACACAGACCACGGCGGTTTTGAGAATGAATGAGGCTCAGTCCCTCCGGCGTTATATCAGAAACCAAGAAGCGGCGGCGGACAGGTTCACGGGGGCAGACATCAATACCTTTTTCTGCACGTTCCTTCCGGCTCATCTCCAATTGGTCCTGATATTCCAGATACTGTTTCTCATAAATTCTGTTTTGCTCGTAGTCAAACTCCACAAACGGACGCATAGCGAAACTCAACGGATGACTCTTGTTGGCTCCGGGTCTGCCGATTAGTGCCATATACAGAATAGCACTTTCGTCCCAACCTTCTTTCATCCTTGCCAGATGAGTGTTGCCCACCGCGACTGAAACCGCAACCATCATCGCTGCTCCGACATAGTCGATAGGAAACCCATAGCAATCGTTTACCTCCCTGATGATTTTCTGAATTTTTGAAGGAAAGATGCTGATTGGGAAACCGCTACTGGTCGGATTGACGCTTAGGTTGATGGCTTTGTCAAGGATGAGCTGAGGTGCAGATTCCTTACTCATAGGCGACAGGATTTGTTTCTACCTCCGGGACGAAGACCCTTGTTCATCTCGGCTACCATCTCGTCATAGGCTTGCGCTTGTGATTTCGGCTTGCCCGATGCCATATAATCGAGCAGTTCGCTTCGGATAAAGCGCCAGCCTTTGCCGCCGGGATTCTTGTAAGCCGGGACAACGCCGTTTCGCGCCTTTTTATAAAGAGTGTTCTTACACTCTCCAAGCAATGCGCACGCCTCTTTAGTGGATATAAAATCAGGCGCGACTTTTTGGGGTGGGGAGAGCGCGTTGCGCAACTCCCTCAGTTCACCGAGCAGGCTTGTTACCAACGCGGTCAGATAAGTCACTGCTTCGGGCAACTTATCAAAGCTGATGGATGTTTCCATAAATTTACAACCGAACCCTTGGGAAAACGGCACGCCGACATGGCATATCCGTGTCAAGGATTCGGTTGCAAAATTACAGGGAGAAATAAGGGAGAACAATAGGGTCTGAACCAACTCTAAAGCGTCTCCAAAACGTCTCTGACGCTATAAATCAGTACTTTTCTCCGGAGAAATTGAGCGGAGATGGTTTGGAGATGGCTACCAGTCTCTCTCTACGGCCAAAGAGTCTCCGGGACTCCATGGTGTAGGCTCATTACTTTTTTGATTACGCTTTTCGCTCCGTTCAAGCATTGCATAGATGAAATCATCATCTGCCGGTTCATCGTTAGTTTCGTTCCAAGGATCCTCTTCCTCCTCATAATCGTCATATCGTTTCGGCTTGGATTTATTAGTATCCCTGACCGACCGGTTATTCTCTTCTTTAATGGGGGCAGACACTTGTATCTTGGCGATAGGCTCACTTTCGTCCTCCTCCATCTTCCGTGTCATCTTTTGATAATGTTCCTGACCTCTCTCAAACTTCTTCTGTTTCTGCTCTTCCTCGTACTCTTTCGCCATTTGTTGAGCATTCTGTTCTTTCTCGCGCTCTCTACGGCTTCTATAGTTAGGACTGAATTCTTTATTTATTTTGATAATACCTTTGTCTGCGTCAAGGGTCAGTTTCCCTTTGATTGTCTTCAATTGGAGATCATCAAAATGGTCATGGAATGTGCTTTGCAGGAAGTATGCAGCCTGAGGGCCACTCTTGCTAAAGAGTTGTTGCATATTCCAGCCATAGTGATACAGGTCTGTTTTGGTAATAGGAGAATGAGTTTCCACTTTTTTGTGGACAGTCTCACTTGCAGATAATACCGACCACGTCTTATTACCAGCTCTCTGAAACTTCGATAACCGGCTTATCAGTATCTCCAGATTTTCTTTGGTCATATATGGGCCAAGTACTTCGATAGTGTATAGACACGCCTCTTGGAATGTACGTTGCAATCCTGCTTCAATTTCGTTAGCGGCATTGGCAGCAACATTCGATAAGTCAAGCATATTCTCATTGATAGTCTTGACTAATTCCTCTTTATCGTCAGATTCTTTCTCTGTCTTGACTGCCAGAACCTCGGTCAACAGCATTCTTGCATCCTCTCTTGTAAGAGGTTGACTCTCGGTTTTTGGCTTTTCAAATTCGGATTTGTTAGGCTCAATAGCCGAAGCATCCGGAATGGTAGCGGTCTGCGGAGTTATTCCGCGTTTCTTCCAACTCTTCTTGACAAAGAAGTCCGTGAGTTCCTTTATCCCTTCATGGATAAGGAAATAAACACCTATGCAACTTGCCAATACCATGAAAAAGAAGAAATTGGCGTTTAAGTCAGTGTGACCTTCACTGACAATCTTGTTTCTCACCGCAAACGCAAAGAAGAGACTCATTAGAGCTACGAAGAATAGCATCAGCGGATTGTGGCCTTTAATCAGGTCTTTCATTCGATTTTTTATAACTCTTAAATTATGCTGAATTTTGCAAACAAGAATAAAACACGGAGTTATCGACGATTGTTCGTGACCTGATATGTTAAAATGCCACCCTGCATTTCTGCAAGATGGCATTTTTCGAGAGAACTGAACGGATAGAGACTATTTGAGCGTGATGGCATTTGAGGCTTCGCGCTTCTTCTCGCCGACCACTTCAGCATAAATCTGAGTCGTTCTGACGCTGCGGTGAGTAAGCATCTTCGACACCACATACACATCTATACCCAATGAGATAAGGATGGTGGCGAATGAGTGGCGTAAGCAGTGGAACGACAACTTTTTTGTTATCCCGACCGATTTGACCCAATTCTTGAAAGCGTGTTGAGCCATTGAGCGTTTGAAGCCCTTGAAAACAAGACCGTCACCTCGTTCACCACAATATTGCAGTGCTTCTTCACTGATAGGGAGTGTAGCCTCTGTTTCTGTTTTCTCAGTGCAGAGTCTGATGCAGTGACCTCCATCGGGACTACGCTCGATATTCTCCCATCTGAGCTGAAGAAGGTCACTGAGACGTAAGCCGGTAAATAGGCCGAACATAGAGGCTCGCTTCAATACTGGAATGTCGCATTGAGAGTTTGCGAGAATTTTCATCTCCTCCAATGTGATATACTCTTTCTTGACCTCCTGCCATTTGAGTCCATCAAGAAAATCATTGACATTTTCAAGCAGAAGTTTCTCCTTGTATGCCATCTTCAACAAGCAACGGAATGTTGACCAATACCCGGCGGCAGAGTTCGCCGACAGTGGTATCTTCTTTTCCGGGTGGCGCAGTGAGTGGGATATTAGAAGATAGTCACGGAAGTCCTCGCACAGGCTCACGGTAACATCGCCGAAAGTGCATTGGCCTCCGGTGAAGTTCTTGAAATGCAGATATACACTCATCCATTTGTCATACTTGCTTTTGGCTTTCTTCTCGAAGTAGGCGAGGAAATCCTGCTTCTGCTTTGTCCTGTCGAGAAAACCGAACTGTTCATTTATCAGACTCTGATAACGGATACAACGTATGGCCTCGGCCTTTTCCTCCATTTCTTGATTGAAACGGCGTTGCATTTCGTTGGTGGGGTTCGCAAAGATGACAATACCGAGAGTCTCACGACGTGTCATCTTGTTGGTGTGCGGATTGCGTATCGCCGGGTAATAGTCAAGATACAGCGATAGCTTTCCTCCGGCGTATGGACGCTTGCGGAGGAATACTTTGGTACATGTATTCATCTGTGTGGGGGATTAAAATTTGACACAAAGTAAGCATGAGAATCGAGGGAGAACAATAGAGTCCGGATGCTCTCCGATGTATCTCCAAATCGTCTCCATTGGCTATATCTCCGGGGATTTCAAGAGATTATCCAATTCACTCCGGAGAATATGAGTGTACTTACCCTTCTTCACACGGGTGATGTTATAATACTTCAGATAGTGGTGCAGCTGGTCTCGTGTCAGCCCATATTTCTCCATCGCTTCCGGGTATGTATAATACTCCGGTTCCTTCGGTTCAACCGCACCTTTGGCTAAATCGAAATGATATTTGGAGTAGAAGGTTGCAGCACCGACTTTCTTTTTGGGGATTGCCTCCTTTGATACCAGACAGTATATTGCCGATAATGTCATCCCATATCGCGCCTGAATCTCAGCTGCGGTGTACCACTCAGATATTTCCTCTCCGGGCTGTTGTTTTGCGAAGTAAGCGTCAACATGCTTTCGGCTCCAAAGGGTCTTGCCTCTTTGTTGAGTCTTCGGCCACTTTTCCCTTTTGGCAATCTCATACAAACCCGAATTGGATATGCTGTACTTTTCCTGCACCTCCTTCGAGGTGTAGAATTCTGTGATAGGTATGGGGACTTTTGCCGCTGTCACTTGTTCAACCCGGAGAATGTCGAACAAAGCATCAATGTCTGCCCGCCTGATAAGAGTCTTCCTTTTCAGTTTCCAAACTTTCACTACACCTTGATTGATATAGTTGTATATTGTCATGTGGCAGACTCCAAGAAGTTTTGCCGCTTGGGTCGGTGTCAAGAACTCTTGTGTTGCTACTTCTGCTCGACCCGACTGCTGATGCCCGTATTCCTGCTGATAGGATTCAAGCCGAGATTGACGTCTTCGCTCCTTGTATGCCAGCCCTGAACACCGGTGGCTACAGTACTCTGTTGATGTCTTGCGAGCGATGAACTCACTTCCACACCAACGACATTTCTTTTTGATTTCAATGTTACTACTCATATTTCACATTTTCGGTGGTTATTTCGCCAGTTATTTCGCCGAAAGTGTATATGGGCGTAAACCGACGTAAATCTACGTAAACATCGTCCATAACCTTTCGTTTCCCGATTGCGGCTCATGGCTATTCGCTACAAATCGGGTACAAAAAAGCAGGTGAAAAGGGGTGAAATGTGGTTTTATTGAGCAGTAAGCACGAAAAAAGTCGCCCGATAACGAGCGACTTTTCAATAGTTTATGCCATTTATCACCAAATGGTGACAATCATCTACTTTCCGATGCAGAAACGGGAGAAGATGGTTGCGAGGATTTCCGGGGTGGTGACGGAGCCGGTGACGGTGGCGAGATGGTGGAGGGTTTCGCGGAGGTCTTGGGCTACGAGGTCGGCGGGTATGCCTGAGCGCAGGGCTGCGAGGAGTGCGCGGTTGGAGTTCGACGCGGCCTCGAGTGCAGCGGCTTGGCGGGCGTTGGTTATCAACAGGTCGGCATTGGCTCCTCCTGCAAAGTCTTCGATTTTTTGTATAATGGCATTGCGGAGAGTGTCGAGTCCTGTGGCGTTTTTTATTGACAGCTCTATGGGTTGCGCGTTATGGGGCAGGGCAGGGGTGTTCCGGCAAAGATCTGTTTTGTTTATGGCATATATTATTCTTTCGGTATTTGCCCCCGTGAGTTCTGCCTCGACTTCAGCCTGAGTTGCCGGAGATGAGGCATCGATCAGATATATTATTATTTCGGCCTTGACGGCTGCATTGATGGAGCGCTCGATGCCAATGCGCTCGATGGTGTCGTCGGTGTCTTGGCGGAGTCCGGCTGTGTCTTGAAGTCGGATAAGATAGCTGCCGAGTTCTATGCGGTCTTCCACGATGTCGCGTGTGGTGCCGTGGATTTCGCTTACTATTGCGCGTTCGTCGCCTACAAGGGCGTTGAGCAATGAGGATTTTCCTGCATTCGTGTGGCCTATTATAGCTACAGGGATTCCTTCCTTGATGGCAGTGCCGGTTCGATATGTTTTGGTAAGACGCGATATTTCGGAGCCGACGGCCTCAGCCAGTTCGACAAGGTGGGTGCGGGAGGCAAATTCAAGATCTTCTTCCGAGAAATCGAGTTCGAGTTCGAGCAGCGATGCAAGTTCAACAAGCTGCTTACGGAGTGATTCGAGCTGTTTTGACACAGAGCCTCGCATCTGGTTTATGGCCAGTCGGTGCGCGGCTTTCGATGATGATGCTATGAGGTCTGCTACCGCTTCGGCTTCTGATAGGTCGAAGCGTCCGGCAGCGAAAGCCCTGCGGGTAAATTCGCCCGGTTCTGCAGGCCGTGCTCCGGCCGCCACGAGTGCCGATATTAATTCCCGCTGAATCCATCGGGAGCCGTGTACGCTTATTTCAACCGTGTCTTGTCCTGTGTATGAACGAGGTGCGCGGAAAACTGTCGCAACACCTTCGTCAAGGGTGCTGCCGTCCGGCGCAAGTATCGTGCCCAGGTGCGCGGTGTGTGACTTGGCATCGGAAAGCCGCTTACCCTGCCATATTTTATCCGTTATATTTATAGCATCTTGGCCGCATATGCGTGCTACCGCTATGCCTCCTACGCCGGGTGGGGTAGATATGGCGCATATGGTGTCGTCGAAACCGTAGATATTTCCTGTCATCGTTTGCGTCGGTTCCATATTCTGTAGTTGACTTGTGATTCTACTTCGGATTCTATGTCGTCGGGAAGGCACGAGAAGAAATCGAATCCTGTTATTTCTTCAACATTGTCGACGCTTACAGCAAGGCTTTCGAGGCCTTCCTGCGGGGCCGAGTTTGGCATAATGAACCCTATTGCCCGAGGCGGATTTGCGTATGGTGCGAATATTACTTTAAAAAAACGCTCCGGCACGCTAATGGCTGAGCGCCCTATTGTCCGTGGCATACGGTCGGAAAGAATGGGGCCGCAGATGATGACGAGCAGGCTGTCGCGCTGAACCCATTCCCGGCATTTGTTTTCGAGTGATGCCCATCGTCCTCCGTTCAGGGCGTGGTCCTGAGGACATATATTGGTCAACAGGTGGGAATCCTCCATGGCGTTTATATCCCACTTCATATCGCCAGCCGGAACCATATGGCCTCTGTCAAAGCCTGAATTACGGTAATCCTCAAGAGTCGCGCAGCCATACACATCGTTGTCCGGCGCGAATTTTGATTTTCGGGGTAATTGTCCGTTCGCTTTTTCTGCTGTAAGCTCCCACGCGCTGTAGTTGGGCTGGTGGTGCGACGGATTGAAGGATACATCGAAACCGTTATATGCAAGCTTTATCTCAGGCGTTTCATCGGGTAACTCCACATTCAAAAGACAGACTGAATGTGGCCGTCCGGCTTCGTAACGGGCCTCTTCGCTTTTATTGAATTGATGGCCGCAGCAAGCTAAGGCTGCAAAGGTTGCGGCGGTAGCAAGTGTGACAATAAGCACGGCCCGAGCGTGAGCTGTCATTTTTTTCGGTCTTTTGGCTCGGCGTTGGCGGTATGTATTTCGTTTTCCTGCCATTTATAGTATTCTTTTAAGTGAGTGTGAGAGTCGGTCTAATTCGTGTTCGCCGAGGCTTGCCGACAGGCTGAATCTCAGTCGGTCGGTGCCAGGAGGAACGGTGGGCGTCCGTATCGGAAGCACGTCAAAGCCCTCTGCAGCGAGTTTTTGCGATAAGTTTACCGCTTGTTTGGGATCGCCTACAAGAAGAGGTCGGATATGGCTGGGCTTTTGGCTGCAATCAGACGAGGGTATGATTTGGGCTAAGCGGGCAGATAACTTGCGGAGCCGTTCGCGGCGGTCGTCCATCTCCAAAGCGCGGGTGAACACATATTCTGTCCAGGCCGCATTTATCGGCGGTATCGCGGTGGAAAAGATAAGGCTTCGTGCTTTATTTACCATAAAATCGCGCATATAGGTATCCAGTATGGCAAAAGCGCCCGTTGAAGCAAGAGCTTTCCCGAAAGTGCCTACCACAATGTCGATATCGCTGAACGATGGCGACGCTTTGGCAAGGCCGAGTCCGGCCGGACCTTCAACCCCTACAGCATGTGCTTCATCAATATATAGGACAGACTCCGGAAACTTCCGTTTTACAGATACCAGTGCCTCGATATCAGCCCTGTCGCCGTCCATGCTGTATATGCTTTCGGCAATTATAATTATATACGGGTAATCTCGTGCCACTTTCGAGGCAAGCCGTTCGAGATGGCCATAGTCGTTATGCCTGAATCTTGCGAATGGGGCGCCAGACAATTTTATGCCGTCGATTATACTTGCGTGAACGAGCTTGTCGGCTAATATATAGGCTCCGGGTATCGCCCCAAGCGCCGATACCATACCCGTGTTTGCGTGATATCCGCTGTTGAAGAGCAGGGCAGTGCGCCCGTATGCCTGTGCAAGTTTGTTTTCAAGCGATACAAATTCGGATTGCCGGTGCGCAAGCAGGCGCGATGCGGATGCCGACATAGAAGAACTTCGCCATATCCCGGACTCTTCAAAGCCAAGCTGAAGATCTTTGTCGGAAGCAAGCCCCAGATAGTCGTTTGAGCTTAAATCAACGGTTCTCTTGTCGACGAGTTGATTCGGCAGCCGACGTATATTGCCAGCTGCATCAAGTGCATTAAGTGTCGATTCAATAATTTTTCTCATCTCTGATTATGGCAAGCATTCGGCGGCAGAGTGTGCGCAAAGATTCGAGAGTTATAACGTAGGGCGGCATCAGATATACATTCTTGCCGAAAGGACGAATCCACACGCCTTGGCGCACGCATTCTACTTGGAATCGGCTTACATCGACAGGACGTTTCATTTCCACCACTCCTATCGAGCCAAGCACCCTAATGTCCGCTACGCCGGGTATGGCAGATGCCTGAGCCAATTCCTCTTTCAGAATAGATTCGATATTCCCCACTACGGCTTTCATGTCGTTTTCTCGCAACATTTTGGCCGACTCTATGGCTATGGCGCATGCAAGAGGGTTGGCCATAAAAGTCGGCCCGTGCATCAGTACGCCCGCTTCGCCTCGCGATATGGTGTCGGCCACGGCGCGGGTGGTAAGCACAGCGCTCATAGTGAGATAGCCTGCAGTCAGGCCCTTGCCTATGCACATAATGTCGGGGCAGACACCTGCATGCTCCCATGCAAAAGCCTTGCCGGTGCGCCAAAATCCTGTGGCTATTTCATCGAATATGAGAAGCACATCGTACTTGTCACATAGCTTTCGGGCTTCTCGTAGATATTCAGGGTGGTAAAACCACATCCCGCCTGCGCCTTGCACCACAGGCTCGAGTATCACTGCCGCTATTTCGTCTGCTTTTTCTTCAAGAAGGTCTGCAAGAGGCTTTATATCGGACTCGTCCCAGTCACCGTCAAAGCGGGAACGAGGTTGCGGCACGAAGAAACGGACAGGAAGAGCCTGCCCGAAGGCTCCGTGCATTCCTGTCACAGGGTCGCAGACACTCATCGCATTCCACGTGTCGCCATGGTAACCACTCCTGATTGTGGCGAAATTAGTCTTCTTGTGACTGCCAGAGGCTGAAATAGCCGCCTGAACCGCCATTTTCATTGCCACCTCCACGGCGACAGAGCCGGAATCGGCATAAAAGATATTGTGCATACACGGCGGCGCCATTTCAAGCAGCAGTTTGCCAAGCTCGATAGCGGGCTCGTGTGTGAGTCCGCCAAACATCACGTGGCTCATTTTGTTAATCTGGCTGGTTGCGGCTTTATTGATGCGTTCGTTGTTGTAGCCGTGTATGGCGCACCACCAAGATGACATTCCGTCGATTAGTTCAGTGCCGTCGGCCAAAAATATGCTTGCTCCGCGACACGATTCTACCTTGTAGGTAGGCAGAGGGTCGATTGTTGATGTATATGGATGCCAAAGATGCTCGCGATCCCAAGCATCGTGCAGTATGTTGTCTTGTTCCATAATGCAAAATTAAGCACAATTTCCAAGATTACAATGTGACATTGACAGTTTAAGGCTTTGCCAAATAGCCTTTACGCTTCTCCACACATAAATATAGATGCTGAAAATGTGTTAATGATATGTAATTTGTGTTTAGTCTTGGCCTGTGATTGAAAAATTATAACTTACTTTGCAGTACCGAAAAATCCGGTTAACCTCAATACCTAAAGAAACACATACATTTCAACTATAAAAGCACTTGCAAACATTAAATTTGTTTGCCGCAATTATCTATAAAACACACATATAACTGTAAAACAACGTCGGGAGTGCCGCTGATCAGCGGCACTCCTTTATTATATGGCGTCCAATAATCGACATATAATTGAATGTTGATAAATAGGGCGTGAAAATTTCGGTTATTCGGTTTTTTGTAGCTAATTTTGAGGCTCGATAACGCACCCATTTGTTATGGGAATATAATTTATGAATAGGAAAGGTAAACTATACTTTCGTTATGGCACCATGGGTTCGGCCAAGACGGCCCTTCTGCTTACAACGGCATATAACTTTGAAGAGCGGCATATGGATTATATCTGTATGAAGCCCGTTATAGACACTCGCGAAAATAAAAATGTGATACGCTCGCGTATCGGCATAGAGCGTGAATGCTTGTGGATATATGCCACCACCAATCTATACGAACTTGCACTCGAGCTGTACCGCAAGAATGGCAGGCTCGTTGACTGGTTCCTTATCGACGAGGCTCAGTTCCTTTCCGCAGCACAAGTCGACCAGCTGTCGCGCATTGTTGACGACTTTGGCAGCAATGTGATATGCTATGGACTGCGTACCGACTTCCAAAGCCATCTGTTTGAAGGTTCGCGCCGCTTGTTCGAGATAGCAGACACTATCGACGAGATAAAGTCCACCTGCAATTGCGGTCATAAAACAATTATAAACGCGCGCATTGACTCCTCGGGTAATATAGTAGAGGAAGGCGCGCAGGTAGAAATCGGCGGCAATGACCGCTATGTGGCGGTATGCAGGAAATGCTGGCGCAACAAGAGGATAGAACAAGCAAAGCGTTCGGTGCTGCCGTTTGAATTTGACGACGATTGTGCAAACCTTGAGGTATGTGCGGAAAGGGGGAGTGCTGAATGATATTGTGCCATATTTCGGATAGTGCGCGCTATGCGTCTATGTCGGCCGGTCTTGCCATGGCCATTGATTGGCTGCAGGCGCATATCGATGACGACTTTATACCCGGCAGATATGCCATTGGCGACACTCCGGCTGGCGAGGTGTTTGTAAAAGTGGAGGATACGGCGTTGATACCGCGAGAGAAAGCCTCCCTCGAATCCCACCGACGCTATATCGATATCCACGTGCCGCTTAAAAGCACCGAAACCATAGGTTGGGCGCCCACTTCGGGATTGAAGCATTCCCGTCAGCCGTATGACGAATCCGGCGACATCGAATTTTTCGGCGATCCGGCTCATAGCCTGTTGCATATCAAAGTAGGGCAGATGGCAGTATTCTTTCCATCAGACGCTCACGCGCCTAATATCGGATTGGGACGCCACCGCAAACTGTGCATTAAAATTCCGGTATAGCGTATTTGGAAAAATATACGTACATTTGTCTGATTAAACCAAAATACATTCATTATGAATAAGAAAATATTGTGTGGATTCCTTGCTGCCGCCGCCCTGTTTGGCTCTGCTGCTTTCACAGGGTGCTCTTCAAAAAGCAGCACGCCGTCGGAACTCGTGGCTCAGAGCGAGCGTATGGCCGGGGAAATGGCAGATATGGCTGAGAATAGCCCGATGTATCTCGATTCAGTGTCGGTTGCATATGCCGATGGCACCCTCAACGTGGCTGTCACTTTTGCTGACACCATAGTCGACGTAGAAGACTATTCCGATGCTTTGATTGAATATGTGGTTGCCTACTATATAAAGCAGCGCCCCGGCCAAAACCTCGACACCGTGCTCAACACCTTGTCGGCGGAAAACGGTTCGTTAAAGATAACCCTTGCAAATCCTCAGGGAGATCGCAAAGAGTGCACAATAGGAGCCTCGCGGCTTAAAAAGCTTTTCTTTATGAAGCCAAGCGAGCTGAATCCGGCCCAGGTAAAGTCCGACATTGCCAATATTATGGAAAAACGCGCGGAAGCATATCGCGATGCTTACAAGGCTGAAAGCGCCGAATTTGCTTTCGAGGCAGGTTTCGCACAGTACGAACTTGTATTTGCAAATGCCTACGCATATTCGAATCTGACTCAGGACAGCCTGCGCGGAAGATACCAGAATGTGCTGCGCGCTCAATACGACAGCTATGGCGAATGCCGGGGCCTAATCGAAGGTGTTCTCGAATCGCTCGGCATCGAAGGATATCGCTTCGTCTACACTGATAAAAACGACACTAAAACGCTCAAGGCTGCGCTTCCTTGGCGAATAATACAGTAAAATTTCTGCATACCATGAATTTAGTAGATAGATTCCTGCAATATGTGAAGTTCGACACGCAAAGCGACGAACTTACGAATCTTACCCCATCGACTCCCGGACAGATGTTCTTTGCCGAACATCTCAAAACCGAACTTGAACAACTCGGCCTCGAAGAAATCAGCCTTGATGAAAACGGCTACCTTATGGCCACATTGCCTGCGAACGGAGCTCCCGATGCCCCTGTGGTAGGTTTTATCGCGCACCTCGACACATCGCCTGATCTTTCCGGCCGCCACGTGTCGCCGCGCATAGTTGAGAAATATGACGGCGGGGACATTCTGCTCAATCCGACTTCCGGAATAGTCCTTTCTCCTACAGAATTTCCCGAACTGTCGCACTACGTGGGGCAGGATTTGATAGTTACCGATGGCAACACTCTTCTCGGAGCGGACGACAAAGCCGGCATTGCCGAAATAATAAGCGCTGTCGACTATCTTAAGCAGCACCCGGAAATTAAGCATGGCAAAATTCGTATCGCATTCAATCCCGACGAAGAGATAGGGCTTGGCGCACACAAGTTCGATGTGCAGCGCTTTGGCGCAGACTGGGCTTACACTATGGACGGCGGCGAGATTGGCGAACTCGAGTATGAGAACTTCAATGCTGCCGTGGCAAAAGTTTCTTTTGCCGGTCGAAACGTGCATCCCGGATACGCAAAGCACAAGATGGTCAACTCGATGCGTATAGCCAACCAGTTTGTAATCATGCTTCCGCGATGGGAAACTCCCGAGCATACCGAAGGTTACGAGGGCTTCTACCACCTTGTGTCGATGGAGGGAAATGTGGAGAAGACTGTTCTTACCTACATCATACGCGATCACGACCGCGACCGCTTTGAGCGTCGAAAGAAAGAACTCGAGCACCTCGCGCGCAAAATCAACCACGAGTTCCCTGACTGCTGCACAATCGAGATAAAGGACCAGTACTATAATATGCGCGAGAAGATTGAGCCCGCCATGTATATAGTGGAAATAGCCGAAGAAGCTATGCGCCGTGCCGACATCACCCCGAAAGTGCAGCCTATACGAGGCGGTACCGACGGAGCGCAGCTTTCTTTCAAAGGCCTGCCTTGCCCCAATATATTTGCGGGCGGATTGAATTTCCATGGCCGATATGAATTTGTGCCCATACCGTCAATGGAAAAAGCCTCGCAAGTGATTGTCGAGATAGCCCGTCTTGTGGCAGAACGAGGCTGATAAGCATAAAGATAATGAGCAAGACGAACATACTCGTTGTCGTTACCGGGCCTACGGCCTCAGGAAAAACAGAACTTGCAGTCCGTCTTGCCGAATATTTTGCGACAGATGTGATATCTGCGGATTCGAGGCAGATATACAAAGATTTACCTATAGGCACGGCTGCACCATCGGCAGATGAGCGCAGCCGTGCCTATCATCATTTTGTCGGCACTCTCGAACTGAGCGACTATTACAGCGCGGCAGTTTTCGAACAGGAAGCGCTCAGCCTGCTGCCGGGCCTTTGGTTGAAAAACAGGGTGGCGGTAGTATGTGGAGGCTCGATGATGTATATCGATGCCTTGTGCAATGGTATAGACGAAATGCCTACCATAAGCGATGCGACACGCAATTACTGTTTGTCGCTTTTGAATGAGCACGGCCTTGAAGGCGTGTTGGCCCAATTGCAGATTGTCGATCCTGAATATTATGATATCGTGGACCGGCAGAATACCCGACGCATAGTCCACGCACTCGAAGTGAGCCTTGAGGCTGCATGCCCGTATTCAAAATTGCGGACCGGAAAAATTGCAGACCGACCTTTTGAAATAATAAAATTCGCGATTGACAGACCTCGCCATGAACTCTTTGAGCGTATCAACAAGAGGGTAGGGGTGATGATTGAGAGCGGTCTTGAAGCCGAGGCGCGCCGGGCATTTGCCAAAGGACGGTATAACTCGCTGAACACTGTGGGATATAAGGAGATGCTTGCCTATTTCGAGGGGGAGATGGATTACGATACAGCCGTGGCGCGTATAGCCAAGAACACGCGGGTGTATGCTAAAAAACAACTTACTTGGATGGCTCGTGACAACTCGATTATCAAGCTCGAACCGTCTACAGCCTTTGATTCGGCATTGACTATAATAAACGAACGACTTTCTGCGCAGAAGTAATTATTGGCCGTCCTTCCATCGTGCATCGTGTCTTTGCCGCATAATGTCTTCGGCCGGATTGATACACGGATTCCAGAACTTCATATTTGATATTTCGTCGGGTCTGAATTGCTGCCTTACAAAGTTTCCGGGATAATCGTGGGCATAGCGGTAATTTTGGCCATATCCGAGTTTTTTCATAAGCCCGGTGGGAGCATTACGCAGATGCAGCGGCACTGGCAGATTGCCGCTTCGTTCCACCTCTGCCAACGCTGCATCGATGGCTATATAGGCCGAGTTGCTTTTTGCTGACACAGCGAGATAGATAGCGCATTCCGACAACGGTATGCGTCCTTCCGGCATTCCGATTTTTTGTATCACATCAAAAGTGGTGTTGGCAATCAACATGGCAGTAGGATTTGCCAGCCCGATGTCTTCTGATGCCAAAATCACCATTCGCCTAGCAATGAACTCCGGATCTTCTCCTCCCGCGATCATACGCGCCAGCCAATATACTGCCGCGTCGGGATCGCTGCCGCGAATGCTCTTGATGAAGGCAGATACTATGTCGTAGTGCATCTCGCCGTTTTTATCATATGCCTGAGGATTTTCCTGAAGGCGTTCGGTGATTATACGGTCGTTTATCACTATCTCCTCGCCATGGGCTGCCGATTGCTCCAACAGGTCGAGAATATTGAGCAGTTTGCGGGCATCGCCTCCGCTGTAACGGAACAAGGCCTCCGTCTGTTCCACACTCACTTTGCGACGGCTGAGTATTTCGTCGTGGGCAAGAGTGCGGTCAAGCAAGGTCTGCAAATCGGTCGCTTCAAGTGGCTTCAGCGTATAAACCTGCGCGCGGGAAAGCAATGGCCTTATTACCTCAAACGACGGATTTTCTGTCGTGGCACCGATCAATGTCACGGTGCCGTTTTCCACGGCTCCGAGCAGGCTGTCTTGCTGGCTTTTGCTGAATCGGTGTATTTCATCGATAAAAAGTATTGGCCTTCCGCCTGAAAACATACTTCCGCTTTCAGCCCGGCATCTTTCTATAACATCTCGCACGTCTTTGACGCCTGAGGTGACAGCCGACAATGTATAGAAAGCGCATTGGGTCGTATTTGCGATTATCTTGGCAAGAGTAGTCTTGCCAACTCCGGGAGGTCCCCACAATATGAACGATGCGATGCGCCCCGATTCTATCATTCGGCGCAGTATGCAGCCCGGGCCTACGAGATGTTGCTGTCCGATATAGTCATCAAGAGTTATAGGCCGCATACGTTCGGCCAATGGTGCTGTGCTCATATTGTGTTATTTGTCTGGGTGGGTAATTAATAAAGGCTCCGGGGGATTGCCCGGAGCCTTCTGTGGTTATATAAGTTGCCTTATTCTGCTTTTTTGTTGGCGTCGCGGATTTCTACCACGTTGTTCAGTTTCGCTGTTACTTCGTCAAGCTTCTCTTTGTCCTTGATGCGGCTGTAGTATGCCTGCTGGAATGCGTATCCTTCCCAGTAGAGGGCGAGAGCATTGTTGGCATTGGCCGGATTCATGTTTTCAGGATCTTTGTCAAGAAGTTCAATCATCTTCACATATGCGTCGACGGCATTTGCATCGGGCTTCTTGTTGTTGGCAGCCACATACAGACGTCCGAGGCGCTGATACATGATGGGGCTGACTTCTGATGTGCGTTCGATTACCTCTTTTACATATTCCACACCACGGTTGGCAAGTTCGTCGGCCTGAATGGTGTCGGTGGCATATGCGGCAGCATTAAGATAGCGTCCGCTCATACCGAACAAATCGTTAAGAGAGGGATCTTCCTGTGTCTTCAGATACGCACCGTATGCGTCAGCACTCTTAGCGTACTGTTTGTTCTTAGAGTAAACAGTGCTGAGCTCCTTGAGAAGGTTGGCGTTTTCGGGATGCTTTTCTACTGCGAGCTCGTACTGGATCACGGCAAGAGAGTCCTGTCCGTTTCCGCTGAGGGCTTCAGCGTATGTGGTGTAGTCGTTTACAGTGAAGGCTCCGTCAGGATTTGACTCGAAGAACTTTTTAGCGCTTTCGATAGCGGCAGGATACTGCTCCATCTTGGTCTGGTCGAGGAAGCGCACGCGCTGCATTAGGAAGTTCGACGGATCCTGTTCAAGTATTTCTTCTGCAATCTGGAGGGATTCGGGGAAACGGTCACCCCAGTACAGAAGCACGGCATAGCGAGCTTTGTCTTCGGGGAAATGGTTGGGGTTCTGGATATACTTGCCGTACAGTTCTGAAGCTGCGCGCCAGCGGTCAGCCTGGAAGTATTTTTCGGCGAGTTCTCGCTGGGCCATGGCCGATTCGGGATGGTTGGCAAGATACTCCTCAAGCTTCTTTATTGCGAAGTCTTTGTTTACGAAGAAGTATGCGTTTGCATATTTTACGTAGCCTTCGGGGTTGTTGGCATCGAAAGTGATGGCGCTTTCGTAGCGGCCGGCAGCATCGCCATAGTTCTGCTGGTCGATAAGCATGTCGCCTTCGAGAACGTAAATCGACGGATCCTGATTCTTGGAGTCCTTGCGGGCTTTCGTCATGTTCTTGTCGATTTCTTTGGCATATTTCACCGGGTCGGCGTTATAGTACGAGCGTGCTATGGCCACGGTTACTTCTGCATTCTTCTTTGCGAGGTTTTGTGCCTGCTTGAAGTGGTTGGCTGCTGCATCGGTATTGCCATTGAGGAGTTCGAGTGCGCCGACACCTACATAGTTGAAGGCATTGTCGGGATTGATTGACAGACCTTTGTCGAAGTAAGCCTTTGCCTTGGCTTTGTCACCTTTGGCGAGGGCTACACGACCAAGGTAGTAGTTGGCAAGAGCCTTGTCGGTAGAGGCGTCATTGAGGGTGCGCTCGAGGATTGTCTGGGCATTGTCGTACTGGCCTGCTTTGTAGTACTCAATACCGTCTTTGTAACCTTGATTCTGGGCTCCGGCTGCAAGGCCTCCGGCTACCAGCAATGACAAGAACAGTTTGATTTTCATTTTAATTGATTGCTTTGTTTATTGTGTATATTACTTTTTCCTGTTGATGTATTATCGTTCGGGCAGTTCTACCTGCTGTATGTTCACTCGCGCGGGCATTATGCCTGTTTTCATAATTATTTTTTGTCCGATGGGGCCTGTTACAAACGAATAGAACCCGCCTGCTACATTCGATGTCGGAGCGGTCGTTATCATGTATATCTGTCGGAACAACGGATACGAACCTTCAAATATATACTGCTGATAAGGTTTGTAAGCCCTGAATTCGTCTTCGCGGAATATTTTCAACACCTTTATGCGGTCGGAGAGCGTGGCGCCTTCAACCGGGCTGTCATTGAGAACGCTTTCCGCGAGTTTGTCGGTACTCATATCGGCCGAGTCCATATCCGAGGTTATCCAGCTGACGCCAAGCACTCCGATAGCTTCGGGGTTTTCTTCAACGAGTTTGAACACTTCCGGGATAGAGCCGGCTCCGTACACATTGGGGCCAAGACGCTCTCCGTGAAGAAGCGAGTCTGTAAGATATGTGGCAAGACTTGAGCCTGTCTGGTCGATTACCACTCTGATATTGCCCTTGCCGTTAGGCTCGAGCTGGTTCCATTCGGTGGTGCGTCCGCCCACAATGTCGGCCACTTCGCCTACGGTGAGTTTCTCGCAGCTGTTTTTAGGATTTACTATCAGTGCTACCGCGTCGACGGCAATCATTGCCGAGCGCACGTTGACATTCGCGTTGCGTTCGTTTTTGTATTTGGCTTTCAGAGCTTTCCGTTCGGCCTCCGTGATGTCGCGGGCAGCCACGATTGTGCGGGTGTTCATAGTGAAAAGCGAGTCGAAAGCTTCCTGCTGCGTAGCGTAGCGAACGAGTATGTGTGCGTCCGGATATTGATACTCGAATACGTCCACTTCTTGCTCGAAGATATTCTCGAACGTGTTGTCGCACACCATGGTTGTTGTGCCGGAAGTGGAGGTGTTGGCCTTTTTTTCGTATTTCATACACGAAACCGCGCCCATGCCGATGGCAAGGGCGACGGTCGGTACAAGTATGTTAGACAGACGTCTTGTTTTCATTTTGCGATATCGGTGTTAGTCTATGCCTTTTATCTGGCGATAGGCTCGCCAGAAGCCGTATATTACAAGTACAATGCCTACTACGTAGCGCGTCCATGCCCAATCTCCGCCCCAGTTGAAGAAGTTGATAAGAAGGAGCACTCCCATGCCTACATAGATGATAATCATTATGATGCCGAAAATGCTGCGCATCACTGTATTGGCGGTGTGGCCGCCTTCCTCCATGCGTTGCTGGCGGCGTTCTTCGGGTGTTGGAATGTGGTTGTCCATATCTTTCTTTATAGGTTAAATGTTGAAAATTAGCAAGCTCCGCTTGCACGAAACTCTAAAATTTTAACACTTGCGCACCGTTAAAGTTCATACCTTAGGGTGGAATGAGCTGTATTTAGCCGTAAAATTACAAAAAATGAGCGGAACAATTATGCTCCGCAATGTAAAATAAATAAAAATCGAAAAAAAGACTGTTAATGCCCTTATCTGAACACGCCCTTGCGGGAGGCGCCGTCAAGCCTCAGCCCACGTGCAAAATCTGCGGCTGGCATCGCTTTTTTACCGGCAGGCTGCACGATGGAAAGCGCTATGCACGAGCCGTTGCCACAGCCGGCAATGACACTTCCGTTGTCTATTTTGATTTCACCCGGAGCGAGCTTGTGGCACGAATCACCGATGCGTTCGCTTCTGAGTATCTTGACAGTTGTCACATTTCCGCATATGTCAAGTTCCGTCCATGCTCCGGGGTGGGGAGCCAGTCCGCGTATGTGGTTGTGCACAGAATCTGCACAAGCGGTCCAGCAGATTCTGCAATCTTCTTTGAATATTTTGGGTGCGGGGGTGGGTTCTTCGCCGTTGGCGAGCTCCGCTTGCGGAAGCGCATTTGCTTTGCCGTCGGCGATGTTTTGCACGGTTTCGAGGGTCAGCTTCGCGCCAAGAGCCATCAGCCTGTCGTGGACGGAGCCGGCGTCTTCGTCCGGGCCTATTTCGATTCTTTCTCTCGCTATGACGTCGCCGGTGTCTATCTCGTGTTTAAGGAAGAATGTGGTAACCCCGGTTTCCGTGTCGCCATTCATAACGGCACGGTTTATCGGCGCAGCTCCGCGATACCTGGGCAGGAGCGAGGCATGTAGGTTGAAGGTTCCAAGCGGGGGCATGGCCCAAACCGCTTCCGGCAGCATCCTGAATGCAATCACGATAAATAGGTCGGCCTCGAGAGCCTTTAACGTTTCTATAAAATCAGGCGACTTAAGTTTTTCGGGCTGGAGCAGGGGAATGTTATGCTCGATGGCGTAATCTTTCACTGCCGACGTTATTACTTTATGGCCGCGGCCGCCCGTCTTGTCTGGCATTGTCACTGCTGCAACGACGTTGAATCCGTTGCGAATCAGAGTGTCAAGACTCTCTACAGCGAATTGCGGAGTGCCGAAAAATACTATTCTGAGATTTTCTTTATCCATATTATTTATCTGCTGTGCTTGTGGCGGCTTCTTCAAGAGCCTGCCACAGGTTGTCCGATGCCGGAACAGGGGCTGTCACGTCTATTTGCTTTTTTGAAACAGGGTGGACGAAGCTTATATGCCGTGCGTGGAGTGATATGCTCCCGTCAGGATTGCTTCTGCGAGCCCCGTACTTAAGGTCGCCGCGAACCGGGCAGCCGATTGCTGAAAGCTGCACCCGTATCTGGTGCTTTCGCCCCGTCATCAGGTTTACTTCAAGGAGTTTGTACCGCTCGGTAGAGGCTATCAGCCGGTAGGACAGGCGGGCTTCCTTGGATCCGGGCTTGGGCGTGGGTGATGCGTACGATTTGTTGTTTCGCTCTGTGGTGCTTATGTAGTGGGTTAGGGTAGCTTCTGCAGCGGAAGGGGTGCCGGCGGTCACAGCCCAGTATGTCTTGTGGACTTCGCCACTGGCAAACATGGCATTCATACGCGACAAAGCCTTCGACGTCTTTGCAAAAACCACGACGCCCGATACCGGCCGGTCAAGGCGGTGGACAACGCCCATAAATACGTTGCCGGGTTTGGCGTCGCGCTCTTTTATCAGGCGTTTGAGCGTTTCAGACAGTGGCTCGTCGCCGGTTTTGTCGCCTTGCACTATTTCTCCGGCGCATTTGTTGACAATTATTATATGGTTGTCTTCGTAGAGTATTTCCATCAAGCCGCGTGTGTGGTATTGTAATCGTAGGAACCTAATTTTTCCGCGAAGATAGCCATTATTCCCCAAAGGTCGCCCATATGGCAGTTCTTTTTTTGTGAAGCGGCGAAAATTTAGTAATTTTGCACTCAGAACCAACAAACACATTCACATCCTACCGATGGTTGTATTCTTTACCAAGGACGACGCGACGGTATATGCCGTTGATACCGACCACCAATTCGACGCGGCCGAAATAGAACGCCTCCAATGGCTGTTCGGCGGCGCGCAGTTGTTATCCGGTGCAGACAATCTCGCCGGAGCCTATACAGGCCCCCGAAAAGAAATGATAAGCCCGTGGAGCACCAATGCCGTGGAAATAACCCAGAATATGGGTCTTTCGGGCATAAGCCGCATTGAGGAGTTCCACAAGGTTCCCTGCGGCGAGGAGCCGGTGTTCGACCCTATGTTGCAGACAGTATATCACTCTCCTGGCTCTGACGTGTTCGCCATAGGCGAGTCGCCTGCAGCAGCTGTCGAGATCGACGACATATCGGAGTACAACTCCCGCGAAGGCCTCGCGCTGAGCGCGGACGAGGAGGGCTACCTCTCGGAACTCGCAAAGCGCCTTGGACGCAAGCTCACAGACAGCGAAGTCTTCGGGTTCTCTCAGGTCAATTCAGAGCATTGCCGCCACAAAATATTCAACGGCACATTTATAATCGACGGCGAAGAAATGCCTTCGTCGCTTTTCGGCCTTATCAAGCGTACAAGCAAGGCAAATCCCGGCCGGCTCGTTTCGGCCTACAAGGATAATGTTGCTTTTGTCGAGGGACCCGCTATATGGCAGTTCTCGCCCGAGTGTGGCGACAAGCCGTCGTATTTCACAGAGAAGAAAATTCCTGCGGTGCTGTCGCTTAAAGCAGAAACGCACAACTTCCCCACAACGGTAGAGCCGTTTAACGGCGCGGCCACTGGCAGCGGCGGCGAAATCCGTGACCGCCTCGGCGGCGGACGCGCAAGCCTTCCCTTGGCAGGCACAGCCGTATATATGACCTCGTACCCTCGGTTCGAGCTTGCCAACGACCCCGAATGGCGCTATACTTCCAAGCCCCGCAAGTGGCTATACCATAACCCTGCCGACATCCTTATAAAAGCGTCGAACGGCGCATCGGACTTCGGAAATAAATTTGGCCAGCCCCTTATCTGCGGCTCCCTGCTTACTTTCGAGCATGAAGAAAAAGGCTCTGTATGGGGCTACGACAAGGTGATAATGCTTGCCGGCGGTGTGGGATTCGCAGCCGCGCGCGATGCCATAAAGGGCGAGCCCGAGCCGGGTCAGGCCGTGGTAATTGCCGGTGGCGACAACTACCGCATCGGTATGGGCGGTGGCGCGGTATCGTCGGTAGACACCGGCCGATACGCAGGCGCCATAGAGCTGAACGCCGTTCAGCGTGCCAACCCCGAAATGCAGAAACGCGTTGCAAACCTTATACGGGCACTTGCAGAAGGCGGCCTCAACCCCATCGTGTCTATCCACGACCATGGCGCAGGCGGTCACCTCAACGCGCTTTCCGAGCTTATAGAAAGCACCGGCGGGTTTATCGATATTGACGCGCTGCCCGTAGGCGACCCCACACTCTCAGACAAGGAGATTATCGGCAACGAAAGTCAGGAACGAATGGGATTCGTTCTTCGCGACGAAGATTTGCCATTGGTATGCCGCATCGCCGAGCGCGAACGCGCTCCCCTATATGTGGTAGGCCGCACAACCGACGACCACCGTCTGTGCTTCGGTCACAAAGACGGCCGCAATGCAATCGATCTTGCTGTCGCCGATATGCTCGGCAATCCTCCCAAGACGGTTATACGCGATTCTTCGGCAAAACCGTGCTTCGAAGGTGTTGAGCTTGATATGGCGCAGCTTGACCAATATATCAAAGCCGTGCTCAGTCTTGAGGCTGTGGCCTGCAAGGACTGGCTCACCAACAAGGTCGACCGCAGTGTGACCGGAAAGGTTGCCCGCCAGCAGTGCCAGGGCCAGATTCAGCTACCGCTGAGCGACTGCGGCGTTGTGGCTCTCGACTATCACGGCAAAGCAGGTATTGCAACATCTATAGGCCACGCGCCTCAGGTGGCGCTGGCTGATACTGCGGCCGGCTCGCGCCTCGCAGTGGCCGAATCGCTTACAAACATTGTCGGAGCATCGCTGAAAGGCGGTCTTAAGGCTGTTTCGCTGAGCGCCAACTGGATGTGGCCTTGCAAAAATGCCGGCGAAGATGCTGCTTTGTACAAAGCCGTTCAGGCTTGTAGCGATTTCGTGTGCTCGCTCGGCATCAATATCCCCACAGGCAAAGACAGCTTGTCAATGACGCAGAAATATCCCGATGGAGCAAGCGTGAAAGCCCCCGGCACCGTTATAATTTCTGCAGCAGGCGAGGTGAGCAACATAACGAAGACTGTTTCGCCTGTTCTTCGACGCAATGTTAATTCCACATTATATTATATCGATTTCAGCGCGTGCCCGCTTGAGCTCGGAGGCTCTGCCCTTGCTCAGGCTGTGGGCAAAGTAGGGGAGAACACCCCTGATGTTGATGCTGCGCATCTTAAGAAGCATTTCAACACCGTTCAGGCTCTTGTGCGGAAGGGGTATGTCGATGCTATCCACGACGTGAGCGCCGGTGGTCTTGTGACAACCCTTCTTGAAATGTGTTTCGCCAATGTGGACGGAGGCATAAATTTCTATACCGACGGCTTCAAAATGTGCCTTGGTCAGGAAGACCTTGCCCGCATCTTGTTTGCTGAAAACCCTGCCGTTGTAATTCAGGTTAGCGACATCTACAAGAAGCGCGCCGAAGCCATACTCGACAAGGCCGGTGCGACATACTTCCCGATAGGAACACCGATACGCGATAATGTGTTGTCTATGACCCATGTGGATGGCACTGCGAACTTCGTGTCCGTACCTGCTATGCGCAAAGTATGGTTCGAGCCGTCATATCGATTCGAACTCTTGCAGACAGCCCGCGAATGCGCAGAAGCGCGCCGCGACAATTTCGCTTCGCAGCCCTTGCAGTGGCGTATCCCGACCAAGGTTGCCGAACGCGTTCCTGCAAAAGCCCCGCGCACGCCGCATGCTCCATCCGGAATACGCGCAGCCATTATACGCGAAAAGGGCGTAAACGGCGATCGCGAAATGGCCTATTCGCTCTATCTTGCCGGATTCGACGTCAAAGACGTCCATATGACCGACCTTATGACAGGCCGTGAAACTCTCGACGACGTGAATATGATAGTATTCTGTGGCGGATTCTCTAATAGCGACGTTCTTGGCTCGGCAAAAGGCTGGGCAAGCGGATTCCGCTGGAACGAAACAGCGCGTCGTTCTCTCGAACGTTTCTATGGCCGTCGCGACACTCTGAGTCTTGGCGTGTGCAACGGCTGCCAGCTGATGGTAGAGCTTGGATTGCTTGGCGGAGATGCGGACAACAAGGTTGTCGAAATGCACCATAACAAATCGGGTAAATTCGAGTCCGAATTTGTTTCGTTGCGCATACCTCGCAACAACAGCGTGATGCTCGGTTCGCTCGCAGGTTGCACGGCCGGCATATGGGTGGCGCATGGCGAAGGCCGCTTCGTATTCAAGCATGATTATGCCAAGAGCGGAATTAAGCCCGCCGCACATTACCTGTACGACGAATATCCTGGCAACCCCAACGGTTCGGAAGGCGCTGTTGCTGCCATAACATCGGCCGACGGACGCCACCTCGCACTGATGCCACACCTCGAACGAGCAATCTTCCCGTGGCAGTGCGCATGGACTTCCGACGCAGTGAAAGAGCGTGAGCTGACCATATGGTATCTTGCCTTTGAGAACGCCCGCCGCTGGATTGCAAGGCAGATTGGCAAATAAGGACACTGATATGCTCTGATTGCAAATTTTAACACACATAGACCCCCGCCTTAGTCAAAAGCTTTGGTTGGGAAATTAAATTGTGCTAATTTTGCAGCCTGTTCATATTCCTGAATTAAAGAAAAAAATAATTAAAATACAGCAATTATGAGTTTGAACATCATAGTGCTTGCTAAGCAGGTGCCCGACACCCGCAACGTAGGCAAAGATGCCATGAAGGAAGACGGTACCATAAACCGTGCAGCCCTTCCTGCTATCTTTAACCCCGAGGACCTAAACGCTTTGGAGCAGGCTCTCCGCCTCAAAGACGCTAATCCCGGCAGCACCGTCACAATACTCACGATGGGTCTTCCTCGTGCAGCTGAGGTAATCCGCGAAGCAATCTATCGCGGAGCAGACAGTGGCATCGTGCTTACCGACAGGGCGCTTGGTGGCGCCGACACACTTGCCACCTCTTATTCGCTTGCCCAGGCCGTGAAAAAGATAGGCAACTACGACATTATTCTTGGCGGACGTCAGGCTATCGACGGTGATACCGCTCAGGTAGGCCCCCAGATAGCAGAAAAGCTCGGACTCCCGCAGGTGACTTACGCTGAAGAAATCATCGAAGCAGGAAACGGCAGCATCGTTATCCGTCGCCGTCTTGAACACGGTGTGGAAACTGTAAAGGCTCCTCTGCCTTGCGTGGTTACCGTAAACGGTTCGGCTGCCGAATGCCGTCCGCGCAACGCCCGCCGAGTTATGAAATACAAGTATGCGGCTTCCACATCGGAACAGGCCGGAGTATCGGAAGTTGCCGAAAAGCGTCTTGCTGCATCGCCCGAACTTAACATAGCAGAATGGGGCGCAGCATACGTGGAGGCAGATCCCGAGCAGATAGGTCTTGCCGGTTCTCCCACAAAGGTAAAGGCAATCGAGAACGTGGTATTCACAGCAAAAGAAAGCCGCCGACTCGACAACGACGACGCCCAGATCGAGGAACTCGTCAAAGAACTCATCGCTAACCATACAATAGGCTGATGCAGCCCATCCAATCCTATACAACTGAAGCAATGGCAGAAAAGAACAACCTTATAGTCTACTGCGAATACGACGAGGGCCGCATAGCCGACGTGAGCCTTGAGCTCCTTACAAAAGGCCGTGTGCTGGCCGACCGTCTTGGCGTAAAACTTGAAGCAGTAGTGCTTGGCGACAAGCTCGAAGGAATCGAAAAGCAGATTTTCCCCTACGGCGCCGACACTGTATACAAAATCGAGGACAAACGCCTCTTCCCCTATACCTCCAACCCCCATGCCGGAGCCCTCATCAAGCTTTTCCGCGAAATCGAACCGCAGATTTGCCTTATGGGCGCCACCTGCATAGGCCGCGACCTCGGCCCTCGTGTGAGCAGCTGCCTGCACAGCGGTCTTACGGCTGATTGCACAGCGCTTGAAATAGGCGACCACAAAGACGCCAAGACCGGCAAAGAGTACAAAGACCTTCTGTACCAGATTCGTCCGGCATTCGGCGGCAATATCGTGGCTACAATCGTGAATCCCGAATGCCGTCCCCAGATGGCGACCGTTCGCGAAGGCGTTATGAAAAAAGAAGTCTACAATGCCGACCACAAAGGACAGGTAGTAGACCTTAAGGCTTCCGACTATGTTGAAGACGCAGACTTCGTGGTAGAGATAATCGACCGCCATATCGAAAAATCCAAGGTCAACATCAAAAATTCTCCCATAATCGTGGCGGGTGGCTACGGTGTTGGCAGCAAGGAAAACTTCCAGCTCCTCTTTGACCTTGCCGACACACTTGGTGCAGAAGTGGGCGCATCGCGCGCCGCTGTCGATGCCGGCTATATCGAACACGAACGCCAGATCGGACAGACAGGTGTGACCGTTCGCCCCAAACTGTACATAGCCTGCGGCATCTCCGGTCAGATCCAGCACATAGCAGGCATGCAGGAAAGCTCGATAATAATATCGATCAATAACGACCCCAACGCTCCCATCAACGCAATCGCCGACTACGTGATAACCGGCAATATGGAAGACGTCGTGCCCAAACTCATCAAATATTACAAAAAGAACTCGAAATAAAATGGCAAACTACTATAACGACAACGCCGCGCTAAAGCACCACCTCCATCACCCGCTGATGGAAAAAATAGTGGCGCTTCGCGAGCGAAACTATACTGATGCCGAAAAATTCGACTATGCTCCGGCTGATTTCGCCGATGCGATGGACAGCTATGAAAAGGTGCTCGAAATTGTTGGCGAGATTTGTGGCGGACGTATCGCCGAAAACGCCGAGGCCGTAGACCATCAGGGCGCCTCTTGCTCCGACGGTCGCGCACATTACGCCGACGGCACTGTCGAAAACCTCGACCTGTGCCGCAAGGCAGGCCTTATGGGTATGGCGATGCCGCGTCGCTTCGGTGGCCTGAATATGCCTATCACGCCCTACATTATGGCTGCGGAAATCGTGAGCCGTGCCGACATAGGCTTTGAAAACCTGTGGGGACTTCAGGACTGTGCCGAAACCCTCTATGAATTCGGCAGCGAGGAGCAGCGCGCCAAGTACATACCCCGTGTGTGCGAAGGCGAAACAATGTCGATGGACCTTACCGAGCCTGATGCCGGCTCCGACCTTCAGAGCGTAATGCTCAAGGCCACACAGAAAGAGGACGGCACATGGGTGCTGAATGGCGTGAAGCGTTTTATCACAAACGGCGACAGCGACATACATCTGGTACTCGCCCGTTCGGAAGAAGGCACCAAGGACGGTCGCGGACTTTCGATGTTCATCTATGACAAGCGCAACGGTGGTGTTACCGTGCGCCGCATCGAAAACAAAATGGGTATCAAGGGGTCGCCGACATGCGAACTCGTATACAAGAACGCCCCTGCAGAACTTTGCGGCAACCGTCGTATGGGCCTCATCAAGTATGTGATGGCTCTTATGAACGGCGCACGCCTCGGCATCGCAGCCCAGAGCGTGGGTGTCAGCGAAATAGCATACCGCGAAGCCCACCAGTACGCTCTCGAGCGTCGCCAGTTCGGCAAGGCAATCATAGAGTTCCCCGCAGTGGCCGAAATGCTCGCTATCATGAATGCCAAGCTTCAGGCTTCACGTACATTGCTCTATGAAACCGCCCGTTTCGTGGATATGTACAAAATCTATGAGGACATTGCCCGCGAGCGCAAGCTCAACGAGGACGAACGCGCCGAGATGAAGCACTACAGCCGTCTTGCCGACGCCCTTACCCCTCTTGCAAAAGGTCTTGGCAGCGAATACTGCAACCAGAACGCCTACGACTGCATTCAGATTCACGGCGGCTCGGGCTTTATGAAGGATTATGCTTGCGAACGCGTGTATCGCGACGCCCGCATTACCTCCATCTATGAAGGAACAACCCAGCTGCAGGTTGTGGCTGCCATACGCTATGTCACCACAGGCGTTTACAAGACCCTTATCGACAGCTATGCCGCCGAAGGATTCAGCGGAGCACTCGCGCCCTTGGCTGAAACCCTTGGCAAGCTCACCGAGGCTTATCAGGCATCTGTCGACGCCGTTGCGGCTGTTAACGAGCCCAAGTACCTCGACTTTATGGCACGCCGACTCGTGGAAATGGCCGGCGACATAATCATGGGCTACCTCCTACTCAAAGACGCCAAAGTATGCGAAAGCTTCACAGATGTTGCCACCGTCTACACCAAATTCGTGCAGGCAGAAGTGGCGCGTCACAGCGATTTCATCGCAAACTTCAAACTTGAGCAGCTTGCAGCATACGGAATCTAAACATTTTATCCATCATAACGGCCGCGGCGCAGACTCGCTCTGTTCCGCGGCTGTTTTTTGTCTTGCCGAGCGTTCGTTTTGTCTGGATTTTGAATAAAGGAAAACGTGCGTCATACTGCCGCTAAAAGCGGTCGTAAAAATAGGTTGTGTCGAAAAAATATTGTATCTTTGTATGAAATTTCGGCGATTGCAGACGCACGCCCGGCAAAGGGTCCGGCCCGGCAGACACAAGCGCTTAACAAACATTCTTTTATAGTATGTTGGAAGAAGACCGCATATTTAAAATCAATATTGAAAATGAGATGAAGACGGCCTACATCGACTATTCTATGTCGGTGATAGTGTCGCGAGCCCTTCCCGACGTTCGAGATGGCATGAAGCCCGTTCATCGTCGTGTCTTGTTCGGTATGAACGAGATGGGCAACAACAGTAATAAGCCTCACAAGAAATCAGCAAACTGTGTGGGCGAGGTAATGGGTAAGTACCACCCGCACGGCGACTCCAGCATATATGGCACCGTTGCCCGTATGGCACAATGGTGGTCGATGCGCCACACGCTTATTGACGGCCACGGCAACTTCGGCTCTATCGACGGCGACTCGCCCGCAGCAATGCGTTATACCGAAGTGCGCCTTGATCCCCTTGGAGAAGAGATGCTGCGCGACATCGAGGCAGACACGGTAGACTTCCAGCCGAACTATGACAACTCCCGCAAGGAGCCGGTTGTGCTGCCAACGCGTTTCCCCAACCTGTTGGTAAACGGAGCGGCGGGTATTGCCGTTGGTATGGCGACGAATATGCCGCCTCACAACCTGAAGGAGTCAATCGACGCGTGCATAGCGTTGCTTGAGAATCCCGAACTCGAAATAAGCGAGCTGTCGAAGATTATCACAGCCCCCGACTTTCCTACCGGCGGCATAATCTATGGTTACGATGGTGTGCGCGAAGCATACGAAACAGGCCGCGGCCGTGTCGTGATTCGCGCGAAAGCTGAGATAGAGCAGAAAGCCGACCACGAGCTTATAGTGGTTACAGAAATACCGTATGGCGTGAACCGTGCCGAACTTATCAAGAACATCGCCGACCTGGTGGTTGACAAACGTCTTGACGGCATTTCCAACATAAACGACGAAAGCGACCGCGACGGTATGCGCATTGTTATCACACTCAAAAGTGATGCGAACGCAAACGTGGTTCTCAACAAGCTGTACAAGCTCACTGCAATGCAGTCGTCGTTCAGCGTCAACAATGTGGCTCTCGTCAATGGTCGCCCGCGCACGCTCAATCTCAAAGAAATACTTCAGGCATTCATCGACCACCGTCACGAGGTAGTTACACGCCGTACGGAATTTGAGCTTAAGAAAGCCCGCGAACGCGCTCATATCCTTGAGGGCTTGATGATAGCCGTTCAGAACATCGACGAGGTAATTGCCATAATCAAGGCGTCCAAGACAGCGGAAGAGGCTCGCAACACCCTCGCAGCACGCTTCGGACTCACCGACATGCAGACTCAGGCCATCGTCGATATGCGTCTGCGTGCTCTTACCGGCCTTGCCATAGAGGAGCTGCAGCGCGACCTCGACGCAATCCACGCCCGCATAGACGAACTGCTTCTGATACTTAATGATCCCAATGTGCTGCGTGCGCTTATCGAGAGCGAGTTGCGCGAGATAAGCAATAAGTACGGCGATGCCCGCCGCACCGCAATTGACTACACGGCAGGCACATTCAATGCCGAGGATTTCTATGCCGATGACGATATGATTATCACTATATCGCATCTCGGCTATATCAAGCGCACACCGCTTGGAGAATTCCGGGCTCAGAACCGTGGCGGAGTAGGCGCCAAAGGCACAGACACGCGCGACGGTGACTTTATCGAGCACATATACACGGCATCGATGCACAATACCATGCTGTTCTTTACCGACCGCGGCCTCGTATACAAAATGCGTGTGTACGAACTGCCCGAGGGAAGCAAAAACAGCAAGGGACGCGCTCTTCAGAACCTGCTCAATATCGAGCAGGGCGACAGCGTGAATGCGTACATAGCCTGCCGCCAGCTTGACGATCCCGAATTTACGTCAAGTCACTATCTGGTCTTCGCAACACGCAACGGCATAATCAAGAAGACATCGCTCACAGAATATGCCCGCGTAATGGCCAAGGGTAAAAAAGCGCTCATAATCCGCGAAGGCGACAGTCTGGTAGGCGTGGAACTTACCGACGGCAATTGCGAGATTCTGATGTCGAACCGCCACGGACGCACCATCCGATTCCACGAGGACCAGCTGCGTGCCATGGGCCGCGTGAGCACCGGTGTTCGCGGTATGCGCATCGACGAAGGAACAGACGACGAAGTTGTCGGACTGATTGCCATGCCCGAAAATACCGAGAACACGGTCATGACGCTGTCGCAGAACGGCTTCGGAAAGCGCTCTCTACTTGACGCGTACCGAATAACCCGCAGAGGCGCCAAGGGTGTCAAGACTATGAATATTACGGACAAGACAGGCGAACTTATTGCATTCAAAAGCGTTAACGATGATAACGATTTGATGATTATAAATAAGAGCGGTGTCGCAATCCGTATCCACGTTGCCGACATAAGGGTGATGGGCCGCGCCACACAGGGCGTGCGCATTATCAACCTCGAAAAGCGTGGCGACTCAATAGCTTCTGTATGTTGTGTCGATGCCGACCCCGAAGAAGAGGCAGTTGCAATAGCGGCTGATGCAGAAGAACTCCCCGAACTCGCTCTTGAAGCCGAAGTAGAGCTTGATGAAGCCGACGAGGATACAGAGGCAGGCGTTGAAGAAAATGAAGATTGAATTAACTTTACACAAACATAAACACCTTAAGATGAAGAAAATTAGTTTCCTCGCTCTCAGCCTCGCTGTGGCAGCCTCTGCAAGCGCACAGGTTAGCGTGGTGAAAGAAGCCGAACGTGCCATGAAAGGTGGCGAAGAAGCCGCTAAGGTTGTAACTATCATTACACCGGCCTTCAGCGACCCGGCAACAGCCCAGATGGCTCAGACCTACTTCATTCCCGGCAAGGCGTCGTTCGCAGAATACGACAAGCTCCTCGGCCTCAAATCCTTCAACAAGCTTAAAGAAGGCGACGAAGTGAAGATGGGCAAGCTCCTCCTCCAGGGCTACGATATGTTCGAGAAGGCATTCCCGCTTGACTCTGTTCCTGACGCCAAAGGCAAGGTAAAGCCCAAATACTCCAAAGAGATGATTGGTTTGCTCGCAGGCCACTTCACCGACTATACCTCTGCCGGTGCCGATCTCTACAATGCCAAGGATTTTGACGGCGCATACCGCTGCTGGGCTTTGTTCAACGCACTGCCCGAAATCCCTGCTGTACGCGAAAAAATCTCCAATATTCCTGCCGACAGCATCTTCGGTGAAATCGCTTTCAATCAGGCTCTGGCAGCTTGGCAGGGCGACAAACTCGACAAGGCTCTCGAAGCTTTCCTGCTCGCCAAATCTAAAGGCTACACCAAGAAGCAGCTCTATGATTACGCAATAGCTGTTGCGTCCGGCGCCAAGAATGAGGAAGCCGTTCTCGCACTTGCCGAAGAGGCTCTTCCCCTTTATGGCAACGAGGATCCGATGTACATGGGCCAAGTTGTTAACTACTACCTTCAGGCTAAGAACTACGACAAGGCTTTCAGCGTAATAAACGACGCCATCGCCAAGGATCCTTCAAAAGCGCAGTACTATGTGATCCAGGGTGTGCTTTACGAAAACACCGAAAAGCGCCCCGAAGCTCTTGCAGCATACAAAAAAGCCATCGAACTTGATTCCAAGAACGCTCAGGCTCTCTACAACTACGGCCGCCAGCTTTGCGAAAGCGCTTATGCTCTGAACGACAGCGCTCCTATTACTCAGAAAGAATACGAGCAGTATTTCGCCGAGAAAATCGAGCCCCTTTTCAAAGAAGCTGCCGAAATTCTCGAGCAGGCTTACGCTATCGATCAGGACAACGGCGACATTCTCAAATATCTTGAAAATGTATACTACAATCTTCACGACGAAGCCAAGCTCAACGACGTGAAAAAACGTATGACATACCAATAATCTACAGATTGACAAAATCCGGGAGCCGGGCCTGACAGGCTCGGCTCCTTTCGCAAACAACACATTTATGAAAGATACCAACGCACAGTTTTCAGCCGCATTGATCCGGTGTCGTTCTGTTTTTGAGGCCAAATTACAGGACTACGGCCCATCATGGCGCATATTGAGGCCCGAAGCCCTCACAGACCAGCTCTTTATAAAGGCCAAGCGTATACGCTCGCTTCAGATAAAGGGCGTGTCGGCCGTGGGAGAGGGAATACTGCCTGAATTTATAGCGATTGTGAATTATGGAATCGTGGGGATAATACAGCTTCAACTCGGATTCGCGGACCACAAGGATATCGATAATGCCAAGGCTATGGAGCTATACGACGAAGTGGCAGCCTGCGCAATGAAGCTTATGATTGCCAAAAACCACGATTACGACGAAGCGTGGCGGGGAATGCGCGTGCTTTCCTATGTCGATCTTATTCTTGCCAAGATAGAGCGGACCAAAGAGATTGAAGACCATCGTGGTCGCACCAAGGTGTCGGAAGGCATAGATGCGAATTATTTCGATATGATAAACTATGCTGTGTTCGGTATAATAAAGCTTACAGATGAGTCTGAGCCTGCAAAATAGAATGAGATTGAGGCGCGCTGCCGTATGGTTGTCGCGCCTTGTCGTTGGTGCCACATTCGCAATAGCCGGGTGGGCCAAGGCAATCGACCCGTGGGGATTTGTTATCAAGACGGGCGAGTACCTTGCCGTATGGGACTGGTCCCTGCCTGCCGAACTGATAGTGGCTGCCTGCGTGTCGGTAGCCTCTATAGAGTTCTGCACAGGCGTACTCATAGCCATAGGCGCTATGAAACGATTCTCTGTGTGGACTGCCGCCGCGTTTATGGTGCTGATGCTTCCTCTTACGCTTTATATAGCTGTGGCCGACCCTGTGGCCGATTGTGGCTGTTTTGGCGATTTTATAATAGTTTCCAACTGGTTTACTTTCGCCAAAAACATAGTTTTGACGGCTCTTATCGTTTATCTTGCCGCATACAACCGTTCTGTTGCCGGTCTTGTCCCTGCACCGGTTCAATGGCTTGCCATAAGTGTGTCGCTTCTTTTCCCCTTCTTCCTCGCATTTGTGGGGTACAACACCCAGCCGGTAGTTGATTTCCGACCGTTCAAGCTTGGCACGCAGATGTTTCATCCTGCCGACTACGGAGCAGACACATATTTCACATACGAAAAAAACGGCGAACGCCGCAATTTCACACTCGACAATATTCCCGACAGCACCTGGGTCTTTGTTGACGCAGAAGCCGGAGGCCAATCCGAAGATGCGTCTTGCAGCGTGTTCGACAGTGATGGCGAAGAAGTGTCGGAATATATAGTAAATTCCGAGGGAGAGCAGCTTTTCCTTATTGTCCCGGACCCGAATATGCAGTTTTTGTCGCGCTCGCACTTTGTCAACTCTGTTGCAGATTACGGTCGGAAGAGGGGAGTGGAGCTGATTGCCGTGGTCGGTTCGTTCGGCGACACACTCGAAGAATGGAAAGACTGGGTAAGACCTGATTTTGACGTCTATTCGGCAGATCCCGTGTCGCTTAAGATGATCTCACGCGGGGTGGCGTCGTTGGTTATGACCCGGGACGGGAAGATAATATGGAAACGCACCTTGTCGTCCTTGGATCCTGAGCTGATAGAAGACGGCGACGACAGCAATGTCCTGTCTGAAATCAGACCTGTCGATGACGGCCGAATACATACCACGGCTCTATGTATATATATGGCCAGTATGCTTATAATCTATCTTTTAGGGCAATCTCCTAAAATCTTGCGCTTGTTTATGCCTCGTAAAAGCTAAAAAATGCGTAACTTTGTAGCTCTACAACAAAAACACTATATAATTTCCATAGAATAATGAGAAAAAACATCGTTGCCGGCAACTGGAAGATGAACACCACCGTTCCCGAAGGTGTTGCCCTTGCCAAGGAAGTTAACGAAGCCCTCAAGGCAGAAAAAGCTAATTGCGACGTTATTGTCTGCGTACCTTTCACCCATCTTTGCTCCGTGGCAGCAGCCATCGACAGCAGCGTGCTCGGCCTTGGTGCTGAAAACTGCGCCGACCACAAATCCGGCGCATACACCGGCGAAGTTTCCGCTCCTATGGTAGCTTCGACAGGTGCCAAATATGTGATTCTCGGTCACAGCGAACGCCGCCAGTACTACGGCGAAACCTCCGAAACACTTCGCGAAAAAGTAGCTTTGGCTCTTGAAAACGGCCTCAGCCCCATCTTCTGCATCGGCGAAGTTCTCGAAGAACGCGAAAACGGAACTTTCAACGATGTTGTGAAGACCCAGATAGTAGAAGGTCTTTTCAACCTCAATGCTGAAGATTTCGGCAAAATCATACTTGCATACGAACCCGTGTGGGCCATCGGCACAGGCAAGACCGCCACAGCCGAGCAGGCCGAAGACATGCACGCCTTTATCCGCAACGTAATCGCTGAGAAATACGGCAACGAAGTAGCTGACAACACCTCTATCCTGTACGGTGGTAGCTGCAAGCCTTCGAATGCAGCCGAACTCTTCGCAAAACCCAACGTTGACGGTGGCCTTATTGGCGGTGCTGCTCTGAAGTGCGCCGACTTTATGGGTATCGTGAAAGCATTCTGATTAATTCAGTGAAACTCTGCTCCTACATATTGGCTATAGCCTCCTGCTTGCCGGCATCGTTTTCGGTGTCGGCGCAGGAAGCTCCTGCCGATAGTGTGGTTTCAATTATTGACGCCATAAATTCTTCAGGCAACATAACGGTGTCGCAACCGGAATCATTAGCCAAACTGCTGATAAGGCATGTTAGCCCTGAAGAGTTGCGTGAAGATTCTGACAGCAATGCTGCGACACAGCCGTCGTCTTCGCGCGCGGGGTACCGCGTGCAGGTTTTTGACGACAATAACCCTCGCACAGCCCGTTCGCAGGCCAAAGCGAGTCAAGGCCGTGTTGCGAGTGCCTTTCCGCAATATCGCACATATATGACATTCAACTCGCCATACTGGAGAGTCAAGGTAGGAGATTTTCGCACTCGAGGCGAAGCCGAAGCCGCTATGGCCGAGATTCGCGAGGCATTTCCGTCGCTGTCGTCGCATCTGCGTATTGTACGCGACAAAATTAACATATACGATTAAGACCTATGACAGACAATGAGCGTATCGACGAGATAGCGCGCCACATCGACAGCATCATCGGTCTGCTCGGGGAAGACCCTTCGCGAGAGGGCCTTGTCAAAACCCCGCAGAGAGCCGCCAAAGCATTGTGGTTTCTTACTTCAGGCTATCGCGCAGAACCTCGCTCCGTGATGGAGCAGGCATTGTTCGAGCACGAAGGCTCGCAACTCATAGTGGTAAAGGACATTGAGTTTTACTCTATGTGCGAGCATCATATATTGCCTTTTTTCGGAAAAGTATCGATAGGCTATGTGCCGGACGGGAAGATAGTAGGTCTGAGCAAACTCGCACGCCTTGTCAATGTATATGCGCGGCGCTTGCAGGTACAGGAGCGATTCACAGCCCAGATATGCGAGGCTGTTCGTGAGTCGCTTGGTGCCAAGGGTGTGATTGTGGTATGTGAAGGCGAACATCTATGTATGAAGATGAGGGGTGTCGAGAAACAGCACTCATCTACAACCACTATGCACTATAACGGGGTTTTCTCTGAGAATACCGCGCTCAGAACAGAATTTTTCGCCGCAATTTAAATAACGGTAACAAAATAATTCGACGACCGGCCTCTTTGTGGAAGCCGGTCGTCGACGTCTTTATTTATAAAAAGGTTTAATTATTCGGCACTTTTGGTAAGAGTGAGGAGCTGTTCGCCATCGGCGGAGAAGAACGCAATTGTATTTTTGTCGATTCGTCCGAAAGTCTTTATGTTGTTTATTGCAGAGAGTATACTGCTTTCAGTTTCCATATCCGGGCACATCATACGTGTGGTGGCACCCTGAGTGATGGATATCGCCGATGCGTTGCCTTCGGGGCGGACGATTGACGCATTGAAATTGTTGCATGCAAGCTGTCCGTGGACCCGATTGTTTTCTGTATCGAAAGCCAGATAGGGGTGATTTTCGATTTCAGACGGTATAGGGTTGTTGAACACGGATGTGATCATCCATTTTCCCTGAAGCTCGGAATAGGGCATTACCTCAAACCTCTTTTTAAGTGTTATAGTGGTGTTGTCGGACGAATCGTAGAGGACAATCATATTGTCACCGTCCTTGCGGTACTGATCGACCTTTGCCAGTGCGCCAAGAACCTTCTGCTCGTTTTCCATATCGGGACAAGCCATCATGGTGCTGGCCATTTTGCCGAAGTCGATTTTACCGGGAGCCGATGCAAGGTCTAACGAAGATGTCATACTGTTGCAACCGCTGTTTCCGTATATCTTGCCGGAATTGGTGTCGAAGCCGATAAAAGCCTGTCGGCCGCCAGCCTTGGTTGTAAGCGGAGTGCCGTCTATTTCTACAATATTCCATTCACCGTTGAGGTCGGAGAGGGTGGCCGAGTTCTTGACAGAGCCACACGAGGACAGCAGCAGCGCGCTGCCAAATAGTCCGATGTATAACTTTTTCATAAATGTCTGTTCTTTGCTCTTATATTATTTGAAGTTCATATTTTTTGAGGCCATAGTTATGGCCTCTGCCTATATAACAATCAATGGAGGTATTTAATCTTGCATCGCATATGGTTAATAAATGTTATAAAAAAGTATGGGACGCCTGCGCGAGGCGTCCCATACTTCAAGTGGTGTATATTATTCAATTGTCACAAGCTTGTACGTCTGAGAGCCTAAGCCTATTTTTTCAGCGTGCTCCAAGATATGGCGTCCATGTCGCGAATCGATGCGCTCTATAAGGTGAACCTTGCCGTGGTCGGGAGATGCCTCGACCATATCAACACAGGCGCGGTCAAGCGCCACAGGATCGAGCGACGCCAGTATGCCCAGATCGCCCATTTGTGCCGGCTCGGGATTGCCGTTGCAGTCGCAATCCACCGACAGGTTGTTTGCCACGTTGATATACAAAATCTTGCCGTCGGCATGGTCTATGATTGCTTTTGATGCTTCGGCCATAGCTTCGAGGAAGTCGTCCTGCTCGGCAATGTTACTCCATATTTCGGCAGCATTGGCTGTTTTTCCGGCAGAGTGGATATATGCCTTGCCGTTGCTTGACGCTATGCCTATCGATATGTTTTTGAGCGCTCCGCCGAAACCACCCATCTGGTGGCCTTTGAAGTGAGAAAGTACCACTGTGAAGTCGTAATCGGTGTAATGCTTTCCTACGATGTCGTGCTTCAGATGCTTGCCGTTTGCCACAGGCAGTATGGTATCGCCGTCAGCGTCCATTATGTCTACTTTGGCTATTGCAGTATATCCATGCTCCTCAATGGCTTTAAGGTGCTTTTCGGTGGTGTTTCGGTTTCCTTCGTATGCGGTGTTGCATTCTACGAGGGTACCGTTAATCTTGCTTACGAGCGGCTCGATAAGTGCAGGGGCGAGCTGATTTGACTGGGTAGACTCTCCCGTGGATATTTTAACGGCGACATTGCCTTCAGCCGGGCGGCCGAGAGCTTCATAGATGCGCACGAGATTTTCAGGGGTGATGTCCTTGATGTAGTACACTGTCGGAAGAGCGGCCAGCGAGTCGTTTTCGGCCGAGCTGTTCTCGGCTCCGGCTTTCTGGCCTCCGCACGAGGCGATAGAAATTGCTATTCCTGATGCGATAATGGCTAAAATGGTCTTTTTCATATTATTGTTGTTTAAAATGATGCTTTGAATCCGCCCATTGCAGTGAAGCCGGGCATTTCGTATCCTCGGTTAATTGTATATTGGGCGTCACATATGTTCTCAAGGCGTGCGAAAAGTGTCAGATATTTCCATACCTTGAAATCAAGTTTGAGATTGAGCAGGGCATAGCTTTGGCGCTTGATTCCTTCGGCAACGTACAGGTCGGCAGTGCCTTTTAAGTCGGCGTGCACTCCAAGCCATTCAAGAGCTTTCCAGTCGGCTCCGAGATAGTACTGATGGCGCGGCGCTCCTGTGAGATTGTCAAGAGAACTGTGCAGGTAGCTGTATGTGGATGTTACATTGAGGTTCGGCAAGAGATAGCTGCGTGCAGACAATTCGATGCCTTTATTGATGAAACGCCCTGTGTTGACATTTTTCATATCGACTGTCTGAATAAGGTTGTCGCCTTTGCTGTAGTATGCTGTGAGGTCTATGGCAAGATATGAGCCAAAGCGGCGCCCTGCTGAAATCTCGTAATTCCACATTCGCTCCGGCTCGAGGTCGGGATTAGCCATTCGGTATAAATACAGTTCACGGAAAGAGGGATTGCGGTAGCCGGAAGCGGCAGATGCCTTTATGGTAAAGTCGGCAGGCAGGTTAATGGCAAAACCGGCCTGAGGAATCCAGCGTGTGTCAAACATCGAGCTGTTGGCCATTCGCAAACCGCCGTTGAGGGTTAGCAGACCATTGGCAATGATTTGGGAATATGTCAGATAGGGCGAGTACTCTGTGATATGCTTGCGCGCAATGGTCGACATAGAACCTTCGGTATGATTGTTGCCTCCGCTTACAGGTATTTCGCCTGAATAAGTATTAAAATCAAACCCGGCTGTGACAGCTGCCCCGCACCACGGTGTAAAATTCTGAAACGCCATCACGCCGAATCTGTCGTCAAGGCTGTGGAAATGCCTTGGATCATCAATATAATGGTTGCCGTAGCTGTAGTATGCCCGAATTGTTCCATCGGTAGTGCCATAGTAGTTCGAGGCAGCCACGGAAGCTTCGCCTCGTGTGATGCTTTGGTAGTACACATCGGTCGATTCAGGGTTCGACAATGTGGGATATACCGGGTCGTGGGCTTTGAAATTGGTAAGGGCATAATCTGCGTATGCCTTCCAATGGGTGCTGAACTCGTAACCGATTTTAGCGTATCCTCCGCCTTGTTTGAAATCGAGCCCGTCGATATTTCCGTCAGTCCTGTCGTATGATAACGAAGCAAGAGCCGACAGCCGACCGTGGCGTACAGTACATGTCAACGATGTCTGCCAAGTGTTGTACGGACCGTATTGGGAAGTAAGGGTGGCATGAACGCCGTCGGATTTTGCCTGTTTTGTAATGACGTTGATTGTCCCTGCCATAGCATTCGAGCCGTAAAGAACCGACGCCGGGCCGCGAAGTACTTCAACACGCTCTACATACTCTTTATTATAGAAATCGGCAACGTGGTGGGAGTATATGCCTGCAAACTGGGGCTGTCCGTCGAGCATCATAAGCACAGCGCTTGCCCTGTCGCCTCCGATGCCGCGCAATTTTATGTGTCCGGCTCCGCCATTGCTTCCTACTGTAAATCCGAGTATGCCACGCTGTGTCACAAACAAACTCGGCACTTGTCCTGATAAAACGGATAAAAGCTGCGTCTGCCCTGAATTTTCAAGATCCTTGGCCGTGACAACAGTGACGGTGTAGGGCATGAGGCGAGCGTCGACAGCCTTGTTGGAGCCTGTCACCACTATCTCCTCAAGCATGGACACAGAGTCGGCAGGCTCTGCCGCACAAGCAAATACAGGTATTAACAGCGTAGTTATCGATATGAATCCCTTTTTCATAAATGCAGATTGGTTTACGGTGCAAAAATACTAACTAAAATGCTAATATACATACCAAAATTACCTTAGAGGCTACCAATAATGCGGATAATGCCTCTTTCTGATACATGCGCACAACAAAAACATAAGAATATTTGGTTTTGCGCTCGACTTATTCGTATCTTTGAATATGAAAATCAAACTTGTATGTGTCGGCGGCGTTCGCGATTCGGCAATTGCCTCCGCTATAGATATGTATGCCAAAAGAATAGGGCATTATTGGCCGTTCAGCATTGTCAATGTTGCCGACGTACGTTCACCAGGAGCTGCCGAACGTCAAAAGAGTCTTGAAGGCGCCAAATTACTCGCGGAGGTTGCTCCGGGCGATTTCTTGTTGTTGCTTGACGAGCGAGGCCGTCAATACGGCTCGCGGGAATTTTCCGATTTTCTTGCGCGGAAGGCCGTAGAACTGCCGCGCAACCTGATTTTGGCCGTGGGAGGCCCATATGGATTCAGCAAAGAGGTATACGACCGCTCTGACGCTATGTTGTCCTTGTCAAAAATGACTTTCCCGCACGAGCTCGTACGTCTGTTCCTTTGCGAACAGATATACCGTGCCGGTACCATACAGCGTGGCGAGCCGTATCACCACGATTAGCCGAACAGTTCGCGGAAGGCATCTGCCACTTTCGATACGTGGTGGAGTCTGATGCTGAGCTTGGACGTGTCGAAGCCTTTTATAGGCGCGGAAGGTATCAGCATATCGCTCATACCAAGTTTTTCGGCCTCGGTTATTCGCTTTTCAAGACGTGTCACCGGGCGTATTTCGCCGGTAAGACCCACTTCGCCTGCCATACACCAGCCTCTGGGTATGGCCATGTCCACATTGCTCGACAATATGGCTGATATAACTCCGAGGTCAAGTGCCGGGTCGTTCACTTTCAGGCCGCCGGCTATGTTCAGAAACACGTCTTTCTGCCCCAGTTTGAAGCCGACTCTCTTTTCCAATACAGCCAAAAGCATATTCATACGCTTGGCATCAAAGCCTGTGACAGACCTCTGCGGCGTACCATATGCCGCAGAGCTGACCAATGCCTGAACCTCTATCAGGAACGGTCTTATCCCTTCGAGAGTCACGCCCACGGCTACTCCTGAAAGTTCCTCGCCGCCGGTGCTCACAAGCATTTCCGACGGGTTTGACACCTCGCGGAGTCCTGAGCGCTGCATCTCGTAGATGCCAAGTTCGGACGTGCTGCCGAATCGATTCTTGGTAGCGCGCAAGAGGCGGTACATATATTGTCGGTCACCTTCGAATTGCAGTACGGCATCGACTATGTGCTCAAGCACTTTCGGTCCTGCGAGAGAGCCTTCTTTGGTTATATGGCCGATAAGAAGGACCGGCACTCCGCTTTCTTTGGCGTAGCGCAGCAACGCGGCCGCACATTCACGCACCTGGCCCACGCTTCCGGCCGAAGACTCGAGGGTGTCTGACGCAATGGTCTGGATAGAGTCTACAACGAGTATCTCAGGCTTTATATCATCGATATGGGAAAATATATTTTCAAGCGATGTTTCTCCGACTATGAACACATTGTCGCTTCCCCGGCCAATACGGTCGGCACGGAGCTTGAGTTGTGTCGGGCTTTCCTCGCCCGACACATACAGTATTCTGCGAGAACGTATGGAAAGCAGATTCTGCAATACGAGCGTGGACTTTCCCACTCCCGGTTCTCCTCCGAGCAGCACTATGGAGCCTTTTACGAGTCCTCCTCCAAGCACACGATTCAGCTCGTTGCTTGGCATTGGTATGCGCGGCTCGTCGATAGCCTTGATGTCGTTGACAGCGCGAGGCACGGCCTTTTCTCTGCCGCTGCGCGATGTGGCTGAAGGACTTGTGGCAGCAAGCACTTTTTCTTCGACCATGGTGTTCCATTCTCCACAAGCTGGGCAGCGGCCTGTCCACTTGGCAGAGTCGGCTCCGCACGACGAGCAGAACCACATTGTTTTTTGCTTGGTTTTAGCCATTGAATTGCCTTTGTCGGAATTGTGAAAGTGCTATGGCCGTGGCTGTGGCCACATTAAGGCTTTCGCTTGCAGGCGCTTCGACGCCGAACGGCGGGATATACAGTTTTCTGTTGATGTACTGGGTCGTTTCCTCGGATATTCCCCTGCCTTCATTGCCCATGACAAGCACTCCTTTGCCGGACAAAGGCTCTGTGTATATGTTTTTACCGTCAAGATAAGTGCCGAATACAGGTACTTCAGCCGGTAAACGCTTCAACCATTCAGCGAGATCGGTATAATATACCGATACTGATGCTATAGCCCCCATAGAGGCTTGCACAACCTTGGGATTGAAAACATCGGCAGTTCCGACAGAGGCTACAACGGTGCGTATTCCCATCCAGTCGCATGTGCGCAGTATGGTGCCGAGGTTGCCGGGATCCTGTATTCTGTCGAGAGCGAGCACAAGTCCGTTTGCCGCCACATCAGGAGCGGGAGGTGCGGTAGTTTCCGGAAGCTCGAAAAAAGCTATTATCTGAGGGGTTGCAGTCAAGCGGGTAATCTGCCTGAGAACTCCTTTTTTCACAAGAATAGTATCACAGCCTGAAATTTCGAGAATACCTGATTCTGAATCAGCAAAAAGGTATCTCGCCCTAAACCCGGCTTGAAGCAGGGTTTCCACACATTTGCGACCTTCTGCCACAAACATGCCGGAGCGTTCGCGCCCCTTTGCATCATCGAGCGACGCAAATTCTTTGGCTCTGGCCTTGCTCAATATATAATCACCATTCATAGCCTGCCTCTTCACATAAAGCTCGATCTTCTGCGATGGTCGAGCCAAGGGTGGTGAGCAAATCGCCTACGATAGCACCGTTTATGCCTATCTCCATAGCTTCTTTCTGGGCCTTTTTGCTCATACGCGCACGTCCTCCTGCAAATCTTAGCTGCACAGACGGGTGCGCGAAGCGGAATAGCGCGATGGTCAACAGCACTTCGTCTTCTGAAATCAAAGGCGTGTTTTCCAGCGGCGTTCCCGGTATGGGGCTAAGTATGTTTATGGGGATAGAGCAGGGTGATATCTGTCTGAGCACTATGGCAAGCTCCATACGTTGCCTCCGTGTTTCGCCCATACCGATTATACCGCCTGAACATATCTCGAATCCGATTTTTTTTGCGGCGGAGATAGTGGCGAGTTTGTCGGCCTGCGTATGCGTGGTGCATAACGACGGAAAGTATGATGGCGCAGTTTCGAGATTGCAATGGTAGCGGTGCACGCCCGAGTCCCATAGTTGTTGCAATTCGCCCTCGTCAAGAAGCCCTAATGAGGCACAAGTGTCAATTCCGTCGTTTTCTTTGATGAGTTTCAGCATATCGCACAGTGAGCCGAGGGCTTTGCCTCGGACAGAACGGCCGCTTGCCACAAGCGACAGACGCCCAACACCGCGCTCCGCATTATATCTTGCTGCAGAACGAGCCTCTTGCTCATCGACAAGAGCGTAACTCTCACAGCCGGTGTCGAAGTGAGCCGACTGGGCACACCATTTGCAATTTTCCGAACATTTGCCCGATCGAGCGTTTACAATCGAGCAGGTGTCGAATTTGCGGGGACACATTGAGTTGCTTATTTTTTTTGCGGCCTGTATTATGGCTGCACGGCCTTCCTCTGTGTCTATTTCGGAGAGAGCATATAATGTGGATTCGTCAAGAGTAATGCCTGCAAGTATTTTTGCGGCAGCTTCTTCAACGAATTTTACTGTATTCTCTATTTGATTCATCACTGATACAGATAACGCTTGATTGAGCGTTTGGGTGTTTTTTCAAATTCTTCGTGGAAGATTTTCAAGCCGGATATTTGCGAATACGACGGTAGTTCTTTGTTAAGGGCGCTTATGTTTTCCTGCATCATCTTCTGCAGTTCGCTCTCTGCGATGCCTTGCTTTCCGGCATTTTCTATGTCGGGATATATAAGCGCGGTAAGGCGACCGTCGTTTCCGATTATTATAGACTCGGCCACATATGGCATATTATTGAGCTTTTGTTCGATTTCTTCAGGATATATGTTCTGTCCCGAAGGGCCGAGAATCATATTTTTATCCCGTCCGCGAATATACAGGTAGCCGTCGGCATCGATATTGCATATATCGCCGGTATTCATCCAGCCATCAGCTCCCATCACAGCCTCTGTGGCTTCAGGGTTTTTGTAATAGCCGAGCATTACGTTCGCTCCGCGTACCCACAGCACTCCCGGCGTTTTCTCCGGGTCGTCGGTGTCAACTCGTCCTTCCATACGGGGCGCGAGCAAGCCGCATGAGGCAGGCCTCTGTTTGTCCCATGGGCAATACCCTATGAGGGGGCCGCACTCCGTCATTCCGTATCCGACTGTGAACGGGAATTTGATTCTTCTTAAAAAAGCTTCCACATCGGCGTTAAGACCGGCTCCGCCTATTATTATCTCCTTGAGCTGTCCGCCGAAAGCTTTTTCAAGCTGCTCTTTGATTTTTTCGAGGAGCTTGTTGTCAACGAACGGCAGGTGCATGGCCAGCTTCATAAGCGGCTTTTCGAGCAGGGGGAATATGCGGGTTTTGACTATCTTTTCAATAATCAGAGGCACGGCCACAATCAGTTTCGGGCGAACTTGGGCGAACGCCTCCATGATGATTTGCGGCGAGGGAGTGCGGGTGAGGAAGTATATGTGGCAGCCTTTGGCAAAAGTGTGTATAAATTCCACCATAAGCCCGTACATATGTGCGAGCGGCAACATCGACACCATTCCGTCGCCAGCTTTAAGGAAGGTTAGGCCGTCGATGCAGAACTGGAGATTGCTCCACAGGTTGCCATAGCTCAGCATCACTCCTTTTGAGAATCCTGTTGAACCTGATGTGTAATTGATCAGAGCCAACTGGCTTCCTTCGTATTCGGGATACGAAACATCTGCGGCGCTGAATCTTTCGGGATAGCGTTCGCCAAAAAGGCGGTTTAGATTTTCGCGCGCCTTGGTAAGCTTCTTATTTCGGCTCAGCAATAGCGAGTAATCGTTTATAAGCACGGCTCCGTCCAATTTCCCCATTGTGTCGGGGTCGAGATTATCCCATGTCGCAGCATCAGCGAAAAAAAGACGGCTCTCGCTATGATTTACCAGATGATGGATATTATCGGGCTTAAAATCGTGCAGTATCGGCACGGCGACAGTCCCATAGGTAAGCGACGCTAGGACGGCGATTGCCCATTCGGCACAGTTACGGCCACAGAATGCTATTTTGTCGCCGGGCTTCAAGCCTGATTCGTCAAAAAGTATATGTAGTTTTGCTATTTTATGTGCGACATCCCGATACTGGTATGTGATACCGCGAAAATCGGTAAGCGCAGGAGTATCCCAGTTGTCGCGGATAGCCTGGGCAAGATAGCCGTTGAGAGTCTTTTGTTCTTTCATCTGGAATTGGTTAAGATTATATCTTTTAACAAAACACCGTGCTGGCACAGGTTGTTTAAAGATACAATAACACCCGGAGCATTTCTATATAAAAAGCTCCGGGTTGTTTACTTAACGTTTGAATCGGATATGGAGATATTGCCGTAATGTGCTGAACGACGGAACCGGGCGCATAGTCGGGGTGATTGCAGCCAAAAGTATGTCACGCAGCTTCGAGGGGCGTCGGCGGTCGTTTATTGCCGACGGGTCTTCTCGCTCGGTGCTGTGATAAACTTTTACTTCGCGTTCGCCTGTGATAGCGGCAAGGGCATTTTCAGCGAGCGTCAGGAGTTCGTCTTCGCCGGGATATACATAGATCGGAGCGATGAATTCGACGTGTTCGGCCACAAAGTCCGTTATACGCTGGCTGTGAGCCATGCCTCCGGTCAGAAGTATGGCGTCCACATCGCCTTTCAGCGCTGTAGACATTGCTCCAATCTCTTTTGCCACGGTATATACCATGGCGCGGAGTATGAGCATTGCATGCAGGTCGCCGTCGTCGATGCGCTGTAACACCTCGGGCACGGACGTGGTGCCAAGATGAGCCATCAGGCCACCGGCGCCGTGAACAAGGCGCAGCAGTTCCTTCTCGGTATATTTGCCGGAAAAGCAAAGTTTTACCAACGGGCCGGGAGGCAGCGAGCCTGAACGTTCAGGGGAGAACGGGCCGCAGCCGTCGAGGGCGTTGGTGGTGTCGATGACACGTCCTTTGCGGTGGGCGCTGATAGTGATTCCGCCACCCATATGGCACACGATGAGATTCAGATCCTCGTATTTCTTGTTTGATTCCTTGGAGAAGCGGCGAGCGATAGCCTTTTGGTTCAAGGCATGGAAAATGGACTCGCGAGGCAGCTCAGGAACACCGCTGATACGGGCATACGGTATCATTTCGTCGACAACAACAGGGTCGGCAATAAATGATTTGACGCCTATTTCGTCGGCAATGTCGCGGGCTATCAGACCGCCAAGGTTTGAGGCATGTTGCATACGCGCGTTTTCGAGGTCGTGGCGCAGTTCGTCGTTAACCTCGTAAACGCCGCTTTCGACAGGACTTATGATGCCTCCTCGGCCTATTACGGCCGAAAGGCTCATCAAGTCAATGCCTTGGCGCCTAAGCGCCTGCTCTATAAGCCCCTTGCGCCAGCCATACTGGTCGAGAAGGTGCGGGAAACGCTCAAGCTCCTCGCGGCTGTGTTCTATCGATTGTTTGAAAAGCAGATTGCCGTCGTCATAAACAGCAATTTTTGTAGAAGTTGAGCCGGGGTTGATGGCCAAAATACGGTGTTTCATAGTTTATTTGGCCGACAGGCATGCTAATGCGATTGAATATAGCTTTGTGGTAGGTGTGTCGCCTCGCGATGTAAGCACGCACGGAGCCTTCGTGCCGACAACCATAGCGGCTATTTCGGAGCCTCCGAGGTGGGTGGCGGATTTGAAGAACACATTGCCTGATTCGATGTTGGGGAAGAGGAGGCAATCAGCCGCACCGGCCACTGTCGAACCTTTTACTTTCTTTATCTCGGCAGCCTCTTTCCATAATGCAACATCAAGAGAGAGCGGCCCGTCGATAACGGCGTTGCCAAACTGGCCCCTGTCGCCCATCTTGGAAAGAATGCAAGCTTCGACAGAAGAGGGCACAGAGGGCAGTACTTGCTCAGACGGAGCGATGCAGGCAACTTTGGGACAGTCTATGCCCAATGTCTTGGCAGTCTGAATCAAATATCGTATGAGGGTGGTTTTCTGTTTGAAATCCGGCTGAGGTATAACGGCAACGTCAGCCACAGTAAGCAGTCGGTCGCGGCCGGGAAGCTCTATGACAGACACATGGCTCAGAATTCCTTTCGGAGGGAGCAGCCCGCATTCTTTATCGAGGATTCCACGCATATATGCGTCGGTGGATATCAGTCCCTTCATCAGAACATCGGCCTTCCCGGAAGATACGGCTGCCACAGCCATACGAACGGCGGAACTATCGTTTTTTTCATTGATTATTTCCCAGCCCGAGGCATCAATGCCTTCGCGGTTGCAGATATCAATTATCGTGTCGCTATTTCCGTAAAGGATAGGTGAAACTATTCCTTCGGCAGCAGCGGCCGCCACAGCTTCGAGTGTGTGCGCGTCGGCAGCACAAGCTACGGCGAGGCGTCGCGCACCTCTCTGGCGCGCTTCGTCTACTATTTGGCTTAATTTTGTTATCACGGCAGTCAATTTAGAAACTTTGCAAATATACGCAAATATTTCCTCAGCATTTAGTTAATATTGCTTAACGAGCCATCATCGTCGCTTTCAAAAAAACGAGGAATGTTGCAGATAAACACATCGGGGTCTGACAGCAGCTCGGGATGCAGCATCAGTTCGGCAAGCGATAAGTCGCCCACGGTATAACATGTATGGTCCGAAATATATCGCTCAAGTATCTTATCGAACTTGAGGCCATATGGAACTTCGGGATTTTTATGGCGCAGATAAATCCTCAAAGACACATCGGTGGTATACGCCGGACGCCCCTCGTAGCTCATCTTTTTATACTCATACCTGTAGTTGTGCAGACGGGCAGTCACGTCGCTGAGTATTGATGATGCGGTAGGCAGGCCTCCTGCACCTTTGCCGAACATAAACTGGCGGTCGTAGCATTCTCCGCGAATAACCACGCCGTTATATTCGTCGTCAACGCTGTATATGTATTTCCCCGGCGATACGAATTCCGGCATTACGAACAGCGTGAAACGATCATCGTCAAGTTTGACGACTTGCGCCACAAGTTTGATTTTCACGCCTTTTTCCCTGGCATACTTAATGTCGAAATCGGAGATTGCGGATATGCCGTAAGTAAAGACCCTGCCAGGGTCAACATACACGCCGAGAGCGTGAACCGTGATTATGACAAGTTTGAAAAGCGAATCGAATCCTTTTATATCAAAACTCGGATCGGCCTCTGCAAAACCAAGTTCCTGAGCGCGCTTTAGCGCATAACCATAGTCTTCGCCGTGGTCGAACACCCGCGATAATATGTAGTTTGACGAGCCGTTCAGTATTCCTTTTACTTCGAGGAGGAGGTCGTTGTCGTAATATTCCTCAAGATTGCGGATAACAGGTATGGAGCCGCACGACGATGCGTCATAGAGCAGGGCAGCCCCCGTTCTGCGCTGTAGCGCTATGAGTTCGGGCAGATGCCGGGCTATCATAGCCTTGTTTCCGCTCACCACCGGAATACCTTGCTCAAGGGCTCTGCGGACTATCCTCCACGACGCTTCGGCATTATCTACCACTTCCACAATAAGGTTTATCGCGGAATCATTGAATATGTCGTCGGGATCATCGGTGAGCATATTGGCCGGAATGTCGATATCGCGTTTTTTGGCGAGCGACCGCACACATATGCGGCTTATCGACGCATGGGCATTACGGGCGCGTTCCAACACCCGGTATATGCCTTGTCCTACTGTTCCGAGGCCGAATAGGCCGATATTGAGTTCTGTCATATGAAATTCTTTAGAATACGGTTGAGTTGTTCGTGTTCTACCAAAAAGCCATCGTGGCCAAAAGAGGATTCTATCTCGCAATAGCTCGCATGGGGAATCATTGCGGCGAGCGAAAGCATCTCTGTCGGAGTGAAAATAATGTCGGTAGAGATGCCCACCACCATAGTCGGCGCCTTTATCCGTTCGAGTGCCGCGGCCAAGCCTCCCCGGCCGCGCCCTGCATCGTGAGTGTCGAAAGCATCGAGTATTTTCACATATGAATAGGCGTTGAAACGTTTCACGAGTTTGTCGCCTTGATGCCTCTGGTACGTGCATGCCCTGTGACTGTCGGGCGGCAGCATTCCGCCGTTTGCGGCATCTTGCTGAGTAAGGTTGTACCCATCTGTTCCACGATAAGTCAGCAACCCTATGGCGCGTGCTGCGGCAAGTCCGGCGGCGCCTGCAGAGGCATCGTGCTGTCCGTAGCTTGAATCGGCGAATATAGCCATTCGCTGAGTTTCATCGATAGCGATGCTCCATGGCGATGCTTTTGCCGCTGTGGCTATCAGCACGAGCCGTTCGAAACGTTCAGGCTCTTCCACGGCCCACTCTATTGCCTGAAAACCACCGACAGAGCTGCCTATCAGAGCGTGGATACGGCATATGCCCAGCGCATCGGCAAGGAGAGCGTGCGCCTTGGCCATATCGCGGATTGTGAATGCCGGAAAGTCATTATAATAAGGCTCGTTGGTGGCACGGTTAATCGAAAGGGGGCCTGTTGTGCCGTAATGCGAGCCTATTATATTGGCACATACCACAAACCAGCGGTTCGGATCGAGAAATCCACCTTCCACAACAGTGTGTGGCCACCAGTCGGCCACGTCGCTGTTTGCCGTAAGGGCGTGGCATACCCATACCACATTGTCACGGTTTTCGTTCAGAGTGCCATATGTGTGGTACGCAATTTCAAAATCGGGCAATTCTATGCCCGATTCAAGCCTGAACGGAGCAGGGGATCCGTATTTCAACATAGACCGGCGGCTTTGAATGCTTGGTCGAAATCAGCTATGATGTCTGCCGGGTCTTCGAGCCCGGCAGACACGCGCAGCAGGGTGGGGGTGACCCCCGCTTTGGCAAGATCGGACTCGGAAAGCTGCTTATGCGTGGTCGATGCCGGATGGGTTACTACAGATATCGAGTCGCCTATCATAGTCATATGTGCCACCAGCTGTAGCGCTTCAACGAATCGCACCGTGCTTTCAAGAGTGCCATTCAGTTCGACATTCAGTACCGCGCCTGCTCCGTCGCGGAAGAAACGGGCAGCATTGGAATGCCACGGGTGATTCTCGAATCCTATGTATGCTACATTTTTTACTGCGGAATGTTCCCTGAGGTATTCGGCAAGACGCCGTGTAGACTCTATCTGATGGCGCACACGGAGAGATAGCGTTTCAAGTCCGATCATCATCAGATAGCTGTCGAAGGGCGATGGCGAAGCGCCAAGGTCGCGCAGGCCGTCAACACGGCATTTAACAATGAATGCCTGTCGGCCGAATGCTGTGTATAGATTAAGTCCGTGGTATCCTTCTGATGGCCCGTCGATAGCAGGAAACTTACCATTACCCCAGTCGAAATTGCCACCATCGACTATTATGCCTCCCATGGCTGTGCCGTGACCGTTAATCCACTTCGTGGCAGAGTCAACCACTATGTTAGCGCCCCATTCAAACGGATTACACAAATATCCGCATGCTCCGAAGGTGTTATCTACTATGAAAGGGACACCTTTGGCTGCGGCCGTGCGGCCTATCGCTTCAAGGTCGGGAACAGCACAGGTAGGATTGCCCATACTTTCAGCAAAAACACAGCGGGTGCGCTCGTCGATAAGCCCACCGATAGCTTCAGCCGTGGCTTCGGTGGCGACACGGACTTCGATTCCGAGCTTGCGGAGAGTATGGCGGAATAGATTATAGGTGCCTCCATAAAGGTATGGAGATGCCACGATATTGTCGCCTGCTTCGGCAAGCGATGTCACGGCAATCAATATTGCCGACATACCCGATGCTACCGCAAGCGCCCCCGAACCTCCGTAAAGCGCTGCCACACGTTCTTCATAGGCCGATGTAGTGGGATTCTGCAGACGGGTGTATATATTACCCGGCTGAGATAGCTCGAAGAGTCCGGCAGCGTATTCACAGGTGGGAAAACGATATGCGGCAGTAGGGTATATGGCAGTTCCGCGAGAACAGCTTGCATTGTCGCGGTCAAGACCTGCGTGAATCTGTCGTGTTTCAAATCCGAGTTTTGTGTAGTCCATATTTGTTTTTGCATTAAGTTTTTATAAAAAAACCGGCATCCTTTAGGGGTGCCGGTTTGCTATTTAGAGTGTGAATATTGCGTAGCTAATCCCGGCACGGCGGCTGAACCATCATGCACATCATACCCATAGCCATCATACCCGAGCCAATCGACCGGGCGAAACGTTGGGGTATGTAAGAGCAATTGTTCATACTATTTATGCCGAAAAACTGATTACGGCAGCAAAATTAATCAAAAAATCATTTCCTGCAAAACAATCTCTACAAAAAAGCAAAAAAGCATCTTCCGGCCAAACAAGCCATCAAGCTGACCCGAATACAATTTTCTGGTGATAAGAAAAGCCATATAATACATTAACCTTGTTTAACATTTGTTGGGTTTGGCCATTCTTCACTCTTCAATCCATCATTTCCTGAAAAACGGTTGTGAAAGAATTCTATTTTGCTTAATACTGATATCAGGAAGTTACGTTTAAAAACGCATCAAAAAAAAGAAACGAGGTTTGAACATATCTGCCGAATGCGCATATGCAGAGGTTGGCATTTAGCGGTTTAGGCCAAGACCGTCATGGAAAAAGTTTTGGAACGTATAAAGAATTTAATAATTTTGCAGCGTCGAGTCCAAGCACCTAAGGACCGATATAATCGTAACACGAAAGCGTCTTATTGATCCTTGCTTATGATAATGGGATGAAGAAGCGGCTCTTACGCTTTCGGGTAGTACGAAAGTCAGATTACAATAACCTAATCCATCGTTGAGCCCTCTGGATTAAAGAATATTAGCATCAATGAGCAAAGGATATGCCGATTATGTAATTACTATAGCGCACGAAGTTGATAGAGAGATAATGCGCGAAAGAGATGGCGTAGAAGTACCTCTCTTTGGCAATGAGTTTGAAGAATGGCTCAAAGAATCTAAAGAACTCTCAGAAGCTTCCGTGGTAAACTATATGCGTTGGTTGCATAAAGCAGACAGCTGGATCTTAGATCTTAGCCACGACTTCTGGACACTCCTCAAAAAAGCATGGAACGCAGCCGACTTTCAAACCGCAAAAGCTCTCTGCAAGGAATATGAAAGTTTGTTGCTTGATGAAAAAAGCCAGGCAGAAAAAGAGGGCAAAGAGGAATACGGAGAATCAGGTAAGGAAATCGGTAACTGGATAAGCACTTTCCGCAAATTCATCAAATTCCATGATGAGCAGATTGAAAAAGTCGAGGGCGACAAGAAAGTGCTTGCTGAAAAGATTGAAGCGTCCCGCCTCAAAGCCGCCAATCTGTTCCTTGAAACCCGTTTCTCCCTATGGGGTATAGACAATGGCTTGTCAGAAACGACGATGGATTCGTATATAAGCGGAATAAAGAGCGTAAACCGCAAGCTCTTCTGCAAAACAGGATATGATCTTCTCCATGACTTCTTGCCTCAGTATGTAAAAACGAAGAACGAAGATAAAATCAACGAGATGTTCTCTGCAATGGACAAATTGCTCTCCAGACGTATCGACAGTTACAACGAAACAGAGATGCCGCGCGAGTCGTTCTTGAATTGCCGTGCAGCCCTCCGTAAATATACCGAATTCATCAGACATCTGATCATAACAGAATAATTCAGTCTTGCAAGGAGGGTGTTCCCGCACCCTCCTTGCAAAAATCGACAATATCGTGGACATAGACGAATATCCCTCCGGCGCAGACATAGAGCGTGAACGAAATTATAGAGAACGCAAACTAAAAGAGCAGGCAGAAACATTGGAGTCCCAAAATATCGACAATGCACTTTGTGATGGGTTTGATTATGATTTCGACGAAGATCTCGATCAATACTTAACAGATGAAGAATTGGAAGAAGAAAAAGAGCTATTATTAGAAGCAAAAGCAGCTCGTCAAATCTTCCTGCCTGACGATAGGGAGTATCCTGATAGAGTTGTCTTTTCTTGCAAAAGAGCTCCGCGAGTAAAGTCTTTACATTTGGACAAGAGTCTTTGGATTCTCATGGGTGAAAATCATTACCTACAATCCGTGATTGAGGGTTTTGTCAACGATGACCAAAAGTGTGTGCGCCAGTACTTCCCATTTTCTTACCCGGCAGACTATCATAACGCACAGATGACTTACTTGCGGAATAAAGTCAAGGCAAACGGATGCCCCTCAGACGGGCGCTACGCAGACTGGTGTGAAGTATTGTACTATAATCCGTTTTCTTTCTATGATGATCCAGACGATTTATTTAGTAACTCTGGCGACAGTGTCGATTTCAGGCATATCAATATAGAAAAGGTCTTAAGGGATTCCATCCAAGAAGCTCTCAATGATATGGAACCAGAGGCTTCGGATTACGTAGACATAATAATGGATATACCTGAGTGGGCAGAAAAGCACGCCATATCCTATATTATAGACGTTCTGGCCCATTTTAAGGAAAATTATCCTCACATAAAAGTACGCGTATCTGTCAACGTGGTTAAAGCTATCTACGATTTCCGGATATGTGAATTAGGCTGGAGATATCTATTATTCGAAAAAGATACATACCTGCAGAGCTTGTAATTCAAGAACAGTCTAAACCAACGCGATAAACACTATAAAAGACTTGAAGTATGATAATAGAACCTTACAAATTCCCTTATGAAGAATACCGCATAATCGGCGATACTGTCGAGATTGACAAGGTTATCAATACGTGTGGGTTTATCAATATTGAGGTTGATGATGTCAGGACTGCTCTATCTAAAGAAAAAGTGAACTACGTGTCAACGGGAGTTGCGGAAGGGACTGAATGTATTGTCAATGCATTTAAGATTGCATTGAAAGAAATCCCGTTGAAAACCGACGATATCTACAATATACTGATACAGGTCTGGCTCCGTAGAGATATGGCAACCATAAAAGAGTGCGATTCTATAGTAAAGGTAATCAGCAAACTATCCACAAATATTAATATTTGCTGTGGATTTGCTATTGATGAATCACTGACAACTCAGCAAGCAAAAATAACGTTAATCATTTCGGGCAAATAGTTGAGCCTCTAGCTGTCATAATAATACAGTTATGACGTACGACGAATTTAAATATTTAGCAGAAAATCCTACGCAGTATGATGGACAATCCGTTTTTCGGGTCGATACATACTGCTATTATCCTGAAGAACAGATTGGTACAGAAGAGCCGTATTACCTCATGCTCGGGCATTCGTCATTACATCTATCCATAGATGATGTCGAATCTTCTTTTTATGGAATTAAATCGGAGCTTTTGGGGAGGGGAATAAATATATACTGTCATTTCGCCTATGAGATGCCTATCGGGATTGATATGCGAATGGAGAAATACGTATCTGTCCGAGTATATGATGAATGCGGGAATCTTACGGAACAATCGGTCTGCTCATACAATTTGGTCGACAGCCCCGACACAGAAGCGTTTAGAGGACGAAGACAATCAATGGCAAAACACAAAATCGGTGATTTTGTGGAAATCCTGAGCCTCTGTGGTGATGATTCTTCCGCTGCTGTTAGAACAGCGTTGATAACTGATGTCCCGAAATCAATTGATGACTGTTGGGGACTGTCGAACAAACTTCCAAATGGATTTTATTTGGAATGGATTGATGATTATTACCGTTACGTTGACGAGCCTAAGTATAAAATGTGGAGCGACGAGGCACATCCTATATTTGTATTCAAACCGCGCTTCCATATTTCTGATGAAAGGAAACAGGAACTTATCGTATATTCTCAAGATGGCTCAGTTCTGCGGTCTTCTTATTGGCGAGAAAACGGCAGCGAAAAAGATATGATAGTTTGTAGGGTAGCAGCAATCGACAAGCAATATCATCCGGCGGGGCCGTCTTTAGAGCCAGCGGATTTCTTGCCGTTCTATACAGCCAAGGAGTATTTCGATGCGTCCATAGCAGTGGGGTGTTCGACAAGCAACCCGCTTGATGCTTTGACTGCGATGCTTCTCGAACTTAGACCGGATATATTTGAGTATTTTACGGGATTCATCATAAATTTCATTGATTCCGATATTAAGAATATAAAATTTCGGTGGCCCGATCAATCTAAATGGTGGAAAAAGCTTAAACAGGAATATCCCAATCTTGGCAAAATGAATAGAGTAAAGAGAGGTGCCAAAGCACGTTCTGGAGCAATGGAATATCGTCTTGAAATAATAGCATACAAATAAACCAATTGAGTATTTCGACCAATAACAGATTTACTGATATTATAAAAGATGACCTTTGAAGAATTCAAGGGACTGGCGCTGAATCCGCCATTCTCAGAAGAGCGGTCTGTCTATCGCATTGACGTTTTTAGAATAGTAGAACCGGAAGATGGGGTAGATTACTATCCCAGATATGGGGTGCGTAAAAGAGAAAGCTTTATATTGCCCACTTTTGATGAGGCCCACGGATTTATTCTGTCCGGGGAAATCTCAAAATATGAGGAGAGCCCTGTTTATTGCATACATATCTATGAATTACCATTCGGTAAGGACGTAATCTATACTTGCTGTAAACGGGAATGGGTGTTTGATAGCAAAGGCGCTCTTATAGAACAGTCTGTATGCTCTTCGCTGACAGAAGATCTGGATAAAAGGGAAGGTCACTTCTGGGGGCGCCCGAAAGATTCCATAAAATTCAAGCCGGGAGATATAGTAGAGGTGCATGACATAGATAATATGGAAGTAAGACTCGCCATAATCGTATCTCTATGCAACGATATTGAAAGCTGCTGGAAGGAATATCAGAAAGTAATAGATATTTGTAAACGAGAGGGAATTGGCGAAGAATTTGCTGAGGATAATTATTGGCTCAACGCGTCCGATGATTGCTATTATGTCGCTTATGATTCCGAACAAGAATATGGTACCTTATGGCCATATACAACAGATGTTTTTAGGCCTCGTTTCACAATCCCGGACGAATTAAAAACAGAATTGCACGAAAGTTACCACACCGCAATCAATAAACTCTCCGACAATAATAACTCAAAAGGAACACACGAAAAATCTGTCAATTAAAAAAAGTTCCAACCTTTAATATAAGACGGTTGGAACTTGTAGGGGTGGAGCTGGAGGCTCTTTAACCTATATAATCACAGATGTTCATTATTTATCAAATTACTATTGATTAATAGGTTAATACAATAGGTAATTAAAATGCGATTTCAAGGATGGCATTTGCATATATCAAAAATTGGGTGTAATTTTGGGTGTAAAAATCAAGCACACCCAAACATGAATATCAAACGAAATATCATTTTCTCTCCCGAATGTAGAAAGAAAGACGGTGTGACAATCGTTGAGAATGTCCCAATCCGTATGCGTGTCATCTTCAGTGGCAAACGCATAGACTTTTCTACTGGCTACCGTATTGACGTTGCCAAATGGGATGCTGATAAGCAGCGTGTAAAGAATGGATGTGCCAACAAACTTAAACAAAGTTCGGCAGAGATTAATGCGGATTTGCTCAACCTCTACACCATAGTACAAAATATTTTCAAAGAGTTTGAGGTCACTGAAACCATGCCGACTCCAGCGCAAATTAAAACAGCTTTCAGCGATAGGACAAAAGCTCCGTCCCCGATAGAAGAACCGACTGAGACCGTTGATACTAAGCCCTCATTTTGGGAACTGTATGATGAATTTGTCAAGGAAAATGGTCGATTGAACAATTGGACACACGCAACTCATCAAAAATTTAAGACCGTAAAAAATCATCTGATTGATTTTCAAGCCAATAATAATGTTGAACTGTCTTTTGATTTTTTCTCGGAAGATGGATTAAACGATTATGTCGATTTCCTACGGGAAGTTGCAGATTTGAGAAACCTCACTGTCGGAAAGCAAATATCATTCTTGAAATGGTATCTCCGATGGGCTGCAAAGAAAGGCTATCATTCCAATCTCGCTTTCGACTCTTTCAAACCAAAGATGAAGAATACGCAGAAGAAAGTCATATTCCTGACTACTGATGAACTGACAAGGATACGCACCTTGTCAATTCCTCAATCCAAACAGTATCTTGAGCGTGTGAGGGATATTTTTCTTTTCCTTTGTTTTAGTGGGCTGCGTTATTCCGATGTCGCAAATCTCAAGCGAAGCGATATAAAGCCGGACCACATGGAGATAACGACTATGAAAACAGCCGACAGCCTGAGCATCGAGCTGAATGCTCAGACCAAAGCCATACTTGAAAAATATGCCGATATACAATTTAAGAATGACCGTGTTCTTCCAATCATAACAAATCAGAAATTCAACACTTATCTCAAAGAACTTGCTCAGATTGCCGGAATAGACGAGCCTGTGCGTGAAACCTATTATAAAGGCAATGAACGTATCGACATCGTGACACCTAAGTACGCACTGCTTGGTTCTCATACGGGCAGACGCACATTCATCTGCAACGCCCTCGCCCTCGGAATACCTCCGCAGGTTGTCATGAAATGGACGGGACATTCCGATTACAAGGCGATGAAGCCATACATCGACATTGCCGACAATATCAAGGCGGCAGCCATGACAAGATTTGATAATTTGCTTCAATAGTCGATCATCACAGACGATATTACCTGATTACCACCGATACCACTCAAATTTCTTGGGTGGTATTTTTATTACTCACTAAATATCAATGATATATAGTGAGCATTTATTTTAGTATGCCACCTCCTTGCCACTTATACCCGGCAGTAATTTTGCAACGTCGACTTAACCAATCCAAGCCTCGGCACCGGGGCTGTAACAAGAAAATAAAGTATGAACATTGCAAACTTATTACAGAAACCGTTGTGGCAGATGACCGGCGAGGAATTCATATGTCTCTCGAAAAATGCGGGACACGAAAACGAAACCGAGCCTAAGGTGATAACCACCATAGACGCATCGTCTACTAAATATGTGTACGGATTATCCGGCATTGCCTCTATCTTCGGATGCAGCATACCGACTGCCAACCGCATAAAGAAAAGTGGCAAAATTGACCGTGCAATCAAGCAGATAGGTCGCAAAATAATCGTGGATGCCGAGCTTGCTCTTGAACTGGCAGGCAAGAAAACCGGGGGACGCAAATGAATGAGAGTAAGACAATGCAGATTTCAGCCGAGACAGCCATAGAGATGTGGCATGCCTCACGGCTGAGCGTAACCAAGATTTATGAGATGTCACCTGAAATAATCAAGGCACAGGACTCAGTTATAGGTACATTGGGCAATTTCAGTGCGTCAATCGGTAAAGCCAAGAGTAAAAAGACATTCAATGTGTCGGCAATCGTAGCCGCAGCATTGACAAACGGCACTGTGCTGAGATATTCCGTTTCATTGCCGGAGGGCAAACGCAGAGTGCTGTATATCGATACCGAGCAAAGCCCGTATCACTGTCAGAAAGTGATTAAACGCATACTCCGAATGTGCGGTATGCCTACCGATAAAGACCATGAGAGTCTTGAATTTCTTGCTCTCCGCAAATATTCTCCCGAAGAACGCATAGAGATTACCCGACAGGCAATCTACAATCTGCCGGATATAGGGCTTGTGATAATTGACGGCATCCGTGATTTTGTATATGACATCAACAGTCCGAGTGAATCAACCAAGATTATCACGATGCTCATGCAATGGACCGATGAGAGGCAAAT
>CAJTSR010000009.1 GCA_910579035.1 uncultured Muribaculaceae bacterium | reverse complement strand
ATTCAAACCTGTAACCTTCTGATCCGTAGTCAGATGCTCTATTCAGTTGAGCTAGGGAGCCGTGAACTACTACTAATATGAAATGAAATCAAAGTGTGACTCCCACAGGATTCAAACCTGTAACCTTCTGATCCGTAGTCAGATGCTCTATTCAGTTGAGCTAGGGAGCCGAATCGGCTATGCCGTATTTGCGACTGCAAAGTTAGGCATTATTTTTTATGCGGCCAAATTTTTTCGTCATTTTTTTGAATTTTTGTTTTGTCGGACGGGTCGGACGAGTCTGACGGGTCCGACAATAATAGCGGCGCGGGAGCGTTATAAGAGTATGCGCGCTCTCTTCATTGTAATATTAATGGCGCTATGCGGTGTTGCGCCGGTGTGTGCCAAAAAGCTGTCGAAAGCCGAGAAGGCTGCCGCTGCGGCTGTGGCCGCGCGTGCCGAGGCTCAGGAGGTGCCGTCGACTTTCCGCAACCCGTACCGTGGTTATTCGGTGCGGGTGGGCGAGGCCGGCGACACGATGCTGGTTTTGCATCTGCGCGAGCTGTCGGTGTATCCTCCCATGAAGTTCAAGAACAGCAAGCAGGAGGAGTACTACTGGCGCACAGTGCGCGATGTGAAGCTTACCTTGCCGTATGCCAAGCTTATAGCTGAAACGCTGATAGAAACATATGAGTATATCGAAACTTTTCCCACCCAGAAGGAACGTGAAGATTACCTCAAGGCTATGGAGAAGGCTCTGTTCGAGCAGTATAAGCCGGTGCTGAAGCGTTTCTCGAAGCGGCAGGCCAAGGTACTCGTGAAGCTCGTGCAGCGAGAAACGCACCAGTCGAGCTATGACATCGTGAAGGCGTTTCTCGGCACGTTCCGCGCGGCGTTCTGGCAGGGCTTCGGCAAGCTCTTCGGGGTGAGCCTTAAAAGCTCCTTCAAGCCCGACAAGGACAAAGACGACGCCACCCTCGACCGAATAGCCCGCTGCGTGGAGCAGGGGACGCTGTAGGCTTCCCGAGCGGCGCGCGTGCGCTGTAAGGGCTTTAGGGTCTTTAAGGTCTTTAAGGGCTTTAGAGGCCTTAGGGAAAACGCGGCACGCCGCCTCCCTACCTGCTCACCTACCCACCTGGCCACTTGCCCACATACTCACCTAATAACCTAACCACCTACCTACTTGATGCTGAAAGCTTACGAAGCCTATCTGATGCTCGAGCGCGGTCTTGCCGAGAATACGAGGATAGGATACATACACGATGTGAAGAGGCTGCTCGAATGGCTCGCTCCGATGGGAGTGTCGTCCGAGCAGGCCGACACGTCGCATCTGGCGGCATTCCTTACCGACCTGCACGATATGGGCATCGCCACCCGTTCGCAGGCGCGCATGGTGTCGGGCATCAAGAGCTATTACCACTATCTGGTGGCCGAAGGTGTGCGGACCGACGATCCGTCGGCGCTGCTCGACACTCCGAGCGCGGGGCGCAAGCTGCCCGAAGTGCTGTCGATCGACGAGGTGGACGCTATGTTTGCCGCCATCGACATGGGGTCGGACACGGGCCAGCGCAACCGCGCCATAATGGAGATGCTCTACGGGTCGGGGCTGCGCGTGAGCGAGCTGTGCACGCTGGAGCGCCGGCGGGTGTTCTTCGACGAGGAATACCTCGTGGTGTCGGGCAAGGGCGCCAAGGAGCGCATGGTGCCTATGTCGGCCGATGCCGTGGAGCAGACGCGCCTTTACCTTGACCAGAGGCTCCACCAAGGGCCCGACGCCAAGCCCGGCGAGGAGGGCTATCTGTTTCTGAACCGCCGTGGGCGGCATCTCACGCGGGTGATGGTGTTCTACATCGTGCGCGACCTTGCCGAGGCGGCCGGCATAAGGCGCAGTGTGTCGCCCCACACGCTGCGGCACTCCTTTGCCACCCACCTGCTCGAGGGCGGAGCCAACCTCAGGGCCATACAGCAGATGCTGGGGCATGAGTCGATAGGCACCACTCAGATTTATCTGCACCTCGACAATGTGCGGCTCCGCGAGGAAATTCTGCTGCACCATCCGCGCAATATGCGAGGTGTTTAGCGATGTTTGACCGATTGTGGCGATTTGCGCGACACTTGCCGCTACAAGTTTTTTTACTTACTTTTGTGTCTGATTTGAAAACCAACGACCCCAATGGACGTCAAACAGTCAATGCGCGAAATTTTGCGCGCCGAGAGCGAGGCGATACTCGCAATTCCTGTCACAGATGGTTATGAAAAGGCTGTGGAGGCTATCGTGGATCGTGTTCATCGCCGCAAGGGCAAGCTCGTCACCTCAGGTATGGGCAAGGCCGGGCAGATTGCCATGAACATAGCCACCACCTTTTCGTCGACGGGCACTCCGGCGGTATACCTGCATCCGAGCGAGGCGCAGCATGGCGACCTCGGCGTGGTGCAGCCCGACGACATAGTGCTCTTCATATCCAACAGCGGCAAGACGCGTGAAATCCTCGAGCTTGTGGAGCTTCTCCACGGTCTTTACTCCGACATACCGGTGCTTGTAATCACAGGCGCTCCCGACAGCCCCTTGGCGCAGCTTGCCGATATAACGCTGCTTACGGCGCCGGCTCCCGAGGTGTGCCCGCTCGGGCTTACGCCTACCACTTCTACCACTATGATGACGGTGATAGGCGACGTGCTGGTGGTAAACACGATGCAGGCTATCGGCTTCACGCGGCAGGAATATGCCAAACGTCACCACGGAGGATATCTCGGAGTGGCTTCGCGCACGCCCCAGAAATAGATGCTGATGAAAAAGATAATATGTATAGGCGAGCTGTCGCTGAACGTTGTGATTGATGCCGACGGCCGTCCTCTCGGCTCGGTGTCGGGCAGCCGCGTGGCAAATGCCGCCGCCATTCTCGGCGGCGGGGGCTTCAACGTGCTTATGGCATCCGAGGCTGCCTCCGACCCTGTTGGCTCGCTGGCCGTGGACGCCCTTGTAGAGGTCGGGGTCGACATTACGTCGGTCGACCGCTTCACGGAGGGTCGCACGCCGCTCAATGTGTTCGTGTGCCGCCGCGACGGCTCGGCTCCCTCCATCACCCGCTACGAGTCCTATCCCGAAGAATGCTTCGACATAGTGTGGCCGCGTATCGACGAGGGCGACGTGGTGCTCTTCGGAGGCTTTTATGCCATAGACCCGCGTATGCGCGCACGCCTCAGCCGCCTGCTGGCGCACGCCGTGGAGCGCAAGGCCGTGCTTATCTATCTACCAGGCTTCCTGCCACAGCTTGAGCCGAGGATTACCCGGGTGATGCCCCAGCTGCTTGAGAATCTTGAGATGGCCAACATCGTCATGGCGCGGGCTTCGGAACTCGACCTGATTTTCGGCGCCGCCTCGACGGAGGCCTGCTATCGCAACCACATCGACTTCTACTGCCGTTCGCTCATCGCCGTGGAGCCGTCGTGCCATACCATAAGCTATTATTCGGGCAAGAGGGTGAACACCGTCGCGGTGCCGGAAGGCGTGTGTGACGGTATGATGTGGAACGCCGGCGCTGTGGCCGGTGTGACAGCATCGGTATTCACGCGCGGACTCGGGGTGGACGACCTCGACGCACCCTCCGACGAGCTGTGCCGCCAGATTCTTGCTGACGCCGTGGCCTCGGCCGACGCTGCCGCCCGCAATATAAAGTTCGAGAATCTCGGATTCTGATATAATGTGCGCGGGTCGTGACCGCGCATAAGCCAAGTCAAACAAAAATAAGATTGATATAATGTCTTCTCCTTCCAACGCCTCTCTCACTCCTTTCCAGAAAGCCCGCGACATGCGCGTGGCAGTGGTACGCACGCTGTGGAACAGCCATATAACCGAAGCATTGCTTGCCGGGGCGCTCGACGTGTTCAAAAGCACTCTCGACCACGACATGGTAGATGTCTTTGAAGTGCCCGGAGCGGTAGAGCTGACCTACGCCGCGTCGAAACTTATCGACAGCGGTCTGTACGACGCTATCGTGGTGCTCGGCTGCGTGATACGTGGCGGCACGCCGCATTTCGACTATGTGTGCCAGAGCGTGACGCAGGGCATAACCCACCTCAACAGCGAGTGCGACATACCCACCATATTCGGAGTCCTCACCGTGGACACCGAGCAGGACGCCCTCGACCGTGCAGGAGGCAGCCTTGGCAACAAGGGCGCCGAAGCGGCCCAGACTGCCCTGCTGATGTATGATTTCGATCAGAAAGTGGGCAGCATGTAGCGAACTCTCCAGTCCCTCGGTGCGTTTTTTAAATAAAACCCTTTGCATCATGGCTGATACAAAACAATCCTCCGGAACCTGGAAGTGGCTCTTGGTAGCCCTGTTGGTAGCCGCCATCGCGGTGGCAGTGTTGTTCTACATAGGCTGGTTTGACAGCAACACCCATGTGGATACCCCTGCGGGTGACAATGTGGAGCAGCAGTATGTGATTGAAGAGGCCGGCGCCGACCAACCCGGCGAGGCCGACTGGCAGAACTCCGACGGTCGCAGTCTTGACGAGATTGTAACCGAACCGGAAATAGATGCGACGGTTCCCCTATGAAACAGAAATGAACAAACTAATTGGAATATTGGCATGTATGGTCGTGGCCTTGGCTTTGGCCACGGCATGCACGCATTCAGGAAGCGGATCGCAGGCTCCTGTCGACGAGGCCGAGGAGGCTTTCGCCCGTGGGCGCTATGCCAAGGCGCAGAGCGTCTGCGACAGCATAGTGCTTGGAACCGCTTTCGATAATACCGACGTGTGGGATCTGTGCCGCCTGTCGCTGCTCTTGGTGCGCCTCGGCGAGAATACGGGCGACAACGATGTGAACACGGCTTTCGCGGCCCGCTGTCTTCGTGCTGCCTTGGAGCGCGACAGCGATTCCACATATATCTACATACAGGCTATGCCTAATGAAGACCGCGCGCGGATGATGATGCTTTCGGCAATCAACGAGGCATCGCACGAGGCGCCTGTCGACGATTCAGATATTTCCGACATAAAATGAGCATACAATCAGACGACTGGCGTTCGCGCCTTGAATCGCTGCGCGGGGCACTCCCTGCCGACGGGGACACTGATACGGCGCAGGAGCCGGCACAGGAAGCAGCGCCGGCGCAAGGGCGCCTCGACATAGTGTTTGAGAAAAAAGGACGTGCCGGCAAGACGGCCACCATCATCTGCGGATTCACCATCGGCGACGACGAGGTGGAGCGCGTGGCCTCGCAGCTCAAGCGCAGCCTCGGCTGCGGCGGCTCTGCACGCGGCGGCGAGATACTCATACAGGGCGACCGCCGTTCCGACGTGCTGCGGGAGCTTGCCCGCATGGGCTTTAAGGCGCGCGTGGTGTGACGCAGGGGCATAATTTTACGTAAATTAAGAAAGTATGTCGGTTTTTGTGCGTACCTTTGCGGCCATATAAGCCAAGCATATGAAGAAAATCATCGCAGCAGCCCTTGTGGCCATAATATGCCTTGCAGTCCCTGCGGCTGCAAACGCCCAGTTCCGTTACGGAGCCGTAGCCGGAGTGACTATCAATGATCTCAAGTTCAAGCAGCCATTGGTGCCTGTTGGCAAGACAGTGGGCGGTCAGGCCGGCCTGCAGTGCGAGATGATGTTCCCCGGCATTGGTTTCGGTATAGATTTCGGCCTTCTCTATAACCAGGCCGGAGCCAAGGTTGATCTGGGTTCGCGCCAGATATGGGCCGTGGACGGCTTCAAAAAGCCTACGATGTATCTCCACATGCTTGAGATTCCCCTTCACCTGCGTTTTAAGTGGACGCGTATGAACGGACTCGAGGACTATATCGCGCCTTTCGTGTACGGCGGTCCCGACTTCTCGTTCATGCTTGCTCACAGCGATGTGAAAGGCAACAAGGACGTGCCCAATCCGTTCAAATACGCCGGCGGCGACCTCGGCCTTACTGCCGGTGGCGGTGTCGAGCTGTGGAAGCGCTGGCAGGTGTCGGTGCAGTACACATGGGGTATGACCTACCTGCTGAAGACCCGCAAGCTCGAGAACTACAGCGCCCAGAACCGCCAGTGGGCCGTGCGGGTGGCTTACTTTTTCTGATTATTGATTACTGATTTGCCACGATTCGAGGTCGGCATACGCAGGTATGTCGGGCAGGAAGCGGTAGCTGCCTCCGTCGAATCGGCAGCAGTAGTGCCTCATGCCGTTGCTCACTATCAGGAACGGTGCTCCGATCACTATGTTGTAGCGTGCTATCTGGTCGAAGACCTTCTGGCTTATGGCCACTGACGGGGCCTTGTATTCGACCACGGCAAGTGGCTTGAGCGTGCGAGAGTACGCCACGCTGTCGCAACGCCGGCTCAGGCCGTTGAGCTTGATACTTGTTTCGTTCGCCATCAGGGCGGCAGGGTAGCCCCTGTGTTCCACAAGAAAATTCACAAAGTGCTGCCGCACCCACTCTTCGGGAGTGAGTGCCACCCACCGGCGCCTCAGGGGGTCGAAAATCTCGTAGCCGCTGCGCCGCGAATCGCTGTCAGGGCGTATGCGTGGCTCGAAGGCCGGTAAATTGAGCTGCGTGGTTTGCACGTGGTGAAAAATTTGTGTAAATTTACACAAATATTCCAATATGGCAGCTCCCGCACCTTCTTTTGAAAGTATTTCGCGCGATATATCCCAAGGACGCCTCGCGCCTGTCTACCTGCTTCACGGTGAAGAAGGGTACTATATCGACGCGCTCGCGCGCCGGTTTGAAAACGTTCTGTCCGAGGACGAAAAGGTGTTCAACCAGTACATTCTCTTCGCGCCCGATGTGGAACCGGGACAGGTGATAGATGTTTGCAGCCGCATTCCGGTGATGTCGGAGCGCCAGATAGTGATACTCAAAGAGGCGCAGGCCATAAGGGCCGACAAGCTCAACAAGCTCCATACCTATGTGGCGAATCCGGTGGCTACCACGGTGTTTGTGATATGCTGCCGTGGCGCCGTGGCCAAGGGCAAGGACCTTATGGCGGCTCTTAAGAAAACGGGCGCCGTGGTGTATGAATCGAAGAAAATCACTGATTACAACGCGCCCGCGCTCATTGGCCAGTATATACGCTCCAAAGGGCTGTCGGCATCGCAGAAGGCGCTCGAGATGCTTCGCGACTTCATCGGCACTGATCTCAGCCGCCTCTATAACGAAATCGACAAGCTCGCGGCCCTGCTGCCTGAGCGTGCCGAGGTGACTCCCGAGGTGATAGAGCGCAATATAGGCGTGAGTCGCGAGTACAATAGTTTTGAGCTTGTCGATGCCGTTGCTGCGCGCGATGCTGCCAAGGTGTTCCGCATACTGGCTTATTTCAGGAGCAATCCAAAAGCCGTGCCGTTGGTTATGGCTGCCGCCTCGATATTCAACCTCTTTGCCGATGTGTTGACGGCCTATTATGCGGCCGACCGTTCGGATTCGGGGCTGATGGCCGAGCTTAATCTGCGCAATAGCTTCGCGCTTAAGCGTATACGGCTTGCTATGAGCCGCTATACGGCGGCGCAGACCGTAGAGATAATAAGCGCGATACGCAATTTCGACGTGCAGAGCAAGGGCGTCGGCTCGCGCCAGTCGGACCAGATGCTCTTCCACGACCTGATGTACCATATACTTTCGGCTACGGGGAGGCTGTAGGTAGGTGATTAAGTGGGCAGGTGGTTAGGTTGTTAGGTGGTTAGGTGGGCGGGGCCGGGGCCTCGCTTTTTTTGCGTTGCCCCGGCCCCGGCGGTGTAATGTTTTTGTTATTTTTTTGATGCGAGGTATTCCTGATGGTATTCTTCGAGAATCTGCCGCACTTTCGTGCCTATTATTTCGTAGTCGTCACGGTTGAGGTTCGCTTCGGAGGTGCGTATGCTCCATTCGGGGGCGTCGAAGCCTGAGCCGTTGAGTACCACTATGCCTTTTTCGACGGCAAGGCGCATGGTTACGTCGAGCGGTTCGTGGGCGGTGGGCAGCCACGCGGCAAATTCGTCGCCATAGAATTTCTTGGCCCATACCATCATGTCGATTTCGCTGTAATAGCCCACGCGGAGCTTGTCGGGAATGATGGTGAAGCCGGTGTTTTTCCATAGGGCGTTCCAGCGTTCGTGAATCATTGCCTGCATCTTCTGCTTGTATGTGTCGGAGGTGTCGAGCAGGCATTTGGCGGCAAACAGGCTCATCATTATCTGTTGCGGGGTGGAGAGTCCGGCTGTGTGGTTGAGAGCCACGTCGCGGCTGTCGGCCACCATTCTGTCGATAAAGCGCAGGCTCTCGACGTCGAGAGTCAGCGAGCCGTAGCGGCGCGCGAGGTCGTCTTTCTTGTCCTGCGGCAGCTCGGCAATCATGCGGTCGAATATATTCTTTTTTGCGGTGGCCACCACGGCGAGTCGCCAGCCCGTTGCCCCGAAGTATTTCGAGAAAGAGTACACGCAGATGGTGTTCTGCGGCAGGCGGTAGAGGAGGGAGTCGAATTTGTCGGCAAAGGTGGCATATACCTCGTCGGAAACCACGATGAGGTTGGGATTGTCCTTGCGCACGATGTCGATTAGCACTTCGAGGTCGTGGTCGGAAAGGCGGTACGACGGCGGGTTCGACGGGTTTATCATACATACGAGTTTTACCGACGGGTCGCGGAGCTTGTCGAGCTCGCTGTCGGGGTACTGCCAGTAGTGGTAGCCGTCGGCTTCGACCTTGTTGGCACTTATGGTCACGACGTCGAATCCGAAGCGGTCGAGTTCGGGAATCTCGATGTAGGGCGTGAACAGCGGTGCCATAAGCGCTATGCGGTCGCCTTTTTTGACGAGGTGGTTGGTCTGGAGAGTGTCGAAGGTATAGCACATGGCGGCTGTTCCGCCCTCGGTGGCGAAGAGGTCGAGCTCGCGGCCTTCGCCGGCGTCCCTGTTGCCGAGTTCCTGGGCGAGATACGGCTGTATGATTGCCTCGGTGTATTTGAGTATGCGGGGAGGGGTGGGGTATTGGTCGCCTATTATGCCCTCGGCCCATTCGTGGGCGAGCTCGTCGGGGTCGGCTCCGAGCTTGTCGACGAGGTAGCGGTATGCGCCTTCGAGCAGTCGGCCTCCTTCGCTGTCGCGGTTGTCGGCGAGGAATTTCTCAAGGCGTGAGGCTATGCCCGCGCGGCTCGGTATGCCTGCTATTCCGGGCGAGTCGGTGTACACGCGCTTGCACTCCGCCACAGCCCACGCTCCGAGCAGGAAGAATGCTTCGCGGGCGTCGTAGGCTATCCAGTTGGGGTTGCCGCGCCCTGCATTGAGGAAGGTGGCGGTGGACTTGCGGGTGTCGTCCTGGGCAAGCGCTATCAGTTTGTTTTTGATTTCAAAGGGGCTCATGCTGCTGAGCGACTTTTCGTATTCACGGCTTAGTGGGTCCATTTTTTTTAATTAGGAGTTTTTAATGAGGAATGAGGAGTTATTAATTATGAGCAGATGAGGGTTATGGCCACGCCCATAAGTATGAGCATGGTGTTGCCGATGGCGTAGGTGATGGTGTAGCCCAAGGCCGGCACTGTGGAGCCGAGGGAGTCCTGTATGGCGCCGAGCGCGGCCGTGGTGGTGCGGCTGCCTGCGCAGCAACCGAGGTTTATGGCCGGGTGGAACTTGAATACCTTGGCGCCGAGCCATACGCCGATAATCAGTGGCAGCGAGGTGCTTATAATGCCTGCAACGAAGAGCATAAGCCCGGCTTCCTTAAGCCCGCTTATGAAGGTCGGGGCCGCCGTTATACCGATTATGGCTATAAACATGTTGAGGCCGAGGTTGTTGAGCAGCCATACCGAAGAATCGGGTATCTGGCCGAAAGTGGGGTGCTTGGAGCGCAGCCAGCCCAGTACAAGGCCTGCTATCAGCGCGCCGCCCGACGTGCTGAGGCTTATGGGTATGCCCCCGAGGTGTATGGTGATTGCGCCTATCAATGCGCCTATGAATATGCCGAGGCCGAGGAACACCATATCGGTGTTGGTGGCAGGCCGGTCGGCGTAGCCTATGGCCTTGGCTGCGCTGTCGACTTCGCGCTTGAGCCCGGCGAGGGTCACGACGTCGCCGCGTATCAGCTTTGTGCGGGCGAGCACGGGCAGCTCTTGTCCGCCTCGCGTGATGGAGGATATGGCCACGCCTTTCATATGCGGCAGGGCGCGCAGGCCGTCGACAGTGATGCCGTCGACCGATTTGTTGGCGAGCATGACGGGTATTTTCTCTACCGCGAAGTTGAGAAGCTCGGCGTCGGCTACCTCAGGGCCTACCCACGATTCGTCCTGCACCACGTATTCGCGCCGGCCGCTGAGCACTATCACGTCGCCCTTGGATATGGTGACAGAAGCGGCGGGTTCGTCAATTATGGTGCCGCCCTGCCTTACGCGCTCCACGAACACGCGGCGCCCCATGCTGCTGATTTTCTGCTCAATCTCTTCGATAGAGCGCGGGCTGTCGAAAAAATCGCCTTCGGCCGAGTATGCTCGGAAAGTGACAGGACGCAGGGCGTTGATGAATCCGGGCTGTGAGGTGACGGAGCTGTTGTTCATCGATTTTTCAAGTTCCCTTGTCTGCTCCTTTACTTTTTTGAGTCCGCCGAGCATTGCCGGGCCTATGTAGCTCAGTATGTATGCCGAGCCTATGGTGCCGAATATGTATACCACGGCGTAGCACACAGGTATCATATCCATCCAGTTCTGTTTCTCAGCCTGCGATATGCCGAGGGTGCGGATAGTGTCTTCGCCCACCCCTATGACTGCCGATATTGTCTGCGAGCCGGCGAATAGTCCGACGGCTTCTCCGGCATTATAGCCAAGAGCAAGGGCCACGCCGGTTGTCACTCCGAGGCAGAGCAGGCACATCACTATGGCGAACAGCACCTGCCGTATGCCTGAGCCTTTGAGCGCGCGGAAAAACTGCGGCCCCACGCTGTAGCCTATCGCGAACAGGAAAAGTAGGAAGAATACCGACTTTATAGGGCCGGGAATGGGTATGTCGAGCTGCCCTACCAGCACTCCGACAAGTAAAACCGAGGTGACGGTGCCGAGCGAGAAAGTCTTGTATTTGAGTTTGCCGATCCAGAATCCTATGCCGAGGGTAAGGAATATCGGAATGGAAGGATTGTTTCGGAGAATGTCGATTAACCAGTCCATAAGCGGTGAGAGAAAGATATATGTGAAACGTTTTTTGCAGAGAGGTGTTATGTAGACAACACACTCTTAATAACGCCGCCTCAGGACTCCGGGTTCAGCGGATTTGTCTATGCGCTGAAAAAGAAGTATATTTGTCGGAGATGTTGAAAAAGAATCCAAATACACCGGCAGACGCCGTAAAGAAAAGCAGGCCGCGGGCGGAGCGATATAAGAATCCGGCCCGTTTCCGCCTCGACTTCATAAAGGAGAACACATACAACCGTCTGTGGTCGATACGCATGACCCGTGGCCGCGTGATTGCTGTTTCGGCAGCCTCCGTTGCCGCTATGGCGGCGCTGATATGGATGGTGATAGCCTACACGCCCATGCGCCAGCTGCTGCCCGGTTCGCTGCGCGGCGACCTCAGGGCGCAGTATCTTGAAACGGCGCTGAAGCTCGACTCGCTTGAGCAGGCCACGCGTGCTAACGAGGCTTTCCTTGCCGGCATAGTGGGCGTGATGAAGGGCGAGGCCGACTCGCTCGCCTCGCGCGAGAATCCGCAGCCGTCGTCGGCCGACTCGCTGGTGGCGCCAACGGAGGCTGAGCGCGACTTTGTGAGCCGCTACGAAGACGAAGTGCGGTTCAATCTGTCGGTTCTGGCTCCTATTGCTGCCGAGGGTATGGTTTTCTCTTCGCCCTTGGGGAATACCGCCGGAGTCGAGCCTTCCGCCTCGCCGGGCATCAGGCTCAAGGCTGCGGCCAAGGTGGCGGTGGCAGCCGTCTACAGAGGCACTGTCACAGGCGTGTACCACGACGGCGCCGATGGTGAAACAGTGGTGATTCAGCACCCCAACGATTTTATAAGCGTGTATGCAGGGCTTTCCGATGTGTTTGTGAACAAGGGCACGCGCGTTGTTGCCGGGCAGAGGATAGGCCATACCGCTCCGGGAGGCACATTCTATTTTGAATTATGGCACAAAGGTGCCGCCCTTGACCCCAAAGACTATATTCCGCTATGATTTCGTTCGTAAGCAAATGGTGGCCTACCATGGTTGTGGCAGCCGTGATTCTGTACGGAACTCTCTCGTCCGACCCGGCGGGAGTGGAGCATCTGCCTATGTTTCCGGGCGCCGACAAGCTCATACACGCCGTGATGTTCGGTGGTCTTGCCGGAGCGCTTGCCTTCGACTGGCAGAGGGCACATCGTGGCGAGATTGTTTCCAAGAAGCTTATGGCGGCCTTTTGCGCGGCCTGCATAGTTGCCGGAGGCCTCGACGAGATAGCGCAGGGTGCTATGGAAAACGGCCGCGCAGCCGATGTGTTCGACTTCGTGGCCGATATAGTGGGTGTGGCGGTGGCCTTTTTCGCGGCTCCGCCTGCCGTGCGGCGCGTTATCGGGGGCGGTAGACGAGGGTGACGAAAGGAGTGCGGTTGAAAAGCCTGTCGGCTTCTGCCGCCACTGCTTCCGGGCGCAGGCTGCGGCGTGCCGCCACTGTGGCGTTTATATCCTCGCCGTGGTACTCGGCAAGAGCCAAATTGGTCGCTTTCGACAGATAGTCGATATTCCCGAAACGGAACGTCGCCTCGAAATTATTTATCGTCCGTTCGTATTCTCGTTTCCCAATGTTGGCAGGGTCAGCTATGGCGCGGGCTTCGGCCAGCAGCAGTTCGCAGGCGCGGCTTATGGTGCTGTCGTCGTTGTCGGCCACGCGTGCTGTAAGCAGAAGCAGCCCTTCGTGCTCGCTGCCTATGATCGAGGCGTCGGCCGATGCGAATATGCCTTCGGCAGGGCCGTACACGAGCCTGCGGACAAAGCGCGAGGCGCGACCTGCGGCAAGCAGGTCGGTAACGGTGTCGGCGGCATAGTATCGTTCGGTGCCGTAGCTGTCCATGGGGAATGCCATCACCACCATAGGCTGCGGCACGCGGCCATAGACGGTTTCCACAATGCTTTCACGCGGGAATCCCGGCGCAGGAATGCGGCGCGGCTGTATGTTGCGCCTCGGTATGTCGGCAAACCATCGCTCAGCAAGCTCTACCGCGCGGTCGAACTCCACGCGCCCGGTCACGGACAGTATGGCGTTGTCGGGGGCGTAGTGCGAGTAGAACCAGCTCTTTACGTCGTCGAGCGTCACCGAGGCTATATGCTCCGGCTCAAGCCCTATGGTAGGCCATGCGTACGGGTGGTTTTCGGCGTATGCCAGACGGCGCAGGTGGTGCGAAATGTCGCCATACGGCCTGTTGAGGCATGTCTGCTTGAATTCCTCTATCACCACTCCGCGCTGTACCTCGAGCGAGCGTTCGCTGAAGTCGAGGGCGAGCATGCGGTCGCTTTCGATATGGAATGCCGTGGCTATGTTCTGTGCCGGCAGAGTGTCGTAGAAATTGGTGAAGTCGGGGCTTGTCCAGGCGTTGCTCTTTCCTCCGGCATTCTCTAATTCGCCGTCGAAAGAAGGAACATTGGCAGAGCCGCCGAACATCAGGTGCTCGAAGAGGTGGGCCATGCCTGTGCGGTGCCTGCTCTCGTCGCGCGAGCCTACGTTGTAGAGTATGTTGACAGCCGCCATGGCTGTCGTGGGGTCGTAACTGTGCACCATACGCAGGCCGTTTGCCAGTGTATGGTGCCGTACGGGTATGTTGTGGCCGTCGCCCATCAGTCGAGAACCTCCATCGAGAGGATTCTGATGTCCTCCTTGGGCCTGTCGGAACGGTCGGTGCTTACTTTTTCTATTTTGTCGATAACGTCCATGCCGTCGACAATCTCACCGAACACGGTGTATGCTCCGTCGAGGTGCGGCGCGCCGCCCACGGTGGTGTAAGCCTGCTTCATCTCGGCTGTCATGGCGGGCGCGGGGATTTTTGCTGCCTCGGCCTCGGTCTGCGCTATGAGGGTGTCCTGTAGGGTGCGCAGGCCGTCGCGGTCGCCGCGTCGCTGCATCTCGATGATGCTGTCGCGGTGTTCCATAGCCAGACGGTTGAATATTTCCTGCTTCTGGGTGCCTGCAAGGCGTGCTTCCATGGCGGCTATCTGGGTGCTGTCGATTTTCTGGCCTGTTACAATGTAGAACTGCGAGCCGCTTGACTGCTTCATGGGGTTTACCTGGTCGCCTTGGCGTGCGGCGGCGAGGGCGCCACGCTTGTGGAAGTGGGCGGGGAATACTATCTCTGCGTCGATTTTATAGTCGGGGCCGCCTGCGCCGAGGTGCTGTCCGGGGGCGGCGGTGCGCGAATCGGGGTCGCCGGCCTGCACCATGAATTCCTTTATCACGCGGTGGAACAGGGTGCTGTCGTAGTAGCCTTCTTTGGCGAGTTTGAGGAAGTTGTCGCGGTGTTTGGGGGTGTCGCCGTAGAGCAGCACGGTAAAGTTGCCAAGGGAGGTCTTTACGAGTACCTTGGCAGAAGTAGTGTCTGGCATATAGGATTCTGTTGTTATTTCTGTTTTGTTTTCGGTCTTGGCCGTGTTTTCAGACGCTCCCGATGTCTGGCAGGCGCAGAAAGTCATCAGCGCCGCTATGGGAGCCATAAGGAGTGAACGCATTGCCGGGAGGTCAGATAGTGGAGGAGGGGAAGAGGCGTTTGTATATGCGGCGGAAATTATCGTCGGAGGCGCATAGTTCCGTGGCATGTTCCTTGTAGTCGGTGCCGTACAGCCCTTGCAGAAGGTCGGGGAGGTAGCGGTGCTCGCGGTCTTTGTCGATAGTTGCGGCCACGAGCCTGCGTATGGCGGGAGAATATCCTTCTGAGTCTATGGCGTTGAGATAGCGTGCGGCGCTTGCCATAAATTGCCCCGAAAGGTCCACTCGCTCCATATTGTCGATAAGCAGCTCTATGTCGGTGGGCTCGCATTCGCCGATATGGTTGGCGAGATACTCATATGTGTGCAGTCCGTCAGGGTCGCGGCGCAGTTCTTTTATATCGTCTTCAGTCATAAGCGTGTGATTTTGCATCGGCAAAGATAATCTTTTTCCCACAATAGTCAAAATTGAGGGTTATTTATTAAATTCGCGTATTAATTGATATTATGAAACTAAAGAGCTTGTTAGCCGTTATTGCGGCCTTGTCGGCTGGTGGTGTTTTCGCCCAGTCGGCAGAATTGTTTTCGTATGCTTTTCCCGGCGGAGATTCCGGGTTGAGGCTGGCGTGGAGGACGGATTCGACCGACCAATGGAAGGCGTTCGGATATGATTTTGTGCGGAGCGATTTCGGACCGTGGGGGTCGTATAAGAAGATGTTCTCGCCAAAATTGTTTGTCAACGGTTCCGACGGACGTTGGACGGCGGTATGGTCCGCGACTCCCGACGGTAGTGTCACAGCCCTTACATCGACCGCCGATTTTGCCAAGTGGGAGCCGCAGCGGTATTTCGCCTCGCGGGCCGACCTGCCCCGCGACATGTATGCGTCGGTAGCTTTGCGCCTGGATTCGGCCACAGTCGAGGGGCGCCGTGTGGGAGGATACGTGCAGACGGTCGACCGAGGGATTGTTGACCGTATTGAAGCCTATTTGGACAGCCGCCGCAGCCGAGAGGCTCTCTATGGGGAGCAGGCCAAGGACGATGCGGAGCGTTTCGTCGGCCTTGGACGGGTGAATGTGAGCGTGCGTCCGCGCCCTGCTGATGCCAAGCCCATATCCGACAAGCTGATAGGTATATTTTTCGAGGACATCAACTATGGCGCCGACGGCGGCCTTTACGCCGAGCTTGTGCAGAACCGCGATTTCGAGTACCTGCCTTCCGATCGTGGCGGCGATGCGGCATGGAATGCCCTCACGGCATGGAGCAGCGGTGGCAAAGGTTCGCTGGCCATAGACACAGTGTCGCCGCTGCACGCCAATAACCCGCACTACGCAGCCGTGAAATCGGCTGACGGCGGATTTTATGTGCGTAATGAGGGCTTCGACGGCATACCCGTGGCCAAGGGTAAGACTTATCGTTTTTCGGTGAAAGGGCGTGTGCGCGTGCCGTCCTCGGTCGAGGTGCGCCTTGTTGCCGATGGCGACAAAGTGCTTGCGTCGAAGCGCATAGCTATGAAGTCGGGCGAATGGGCGTCGTACAAAGCCGACCTCAAGCCATCGGCAACCGAAGCGTCGGCACGGCTTGAGCTGCTATTCGCTCCCGGAACGGACGCGGACATCGACATGGTGTCGCTTTTCCCGGCTGAAACGTTCAAAGGGCGTGAGAACGGTCTGCGGAAAGACCTTGCCGAAACGCTTGCCGCGATTCGTCCGCGCTTTGTGCGCTTTCCCGGCGGCTGTGTGGCCCATGGCGACGGTATCGAGAATATATATGACTGGAAAGGCTCGGTAGGGCCTCTGGAGGCACGCAAGCCCCTGCGCAATCTATGGGGCTACCACCAGACGCGCGGACTCGGTTACCACGAGTATTTCCTTTTCTGCGAGGATATAGGGGCTGAGCCTCTGCCCGTGCTTGCGGCCGGTGTTCCCTGCCAAAATTCCGGCTCCGGCAACCACGCCGCGAGCTGCCCGCTCGAACTGCTCGGCCAGCAGAACGGAATCCCGATGGAGGATATGCCGGCCTATGTGGCCGACGTGCTCGACCTTATCGAATATGCCAATGGCGACGTAAGCACCGAGTGGGGACGGCGCCGTGCCGAGGCCGGACATCCCGAGCCTTTCAATCTCAAGTATATAGGCATAGGCAACGAGGATATGATAACCGAGGTTTTCGAGCCGCGCTTCAAGATGATTTTCGACGCAGTGCGCGCGGCTCACCCCGAAATAACCGTGATAGGCACCGTGGGACCCTTCTATGAGGGCACGGACTATGACCGGGGGTGGGAGCTTGCGCGAAAGCTCGAGGTGCCGATGGTCGACGAGCATTATTATGTGGCTCCCGGCTGGCTTATCTACAATCAGGATTACTACGACAGCTATCCTCGCGGCGGCACGCAGGTGTATCTCGGCGAATATGCCTCGCACCTGCCCGGACGGCCCAACAATATAGAGACGGCGCTTTCCGACGCCCTGTACCTTACTGCTGTGGAGCGGAATGCCGACGTGGTGGCTATGACCTCGTATGCGCCCCTGCTTGCCAAGGACGGCCACACGCAGTGGCGGCCGGATATGATATACTTTGACAATACGACGGTGCGTCCTACGCCGGAGTACTATGTGCAGCGCCTATACGGCACCAACAGCGGCGATATGTACGTGCCTTCGGCTGTGGAGGTGGCTTCTGATAACGACAAGGTGCGGGCGCGCATCGGTGTTTCGGTGGTCAAGGACAGCGAGGCAGGTGAGTATGTGCTCAAGCTTGTCAACCTTCTGCCTGCGGAAGTGGCGTTCGATATCGACCTCGACGCCCTCGGAGCGCGCGGCGGCAAGGTGAAGGGGCGCCGTATCAGCGGCAGTCCTGCCGACGAGGACGCCGCCGACACTGAAGTGGTGGTCGACCTGCCGCACGCCGTGATGCCGCCGTATTCGTTTACGGTGCTGCGTGTAAAGGCGATATAATATCGGGGCTTCCGCTCCGTTATTATATCGAAATGAAGAACATAATAACTTTCCTCTCGATATTCCTCCTCGGTGCGCTGGCGCTTGGCTCGTGCATCGAGGACGGTTTTTCTACATCTCCGTCGGATCAGCCTGTGTTTTCGGCCGATACCGTCGATATGGGTCTGCTCTTTACCGACGAGCCGTCGCCGACGAGCCGTTTCAAAGTCTACAATCCGCATTCCAAGTCCTTGCTGATAAGCAGCGTGCGCATAGTGGGCGACAATGCAGGCTGCTACCGCGTGAACGTCGACGGTATGAGCGGCGCTGAGTTCAGCGACGTGGAGATACGCGGCAAGGACTCCGTGTTCGTCCTTGTGGAGGCCACTTTGCCGCCCAATTCGTCGGGCAAGCCTATGACGGTAGACGCCAAGCTCGAATTTATGACCAACGGCGTGGCGTCGGAGGTGGTGCTGAGAGCCTGCGGGCAGGACGTACGGCGGCTGAGGGAGTATGTGGTTGAAAGCGACGAGATATTCGATGCCGCTCTGCCATACCAGATATACGACTCGCTCGTGGTTGCCGAAGGAGCCACTCTCACGCTTGCTCCGGGAGCGACCTTGTATTTCCACGACAAGGCGTCGATGATTGTGCGTGGCACTCTTTTGGCGGAGGGTACTGCCGAGGCGCCGGTGAATATGACGGGCGACAGGCGCGGAAATGTTGTTGCCGACATATCTTTCGACATTATGTCGCGGCAGTGGGACGGGGTGAGATTCACGCCAAGCTCGTCGGGCAACAGGCTTTCGCATACCGATATGCGGAACACTGAGCGCGGCCTCGCCATAGAAGGCGACGGAGCCGGAGGCGAGCCGTCGCTGTCGATGCTCAACTGCAGGCTGCATAACTCGGCGGGGACTGTTCTGGAAGCCGTTCACAGCTCGGTGGAGGCCGTTGGCTGTGAGTTTGCCGAGGGCGGCGCCGGCCTGGTGGCGCTCCACGGCGGCAGCCACGAGTTCCGCTACTGTACTTTTGCCAATAATTACCTTTTCTCGGCTGTTTCGGGCCCGGCAGTGGCTCTGAGCCACGTGTCGGCCGATGCCAAGACAGGATTTGACGACGGCAGCGGACTGCCATACATTGAGGCGAGGATAAGCAACTCGGTGATATACGGCATAGGGGCTGACATATCGCACGGCGATCTTACAGGCACCGGCGTGAGCGTGCATCGCTGCCTTATGCGCAGCAAGGGTTCGGACGACGATAATTTCACAGACTGCCTGTGGGAGGCCGACCCGCTGTTCTATACCGAGCGTAGCGAGTACGTCTTTGACTACCGGCTCAGGCCCGAATCGCCGGCCATCGGAGCCGCCGATCCCGCCATCAGCGCTCCAGCCGATTTTTACGGCCATACTCGCGGCAGCGCTCCCGATCTCGGCGCTTACGTGTTTGAGGCACCGTAAGGTCGAACCGGGCGCGTGTATTCATTGTTAGGTAATAAACTGTTGCATTATGCCTGACAATCCCACACCAACTCATCGCACTCTCAAGACGTGGCAGAAAGCGCTGCGGCTTCTGCTCGACGTGCTTGTGCTCGGAGCAGCCGCGCTATGGGTGATAATGGTAAGCCTCGACACCCTCGACAATATGACTTTCGGCGGCACCGGCTTCTACCTCAAGGTGCAGTTCTGGCTGTGTATGCTGTTTTTGGTAGATCTGACAGTGGATATGGCGCTTTCCGAGCATCGTTGGCGCTATCTGGGGCACCATGCGGTGTCGTATCTGCTGTGCGTGCCTTATCTGGTGCTGTTTAATTTTTTCGGCATAGTGCCTTCGGGAATACTCCAGTTTGTGTTAGGCATCATACCGCTGGTACGGGCTGTGTTCGTGCTTGCGGAAGTGCTGCGCGCCATGGATATGGAGCGCAGCCTGAGTATGCTCGGAGCCTATATCGTTCTGCTTGCGGCCATAGTGTACTTTGCCAGCATGATATTCTACGTGGCCGAGTACGGGGTCAATCCCGGCGTCCACAGCCTGCGCTCGGCGGTGTACTGGGCTGTGATGTGTATGAGCACCACAGGCTCCGACATAGCCGAATACACCGACATAGGCAAGATACTCGCGCCCGTTCTCGCGGGAATGGGGCTGATATTCTTCCCGGTGTTCACCGTCTATATTTCCGATGCCATAAACGGCTCGTCGGATCAGGCTCAGTCGTAGCGATAGTCCGCGAGGGCCGATTTCAGCTTCTGGCGGGCAAGGAATATTCGGCTTTTGACAGTGCCGAGGGGCAGATCCATATGTTCGGCTATTTCGGCGTACTTGTAGCCGGCTATGAACATGGAGAACGGCACGCGGTAGTCGTCGCTGAAGCGGTTTATCGCGGCGTTTATCTCGATTGTGGACAAAGCACCTTCCGGGGACTCAAAGCCCGACTCCTGCGACAGGTTGAGGTGGTATAAATCGTCGGAGCGGTCTATTACAACTGCTGAGCGTACCGTGGCCCTGTATTTGTTGATAAAGAGGTTGCGCATTATTGTGAACACCCAGCCCTTGAAGTTTACATTGTCCACATATTTGTCTTCGTTGTCGAGGGCTTTGAGCGTAGTGTCTTGAAGAAGATCGTAGGCATCCTCGCGGTTTGTCGTAAGGGTGTACGCGAAATTCAGTAGATTGCGTTGCACCGAAAGGAGTTTTTCTTGAAAAGTGGTAGTTCCCATAAATGAATCGTAGGTTAGTCGTGTATAATGTATTACAGGATTAACGCCACGGGCTTTGGAAAGTGCGAATCATTAACTTAGTTTAACCCCTTTCTCATCGACCTTGTGCTTTTTGCTTGTTTAAGCCGCTCTCTTTTCTTAATTTTGTGAATCAAAAATACCCCTGATAATGACAGATGGAATAGTTATACGCAATACCGGCTCGCTATATATAGTGCGCGTATGCGGCGCGGACGTGGTTTCGGAAGTGCCGTGCAAGGTCAAAGGCAATTTCAGGATAAAGGGCTTGCGGACCACCAACCCCGTGGCGGTGGGCGACTGTGTGCGTATCGCCGAGCCGGGGCCGGACGGCGTGGCCTTTATCACAGAGGTGCTGCCGAGGCGCAATTATATAATACGGCGCTCTACAAATCTGTCGAAAGCCACTCATATCATAGCCGCCAATATCGATTGCGCCCTTTTGGTGGTGTCGCTGGCGCACCCTACCACGTCGCTGACCTTTATCGACCGTTTCCTTGCCACGGCAGAAGCCTACTCCGTTCCTGCCATGCTTGCCATAAACAAAATCGACTTGCTCGGCGAGCCGGAGGATATGGAGCTGCTTGAGGCCGTCAAGGCCTTGTACGAATCGCTTGGGTATCCGTCGATAGGCGTTTCGGCGCGTACAGGCGAAGGACTCGACGCACTGCGCGAGGCGTTGTGCGGAAAGACCACTCTCTTTTCGGGTAATTCCGGCGTGGGCAAAACGAGCCTTATCAACGCGCTTGTGCCCGGACTCGACCTGCGCACCGGGCAGATATCGGAGGCGCACGATACCGGCATGCACACCACTACTTTTTCCGAGATGTTCGACCTGCCCGGCGGAGGTGCCATCATAGATACCCCTGGAATAAGGGGCTTCGGCACGGTGGAATTCGGGCGCGAGGAAGTGGGGCACTATTTCCCGGAAATTTTCAGGCTGTCGACCGATTGCCGCTTCGGCAACTGCACGCACACCCACGAACCGGGCTGCGCCGTGCTTGACGCTCTTGCCGAGCACCGTATAGCCGAGAGCCGCTATAACTCCTATCTGAGTATTCTCGAAGAAACCGGCGACGGAGCCTCCGACAAATATCGAAAGCCATACTGATAAAAAGCCGCGAAATCTTGAATCGGATTTCGCGGCTTTTTTTACTACGTAACGTTTGTCGCAGGAAGACGCGGCGCGCCGCATACCTGCCTGTGATTTCCTTAGCGTCGGTTGAGGTATTTGCAGCCTCCTGCGAAATGGGCAGCCACCGATAGGGCCAGCAGTGTGCCGAGGCCGGCTATGAGTACTCGGTGCAGGCGTTCGCGCCTGTCGCGGCGCGCTATGCGTTCTTCTATTTGCTCGAGGGCTTCTACCTCGCGCGCTTCTTCTGTCTTGAATTTTGCCATGATGTACCTGAATTTTGGGTTTCCGGCAGTATAACGCCGCGCTGTAGCTCAAAGTTCGAGGCGGAGGGTATCGTAGGCAAATTCCACACCGTCGGGCAGGAAGCTGTGCGACTCGGAGTGCAGGCCTGCGCCGTCGCTCATATGGGTGAAGTATGTGCGTCGGGGCGCCACTTCGCGTGCCACTTCGAGGGCTTCGCCGATGCTCATGTGCGAGAGGTGACTTTTGTGGCGCAGAGCGTTGATTACGAGCGTGTCGACACCTTGGAGCAATTCGATGGTCTGTTTTGGCATCACCGAGCAGTCGGTGATATACGCCATCGGGCCTATGCGGTAGCCGACTATCGGCAGCCTGCCGTGGAGCACAGGCAGAGGCGTTATTTCGACGGCGCGGTCGCCGCAGGCTATGCTGAACGGGCTGCCGGGCTTGATGCTGTGTATGGTGAATGTCGGCACGCCGGGGTAGAGCTTTTCGGCGAAGCAGTACGGCACGCGGTCGCGCAGGTCGCGCTCGACATCGGGGAGGCAGTAGAGCGGGAATCGTCCGCCGGGTGCCTCGTGGGTGTACGGCCTTAGGTCGTCGATGCCTCCCACGTGGTCGTAGTGGCTGTGTGTGAGCAGGGCCGCGCACAGGTCGGGCGAGCCTTCGCGCAGCAGTTGCTCGCGCAGGTCGGGCCCGCAGTCTATCAGAATCCACGGGCAGTCCGGAGCCGGGCGCACGATCACTGATGCGCGCAGACGCCTGTCGCGTGGGTCGGTCGATGTGCATACCTTGCAGTGGCATCTGAGCACGGGTATGCCTGTCGATGTGCCGGTGCCTAAGAATCGCAGTTCCATCAGAGTCGGAAGTTGCTCAGATAGCCGTCGTCAAACACGAGGTATACGCCGTCGGAGTATTGCCATATTTCGCGCATTCCGCCGTATGTGGGCGTGCGCAGTACCGACGGAGGGGCGCCGAGGGCGAGTCGGCATTCGTCGCGGCTCATGGCTGTCTGTACGCGTGAGCGGACTATCAGCTCCCACACGTCGTCTTTGATTTCGGGGTACGACTTGCGCGGGTTCTCGAAAGCGAACAGCACGTCGAAATTGCGTGTGGCGGCGCGGCTGCGACCCACCGTCATGTATACCATGCGCTGCTGTGGCTTTGAGGACGGACACACGGCGTTGCGTCGTTCCGGCTCTTCGACAGTGAACAGCACGGCGGCGGGATAGTTCGAGGTGCCTGCCACAACGCTGTCGACTATTATCGGCACATGGCGCAATCCCACGCAGGCCCTGCGCTCGTCGGCGGGGTCGTACCACGCGGGTGTCTTCACATAGAGGCGTCTGCCGCGCAGCAGCGAATCGATGCGCTCTACCATTTCGAGGTCGATGGTGAACGGCACGGAGAGTGCCGCCAGAGTGTCGAGCTCCGATATTTCAACAGGGGTCTGGTAATAGTATTTGTCAGAGGGAGAGTCGGCCCGGTGGAAGGTAAACTCGGTGGCATCAGTGCCGGTGAGCGATACCGCCGGGGCTGCGCTCTCGAATACTATGTCGTGGCCGGTTAGTCCTGCCGTAGGCGCCGACGCCGCAGTGAGTGCAAGCCCTATCTTGTCGTCGTCGACACGCAGGCGGCGTCCCGGAAGCCACCGCGAAGGTGGCTCCGGGGCGAGGTCTGCAAGTAGTTGCTGCTCGGGCGTGGCTCCTGCCGCCTGCTGCTTCTTGACATCGGAGAGGCTTATGCGCGGGGTGCTTTCCACCCCCGTGAAGCAGCCCGCTGCCGCAGTGCAGAGCATGGCGCATACGGCGCCGAGTATCAGTTTCTCTCGAATCACTTGTCTGTGGCCGGCTCTATGCCGAGGTTGTGGAATATGAAGGAGTAGATGTCGGCGTATTCGTCGATTACCTTGGCTACCGGCTTTCCTGCGCCGTGGCCGGCCTTGCTGTCGATGCGTATGAGCTTGGGCTGCGAGCCGGTATTTGCGGCCTGCAGAGCTGCGGCATACTTGAAGGAGTGGGCGGGTACCACGCGGTCGTCGTGGTCGGCGGTGGTTACCATTATGGCGGGGTAGGGAGTGCCGTCGTTGCTGATGTTGTGCAGGGGCGAGTAGTCCAGAAGGTATTTGGCCATTTCGGGCGAGTCCTCGGAGGTGCCGTAGTCGGAAGCCCAGTTCCAGCCGATGGTAAAGAGGTGGTAGCGCATCATATCCATCACGCCCACGCGGGGAATGGCCACGCGGAAAAGGTCGGGACGCATATTGACAGTGGCGCCGACGAGCAGGCCGCCGTTGCTGCCGCCTTCGATGGTGAGCAGCTCGGGAGTGGTCCAGCCTTTGTCAATCATATATTCGGCGGCAGCGATGAAGTCGTTGAACACATTGAGTTTCTGCATCTTCGTGCCTGCCTGGTGCCAGCTTTCGCCGTATTCGGCGCCGCCGCGCAGGTTGGCCTGGGCATATATGCCGCCGTTTTCGAGCCATAGCAGGCGGTTGGGGTTGAAGCCGGGGTTGAGGGTCACGTTGAAGCCTCCGTAGCCGTAGAGGTATACGGGGTTGGTGCCGTCGGGCTTGACGTCTTTATGACGGACGGTGAACATCGGCACGCGGGTACCGTCGGCAGAGGTATAGAATACCTGCTCGGTAACGTAGTCGTCGGGGTTGAAGCCTTCGATTTCGGTCGATTTGTAGAGGGTGCTTTCGCCTGTGGCAGGGTCGTAGGAGTATATGGCCGAGGGATATACGAAGCTTGAGAAGGAGTAGAACACACGGTCGGTGGAGCGTCCGGCAGAGAACGACGATGTGCCGTATGTCGGGAATTCGACTTCGCGAATGGCCTTGCCGCCTTCGAGGGGGAAGATGTAGGCGTGGTTGGAGGCATCGCGGTCGAAGACGGCTATGAGTTTGTCCTTGCCGGAGAACAGCACGTTGGTGAGCACGCCGCCTTCGGCATCTTCGGGCACTATGTCGACCCAGTTTTCACGGCCGGGCCTGGCGAGGTCGATGCACACGAGGCGATTGCGCGGAGCATCGATGGAGGTGAACATGTACATCTTGCCGTCGACCACCCCTATTGGAGCAGCGGTATAGTCCTGGCTGTCGGCAAGGCTCGTCCACTTGCCGGGCTTGTCGAGGCTCTTGAAGGCAAGAGTGTTGCCGTGGCCTTGTCCCGATGCGGTGACCCACATGGTGCTTTCGTCGTCCGACACGTCGGCAGAGTGGAAATAGAGAGGCTGTTCGGGATTCTCGAATACAACCTTGTCCTCGCTTTGGGGAGTGCCCAGCTTATGGTAGTATACTTTGTGGTATTCGTTTGCAACGGAGTATTCCTTGCCGGCTTCGGGGCGGGGGTAAGCGCTGTAGTAGAAGCCGTCGCCGTGCCATGCCGCGCCGGTGAACTTGGCCCATTCGATGTGGTCGGGCAGCAGCTTGCCGGTGGCTGTGTCGAGCACGTATATCTCGGTCCAGTCGCTGCCGGAGCGCGATATGGTGTAGGCGGTATGGCGCCCGTCGTGGCTCTGGTATACGCCGGTAAGGGCCACCGTGCCGTCGTCGGAGAGTTCGTTGGGGTCGATAAATACCTCCGGCTCGGCTCCGATGCTGTCCATGCGGTAGAGAATGCTCTGGTTTTTAGAGCCGTCGTTTGCGAAGAAATAATATTTGCCGTCGTTTTCCAGCGAGGGCAGTCCTTCTTTCTTATAGCGGTTGAGGGTCGACAGGCGTTTGCGCAGGTTTTCGCGGAACGGAATCTGCGAGAGATAGTCCTGTGTCACCTTGTTTTCGGCCTCTACCCACGCGAGGGTTGCGGCGGCGGTGTCGTTTTCGAGCGGACGGTAGGGGTCGGCCACTGTCATGCCGAAAACTTCGTAGCTGGTGCTGTCGGAAGGTGCTGCCGGGTATTCTATTTTCCCGGTTTTTGCGCAGGAAGTCAAAAGGATTGCCATTGCAAGAGCTGTGTGGACGGTTTTCATATTTTTGAGGATTTAGTCATTACTCATTCGCCGGGCGACAGGTGCACGTCGAGCTGCGGGAAGGGGAAATGGATGTTTTCTGATGGTAGTTCGGCGAGTATGCGCTCGTTGACGCTGTAGTACACACCCCAGTAGTTCTCGGAGCGGGTCCATGCGCTTACTTTGAGGTCGACACTGCTTGCTGCGAGCGCCGACACCCACACGCCGGGCGCGCGGTCGACACGGCTTTCGGCAAAGGGGTTTGCCACCGGCTTGGCAGCCTCGCGCAGTGCTTCTTTGACGGCTTTGCGGCGGCGGTGGAATATGCGGGCTATGCCTCGCGGAGCCTTCTCTTCGGCCTGTTGCTCTTCGGCTGAGTCGGTAGCGGCGGCTTGCTCGGCAATGGCCGCGGCATGGCGCTCGCGGTCGTCTTCGAGGTAGCGCTCCACCACTCGGCCGTCGGAGGCGAGTATGGCGAGTATCTTCTCGCGGGCTTCGGCTATGTTGTCGCCGTAGGATATGCTTACTATCCAGTCGACACGGCGGTAGTCCTCGCGCGACCAGTTGTTGAGCGAGCCGGTGGAGAGTCCGCCGTTGGGTATGATTATTACCTTGTTGTCGGGGGTGTTGATGATGGTGTGGAAAATCTGAATCTCACGCACCGTGCCGGCGTAGCCCTGAGCTTCGATGTAGTCGCCGATCTTGTAGGGTTTGAGCAGGAGTATGAGCACGCCTCCGGCGAAGTTCTGCAAGGTGCCGCTCAATGCCATACCGACAGCGACACCGGCAGAGGCGAAGATGGCGATAAACGAGGTAGTGTTTATGCCCAAAATGCCTATCACGGTGACTATCAGTATAAAGTATAGCACTATCCGCACCATGCTGAGCACGAATACTGCCAAGGAGCGGTCGATGCTGCGGCGGGCGAACACGCCGCTCACCACTTTGTAGAGTTTGGTTATAATCAGTCGTCCGACATAGAACACTACTATGGCTATGGCCAGATTGATGGCAAATTCGACCATGGAGTGCACGATGCGGTCCATAAGCTCGTCGAAAGGCAGCGATTTGAGCATGGCCAGTTCCTGGCCGCGGTCGGGTACAGAGTCGGGCATTGCTGTGGGCATGCCGGGGATTTGTAAATTAATCATAGGTTGGTGTTATTCTTTGAATTTGATTACTGAGGCTACGTCGGTATACCAGTCGAGGGTATTGTAGTTTTTAAGCGATGCAGAGCGGTCGGAGGTGAGAATGTATGTCGACAGGCCGTGGCATCGGTCGAGCGGCACCACGTTCCAGAGCTTTGGCGTTGCCTCGCTGTAGAGCATGGCGGCGTTGAATGCTGCCTCAAATTCCTGCCAGAGCTTGTCGGCTCCGTCGAAATCCTTGCATATGGTTTTGATGTAGTCGTAGAGGTCGAAGTAGTGGCAGCTCGACACGCTTGCGTTTGAAAATATCTGGGGGGTATAGCCTTCGGGCATTCCGGGCGTGGCCTTTATGTATATCTCCCGTACCGCGTCGGCGAGTTTGTCGAGGCCGTCGGTCGACAGCACGCTCATGGTGCATGTGCGGTTCTGGCCGCTCATGGCGTTGTAGAGGTTGAAAGTGTTTTGGGCGGCGCCGATTAAGTCTGCTTGGCCGTTCTTGAAGAAGCACGCTATGTTTTGGTCGTAGGGCATGCCTGTGGTGAGCAGCTCCGTGGTGCTTCCGGCTATGACGGGGGCTGTGCGCCGCATCTGGTAGAGGGTTTCGACGCTCATCATGTAGCAGCAGTCGAAGTATACGAAGTCAAGCTTGAAGGGTGCTTCCTCGATGGTCTGCGCGAGCGTGCTGACGTTCATAGTGTGGCGCCCTTCGAGTCCGAAGGAGCGTCGGCGCTCCGGCTCTTCCATACCGTCCTGCAGCCAGCCTGTGCCGTGGCTCCACAGCACGAGGCCGTACTGGCGCGCCGGAACTTTCTCGTCGAGGTCGCTGAATACTTCGGCCATGCGGGCTGACGATACCGAGAGGTTCTCGTTGTCGTACACTTTCAGGGTGTCAAGCCTGTCGGCAAGTATCTCCACGAGGGTCGGGGCGGTATTGTAGCCCGCGTGATATATGACGAGGCGTCCGCCACGAGTGTCGCCGGCTTTTGCGGCCTGCCGCATCTCGTCGATGTCCATACGGTCGTAGCGGCTGCTGCCAAGATTATTGTTGGCGGCCATGTAGACCAGTACTGTGCGTTCGGCGGGGCCGGCCGGTTCCGGCGGTGTGGGAGGCGTGGGTTCGTCCTTGTCGCCGCAGCCGGTCATGCTCAGTGCGCAGGCAGAGATCAGAAGTGTGTATATGCTGTGTAGCAGATGCTTGGTTTTCATAACTTGCAAAGTTACGAAAAAGCTCGTAATATGTGCCTTTGGAGGCCTTGCCTATGGCAAATTATTCACATTTTTTTGCCATAAACGGAGCAAGGACGTGCGCGGGGCACGTCCTTGCGGTAAAAGGTGTGGTGTGTCGGGAGTTTATTCGCCGCGCATCACGATAGATCCACCCATGCGGCGGAACGCGTTGTCGTTGTCGGTCACATCGAGGGCGCTGATAGTGCCTGCGGCGCTTCTGGAGCGTCCTGTCGACGGCTTCTGTCCGGTGTCGGCCCACTGTAGCGCGGCGCGCGAGAGGTAGTCGGCAGAGGTGCCGAAATCGCCCGGATAGATTGAGGTTTCGTCGAGTTCGAGGTCTGCGGGGAAGCCGCCTGCGTAATCCCTGAATCCTTGTGCGTTTTCGCAGTAGAAAGTGATGGGATAGAATGTGAACACATATCGCAGGAACGACTGGCGTATACCTTCCATACCGGCATTCTTGCCAAGGGTGCGGAGTCCGATGGTGTTTACTTCGATGCCGATGCCGCGCAGGCCGTTGATGAGCAGTTCGCTGGCAGATGCGGTGGTGCCGGAGGTGATTACAAACACGCGTTTGAGACCTACTGCAGCGTCAAGCGCCTTGGCTATGTTCTGGTAGCCTTCGGGGTTCTCGGGGTTGGAGGGGTTTCCGATGAAGTACTCGCCTTTCTCGCCTTTGGCTGTGCGGGCGCTGTTGTAGGTTGTGCGCAGGTAGATTTTGTCTTTATGCTGCGAGCCTGCCACGAGGGTGCCGAGTACTGTGCTCGACAGTACCATGCCGCCGGGGTTGTAGCGGAGGTCGATGATGAGTTCGTCGATGCCTTCTGTCTTGAACTGGTTGAAGATGTCGATCATCTGCTCGTCATATGCCATATCGAAGCCCATATGGAGGAGGTAGCCTACCTTTTTGCCGGACGCCGTGGTGGCGACAGATGCCTTGTAGATGGCGGGATCGGTGTAGGCTGAAGAGCTGAAGGAAATGTCGCCGCGAGGAGTGACCACGGCAGCGCTGCCAGTGAAATCGACGTCGTTGACAGTAACGGTGACGTTGCCTTTGAATATGCTTGAGGCAAGCGACTGGTAGTTGCTTTCTGTCACTGTTATGCCGTTGACCTTGGTGATGAAGTCGCCGCGCTTGATGCCTGCTTTGGCCGCCTCGGTGTCGGGAGCCACAAGGCGGATAACGAGTCCGAGAGCCATGCCGCCGCCTTCTACTTCAAAGCTTGCGCCGCCTATGCTCATGATGCCGCTGTCGTTTATCTGGTCGCCAACGCCACGCGAGATGGGGGCGTTGCTGTCGATATAGGTGAAGTATATGCGCTGGTCGCCGATCAGAACGCCGTCGTCCTTGTTGGCGTTGTCGAAGGAGGCTACGCCGTCGAGCATCGATTTCAGGAAGCTTTGATAGTCAACGCTGTAATCGAGTTCGAGCTTGGGGATGTTGTCGTTCCAGAGGTACATCTCGGCCATATAGTCGTATACCCACTTGTTTACTTCGCGGTATGTGCCGCTGCCGTGCTCGATGTCGCCATCGCCTTGGCGTACGGCTACAACTGCCTGCTCGGCAGCGCCGGCCACGCTGATGGTTACCTCTGTGCTGCGGCCTTTAAGGGAGGTGTTGGGCGCTATTTCGAGGCGCAGGGTCGACTGGCCGGCCACGCCTTCGGGGCTGAGTACCTTACACCATTCCTCGGTGCTTGCGGCAGTCCAGGGCGCGGTTGCCTCGAAGTTGAAAATCATAATCTCTCCTTCGATTGCGGCGTCGTTCACTTCAGCCCAGTCGGCCATGTATGTGCCGTTGGGGTAGTTTGGCCCGTTGTCGTCGTCGGAGCAGCTCTGGAGCATGGCTACGGGCAGAAAGCCTATGCATGCAGACAGAAAAGAGTTGCGTACTTTATTTAGAAATGACATTGTTTTTCGGAATTAAGTTATTTAGACAGGCGTTCGCACATAATCTGGCGTGCAGACTTTTCTTTGGGCCGGCTAAGGTCGACAGTGTATGCGCGGGGCATTGCGAATTTGCCGCTGAATGCGCGTGCGGAGTTGTCGGGCTGGCGTTTGAGCACTATTTCGGAGTAGCAGCGGAAGAGCAGCTCGTCGGTCGACCACGTTGAGGTGGCTGCAGCCATTGTGGGATAATAGATAGCGTTTCCGAAGCTGTTTGTGGCGGATTTGACTGTGATTGTGTTTCCGTCGTCCGATACTTCCACTTCAAAGGCCATGCTTGCGCTGTCGGTTTCCCTGTCGGAAGTGGTTCGCTTGCCGTAAGCCCACATATATGCGGTCTTGCCGTCGAATATGCCCATGTTCCAGTCGAGGTCGTCCTTGCCGTATGCGGTGGTGGGCACTATCGGGCCGTTGTCGGTAAATTCGATGAACCATTTGGGGCCGTAGTTGAGGTCGGCGTCAGTTCCGCCCAATGCTTCGGGCGAAGTGTAGGGGAATGTGTCGGCGGGGCCGAAACCGAGGCATACGAGGCGGTTCTGCTTGGAGTATGTTTCGGTAGTGGCATCGTTGGCGCCGGTCGCTATGGTAACGGGGAAGGTCACAGTTGCACCTGTGGCGTCGGTTGTGGATGCGATGTACTTGCCGGGCATGTTGGCGCGCACGTCACCGCCTAACTGTGGCAGCGCGGCAGTGGTGAATGTGATGTATTCCGTTGCCGATACGTACTCCTCGTTGACGGCTACCATGGCGAACATCATTTCGGTTTCGGGGTTTAGCCCGTCGACTTGCAGTATGAGTCCTTCGGGGCTGAGCGCCTGTTGCACTTCTTCGGCAGAGCAGGGCTGTCCGTTGTTCTGCACGATAGATGTCAGGCTGGAGCCTCTTGCCAATAATTCGTCAACCTGGTGTTTGAGGAAGAATCCTCCGGTTATTGACACGGCGTGCTGGGCCTTGAGGTTTACAGCGGCGTTTCTCCAGGGGGCGGGCGATGTGTGTTCTACCATTTCCATGGTCATTGTAGGCACTGGGCCTGTGGGCGAGCCTGTGGTAAAGTACGCGAGTTTTACTTTCTCATTGAGGCTGGCGTCAAAACCTACTATGCCGAGCACATACTCGGTGTCGGGGCGCAGGCCTGTGGCGGTGATTTCGGCCGGGCCGCTGTATTCGTTGTCGGTGGTTGCCCACGGGCCGATTATGGCCGACCTTATCGAAGCCTCGCCTTCGGTGCCGATATAGTCCATATCTTCGCGCGTGAGCACAATGGCGCGGTATTTGTCGATACCTGCATCGGGCACGATGTTGGCAAGGGCACTGATAGAGGTTGTTTCTACCGATATGTTGAAGTCATAGGGGCATTCTCCGGCGTGGCGGGTATCGAACTCTATGGTCTGGCAGTTTTCCTCTGCTATTTTTCCGTTTTCGTCGGTTATGCCGGCAATGGCCAGATAAGTTGTTCCGGAATGTATGTGGATACCGTCGCTATAGGCTGTTTCTCCGTATTTGTCGATGGTGAATGTGCCGGACTCGCTGATTTTGTGGCCGAATGTTTCTGCATAAGTGGCGTGGCTTACCTCGCCGTACATGGCAAGAATGTTTTTGATGGCCTCATAGTCATCTTTCTTGACTATGATGTGCTTCATCTCCTTTCCTTCAGGAACTTCCACGTGGTATGTGATGGAAGTAAGGCCGACCTTCTCGAGGGTCATCATCTCTGTGTACGGCAGGTTGGTGCTTATCTCCTTGGTGTAAAGCTCGCTATAGACATAGGGATTGATTTTTCGAGTGGCTACGAAGAGGGTGTATTCCTTGCCGCCTTCAAAGTCGAGATTGTTTATAGTGGCTGTGCCCTGGCTCATCATGGCGAATTCTCCGTGGCGGAAAACCGCTTCGGCAGTGGTGTAGAACGCGCCTTTGGGGAGTATTGCATAGGCATAGTCCGAGCCGGTTTGTGAGCTGACCGTGAATGTAAGCTCGGTTCGGCTCAGGTTGTCGATGCTGACATTTACATCGGGCTTTTCCGGTGGCGGCGGAGTGGTGCCGTCATCGCTGCATGATGCGAGGGCGAATAGTCCGAGCATCATGGCAAGCATAATCCGTAGTGAGAATTTGGACATGATAGATGTGTGTAGGATTAATGTTGGTTTTTTGTTTTCAAATGCAAAATTATGATAATGGCAGCGAAAAACAAGTTGGTGTGGGTTAATAAGTGCTAAAATCGAAAGTTTTTGTTCGTTTTCGCTCAAAAAGAAATGAAAAACTTCCGTTATGGTCCGAATCCGGGCTTAGGTGTGAACAATTTGGCAGATTGTGAACCATCGCTGCAGGTAGTCGGTTATAATTTTATAAATCATCACATACATTATGACTGTAATATTACTTTATCTTGTCGGTGCTCTGGCGTTGTCGTTTCTTTGCTCAGTGCTCGAGGCCGTGCTTCTTTCCACTCCTGTTTCGTTTATATCAATGAAAGAGAGCCAGGGAGTAAAGACTGCTTCCCTGCTTATGAAGTACAAGACGAATGTGGACCGTCCCGTAGCTGCAATATTGACGCTTAACACTGTGGCCCACACCATAGGCGCCGCAGGGGTAGGCTCGGAATCGGTAAAGGTTTTCGGTGAAGCCTATTTCGGCATAATATCGGCCGTACTGACGCTGCTCATACTGGTGCTTTCCGAGATAATACCCAAGACTGTGGGAGCGTCCTACTGGCGCACGCTCGCCATACCGTCGACAAAGGTAATCCGCTTCCTTATCGTGATAACCTACCCGCTTGTGTGGCTTTCGGAGTTGCTCACCCGCTGCTTCGCGCCCAAGATACAGCCTTTGACGGTAAGCCGCGAGGAGGTTGCCGCGATGGTGAATGTGGGGGAGGACGAAGGTGTGTTCGACCCGGCCGAAAGCAGTATGATTCAGAATTTTCTCAAGATTGTCAATGTCAGCGCCCGCGACATTATGACGCCGTTCGTGGTGGTCGCTTCTGTGGAGAAATCGACCACGCTGCCCGAATTTTATGCCAACGGCGCGCTGTCGTCCTTTTCGCGTATCCCTGTCTATGACAGCAGGCGCGAGAATGTGGTTGGCTATGTGCGCCGCAGCACGGTGCTCGAGATGCTCGCCCAGGATAAGGCCGACGGCAGCGTGGCAGATATAATGCGCCCGGTGCTTTATTTTTCGGAAACGGACACGGTGTCGGATATCTGGGAGAAGATGCTCCGCGAGAAAGAGCATATATCGGTTATCCGCGACGAGTACGGCTGCATGCGAGGCATCGTGACGATGGAAGACGTTATCGAGTCGATGCTCGGTGTGGAGATTGTCGACGAGTGCGATACCACCGAAGACCTTCAGGCTTTTGCCCGCCGCAAATTCTCTCCCCGCGTAAAGACCGCGTAAGTTACGAAGAGGGCCGGCGTCATTTCCACGCCGGCCCTCTTCGTGTTTGGATTATTCGTTTATCGGGCAAGAATCTTGGCTACTGTGCCTTGGTTGCCAGTGAGGAGATATAGGCCGGGAGAGGGCAGCGCTATGGTGGTGTGTCCTTCGGGCACTGTGACGGCTGCCACTTTGACTCCGTTGACGCCGTAGAGTTCGATTCTCTCGGGCTGTGCCGCGTTGATGTGCAGGGTGAGGCCTTCGGCATACGCCTCGGTGGCAGCCGGGCCTCCGACGGTATCGAGGCTGGTGGTCGACAGCACGTGCATAGCCTCAGGAGAGGCCGAGTATATGGTGGAGCCGTAGAAGTTGCGGAATGCCGTCACACGGTATGCGAAGTTTTCGTTTTCGGCAGCTTCCATGCCGGTGAAACGTACGTTTGAGCTTTCTTTGCCTGTCAATGTCTTGTTTTCGACTTCGGTAAATGTCTGCGAGCCTTTGGGGAGGCTCTGCGTCACCTTTATTTCGTCGATGTAGAAGGGCATGCCCTGATAGGTGTATATGAGGAGCGGCATGCCTGCTTCGCCGCAGTCGAACTCGTATACGAGTTTGACGGGCACCATGACGTCACCGATAGGCATGCGCTTGAACTCGGTGGCTCCGGCCTGTACAACCACCATGTCTTCCTTGGCGTCGCTGTCGGCAACTATGGTCATCTCCACTTTGAAGCGGCCGCCGGCTGCTGAGAGGTTCATAGCCGGGGTCTGTATCGCTCCCTGCACGGTAAAGAACGAACGTGTGCCGAGCATTCCGTTCACGAGGTATGTGCAAAGGCCGTACCAGCCGGGGGTGATTGTGTACTCGTCGAGAGAGAGAGGGTTGAAGGTGTTGTATAGTCCTGCGGGAGCGTCGAGTGTGCCTTCGGTCACTTTGGAGAAGTCCTCGTAGAGCATCGTCACATCGCCGTCGGCGGGCGAGGTGTACACGCGGTAGTTGGCCACGATATAGCCCTGAGCTTTGGGCGATGGTTCCCAACGCGCGGTGTAGGCGTCGGCGCTTACTTCCTCGGGAAGCAACAGCTTAGGCGAGGCGAGGCCGGTGGCCATCAGGTTGTTCGACTCCTCGGAGGTGAACTGCGAGTTGGCGGCCTTGACAGTGTACGAGTAGTCGCGTTCGGGGTCAAGTCCTGTTACTGAGGCCGATGTGCTGTCGTGCCTGCGGTCGGTAATCACAGCCTTGGCGCCCGGCTCGGTCATAATGGTTATGTCGTCGATTACGACCCGGAGGTCTTTGCCTGCGTCGTTGGCGGTGTTTTCATCGAACATTACCTGTATCTGGCGCACGCCGTCGGGAAGGCGCGACGAGAAGTTGATCATTTCGCCGTCGGGCGATATGCGCTCTATGTCGAGGTTGCCGAGTCCCTGCCATTGGTTGCCTACGAGCATGGAGAATTTGAATTTGCTGAAGCAAGGCTCGCCTGCCGGGTAGCGGGCAAAGAAAGAGAAGTCGCGTATGGGAGCGTCGAAGAGGGGCGTCATAAATCCCTCGCCCTTGGCGTCGAACACAATGCCGGTACTGTTGCCGGCGCCTTTGTCCGACACGTGCTCGGCTGTTCCTGCGGCGTATGCGAAGGTCCAGCCCTCGGGGAATCCGGGCTTGTCGGCGTCGATATGGCTACCGTCGGCGGTGAGGTTGAGGTTTTCAAAGTCCACTATGGTCGTAGCCTCTGCCGAGTTGCGCTCATACACAGTGAGCAGGTAGCTTTCGGCTTCGTCGGTCGGTTCCCAGTTGGCGGTGAATCCGTCGGCGGTGAAATTGGTGGCAGCTGTTGCCACGGGCGCAGGTATGGAGGTCTGCACGGAGGTGACGGCAATGTCGTCGATCAGCACCTTCTCTTTGAGCATGGTCCACTGTATGAGGCAGTCCTCGAACCGGCCTTTGGTGAATGATATAGAGAAATTCTGCCATTGAGGCGTTACCGATACTGTGGAGGCTTCGAGCCTGCCTGCCGATGTGCTGCCGAGTACCACTGCCATTGCGTCGGCCTCGGCTGTCGGGTCGAGCAGGCGTGCGCGGAATGTCACTGTGAGATCGCCTGAGTAGTCGCCTATGGGCGAGGTCAGGAAGCCGGTGTCCTCGTAAGGACCGTTCTCGCCCGAGTACATGCCTGTTGTGATGGCACAAATACCTCCGGCCTGATAGATGGCGGCACCCGTCCAGCCGGGAACGGCGGTGTATTTGGCATCGATTACGCCGGTTCGGAGGTCGGCAATGTTGGCGGCGTCGGGAGCGGCCTCACTGCCTGCGGTGAAGCGCGAGAAGTCTTCTCTGATTATCTCGCCTGATGCGGCTCTGGAGGATGACTGTATGCGGGCTTTGCCTGCGGGGTAAAGCATGGGTGCCTGTGCGGCCATTGTTCCGGCAATGAGTATGCAGCCGGCTGCTATGATGTGTTTTGGAGAAGTCATTATTTTATAGCGATTTTGCGTCCGTTGAATATGTAGATTCCTGCGGGCAGCGAGCTGATGGCGTAGGCGTCGGCGTTGCGTAGCACGCAGATTCCGGCAATGTTGTAGACGTTGCCTGTTTCGGTTTCGGCGGCATCAATTTCCGAAATGCCGGATGTGGAATCCACGGTGATGTGCTTGTCGGCATCGGCCACGATGCGGTATACGCCGTCGATACCTGCGGCTACAGGCTCGTTGTCGGCTTTGACTGTCACGGTCTTGCCTTGCGCGGGAGTGATGTCGATGTGCGTGCCTGTCATAACGCTCATAGGTGCGTCAAAGTCGGATACGGGCGTTATCTTGTCGGCTACCACGTTCACGTCGGCAAGAGCCGGGCCGCCAAAGGTGATGGCGTGCTTCTCAGGTTCGCTTGTCGCCCCTGCGAAAATCTTTACGACATCGCCGTCGGCAAGGGTCATTTCATAAGACTTGGTGGAGAATCCGGAGGGCGTCACTTCATTTCCGTTGTGGTATACCATTGCCTTGGCCATGAAACCGTGCTGGAACGTGAAGGGATTGTCGATGTCGCCGAACTCGACGGCGTTGTAGCCCGCCACGAGGCTTCCGTTGCCGAGCTTGGCGCTGAAGAAGCGTCCGTCGGACACGGCTGAAAGGTCTTCTGTGATATAGACCATCGCCTTGAGGTCGCGCTCTATCTTTTTAGATGTAATGACTATCTCGGAGCCTTCCTCGGCGTTTACAGGGTAGCTGTCGGTGTAGTTCTTGCTTACCGCCTCGCCGTTGTAGAGCAGTTCGGTGATATAGCCGGTATGGCTGTCGGCAAAAGCGAGCTGGTTTGCGTTTTCGTTTACAGTTACGAGGTTTTCGCCCTCGGTAAGTTCAAAGGTGGTGCCTGTCGATACCGCTTTGCCGTATGCCGCTATCACGTTTGCGGGGTCGTCGACGGTTACTTTCACGGTGTAGTCGCGATATTTGCGGGCATCTATATATACCTTTGTGTCGTCTGTTACAATCATTCGGGTCGAGGCGGAGAGAGTAGACTCTTTATCGTTGATTTTGAATTCAGACAGTTTGTATGTGCCGAGGTCGGCGTGAAGGTATACCACGGAGCCGCATTTTACGGAGGCTGCTCCCGATGTGATGTCGAGGACGTCGCCGTCGGTCTTTTCCTGTGTTACCTTTGTGATTATGCCTTTGGCCTCGTCCGAGCTGTACTCGAATGTAAGCGCGCAGTCTTTGTCGGGGAAGGCGGCGGTGATGTCGATAGAGCCTTCTGCAGGCAGGGCGATGTTATAGATGGTACCGGTCGGGGCTGCTTCTGTTCCGCCGATTTCTACCTTGTAGATAGGATACGACCCTCCTTTGGAGGAGTATATTCGCAGGGTCTTTTCGATGCCAGGTATGTAGGCTATTTGGTTTTCACCGTTTTTCAGGTCTTGGATTTTGCTTGATGTTTCTTTAAGGTCAATGGTCACCAATGAGGCGTCGTCGATATTGACAGTACACGATTCTGTGCGCATATCGTCGATTTTCGCTGTGACGACGGTGAGTGTTTCGCCGTCCCACCCTGAATAGGACGAGGCTGTGGCGCTTGCCGACTTATAGTTGCTGATGCCGAGTTCTTCGCCGTTTGACTTGCGTGTAACCGACCGTAGCATACAGTCGTCCTTGGCGGTAATGGATATGCTTGAGAAATTGGCTATGTCCTCGAACACGTTGTCGCCTTTTATGAGCTGTCGGGTTTCGTAGTCGATGTCGAGTGTCAAGCGTTCCGGGTCGTCGACATTGACTGTCAGTGTAAGACCCGATGCCGTGAATGAGCCGAGAGCCACTATCACGAACAGTGAGTAGAGTAAAAGTTTTTTCATTAAATAAGGATTATGGTTTACGGTATTTTGATCGGGTCTATGACCTTTTGATAACAATGCTGCCGCAAAGATATGCAAATTTCTATTACAACAAGCAACTTTTATCGCAAAATAACGCGAACTATTCCTTATTTGGTTCTATAATGACGCAAAACGCCGTTATAGCGTGTAACGAAGGCCGAAAGTCAAATTGAAATTGAAAGGTTTTTCTTTGTAGATGGTCTGCAGAGGCGATCCGTCGTCGAAGTAGTAGCTTACGCCCGGCTCTGCGTACAGGCCGAGGTTTTCAACGATGTTGAGCTGTATGCCTGCAGAGGCGTTTGCCGACCATTGCATGGGCTTGGTGTCGAGGTTGAAAGTTTCGGCGAGGCTCTTTTCGTTGTCGATTACAAAGGAGTTTATTCTCTTGGCAGAAACACACTTTTCGGCAAGCGCTCCTACCGATGAGTACAGCTCGAGCTTCTTCCACGAGTAGAGTTTGTACTTCAGTTTAAGTGGAATGCCAACGTAGTGAAGCGCCTGCTGGCCTTCGATGTAGTGCTGGCTGGAGCCTTCCCTTATGTCGGAGGCAAGATAGGCGTAGCTCAGGCCGCTTTCGATGCCGAGCCTGTCGGTGAGCCGGTATGTGAATGTCATACCCACTTTCAAGGGCAGGCGGTGGCTTGTTTCGGTCTTTATCGACTTGCCTTGGTTGAAGGCGAGTATTCCCAGTATAGGGTTGTCTTCCCAGACTGCCCCGTCGGGGCCGAGGCCGTCGTTAAAGGCTGCCGGCGAGGCGCTGTGGTTCGACAAGGCGCCGAAGCCGCCGGAGGTCGACATTGCAAACGACAGCCTGCCGCCACCGTCGCCCTTGTTCTTGGGCGCGGTGTAGGCTGTCAGATGGCGGCGTCGATTTTCCGGCTGCGCGTAAGGCTGCCGGGCGCTGCTCTGCACGGTTATGCTGTCGCTGTTTTGCGCTTTCTCAGGCTCGGCGGGAGTTTCGGCCGAGCAGTGGGTGGTTATGAAGGAGGTGGGTTCGGGCTTCTGCGCATTGACATATGCTTGGGCGCAGGCCTTGGGCGTCGGAGTGCCTTGTGGCTCGGCTATGCCGGGCAGTGTCTGTGCTTCCGCCAAGGAGCCTTCGAGGGCGGGCAGTATGCTTCGGAGCGCCGACGGCTCGTCGTTGTCGGCTGTCAGAGGGCTGTCGGTAATGCTGTCCTGCCGGGTGAGTATGTACACGCCGGCGGTAAAGGCAATCACGACTGCCGCCGCCGCTGCGATATAGCGCTTGGCGCGCGCAAACAGCGAGGGGCGCAAATTCTGCCGGGCAATCTCTTTCTCTAAACCGGCCCACAGTTCGGCAGGCTCGTCTGTTTCGTAGTCCGCCATGCTTTTGCGGACGTCGTTTAGCCATTTGTCGTTCATGTCGGTATGGGTGTTAGAGTTTGATACTGTCTTATTTTGGCGGCGAGCATTGATTTGGCTCGGTGGAGCTGCGATGCCGATGTGCTTTCTTTGATATTGAGCAGCGCGGATATTTCTTTGTGGCTTTTACCCTCGATTACGTACAGGTTGAAGATGGTGCGGTATCCGTCGGGCATTTCGCGTATGAGATTGTAGATGACAGAGGGCGGTATTGAGTCGGCGCAGGGTTCTTCGTCGGATATGTCCTGCTCGCGGTCGGAGATTTCGACAAATTCCATTCGGCTGTTGTCGTGGAGGAATTTCAGAGCCTGATTGACGGTGATGCGGGTAAGCCAGCCTTTGAGAGAGCCTTTGCCACGGTACTCGAAAGAGCCTATGGCGTCGAAGATTTTGAGGAAACTGTCGTGCAACACGTCTTTGACATCTTCGTTGTTAAGCACATAGCGCGAGCACACGGCAGTAAGATAGCGGATATACGTGGAGTACACCGTCCTTAGTGCCGCCGGGTCGCCTTGCTTCACAAGGCCGATGAGCTGAAGCTCTATGTCGGGCTGTGTTGTTGCCATTTCCGGGTTTGTCCTTGTGGTGCGGGAAAAGCCGGAAGTTCCCTCGGCTTCCGGCTTTTCCTGCCCGGAAGGCAGGCGGGGTTGTTTCACTATAATGTCTTTGAACGCAAATTGATGTGGCTGTAGATTGTCCCGCCTACCCGCCTATATGTTAAACCGTGTTTTGCGAAAATATTGCGCGGACGGTGTGCTTTTTTATCGGTTTATTCGATAGCCCTGAAGGGCAGCGGAGCCGAGAGGGCGCTTGCGGGCGCCTCGGGTCGGAGTTTGATGTCGAATTCGAGTTCTTTTTCACCGGAGAACGATTTCCATTTCAGCGTTATGGTTGGCTCGTCGTTGTCGTTGCGCGGCAGTCCGTTGAGATTGAAGGCTATCAGTGCGTCGCCGAAATCGCCGTATAGATCTCCCTTGGCATTGTGGCGCAGCTCCAGCTCGTAGGGGTTGTCGGGGTTGGTGCCTGTGAGCAGGCTGAGCACGTGGGGTGTGCCGGACTGTCCCCATACGGTGCGCACCCGCATTGTGAGATAGCCGTCCTCGGCGATTGTCACCCAGTCGCGCACTATTTCAACGGGGTCGTTGCCGTATATTTTGTCGTTTTCCTCGCCAAGGGTCGGCTCGGGCATCTTGGTGCGTATGCTGTCGATCCAGTTGACGTACACGTTCTGCGTGGTGGCGCGGCCTTTGGGGTCGTCGGTGTAGTTTACCAGTGCACGTACTTCCTTCTTGCCGAAAGGCGATGTTTTGAGATTGGTAGGCACGAGCACCGTCGAATTGTCGAGGTTCATGGTGAAACTGCCGTCGTCGTCGGGGCATACCGTTACCAGGGCAGTGGGGCGTCGCAGGTCGTCGGAGTCGCCATCGTTGAGGCAGGACTGCATCGATGGCGTGATGGCGCAGACGGCCAATGTGGCGATAAATGCGTTTATTTTTCTCATTGTGCGGTTTTTGATGGTTCTATTCCATTAAATCGTGATTTATGAGAATCTTGCACCGCCTTGTGTGAAAAAAATAAAAAACCTTCGGAATTTGCCGCACGGGCTTGTTCCGAAGGGTTTGCGAGAGCGAAAAACGGGACTCGAACCCGCGACCCTCAGCTTGGGAAGCTGATGCTCTACCAACTGAGCTACTTTCGCGTATCTGACGATTTGTGCGGGCAAAGTTATATATTTTTGAGCCTCCGTGCAAGAATCAGGCTCTAAAATTTTTTTCAGGCGTCGTTTCCTTGCGAGGAAAGCACCAAATCGGCTAAAAGCACGGCTGTTTCCGCTTCGTCTTTTGGAGCATCTTTTGGCTTCCATGCCACGACGAACCGCGCGTATGCTGATTTCACCTTATAGCCTCGTTCTTCCCACTGGGATAATGTGGCCTGCATTTTCATCGACAGCTTTGCCACAGGTGTTCCAGATAAGTTGTAAAGGTGAAAATCGCTGTAAGTCAAGGCATCGCCGCCTTTCAGTGCGAGCACGTCTTGCTTGCGGCCTTTGAAAAAGCCTAAGAAGACATCTTTGTGAGATAGCTGGAGCATGATTTCTTCAGGCATGCCGGGCTGCCGTTGGTCTGTGAAATACCTTGCTCCGTTTAAATTATTGAATAAGTTGCTGTTGGTGTGTATGAACAGTCGTTTTTTCGCCCGTGTCATTCCTACGTAATATCGGCGCAACAGATTGGCGTCTTTTGCGTAGCTGCCGGATATGAGCATGTACACGTCGTCAAATTCCCTGCCCTTGGCCTTGTGTATGGTCGATATCACGATGTCGCTTCCCGACACATCGCAGAAGTCCTCCACGGAGGACTCAAACACGAACTCTTTGAAGTCGCTCAGGTATTTCACGCTATTGGTTTGTTCAAACTGCTCGATGCAACGCTTCACATACGCCAGACTCCGGCTTCCGGTATAAGCGGAGTATGTGGACTGCTTTGCCTCGTTCCATAACTCTTCGGTAATCAGAGGTGTTTTTATCCGCTTGTCTACATACTTCATGAAATACCTCATTTCGGCTATGTTCCAGAAGCGCAGACCGTCCATCGACTGTATCAGTTTGCAGCTTACGCCCTGTTTTCGAAGGAGAGCCATCAGTATGGCAGCCTCTTCGTTTGTCTGGGTCAGCACGCCCGAGATGCCCTTGGTCCTATGGCTGAGCAAGTTCTCGACAAGAGGCGCATATATGTATTGCGATTGATGGTGTGTCACTTCGACGAGGCCTTCATCGTTGCTCATGGATATGATGGGCATGCTTTTTATGCGGTTGTCAATCTTTTTCAGAAAAGCGTTGGCAAACACCACCGGTATGCGCGCGCTGCGGTAGTTTTCGGTCATTTCCACGAAGGTGCTTCCGTTCTCCTGAGCCAGACTGTACATATGGCCTGAATCGGAGCCTCGGAACTCGTATATGTTCTGGTCGTCATCTCCCACGGCAATCACGCGCATTTCCTCGTTGTGATCCATCAGGGCCTTGACAAGAGCGTATTCTTCAGCTCCCATGTCCTGCGCTTCGTCTATTACAAGCACTGTCTTGCCTATTCTGTTAGGCTCCACTTCCCGTTGGCATATCATCTCGGCTGCTTTGGCAACTACGTTTTTGGACTCTTCGAGATTTCCGATTCGCCCCAAGAGGTCGAAGCAATACGAGTGGAATGTTTTTATTTCGACAAAATGGGCGGCGTTGCCGATCAGTTCCATAAGGCGTTGCTTGAATTCCGTGGCTGCGGCTCTTGAGAATGTGAGCATCAGGAGTTGTTCGTGCTTGACATCTTCAAGGAGCAGGAGCGAGGCCAGTTTGTGGACTAAGACACGTGTTTTGCCACTGCCGGGCCCGGCTCCGACCACTATGCAGCGCGAATCCTTGTCGGATATGATATCCATCTGGCGGGCTGATAAGCGCCCGAACAGTTGATTGTATTTATTCGGCGTCAGGTTGCGCTGTATCTCGCTTGCCCTGCTCCCTTTGAAGTATTTAGCTACAAACTTCTTGTAGTCCATCTGAAAATAGTCCTGAACATACTGCAGGGCGGCATCATAATCCTCCACCATCAGATTGGCATATTCGCCGACAATATGCACTTGCTGGATTTTCAGTTTGTAAAATTCGTCGAGCAGGCGGTAGTCGTCCAGCTTGTATCTTGACTTGTTGTCCTTTATCCGTCGAATATCCATCGCGTTGTAAAGTACGAGAAATCCGCCTTCGAGCTTCAGCGCTCCGATTTTCGACAGGTACAGGAGCGCTTCTTCCACATCTTCAAGCTGAATGTCGTCGAGGCCGCCGAAAAGTGACCGGGTGCTTGACTTTATTTTGTTCAGAAGCTCAATCACTGAGAATTGTATGGCCTGGCCGGGCGCGCCTTCTTTTTCGGTGTCCGAGGCTAACTTGTACAGCCATTCCACGGCGAAACGGCTTATTTCCAGTCGTTTCTCAAAGCGCCTTATGGTAGATTCCAAGTCGGTCTGGCGACTTATCACAAGATTGCGGGCCGCGTCTTCCTTCTTGCGGGTATAACCCTTGACTGTGAGGAAGTAGAGCAGGGTGCGGAGGTCTTTTTCCTTTGACGTGCCTATGCCGTCGTTGACGGCATTTTCATTCAGTTGCTTGTACGATATTCGGAGCGACTCTTCTGGAATATGGCTCAGGACGTATTGCTCGAGTTTTGCAAAACGCTCGAGGAGCATTTGCGATTTTCGTTCAGAATTGCCTGCGTCCAGCAGATAAGCCGATATGTCTTTGCTGTCGGCCAAGATGCCTTCCTGCCGCATGCGCTCCACTACTGATATGACCTCTCTCTTGCTCAGCCCCAAGATGTCGGCCAGATAGTCGATACGGGATTCCGCATCTGAATTCTGGGCTTTGGCTATGTGTTTTTGTGATATCAGTGATTTGATTACGCGGACAGCCTTTTCGATATCGTCGCTGTCGAACAGGAGCGATGCCGATATGCGGGTTCTCGCCTCGTCCATGTTCTTGACGGTGATGCCGGTGGCATACACGTGTGGCACGTTGTTGCCTCTTACAAGGTATCCGCCTTGCTCCAAGGCGGCCAAGGCTGTGCGCACGCGGGTTTCGATGTCGGATACCGAATCATCCCAGCCTGCCTGACGGGCGATTTCCAGCGCCGAGCAGTTGACCCTCATGCGCTGCCGGGTAAGGTCCTTGACAGCCTTCCATACCTGCTGTATCTCGCTGATGCTGAGCTTGGTCTGGTTGAGCAGTATAAAATGCTTGTCCAAGTCGTTGTCGCTGTACAGAACATAGCAACGGGCGTTTAGCTCCGGGTCGCGACCGGCGCGCCCTGCTTCCTGTACATAGTTCTCCAGAGAATCCGATATGTCGTAATGTATCACCATGCCGACATCTTTCTTGTCGACTCCCATGCCGAATGCCGACGTGGCCACGATAATGCGCACAGCGTCGGTCATAAAGGCATTCTGGTTGGTGATTTTCTCATCAGAATCCATTTTGCCGTTGAAAGGGAGTGCTTTGTAGCCGTCGCGTGTCAGCTGCGCGGCCAGTTCCTTTGTGCGTTTTGTGCGGGAAACGTAGACGATTGTCGGGCAGTTGGATTCCGCTATGAGATTCCTGAGTTTTGAATATTTGTCGTTGTCGCTCTCGGCGTGTATTACGGAATATTGCAGGTTGGTTCTCGATGCCGTCGATGCGAATAGCTCCAAGTCTAAGTCCAGGGTTTGCTTGAAATAGTCGCAGATATCCTGTATCACTTTCTGTTTTGCCGTAGCTGTGAAGCAGGACACCGGTATCGGGTTTTTGCATTTTTTCCGCTGTTGGTATTTTTGTATAAATTTACCGATGTACAGATAGTCGACCCTGAAATCCTGCCCCCACGAAGAAAAGCAATGAGCCTCGTCGATTACAAACCTTACAACGTGGCGTGCTGTCAATATTCTCTCGATGGTTTTTGACCGAAGCATTTCGGGGGATATGTATAGCAGAGAGGCTTCGCCGTCTTGTACCCGCTGTATGGACAGCGACCTTGTGATAGGGTCCAGCATTCCGTTTATTGTCACGGCCTCTGTGATGCCCCGGTCGGCGAGGTTGTCGATCTGGTCCTTCATGAGGGACTGCAAGGGGGAGATGACAACCGTGAGCCCGTGGACGGAGCGTCCGGCCATGAATGCCGGTAGCTGAAATGTGAGCGACTTGCCGCCGCCGGTAGGGAATATTGCGAGCAGTGATTTGCCGCTGACGGCGGCTTTGGCTGCTTGCTCTTGCAGTGGCTGGCCGTCGTATGTGCGGAAGCGGTCGTATCCGAAGAATGCTTTTAAGTTGTGCAGCACGTCCAACTGTGTGTTGCAATAGTCGCAGCTATGGCAATTGGTATGGCGCAGGAGTTTGACTATAAATTCTACTTCGGGATAGGTGTGAAGCACCCAGCCGGGGGTGATAGAGCGGTAATCGGTGGTGTCGACCAAAGCTAAGGCGTAGGCCAGTCCGCATGGATATCGGTCGATGAGCATAGCGAGGTCGGCATTCCGGCAGATTTTGCCGTCGTAAAGCCCGGCTATGGATTCCGGCAGACCCTCGTCGAGATATTCTGCATTCACCATGCTCAGGAAGCCTTCAAACTCCGCCTTGCCCCTAAGCAGGGAGGCGAATATCAGGCGTTTCTCCCTCGGCAATGATTCCCACCGGGCGATTTCGTCGAGCAACAGGTCGTTCGCCTTCCTGCAGTCGTTGACGGGATTGTTCAGCTGTTCGGAAAGCAGTTTGTCGTCTTTCACAAGCTTGTGGTATGGCCGCTCGGGGAACAGCAAGGGCGAAACATAAAGGGTGTCAACCAAAGTCTGGCGGCATTCCTTGTCGGAGAAGAGGTACTTGGCGTCGTGGTGAATGATATTGTGGCCGCAGATATAGTCTACGTCGTTTAAGAAAGCGAACAGCTCTTCTTTTGAAGCCTTGTGGAATACAGATCCATTATGTTTCAGTGCTCCTATGTCGTGGATTCTCTTGTCGCTTATGCCTACCTCGATATCGATTATGGCATAATCGGGGATGCTGCGTGGCGCGGCTGCAGCATTTTCGGCAACGTTGTTTTGATTCCCGCTTTTATTAAAATTTATGAGCTTGCTCCATATTGACATATATTCAATACGCTAAAATGGTTCTGTGATTTGAATGGCGACCTTGTTTTTCTCAGGTGATTTTAGAGGGTGTTTCATGATATCTGTTAAAGCACAGGTTGGTGTATTTTTGTTTAAACTGTTCATTAAGAAGAGGGAGCATAGCGGTAGCTATGTGACCGATGAGTAATGGGCAGGTTAACAAAAAGACGCCAAGAACGCACTATTGTTAAATACTCTCTCGAACGACATCATCGTATAATACCTGCCGGGGCGGCATCAAAGGCTTCGCCTCCAAAAATTTTGAGTGTCTTTATCCCTTCTCCTCAGTCACATAGCCACCGCTATGCTCCTTCGGCTCAGGTATAAACCCATCTCAAACTTTTTGGCCTGCGCTTTAACAGATATTATGAAACACCCTCTTATACTGCAAAGGTAAGGATAAAACCGTAAAGTCGGGTTTGTCTTTTGATTTTTATATGCTTGTATCTCTGCGGGAAGGAGCGATGGCCGGGCAGGCGGGGCAAATATCGGTCAAAAAAGGCCGCATATCGTTCAAATAGGGTAGGCGTGGCGGCGGCGGGGTTGCAAAATCGGGCGCAGATAGTTAACTTTGCGGTACGTAACCAGGACTAACTCTAAAATATCTCAATAACCATGGAATTACAGAAAAAAATAAACGAAACTTTCGAGGCTCGCTTCGGAGGTCACGGCGCTGTGTATGCCTCTGCCGGACGTGTCAACCTCATAGGCGAGCATACCGACTATAACGGCGGCTTCGTGTTCCCCGGCGCTATCGACAAGGTGATAATGGCCGAGATCCGCGCCAACGGCAGCGAGAAAGTTCGTGTCTTTTCTATAGATATAGATGATTACGCCGAGTTTGGCCTCACCGAGGGTGACGCACCGTCGCAGTCGTGGGCGCGCTATATATTCGGCGTGTGCCGCGAGGTGCTTAAGCGTGGCGGCAAGGTCGAGGGCTTCGACGCCGTGTTTGCCGGCAACGTGCCTCTTGGCGCCGGCCTCAGCTCGTCGGCCGCACTCGAATCCTGCTTTGCTTTCGCTGTCAACGATATGTTCAACGGCAACGGCATCGACAAGTTCGAGCTTGCCCGTATCGGCCAAAGCACCGAGCACAACTACTGCGGCGTGAACTGCGGAATAATGGACCAGTTTGCCAGCGTGTTCGGCAAGAAAGACCATCTGATGCGCCTCGACTGCCGCTCGATGGAATATGAATACTATCCTTTCGACCCCAAGGGCCACACCCTGGTGCTTGTTGACTCGGTGGTGAAGCACGAACTGGCCGATTCGCCCTACAACAAGCGCCGCGCCTCGTGCGAACGCGTGGCAAAGCGCCTCGGTATCGAAACTCTGCGTGACGCCACTATGGAGATGCTCGAATCGGTGAAGAGCGACATCACTGCCGAGGATTTCTTCCGCGCCAAGTTCGTGATAGAGGAAAAAGACCGCGTGCTTGCCGTTTGCGACGCTCTCGTGGCCGGCGATTATGAAACAGTGGGCAAGTGCATGTATGCCACCCACGACGGTCTGTCGAAAGACTACGAGGTGAGCTGCGAGGAGCTTGACTTCCTCAACGACATAGCCCGCGAATGCGGTGTTACCGGTTCGCGCATAATGGGCGGCGGCTTCGGCGGCTGCACCATCAACTTGGTGAAGGACGAGCTTATGGCCGACTTCATAGCCACAGCCAAGGCACGCTTCAACGAGAAGTACGGCCACGAACCGAAGATTTACGAGGTGATTATAAGCGACGGCGCCCGCAAGGTTGCCGAAGCCGACCGTTAAAAACAAGCAGAGTCCGGGAGCCATCTTCCGGGCTCTGCTCAATATTCGAGATTGAGTATATATGAAGAGGGTGTTTGATAATATCTGTTTAAGCACAGGCCAGAAAGTTTGAGATGGATTTATGCCTGAGCTGAAGGAGCATAGCGGTTGCTATGTGACTGAAGCGAAGGGATAAAGACACTCAAAATTTTTGGAGGCGAAGCCTTTGATGCCGCCTTGGCAGATATTATTTGATGATTCGGTCAAGGGCAAATTTAACAATAGTGCTGTCTTGGCGTCTTTTTGTTAAACTGCCCATTACTCATCGGTCACATAGCAACCGCTATGCTCCCTCTTCATAATGAACAGTTTAAACAAAAATACACCAACCTGTGCTTTAACAGATATTATTAAACACCCTCTTGAAATAATGATGAAAGAAACTGTATTGGTGTCCGGCGGAGCCGGATATATCGGCACCCACACGGCGGTAGCGCTTATCGAGGCCGGATATGATGTAGTGATTATCGACAATTTCTCCAATTCGGAGCCTGCGGCTGTCGAAGGAGTGGAGAAAATTGTGGGTCGCAAGGTTTGTTTGGAAGAAGTTGACACCTGCGACAAGGAAGCCCTCCGTGGTGTTTTCGAGCGCCATCAGTTCAACACCGTCATACACTTCGCCGCCTATAAGGCTGTTGGCGAGTCTATGAGCGAGCCGTTGAAATACTATCAGAACAATCTGGTATCGTATATGAACATTCTGGAGATGATGAAGGAATACGGTCGTCCGAACGTGCTGTTTTCCTCGTCGGCCACGGTGTACGGCGATGCCGAGCAGCTCCCTGTCACCGAGCAGACTCCCCGCCAGCCGGCTACCTCGCCCTACGGCAACACCAAGCAGATTGCCGAAGACATACTCCACGACTGCTGCCGTGCGTACGAGGGCATGCGTGGCATCGCCTTGCGCTACTTCAACCCGATAGGCGCGCACCAGTCGGCCCTTATCGGCGAACTTCCGCGCGGAGTGCCCAACAATCTGGTTCCTTTCATCACGCAGACCGCCGCCGGCATACGCGAATGCCTGTCGGTGTTCGGCAGCGACTACGACACTCCCGACGGCACCTGCCTGCGCGACTATATCGATGTCAACGACCTTGCGAAGGCACATGTGGCAGCCGTTGCGCGAATGACTTCCGGCAAGATGGAGCAGCGCTACGAGATATTCAACGTTGGCACGGGCAATCCTGTGTCGGTGCTCGACCTGATTACGCGCTTCGAGAAAGCCAACGGCCTCAAGCTCAACTACAAGATGGTGGAACGCCGCGCCGGCGACGTGCCTGCCGTATGGGCCGATACCACGCTTGCCAACGAGGTGCTGGGCTGGAAGGCCGAGCGCGACCTCGACGATACCCTGCGCTCGTCGTGGGAATGGGAGAAGCGCGTCCGCAATATTTCTTGATATATTTGGAAAAAACGAACGACAATGATAAGCAAAGACAGCACAAAATCGCCTGCGGGTGATATAGAGCTGATAACGATAAGCAATGCCTCGGGCGCGTCGGTGGTTCTCACCACTGTGGGCGCCGGTGTTGTGGCCGTGAACGTGCCCGACAGCGAGGGACACCTCGACGATGTGGCGCTCGGCTATGCGGATCCGGCCGACTATATCGGCGACGGCCCGTGCTCGGGCAAGGTGCCCGGACGCTTCGCCAACCGCATAGCGCGCGGCATTTTCGAGATAGACGGACTCGAATACCATCTGCCGATAAACAACGGCCCGAACTGCAACCACGGCGGCCCCGAGGGCTTCGCAAACCGTATATGGCGGCTTGTGGAGGCCGAGGGCAGCAAGGCGGTGTTTGAATATGTGTCGGCCGACGGCGAGGCCGGTTTCCCCGGCGAGCTCACGGCACGCGCTGCCTATGAGTGGACCGAGGACAACGAGCTTAAGCTCGAACTGTCTGCCACGACCGATAAAAAGACGGTGGTGAACCTCACCAACCACACCTACTGGAACCTCGCTGGTCATAATTCGGGCAGTGTTCTCGGGAACACCATGCGGCTCAATGCCTCCCGCTACCTTCCTACCGACGAGGTGCAGATTCCCACCGGCGAGCTTGCCCTCGTAGCGGGAACGCCGATGGATTTCACCGTGGAGAAGGAGATAGGACGCGACATCAAGGCCGATTTCGAGGCTCTGCGCATAGGCAAGGGCTATGACCACTGCTGGGTAATCGACGGATACCGCCCCGGTGAGATGGCGCTCGCCGCAGTGCTGTGCGACAAGCGCTCGGGACGCGTTCTCGAAATATCGACCGACCAGCCCGGCGTGCAGGTGTATACAGGCAACTGGCTGGCAGGAAGCCCCGTCAACAAGGCAGGACGAAGCTATGACGACTATGACGGCGTAGCCATAGAATGCCAGGGCTTCCCCAACTCGCCCAACACGCCGTCGTTCCCCTCCACGCTCCTCGCCCCGGGTGAACGCTATGTGCGTCATATCGTGTTTAAATTCAGTGTGAAATAATCCCTCAAACCATACTATAAACGAATGAAACCTACATTATTTGTTCTTGCCGCAGGTATGGGCAGCCGTTACGGCGGTCTGAAGCAGCTCGACGGCCTCGGCCCCAACGGTGAAACCATTATGGACTACTCGGTATACGACGCTATCCGTGCCGGATTCGGCAAGGTGGTGTTTGTGATCCGCAAGGATTTTGAAGCCGATTTCCGCGAAAAAATATTGTCGAAATATGAAGGCGTGGTGCCTGTGGAAGTGGTATTCCAGAGCATCGACAAGCTTCCTGAAGGATATACCTGTCCTGCCGACCGCACAAAGCCCTGGGGCACCAACCATGCCGTGCTGATGGGCCGCGACGCCATCAAGGAGCCGTTTGCCGTTATCAATGCCGACGACTTCTATGGCCGTGACGCCTTCGAGGTGATTGCCAAGGAGCTGAGCCGCCCTCGCGACGGCAAAGGCGACTACTGCATGGTTGGCTTCCGTGTGGGCAACACTATGACCGAAAACGGCTCCGTGGCCCGCGGTGTGTGCGAAACCAAGGAGGGCCTGCTTACCTCGGTGGTTGAACGCACTGCCATAAGCTACGACGAAGACCACAAGATAGTGTTCACCGATGAAAACGGACAGGTTCAGACTCTCGAACCGACCACTCCCGTGTCGATGAATCTTTGGGGATTCACTCCCGATTACTTCGAGTACAGCGACCGCGAGTTCCGCAAGTTCCTCGACCGCGACATCAACACCCCCAAGGCCGAGTTTTTCATTCCGCTGTGTATCGACACCCTTATCAACAGCGGCGAGGCAACGGTGAAGGTGCTTGATACCGACTCGCGCTGGTTCGGCGTTACTTACAGCGCCGACCGCCCCTCGGTAGTGGCCAAGTTCGCCCAGCTGCACGCCGACGGCGAATATCCTTCGCCCCTGTTCTAAGAGGGTATTATGAAACACCCTCTAAGTGCGTGATTTGCAAAAATTAACGATGGCGCCTTCCGGTAACATTCCGGGAGGCGCTTTTTCTTGAAAATATGTTGTAAAACATGTTTTCGGAGAAGTGCTTGGTGGTTAGGTAGTTAGGTGGTTAGGTGATTAAGCTGTCAGGTGAGGTTGTGACTTTTTAACGCTGGGTGGTTTTCGATTGCGGGCTATTTTCGCTATCTTTGAGCAAATATACGCCTAATATTTAAAGAACCTTAATGCCCTGATGGAGCAAACATTTATAATTCTTAAACCCTCTGCCATAACACGCGGTCTTGCCGGCGACGTAATCCACCGGTTTGAGCGCAAAGGACTGCAGATAGCAGGTGTGAAGATGATGCAGCTTACAGAGCCGCTGCTTCGCGAACACTACGCGCACCTTGTCGAGCGTCCGTTCTTTCCTCTCATACTCGATTCCATGATGGCCACGCCGGTGGTCGTGATGGTGCTCAAGGGCAAAGATGCTGTGAGCGTTGTCCGCGCCATGGTGGGCGCCACCAACTGCCGCAAAGCCGAGCCCGGCACAATCCGAGGTGATTTCGGAATGAGCGGGCAGGAAAACATCGTGCACGCTTCCGACAGCCCCGAAAATGCCATTATCGAAATCAACCGTTTCTTCCGGCCTGAGGAAATATTTGATTACACTCTCCCGACAATGGGCTCGCTATACGCGCCCGACGAACTTTGATTCCGGATTTTACCAATCGCAACCAATCAACGAACAACCGAACAAAAACCACATAGATGCTCTCTCGCTTAGCAAAAATACTACTCTGCGGCGCGGCCCTGTGTATCGGCACAGGCGTATCGGCGCAGGATAATCTCGAATACCGTCTTCCGGCAAGCCATGCAATGAGCCACGACAATCTGCTCGCCAATCAGGGAAATGCCGGCATATCTGTAGAAAATACAAGCAAATACCTCGAACAGCTCTTTGAAGAAGAGGAAGAGCCCGAATTTGACATCTATACCGAAGGGTGGGACAGCCAGCGCGTTAACTGCTATGGCAATGTGACCATTCCCGGCAATGTGACTATCGACGTAAGCCGTTTCTCGATGCCTCATCCGGGCTATATAACCTCGCCTTACGGCTATCGCCGCCGTTTCCGCCGCATGCACAAGGGTGTCGACCTTAAAATCAATATGGGCGACACTATCCGCGCGGCATTCGACGGCCGTGTGCGCATAAAGAACTATGAGCGCCGTGGATACGGTAATTATCTGGTGGTGCGCCATACCAACGACCTCGAAACAGTCTACGGCCACCTCTCGGGATTCCTCGTGGAGCCGGACCAGTATGTGAAGGCCGGCGACCCCATAGGACTCGGAGGCAACACAGGACGTTCCACAGGCCCGCACCTGCACTTTGAAACCCGCTACATGGGCTATGCCATCAACCCGTGCGCCATATTCGACTTCGCAAACCAGACCACGCACACAGATACATACACCTTCTCGAAGGATACCTATCAGAACGCGCGTAATTTCTCGCCCGCCGCAAACAGCGAGTATGCCAAGCAGTACTTGAAAGCCAACCCGCCCAAGCCTTATGTGCGCGGCAAGTCGGCGGCAGGTTCCGGCTCGTCAACATACCGTGTGCGCAAGGGCGACTCCCTGAGCAAGATTGCGTCGCGCAACGGCACCACGGTGGCGCGCCTGTGCCGTCTGAACGGTCTTAAGACTACTTCCAAGCTCCAGATAGGACAGAAAATCAAGCTGCGCTAACCAATAAAAAGGATATGCCTACCAAAAATTCCGAACAGGTAGAGGCAGCTTTGCAACATCGTATTTTTTAGGTAAATTTGAAGCGGAATCCACTCGGGGTTCCGCTTCTTTCAACATACATAGTGCAATGGAAATTATTAAAGATAAAGAATTCGGCGGCGAGCGTCCGCTTTTCGCCGCCCGCGGGCTTAGGCTCGACAATGTGACTGTGCACGCCGGCGAGTCGGCTCTCAAGGCTGCAGCCGATATCGAGGCGGTCGATTGTGTCTTTGAAGGCAAGTATCCTTTCTGGTATGTCGACGGCTTCAGGATAGAGCGCTGTCGTTTTACCGACGGCGCCCGTGCGGCGCTGTGGTACTCGCGCGGGCTGCAAATGGCCGACACTCTGGTGGAGGCTCCTAAGATGTTTCGCGAGATGGACGGCATAGAGCTGCGCCGTGTGCGCATTCCCGATGCGCAGGAAACCTTGTGGCATTGCCGCAATGTGGTTTTGGAAGATGTCGAGCTTTCGCATGCCGACTATCTGTTCATGCACAGCGAGAACATACGCATCGACCGCTACCGCCAGCAGGGCAATTATTCCTTCCAGTACTGCCGCAATGTGGAGATACGCAACGCGCGCATCGACTCCAAAGACGCTTTTTGGAACACGGAGAATGTGACTGTCTACGACTCCGAGCTTAACGGTGAATACCTCGGCTGGCACTCGCGCGGACTTAGGCTTGTTCGCTGCCGCATTTCGGGTACGCAGCCGCTGTGCTATGCCCGCGGGTTGGTGATGGAGGATTGCACTATGGCTCCCGACTGCGACCTCGCCTTTGAGGACAGCGAGCTTACGGCAACTGTGCGGAGCGTCATTACCTCGGTGAAGAATCCCCGCTCAGGCTCGATTGCTGCCGAGGGATATGGCGAGATTATACTTGATGACAACATACTGCCTCCGGCAGACTGCAAGATAACTAAGCTATGAGCATGTTCGACGAAGCCCCGCAGCGGCGTGGCTCCAACTCCTACAAGTGGGACACGCCTTCGGATCCCGACATAATTCCCATGTGGGTGGCCGATATGGATTTCCGCACAGCCCCGGCAATAATAGAGGCCCTTGAGCGCAGGGTGGCTCACGGCGTGTTCGGCTATACCAAGGTGCCGCAGGCTTATTACGAGGCATGCATCGAATGGTTCGAGGCCCGGCACGGCTGGCGCTTCGAGGCTCCGTGGGTCATATACACAAGCGGCGTTGTGCCTGCCGTGTCAGCCATAATCAAGGCTATGACGCAGCCGGGCGACAAGGTGATAGTGCAGACTCCGGCCTACAACTGCTTTTACTCATCGATTCGCAACAACGGCTGCGAACTGTCGGCCAATATGCTTCTGCGCGATGACGACGGCAGCTACAGCATCGACTTCGACGACCTCGAAGAGCGTGCTTCCGACCCGCGTGCCAAGGTGTTGCTGTTGTGCAACCCGCACAATCCGTCAGGACGTGTGTGGACCCGCGACGAACTCGAGCGCGTGGGGCGCATATGCCTCGGCCACGGAGTGTTCGTGGTGGCCGACGAGATTCACTGCGAACTCACTTACGGCATCCGCGATTACACCCCTTACGGCAGCCTCGGCGAAGATTTTCTCCGTGGTGCGGCAGTGTGCGTGTCGCCAAGCAAGGCATTCAACATAGCGGGCTTGCAGATCGCCAACATTGTCGCTGCCGACGATGATGTGCGCGCCCGCATAGACCGCGCCATAAACATCAACGAGGTGTGCGATGTGAATCCCTTCGGAATCGAGGCAACGATTGCCGCATACCGCCACGGGGCGCAGTGGCTCGACAGCCTCCGCGAATATCTGTGGGTGAACTACAGGCTCGCGGCAAGCTTTTTCGAGGAGTTTATGCCTGATTACCGCGTTACGCCTCTCGAGGGCACTTATCTGCTGTGGGTCGACATATCGGCTTCGGGTATGAACGGCGCCGAATTTGCCGAAAAGCTTGAGCGCGACTGCAAGGTGATGGTAAGTCCCGGCACGATATACGGCCCGGGTGGCGAGAATTTTATAAGAATCAATCTCGCCTGCCCGCGCAGCCGACTGTTCGAGGCTCTCGGTCGTTTGTCCAAGTTATAAAAAAACGCGGCATATGCCGCGTTTTTTTGTGTGTGCCGTGCTGTTGTACGAATAATTTGGCTATTTTTGCTGCACACTAACAAACTATGAAACAAAGGCTTTATACGATACTTGCCCTTTGCATGTGTCCGTTCATGGTAAAGGCGGTGTCCGCCGATAGCGCGGGCCGTGTGCTTGGGCAATACATTCAGGCGGCTATTAATTATTCTGAAAATATTCCTCAGGAAAAAGTATACCTGCACTTTGACAATACGAGCTATTACCAAGGTGACAACATCTGGTTTAAATGCTATTTGGTGGATGCGGCCACAAACACGGCAAGCCGGTTGAGCCGCACATTGTACGTGGAGCTTTTGAATCCCGGAGGAAAAGTCATACAGAGGCGTGTGCTAAAGGTCGAGGACGGTCAGTGCCATGGTGATTTCTCCTTGGGGCATTTGCCGTTTTACTCAGGCTATTATGAGATAAGGGCATATACAAAGTATATGCTGAACTTCGGCGAGTCCGCGGTGTTTTCGCGTGTGTTCCCGGTGTTCGACGCACCCGCGAAGAAAGGGGCGTATGCCGAACGGCGCATGATGAGGGCGCAGTATGGCTCTGTGCGGTATGGCAGTGAGCGTCCGAGCCCGCGCAAGGGCAAAAAGCTGAATGCCCGGTTCTATCCCGAGGGTGGCAATATAGTTGCCGGCTTGCCTGTGCGGGTGGCGTTTGAGGTTTGTGACAACAAAGGATTTGCGGTGGAATGCGACGGTCGCGTTGTCGATGAGTCGGACAGCGTAGTTGCAAAATTCAGCACCCTGCATGAAGGCAAAGGCGTGTTCGGCATCACTGTCGGTGAAGATGCCCGATATAAGGTGATACTTGGATATGATGGCAGGGAATATGATTTTGATATGCCGGAAATACGAAAAAGCGGAGTGGCGCTCTCTGTTGACAATACTTCTTCCGATGATTTGGTGACCATAAGACTTATGAAGAATCCGGCGTCGCCTCAGGTTTTGTTGGGAGTTGCTTTAAGCTGTAGAGGCGTGGTCTATTCCTATGGCGGTGTTCTGCTTGATTCTGTGCTTGAACTTAGGGAGTGCAGGCAGAAGGCACCTTCGGGCGTGTCGTTGGCTACGGTGTTCGATATGAATGGAGATGTTGTCGCAGACCGTATGTTCTTTGTTGACAACAAGGATTATGGCCGGATAGAGGTGGTTCAGGACAAGGCTGAGTACTTGGCGGGAGAGAAAGTGCGGATGACGCTTACCGCTACCAAGGCGGACAGTGCCGCGCGGTCTTTCCCCATCTCGGTTTCGGTATCGGACGGTGACAATGCGGTGGATTATAAATCGAATATGCTGTCCGACCTGCTTCTTATGTCAGAAATCAAGGGCTATGTAAGTAATCCGTCGCAATATTTTCTTGGGGAAGAGGACAGCGCGGACAGGCTTGACCTGCTTATGATGGTTCAGGGCTGGAGGCGCTATCCGTGGAGGCAGATGGCTGGCATAGAGCCGGTGGACATCAGGTATCTGCCCGAGCAGGGAATAGAGCTGTCGGGCCGCGTGGTTTCTTTTGTGAAAAGTGTGCCGAAGCCGGATGTCACGGTGTCTGCAATGATGACGGAAAACGAGCCGTCGGACTCGTTGAGGAGGTCTTTTATGGATAGCTTTATGACCGACAGCTGCGGCCGATTCTCGTTCAGATGCGATGTAGACGGAAGGTGGCATCTTGTGATGTCTGTATCTGAGAAAGGTAAGAAAAAAGACCACCGAATTATTTTAGACCGTCTGTTCTCGCCCAAACCAAAGGCAATAGAGTATACGGAGCAGCGCTTTGACATAGCGCTTGCAGGCACGTCCGGGTCTGCCGGGTCGTTGGACGACAGATTGGAGGAGTACGGAGAATCAGAGGATACCATTACAGCTCACGAGGTAATCGGAAGCAAGGCAATCATGCTTAAAGAAGTGGAAGTAAAATCGAAACGTCACTCTCGGGAGGCCGATGTTTTCAAAAATCGAGCCAAATCCGTGGCGTACTATGATGCAAAATCCGAACTCGACAAAATATCGGACGAAGGCGACTACATAGGGCAGGATTTGTTCGGCATGCTGTTGAAAATCAATCCGCATTTCTTCAAGCGATTTTCTGCGTCGGGAGAAGAGGAGATACTGTACAAAGGGGGCAAGCCGCTGTTTGTGATAGATTATAAACCTTCAAATCTTGAAGATTCTGTGAATTACCGTAGTTTGTACCTTGAATCTATCAAGTCGATATATATCAACGAAGAATTGCAGGCAAAGTGTAAGTATGCCGATGTGAGGCTTTCTCCGCTGCAGGTGGATAAAAGGTATGGCTGCGTGGTGTTTATCGAAACAGATCCTGCGAAGCCCGCTCCTCCCGGCAAAGGTACGCGCCGGACTATGATTGAAGGATATTCCGTTCCGGCTGAATTTTATCATCCGGACTATTCCAAAATGCCTGAGGAAGAAGATTACAGGCGCACTCTCTATTGGAATCCTTATGTGCTTACCGACGAGCACGGAAAGGTTTCGATCGAATTTTATAATAATTCCACATGCCGTAAAATGAAAGTGAGTGCACAAGGCATAGGCTATGACGGCACTGTATATGACTCTAAGCTGAAATAAAACAGGATATTCGGCATATATTTGCTATATTTGTGGCTGCAAACCATCACAAACTCTCTATGTGGGATATTATCACTAAATTTTTTGCCATTCTTCTTTTGGTGCTTGTCTTTTTGCTTTAAACACCATCTAAGCATATGTTGAGGATTGTCAGAATGCTCTTGGCAACTGTTGCCATTCTGGCCATTACGCTGCTTTTTGTCGATTTCACGGGCATTGCGGCGCGGTGGCTGTCGTTTTTACCGAAAATACAGCTTGTTCCGGCTCTGCTCGCTCTCAATCTTGGTGCGCTGTGCCTGCTCGCCGTCCTCACGCTTGTGTTCGGGCGTGTGTACTGCTCGGTGATATGCCCTTTGGGCATCTATCAGGACATAGTTATGCGACTGCGGATATGGCTGTCGCCTAAGAGGAAACGCCGCGCGGGCTTTTTCAGGCATTCTCCTGAGGCAAAAAAGCTCAGATATGGCTTCTTTGCGATGTTCCTTGTGCTCGTTGCATTAGGGCTTGCCGGGGTGATTGCAAGCTCGTTCGCAGGCTTGCTCGACCCCTACAGCGCTTACGGGCGCATGGCCTCGCGCTTTGCATTGCCGCTATGGCGCACGGCCGTGGTTCCTGTGGCCGACATGGCGGCGGAGAGCGGCGTGTATGTGCTTGACTCCTATCCTGCCGCGCAGCCCTTGAATGTGGCTATGCTGGCTGTGGCTGTGCTTACCTTCGTCGTGGTCACGGCTATGGCATGGCGCGGCGGGCGCGACTATTGCAACAAGGTGTGTCCCGCAGGAACGATGCTTGGCCTGCTGAGCCGTTTCTCCTTGTTGAAGCCTGCGATAGACACGTATAAATGCAACCGTTGCGGCACGTGTGGGCGCAAGTGCAAGGCTTCCTGCATAGATACTAATAACCACTCGATTGACTACTCGCGCTGCGTGGTGTGCATGGACTGTATCGGCAATTGCACCCGGGGCGCCATATCGTATGCACGGCGGCGCGGCGGCACGGCAAAGGCTGCGCCGGACGCTACCAGGCGCAGCTTTATGGTGGGACTCGCCGTGGCCGGAGGCGCTATTGCAGCGCGTGCTGCCGACAAGGCTACCGACGGCGGTCTTGCCCCGCTTAAAGACAAGCAGCGCCACCCGGACGCGGCGCCGGCTGTTCCGGCAGGCGCCATCGGTATAGGGCATCTGAGCAGCCGTTGCACAGCGTGCCAGCTATGCGTCAGCGCATGCCCCGAGGGTGTGCTGCGCCCGTCGCTGTCGGCATCGCGCTTTATGCAGCCCGAGCTGGTGTTTACCGGCGGATTTTGCAGGCCGGACTGCACGGAGTGTTCCCACGTATGTCCGGCAGGCGCTATCAAGCCTGTCGATGCGGCGGAGAAGACGGCAATACGCATAGGGCGCGCCGTGGTCGACACGTCGACGTGCATTTCGGCTGCTTACGGACAGCATTGCGGCAACTGCGCGCGGCATTGTCCGGCCGGAGCCATACAGATGGTGAAAGGCACGAACGGCAATATGCGGCCGAGCGTCGACGAGAGCGTGTGCATAGGCTGCGGCTCGTGCGAATACCATTGCCCGGTGGGCACTGCCGGCCACATATCGTCGGACAAGGCCGCCATATATGTTGAAGGATATAAAGTGCATCTCAAATCATGAAGAAGTTCGATACCGGCAGGCGTGGATTCCTGCGTAATCTGGGCATACTCGGTGCAGCCGGCGTGCTCGGAGCCTGTGGAGCCGGCGTGGCATCGTCCGACGGTGCCAAATCGGGTCGTGGACAGGGCGCTATGACCAAGAGGCTGAACGGCGCCACCGGCGACAGTGTGTCGATACTCGGATACGGCTGTATGCGCCTGCCGACAAAGGCTCTTGTAAGCGGCAACGAGGCCGACGATGAAATCGACCAGAACGCGGTCAACGAATCGGTAGATTATGCCATTGCCCATGGTGTGAACTATTTCGACACGTCGCCTGCCTACTGCAAGGGGCATTCGGAAGAGGCTATGGGCGTAGCGCTGAGCCGTCACCCGCGCGACAAGTACTATATAGCTACCAAGCTGTCGAACTTCGCGCCGTCCACATGGAGTCGCGAGGCATCTATCGGCATGTTCGAGAACTCTCTCCGTATGCTCCGTACCGACTATGTGGACTATCTGTTGCTCCACGGCATAGGCATGGGCGGCATGGAGGCCTTTAACGGGCGGTATGTGGATAACGGCGTGCTTGATTATCTATGCGAGAAGCGCCGTCAGGGGATAATCCGCAATCTCGGATTCTCTTACCATGGCGATGTTGCCGTGTTCGACCACCTGCTTGCCATGATGGACCGTGGCGAGATCCGTTGGGACTTCGCTCAGATACAGATGAACTATATCGACTGGCGCCATGCCAAGGAGATAAACGAACGGAACACTGATGCGGAGTATCTATACGGAGAGCTGTCGAAACGCGGCATTCCCGTCGTGATTATGGAGCCTTTGCTTGGTGGGCGCCTCGCTTCGGTGCCGGGGCCTGTTGCCGCCAAAATGAAAGAGCGGCGCCCGGACGATTCGCTGGCATCGTGGGCTTTCCGCTTTGCAGGCACGCCCGAGGGGGTGCTCACGGTTTTGTCGGGAATGACGTATATGGAGCATCTCAAGGAGAATATTGCCACATATTCGGCTCTCGAGCCGCTCGATGCCGAGGAGGACGCTTTCCTGCAGCGTATGGCTCTGGAGATATTGCAGAACGACACCGTGCCTTGCACCGACTGCAAATACTGCATGCCGTGCCCTTACGGTGTGAATATCCCCGGAATATTCGCCCACTACAACCGCTGCATCAACGAAGGGACTGTGGTGCGCGACGGTGCCGACCCGGACTTTGCGAGGTCGAGGCGCGCATTCCTGTTCGGTTACGACCGTGCCGTGCCGCGGCTGCGGCAGGCCGACCGCTGCGTGGGCTGCGGCGCCTGCCTGTCGCACTGTCCGCAGGGCATAGCCATACCCGGGCGTCTGCACGCTATAGCGGCATATGCCGAATCGTTGAGGGCGTCGAAGATCTGAGCGTTATAGCTGTTGCCTGATGAGGGCTGTCCATGCGGTGAGGCGTGCCGGCGTAAATTCCGGATGGTTTACCTCGTCGAGCACGAGGCCGCGCATGGTGGAGCCGTCAGAGGCTTCTGAATGGTCGAAGGTGTAGCCGTCGGCAGGATATTCGCCGATGAAGGTGGCGCCGGTGTCTTTCAGCTTGTCGTAGAGTATGCCCACGGCGTTGCAGAAGGTGTCGGACATCGTTTCGTCGCCGCAGCCGAAGAGTGCTATCTTGTGTCCTTTCAGGTCAAGAGCCTGTGCGCCGTCGATAAAGTCGAACCAGTCGTCTTCGAGTTCGCCGTTGCCCCAGGTTGAGGAACCCAGAACAAGAGTGCCGTATTGTCCGAGAACCGACGGGGCGGTATCGGCCACGTTGTGTATGTCGTCGGGCGACACTCCGAGGAGTTCGCCTATCTTTTTTGCCACTTCGGCCGTGGTGCCTGTGGCAGAGCCGTAGAATATACCTATATTTTTCATTGTGCTTGTTAAAATCTGTTTCTAATAATAACGCGGAACAGTGATAGTAAGTTCGGGTTTGCTGAACCTGCGGAGTGTGGCCGACGTTTTATCAATATCATTCGTAAGAATGCGACAAACGTTTACAACTTAATCAAAATTCAAGAATTATGGCACAGAAAAATAATGATTCCCGACGTGTGGCCGATGACGGCTCGCGTAGTCTTGGGGCGCACCCCCAGCCGGGTCGTATAGAGGCTCACCCTGAGCCGGGCCGTTTACCGGCCCACGATGCCGATGCCGATGTGGTTGTTCCGGCAGTGACGGCAGATGTGGACGAAACTCCGGGCTTTGTTAAGTACGGAGCGGCAGTGCTGCTCGGTCTTGCGGTCGGTGTTGGAGGCTACGTGTGGTATAGCGGCGGTGTGCCATCTGCTCCGGAAAATCCCGGCGGACATATGGCCAAGGCTGCCACTTACGAATACTTCAATACCCCCACGGCTTATTACCAAGCTGATGCCGACGGTACCGTCCCCGACCCGTTCAGCTCGCCATTCGAGGTTACAGGCTATACGGCTGAGCCGGAGATTGTCAATGACGGTATGGCTATGGCTTCATACGGCGGGGAAACGACTGCTTACGGGCAAACAAATGCCGGTGCGGGCAATGTGGAGTCGCAAGCCGGCCTTACCAACGCGTCGGCTTCGGACGCATCAACAGCGGCTTCGGCTGCTGCTCCGGTCACTGTGGTATACCTCTTCCAATATGATTCGAGCGATGTGCCTGAAACGGCATCGCTCACCCAGATTGCCGAGCAGGCTACCCGTAGCGGAGTGACGCTCGACGTGAAAGCATATACCGACGAACACGGACGCCCGGCTTACAACCAACGTCTGAGCGAGCGCCGGGCAAAGGCCGTGGCCGATTACCTTGTTGAGCACGGTGTGCCTTCCTCAAAGATCAGAGTGAAGGGTATGGGCGCTACCGACCGCTTCGCCAACGACGCCCAAGACCGCCGCGCCGAGGTTTCCCTCCGCCAGTAGATTGGTTATAAACTAAAAGCCGGAGGCTGCCATTTTGTAGATGAAATGGTAGCCTCCGGCTGTGTCTATATGCCTTAAGCTTAGTTGCTATTGCTATGCTCCAAGAGTGGAAATTGGTACGACTAAAACGTTGTCTTTTCTTCTGTAAGCAAAAGCGCCCGTAGCCGTAAGTACCATAAGAAAAGAAGGCTGTTTCATACGGTTAACATCAATCTTAGAAGCAAGTTGCAACAAACTATTTGCGCCTTCTTCGATAAGTTTCTCTCCACCTAATTTTATTTCGATCAATCCATAATCGCCATTTGGTAAATGAACAACAGCATCACATTCCAGTCCGTTCTTGTCCCTGTAGTGGTATACATCTCCAGATAATGATTGAACATAAACTCTTAAATCACGGACACATAAGGACTCGAACAATAGCCCAAAAGCTTTGAGATCATTCATTAAATCTCCGGGACCTATACCCATTGCTGCGGTTGCTATTGATGGGTCTACAAAATATCTGGTATCGGCAGTGCGTATGGCTGTTTTAGATTTCAGATTTGGATTCCACGCTGGCATATCCTCTACCACAAACATTGAACGTAATGCGTCAAGGTAGTTTCTAACGGTTTTATCTTCAACAATATTTGGATCGCCTCCGTTCATATCTTCGACAATTTGTCTAATAGATGTCTGTGTCCCTTGAAATCGTGCATATGAACGCATCAGCCGTTTTGCCCTTTCAACACTTCGGTCGACCCCATCTACTTGGCGAATATCCACATTCACTACAGCATCATAATAATCTTTAGCAGGGTTCAATGCGACATCTTCAGGTAACTCTGAAACTATTGGCCAACCTCCGCGACAAATTAAAAATGCTATTTTCTGTAAATCATACTTAGCCTCACAGCCGATAGGCATTTGTGGATTTTCGAATAATTTTGATAAACTAATATCTCCGGTTGAATCGCCGGATTCAAATAATGACATCGGACGCATTCTTAACCACGCGAAGCGGCCGGTTCCAGAATGGCTTATTTTTTCTCTATCTGCGGGTTTGGCTGAACCTGTCAGTATAAACTGTCCCATACCATTTCGATGGTCCACAGTATAACGTACGGCATCCCATATTATAGGTGCAAGTTGCCATTCATCAATCAGTCGGGGTGTTTCTCCATTAAGTATTATATCAGGATTATCCTCTGCAAATATCATATATTGAGAGCGTTTGCGAGGATCATCCAAAAAGATGGCACTGTTGCTGTGATATTCTGCTGTTGTTGATTTACCACACCATTTAGCACCCTCCAATACTATTGCTCCAATACTTTTTAATCGTTTGGAGAGTTCTATGTCTATAATTCGTGGGCGATATTTATTAATCATAAATATTTGAATTTGTGGCACAAAGGTAAGTTGATTTATTTGAATTACCAAATTTGGCCGATTTTCATTACCCAATTTGGCTGTTTTTCATTACCCAATTTGGCTGTTTTTCATTACCCAATTTGGCCGTATTTTTTGTGTTAGTTGAGGTCGAAGCCGCTTAGGTGGTGCAGCTTGGCTTTTTGGAATGAGTGGAGCGGCAGAATGTATGTGAAATTGCCGGCGGGAGTTGTGAAATTAGTGCCGAAACACTCGGTGGCATATGGCTTGCCGTCGAAGTAGAGTGTGCATTTGGCGCTGTGTATGTCGGTGCGCGTGCCCTCAAGCACTATGCAGCCTTTATGAAAGTAAACGTTTTCGGATATGCCTATGTGCACTGCGTTTTCCGGCGAGAAATCCTTTAACTGTTCGGGGATGGCGTTGTAGAAAGGAAATCCGCCCGACTTGTATATCTCGAACGACGGGCGCCCCATAGTGTACCACGGTGCCGTGAAAGGCGTGGTGACGGGTGTGAACACTACTGAGTCTTCGCCCGCGGCCATTACGGCCTCGTTGGCAGTCATTACCTCCTGGCGCATCTTTATGAACCAGGGCACGGACAGAACAGGCTGTACGAAGCTTGCGGTTATAAGAACCGCGTATGCTGCCCAGACGGGTTTGGCGCGCGTGGCAAATATTTTACCGACGATATAGGCTAATCCGATGGAGCTGACATATATCATTGGCCACGAAACCCTGTAGTCGGTAAGGAAGAAGCGCCATACAGCCCAAGCGCCGCCGCATGCTCCGAATATGAACACGAACTGCGGTGTTATGAGATGTCGGCGTGTTGTTTTCCTTGCCCACAAGGTCAGTGCGGATATGGCAAAAAGGTAGAAGGGGAGTCCTGTGAGCACTCCGAGGTGGAGCTTTATGAATCGCTCGGGGTGGAACGACCCTATCCTTGTGCCGGTACCCGGAACGGACGCAAGAAAGATGATGGCAGCTATGAGTGCCGCAGCCATGGCGGCAGTGGCGGGTCGCCTGTAGGACGGTATGACGATGGCTGTAAAAACAACGCCTGCAAGCATAGTGGCGGCGAATGCCTCGTGCCATAAGCCGACAACGAGAGCTAACGCAAAGGCCCACGCAGTATGTGGTGGGACAGGACGCAGGAACACGAGAGCCGCATACGCTGTTAGCGCGCTTGGCACAAGGTAGTTCATGGCGAACATTACGGTGAACATATCGTCGAACCACGGCAAGGCAATCACAATGCCGAATATCAGCACCGAGAAACCTACCGCGGAGCTGCGCCACGTCTGCGACAGCCGCGCACCCAAGTATACGGCAAAGGCGAATGACGCACCGAGTACTCCGACCATAAACCAACGGGGCAGAACCACCCAGACAGTGCCTAATATATTGGGAATACGGGCGTTGTCGAAGTTATAGCGGAATACCACCTGCTCTCTGAATCCGTCGATAAAATTGGATATAGAGGGATTCTCTAAAAATGCTGTTGCGAACGACATAAACCATTGGTCATCGCGCAGCGGCGGCATTATGCCGAACATTGCCGTGAAAAGAGCCGTCAGAACTATCAGCGGAATCCAATACGGCAGCGTCTTCTTAGTAGGAGAGGACGTTTTTGCGTGCAGCATCGATTTTTAGCAGTATGAAGAGCAATATTGTGAAGCCCCACAGCGACGAACCGCCGTAGCTGAAGAAGGGCAATGGAATGCCGATAACGGGGCAGAGTCCTATCACCATACCTATGTTTATGCAGAAGTGGAACATAAAGTATGAGGCCACGCAGTAGGCGTAGACACGGCCGAAAGTGGTGGGCTGGCGCTCGCCTATCTTTATCACGCGGAGTATCAGGGCAAGGAAGAGCAATGTAACGAACGTGGCGCCCACGAAGCCCTCTTCTTCGCCTATGGTGCAGAATATGAAGTCGGTGTGCTGTTCGGGCACGTATTTGAGCTTGGTCTGGGTGCCGTTGAGGAATCCTTTGCCGAGGAGGCCGCCCGAGCCGATGGCGATTTTGCTCTGATTTACGTTATAGCCGGCGTCGCGCAGGTCTTCGACTATGCCGAGTGCCACCTTGATTCGCATCTGTTGGTGGTACTGCAGGTGGTTGAAGGCAGCATTGACAGAGAAGAGGAAGCCTATAGACAGCACGGCCGTGGCCACGCTAACATACAGCTTGGGGCGCCTGAGCTTGATGGCCTCGATAACGATGTAGATGCAGGCTATGCCGATTACGGAGAGTGTGATTATCATTCCCGGCAGTGGTACCCCGCACAGGTCGAGTATGTATTCTATCAGGCCGGTGCCGCCGAACCACAGCACAAGGTTGCGGGCCACTTCGAGCCTGCGGGAGTATACGGCTGTCATAGCCACCATCACGAGCATCACCATAAGCATCACGGCAAACTCGCCTGTGGGCACGCCCATAACGCTTGTTTCTACAAATTTGATGCCCACAACGAATATCACCACGGCGAAAAACGCCGCAAACAGCACCAGCCCGCTCATTCCTTCGCGGTACAGCACGAAGAAGAGTGCCATGAAGGTAAGTGCGGAGCCTGTTTCGTTCTGGAGCAGTATCAGCACTATAGGCACGAATATGATGGCGATAGCCTTGAAGTAGTTCGAGGGTTTGGCGTTGAGCACAAAGTGGTACGAGCTGAACAGTTTGGCAAGGGCGAGAGCCGTGGCGCATTTGGCAAATTCAGCCGGCTGGAGGCTCATAGGGCCGAGCTTTATCCAAGAGTACGAGCCTTTTGTGTCCTGCGCCAGAAATGGCGTTATGGCCAGCAGCACCAATATTATGATGTAAACAGGGTATGCGTATGTTTCGTACATGCGGGCATCGATAAGCAGAAGCGCGACCCCCACGCACAGTGCGAGGCCTATCCACCTGAGCTGCTTGCCCGAGAACTCGTCGGCCGAGAACATCGACGCATTGTCGAAGTCGTAGCTCGCGGCATATATGCTCACCATGCCGGCAAGCACCATCACCAGGTATATCAGCACCGTTACCCAGTCGAGATTCCGGAATATCGACGCCGGGTCATTTCTTCTTGGGAGCGGCATATATTATCGATGAATTAATCATTTGGTCTTCCATATATTTCCGTTCGGGCGCTATCTTGCCGGTGAGGTATTTCTCCATCACGAGGCTTCCGATAGGCACGCCGTATGTGGCGCCCCAGCCGCCGTTCTCGACGTAGACGGCGACGGCGATTTTGGGGTCGGTATAGGGAGCGAATCCCATAAACGCGGAGTGGTCCTTGCCGTGGGGGTTCTGCGCGGTGCCGGTCTTGCCGCATACCTCTATTCCGGGAATGGCTGCGCGGCGGCAGGTACCGCCGGTAACGGCCATGCGCATGCCTTCGGCCACGTCGGCGTAGTAGTGAGCCTCTATTGTGGGATAGCGCCGGTCGAGTATCTCGGCGGGCATCACGGTGTCCTGTATCTCCTTTACCACGTGCGGGGTTATGAACCAGCCTCGGTTGGCAATGGTTGCCGACAGGTTGGCTATCTGAATCGGTGTCGACAATATTTCGCCCTGCCCGATAGACACTGATATGATGGTGTTTGCGCTCCAGCGCCCCTCAGAGTAGAATTTATCGTAGAACTTGGCGTTCGGTATGAATCCTCGGCTTTCGCCGGGGAGGTCGACGCCGAGCTTGTAGCCGTAGCCCATCGACACAAGGTGGTTTTTCCATATCTCGAAAGCCTTTGCCGAAGAGCCGTATTTGCTACGACGGTCAATCATTGCTTTGAAACCCCAGCAGAAAAAGGCGTTGCACGATGTCTGCAGGGCCGGTTTCAGCGGCAGGGGCGAGCCGTGGGCGTGGCAGCCTACACGCAGGCCGCCGTTGATATAGCCGTGGGCGCAGGGGTATGCCGTCTGCAGGTCAATGATGCCTTCCTGAAGGAAAATGAGGCCCTGGGTAGGCTTGAATGTGGAGCCGGGAGGGTAGGCGCCCATCAGGGCGCGGTCGAAGAGCGGCCACGACTGGTCGTCGACAAGCTTGCGGTAGTTTTCGCCACGCTGGCGGCCTACGAGCAGTGTGGGGTCGTAGTTTGGCATCGACACCATGCAGAGAATCTCGCCCGTGGACGGCTCTATGGCCACCACGGCGCCTCGCTTGCCGACCATCAGCGATTCGGCGTACTGCTGCAGGCCGATGTCGAGGCTCAGGCGCAAGTCGCGGCCCGATACCGGCTCGATGTCGCGCGCGCCGTCTTCGTATCGTCCCTGAATGCGGCCACGTGCATCGCGTATGAGTATTTCCACGCCCTTTATTCCGCGCAGGTATGTTTCGTAGCTTTTCTCTATGCCGAGGTCGCCGGTGTAGTCGCCGGGGGCGTAGTAGTCGTCGCGCTCGATGTCTGCCGATGATACCTCGCGAATGTTGCCGAGCACGTTTGCGGCCGTGGGGTGGTTGTACTGGCGCAGAATGCGCTTCTGGATAAAGAAACCCGGAAATCGGTACAGCTTTTCCTGCAGGCGGCCATAGTCCTGCGCCGAGAGCTGTGTGAGAAGCCTTTGCGGGGTGTACGACGAGTAGCCGGGGTTAAGACGGCGGTCTTTCATATCGGCGAGGCGCTTGTCGAACTGCTCCTTGGTGATGTTGATTGTGGCGCAGAAGTCGAGCGTGTCGAAAGGCTGCACGTCGCGCGGTATGAGCATCACGTCGTATGCCGGCTGGTTGAACACCACCAGCTCGCCGTTACGGTCGTAGATAAGGCCTCGCGAGGGATATACTGTTTTTTTGAGGAACGCGTTGGAGTCGGCCGAGCGCTTGTACTTCTCGTCGTTGAGCTGTAGGTCGAACAGCCGTATGAGGAAAATGGCTGCCACAATTATTATGAAGCAGCCGATTACGTATTTGCGTTTTTCTAAGTCGTAGTTCTTTCTCAATTTGCTATGTGTGTATGCGCTATGCTGTGTCGCGGTTTCGTGCCGTGGCGCAGTCGAGCGCGTAGAGGAGGATAAAGGAGTAGACAGTCGAAGCCAGAATACGGAGTACCAGCAGCCTGAAGTTGAAGAACTGGAATGCCTCTACCGTGAAAACCATGGCGCAGTATGCGAGCACCATCGTGACGAGGTATTTCATAAACGAGGCGTGCCCCATGGAGCGTGCCGAGGGACTACGCCCGGCAAGGTCGTCGTCGATCGATACGTAAAGGTGGAACACCGGCTTGCGGGCGAATGCCAGCACCGTGGCCGCGAGGGCGTTGACGCCGGCTGTGTCGCAGAAAATGTCGAGGGTGATTCCGGCAAGGAAGCCGATGGTGGTCGATATGTTTGTGCCGAGGGTTACCGGCAGCATTATTATCAGGTAGATGAAAACTATAGGCACGGCCACATTGAACAGCGCCAGATGGTTGAAAATAACCGCCTGCGCCGGTACCAACAATATGAAGGCGAAAAATATTTTAAGAGCCAGTTTTGCCAATTTTCAATTGCCGAAAGGTTTTTTCTTTGAATCGTTTTCTTCTCCTGCCGAAAGGGCGCGTATCTCCTCAGCCTGGTTGTTGATTACCACCTGCACGTTTCCGAGGGTGGTGAAGTCGGCCAGCAGCCGCACTCGCAGGGTGAAGAAATTCTGGTTTCGGTCGGTGTCGGCGCCGATGATGACCCCCACGGGCAGACCGGAGGGGAACACGGCGGAGTATCCGCTGGTCACGATGGTGTCGCCCGGCTCGAACACGGTGTGCCTTGGCAGCTCTTCGAGCAGTGCCTCGGAGGGGTTGGCTCCGTCCCATACGAGGGAGCCGAAGTAGTCGCTCCTCTTGATTTTGCACGATAGGCGGAAGTGGGGGTTGAGCAGCGATATCACTCTGGCGCTGTGGGCGCCGGTGGTGCTCACTATGCCTACTACGCCGTTGCGGTCGATTACCCCCAGTTCGGGCTTGATGCCGTCGGAGCTGCCCTTGTTGATGGTGAGGTAATTGAAGGGGTGTGATATGCTGTTGTTTATCACGTGGGCCACAATGAAGTCGAAGTGGCGCACGCCGCTGTCGATGGCGAGGGTGTCGGTGAAATTCTGCTCCCGGAGCCTGTCGATAGTTTCCTGCATACGCACTATCTCGGCCTGCAGCTCGGCGTTGCGGCGGTTGAGGTCGCCGTTTATCTCGCGTAGGTCGAAGTAGCTGGTCACATTGTTGGCGCCCTTGTAGACCGTGGCGGCCATTCGGCCGGCCGATGTCATGAACACGTGCCTGCGGTAGGGGTCGTCGTTGAACAGCAAAGTGCAGCTGATCGTCACGAAGAACGCGAAGACCAGCCATTTGCTGTGGCGGACGATAAATCCGAAAAGCTCGTTCACTACGTCGGACCGGTAGAGGGCCTATCGGATAAGGAATGAGAATTTGTGGATATTCTTCAGAGCCACGCCTGTGCCCTTTGCCACGCAGAGCAGGGGGTCTTCGGCTATGTGGAACTGAATGCCTATCTTGTCGATAAGGCGCTTGTCGAGGCCGCGGAGCATGGCGCCGCCTCCGGCGAGGTATATGCCGTTGCGAACGATGTCGGCATACAGTTCGGGCGGGGTCTGCTCAAGGGCGCTGAGCACAGCTGCCTCGATTTTGGAGATTGTCTTTTCGATGCAGTGGCATATTTCCTGATAGCTCACGGGCACTTCGAGGGGCAGGGCCGTCATAAGGTTGGGGCCGTGTACCACGTAGTCTTCCGGCGGGTTTTCAAGCTCGGTAAGGGCCGAACCCACGTGCATCTTGATTTGCTCGGCTGTGCGCACGCCTACCTTGATGTTGTGGGCGCGGCGCATGTGGTTGAGAATGTCGTCGGTGAGGTCGTCGCCGGCAATCTGTATGCTCTTGTTGCTCACGATGCCGCCGAGCGATATTACGGCAATCTCGGTTGTGCCGCCGCCTATGTCGACAATCATGTTGCCTTCGGGTGCTTCCACGTCAAGGCCGATACCGAGAGCTGCCGCCATCGGCTCGTGAATCATGTACACGTCGCGTCCGTCGGCATGCTCGGAGGAGTCGCGCACGGCGCGCACTTCTACCTCGGTTGAGCCGGAGGGTATGCCCACCACCATGCGCAGCGAGGGCGAGAACCAGTTGTTTTTGGTGCTTGCCTTCTTCACCAGTCCGCGAATCATAAGCTCGGCGGCGTTGAAGTCGGCGATTACGCCTTTGCGCAGGGGGCGCACCGTGCGGATGCCCGGGTGGCCTTTGCCTTCCATCTTGTGAGCCTCGGTGCCGACAGCTATCAGCTTGTCGGTGCGGTTGTCCAAAGCCACGATAGAGGGTTCGTTGATAACGATTTTGTCGTTATGTATTATAATCGTGTTGGCGGTGCCAAGGTCGATTGCGATTTCTTTGGTAAGAGAGAATAGCCTCATTATGGGTTGCTAAGTTTCTGTGTTGAAATTTCTTGGTGTTGTATACCGCGCGGCTTAGTGGCGGAAGTGGCGGAAGCCGGTCATAACCATTGTCATGCCGTGTTCGCGGCAGTAGTCCACTGAGTCGGTGTCGCGGATAGAGCCGCCGGGCTGAATCACTGCGTCGATTCCTGCCTTGTGGGCAATCTCCACGCAGTCGGCGAAGGGGAAGAATGCGTCGGAAGCCATTACGGCGCCTTTGAGGTCGAAGCCGAAGGTGCCGGCTTTCTCGATGGCTTGCTTCAGTGCGTCGACACGCGATGTCTGGCCCACGCCCGAGGCTATGAGCTGTCCGTTGCGGGCGAGAACGATGGCGTTGCTCTTGGAGTGCTTCACGATTTTGTTTGCAAACAGGAGGTCGGCGGCGCATTCTTCCGAAAGGTTCTCGCCGGCCACAAGACGGAGGTCTTCGGCAGTTTCAACTTTGCTGTCGGCGTCCTGCACGAGTATGCCACCGAGTATGGTGCGCATTTTTTTGCCGGGGGCAGCCACCTCTTTGCGGCGCAGCACTATGCGGTTCTTTTTCTGCATGAGGATTGCGAGAGCGTCGTCGCTGTAGTCGGGAGCTATTATTACTTCAAAGAAGATTTTTCCTATTTCCGCGGCAGCCTCAGCCTCTATTTTGGCGTTGGCTATGATGATGCCGCCGAAAGCGCTCACGGGGTCGCCGGCGAGTGCTGCAGCCCATGCGTCGGCCACCATCGGGCGCGATGCCAGCCCGCAGGCGTTGTTGTGCTTGAGGATCGCCACGGTGGTGGTGTCGAACTCGTCGATAAGGCCGCATGCCGCATCGATGTCGAGGAGGTTGTTGTAGGATATGTCCTTGCCGTGGAGCTGCTCGAACATGGCGTCGAAATCTCCGTAGAAGCAGGCCTGCTGGTGGGGGTTCTCGCCGTAGCGGAGAGCCTTGGCGCCGTCTACAGCCACGCGTAGTGCTGATTCCTTGCCTGCCTCGAGGGGAGTCTGGGTAGCGAACCAGTTGTGTATTGCCGAGTCATAGCCCGACGATACGGCGAATGCCTCGAGGGCGAAGAGCTGGCGCTGTGCGATGGTTGTGCGGGCGCCCTCGGTGTCGAGTATGCCTTCGAGCAGGCCGTACTGAGCCTGGGAGGCCACTATCACGGTGTCGGCGAAGTTTTTGGCGGCAGCGCGTATGAGCGATATGCCGCCTATGTCGATTTTCTCGATGATGTCCTGCTTGGAAGCTCCCGATGCCACGGTGGCTTCAAAAGGATACAGGTCGACAATCACAAGGTCGATGGCCGGAATGGCGTATTGTTCAAGCTCGGCGCGGTCGCCTTCGTTGTCGCGGCGGGCGAGTATTCCGCCGAACACCTTGGGGTGGAGCGTCTTGACGCGTCCGCCCAAAATCGAGGGATACCCGGTAAGGTCTTCTACGGCATCGCAGGGTATGCCGAGCGATTCGATAAAGGAACGCGAGCCGCCCGTGGAAAGCAGGCGCACGCCGTTGCTATGCAGTTTGCGAACTATAGGCTCGATGCCGGCCTTGTTGAAGACCGAAACAAGAGCGCTTTTTATTTCCTTGTAATCCGACTGTTGGTTCATCTGAGTGTAATCTTGCTTTTAAAGCGCAAAATTACAAAAAATATGCGGATAAGGGCGAGTGACAGAGGGGTAAAAATACGCATTAAAAATGTGCGATATGCGCATTAATGTTTTTTTATGTATCTTTACGGTTTGAAAAAGGCAACTTTGCCCCTGCTGCTTGCGTTTTTCAACTGAAAATCAAAATAACTACGTAAAATATGAAATACTGTTTGATATCGGCCATAGCGGTGTCTGTGTCTTTGTTCGTGCTGCCGTCGTGCTCGGTTGTTCAGAATGTGACCGACCGCTTCAACAATATGGTAGGCAAAAAGGAGCAGCCCGTGGTGGCGGAGAAGGTGAAGCCGCCTAAGAAGATGGGCACGGGCGGCACCAAGGCCGTGATTCCCGACAGCTCTACTCCGGGTACGCGACCCTCCGAGGAGGAGCTTGGCGGAGGCCAGTGGAATATTGCCGCCGTGGGCGACCACAAGATAGAGGTGGAGGAAGACATACCGTATGTGAATTTCCAGCCTTCGACAGGGCGTTTTTATGCTTCGGACGGCTGCAATGTGCTTAACGGTGATTATGTGATGCGCAGCGACGGCGTAATGACCTTCTCCAACGTGCTCTCTACTATGAAATATTGTCCTGACGTCGAGTTCGCCCCTCTGATAAGCGCGGCTCTGGCCGACGGTGCCGCCCTGGCTTCCGACTGCAACCGCTTGGGACACGACACATACCTGTATCTGCGCGACAGCAGCGGCAAGGTACAGCTCACCCTGCGCCGCCACAACATGGAGTTCCTTAACGGCAACTGGCAGGTGACCTCTATCGACGGCAATCCTGTGGAAAATGACGAGTGCACGGTTTTCTTTGATATTTCCGAGCTTAAGATTCACGGCAACACGGGTTGTAATTTCTTCAACGGAAAGATCTATATCGACCCTGCGAGGACCAACTCAATCGATTTCAGCGATATGGGAACAACGCGCGTGGCCTGCCCGAATGCAGCTCAGGAAAGTGCCATGCTTGTGGCTCTCGAGAGCACTACGACGGCACGGAGCGGCAGGGACGGCCGTGTGGCCGTGCTCCTCGACAGCGAGGGGAACGAGCTGATGACGCTCAAACGTATACAGAACGAAAACAGATAGAACAGCTATGAATACCGAGTTTTTTACGCGCCGTGCCACGGTGCGGGCCTATGATAAGGAAAAGGAGTTGACCGATGCCGAGCTGGAGTCGCTCATATATGCTGCAAGCCATGCACCCACGCTGGGCAACATGCAGCTGTACAGCGTGGTGGTGAGCCGCGAGCCAGAGGCTGTCGCGCGCCTTGCCAAGTTGCACTTGGGGCAGCCTGCCGCAGCCAACTGCTCGGCCCTGCTTACTATATGCGCCGATATCCGCCGCTTCGGCAAGTGGTGCTCGGCTCGTGACGCCAAGTCGGGACTCGACAATCTCGGCGGGTGGTTTATGGCTATAACAGATGCCGCCATATTCGGACAGCAGTTTGTGACGGCCGCCGAGATGAACGGCCTTGGCTGCTGCTATCTCGGTTCGCTGAGCTATAATGTGGACGGCTTCAAGGAAGCTCTCGGCATTCCCGAGGGCGTGCTTCCGCTCTATTCGATTTCGGTAGGCTACCCGCAGGGCGAAGTGCCTGCCCCAGCCGACCGCCTGCCTCTCGAAGGCATAATGCACCGTGAGCGCTATTCCGATTATTCCGATGCGGACATAGACCGTATATACGGCCCGAAGGAGGCCTTGCCCTCGTCCGCGCAGTTTATAGCCGAGAACGGCAAGGAAACCCTTGCGCAGGTGTTTGCCGATGTCCGCTATCCTGAGTCGCTGATTAAGAGTATTGCTGCTGCCATCAGCCCGATAATCAACAAATAGACACATACCTGTATAATGCAGCGGGGAGGCATCTAAACATGCCTCCCCGCTGTGTGTATTGGGCTGAGTGTCAGAACTGGAAGTATATAAATGGCGAAACCGACTCGGTGCGCAGCTCTATCACGAGCTGTACCACCACTATGAAGATAAGCAATTTCACTATCCATGGCGAACGCACAAACCACGCTTGCGCCGATTCCCAAAAGCGCGTGGGCAGGCAGTGCGATACCACGATTACAAGCATCAATATGAGCCACAGGCTGCGCGCCGCAGCGAAGGCCGGGATATAGGCAGCTGAGAAGTCGCGGAATACGCTGCTTACCACTGTCCACGAGTCGGCCCACGAGTCCGCGCGGAAAAACACCCACAGAAGGGCCACGAATGTCATTGTGACGAGCCACGACGCGGCGCGCACGGGCCAGGAGTCGCCGATGCGGCCGAGCACCGGCTTCGATGCCTTGTGGACGGCAAGTCCGGCGCCGTGCATTGCGCCCCAGAACACGAACTTCCATGCCGCCCCGTGCCAGAGGCCGCCGATGAGCATGGTGGCGAAGTTGTTGAGGTAGGTGCGGGCTGTGCCTTTGCGGTTTCCTCCCAAGGGGATGTATATGTAGTCGCGCAGCCATGTGGAGAGCGATATGTGCCAGCGGCGCCAGAAGTCGGTGAGATTCTGTGCCTTGTAGGGGAAGTCGAAGTTTTTGGCAAGTTTGAAGCCCATTATCAGCGCTATGCCGATGGCCATGTCGGAGTAGCCGGAGAAATCGCAGTAAATCTGCATGGTGTATCCGATGATTCCCATCAGGGTTTCAAAGCCTGAGTATCCGCCGGGAGTCTGGAATATCAGGTCGTTGTACTGGGCTATATAGTCGGCTATTATGGCTTTCTTGACCACGCCGAGTATGATGAGCCACAGGCCGGTATACACTTCAGAGCGTGTGGCATGCCTGTTCTCGCGTATCTGGGGCAGGAAGTAGTCGGCGCGTACTATGGGGCCTGCCACAAGGGCCGGGAAAAACGAAAGGAAGAAGGCGTATTCGAGCCATGTGGCCGTGGGCGCCACGCGTCCTTTGTAGACGTCGATTATGTAGCTTACCGACTGGAAGGTGTAGAACGATATGCCGACGGGAAGAACGAGGTCGAGCGGCTGGAAATTTGAGCCGACCATGGCGTTGATGTTCCACAGGAAGAAATTGGCATATTTGAAGTAGGCGAGTATGCCGAGCGATGTAAGCAATGATGCCGCCACGCACAGGCGCCGCACGCGCCTCGATGCTCCGGGTCGGGCTATGGCTTTCGACAGCAGCCAGTCGACCGCCGAGGTGGCGCCGAGGAGGCATACGAAAATGCCGCTGCTCTTATAGTAGAAAAAGAAGCTGAAAGCGACCACGAAGACGACCATCTGCCAGAACCGTCGGCGCAGCATTCCGTATACGGGCATAAAGACGAGGAACAATGCCCAGAATGTGCCCGAGGAGAAAAGCATAGGCCCGGACGGGTCGTATGTTAGCATGCGGCCTATGTTGTGGAAGATATCGGCGATGGCTGTCATCGTTCGTTGGGCTGGTGTACGAAAATGCGGCGTGCTTTTCCCGATGCTTTGTCGGGGCGCTCCATGCGGATAGGGTGTGCGCAGTGCTGCGGCATCCATCTTGCCACGCTGTCGAGCCAGAGGGCGGCAGAGCTGCGGGTGGGGTGCGCGCCGTCCTTGCTGCGGTCGAAGTGCATGCCGTTGCTGAGGAAGAACGAGCCTTCCGAGGCATTCTCGGCCACGAGGTCGTTTATGCCGGTGTCGGGTTTCCAGTTAGGCGGCCCGATCCACACGTATGGCACGGTGTCGATATCGGATATGATTTTGCGTACATATCCGCGCCGTTTGTTGGCTATGTCCGACACGAACAGCTCGTTTGCGCCGAGGCATACGAACACGTAGGTCGGTTTTACCATATCCATATAGTGGGCGAGCTTGTCGGACTGCCCCCACACTTCGGAGGTGGAGCTGTACCATATGACGGTATACAGGGTGTGCCCGTTTTTCTCGGCATAGGCGGCGAGGCGCGGGCCGAGGCCTTCGAGCATGGAGTCGCCGATGAAGAGTATGGTCTGTGCGGCGGTGTCGAGGGGGGCGGGAAAGGCGGGGCGTGTGGCCGTTGCCGTGGCCGAGTCGCCTATGGCGGGGATTTCGCACGGTTCGGGTTCCGGCACGGCGAACAAGGCGTCGGCGATGCCCGATGACTTGAACTTGTGGCCGCCGATTGACGGCGAATCAAAAGCCGAGGCCACTGCGAAGAACGCGAACGTGGCCGCGAGCAGTGCCCAAAGGGCTATATAGTGCTTCTTCACGTTGTCAATAGCTTATTAGCATGTATGTGCCGGAGCGGCCTGGGCCTACTCTGTATGGCCTCAGCCCGTAGCCTTTCCGGGCCGCTTCTCCGGCCACGGGGTGACCGCCGAGCGAGAAAACGTCGTATTCGCTGTGGCACACAGGGCATACGGCGTGGTTTGTCTTGGAGTCGATCTCCACCCGCACGTTCGAGCGGCATTCCACGGGGCAGGCGCGGTCGAACGCGCGAGGGTTGCCGAGGACGTCGCCAACGAGCAGTACGCCGCCATAGCCTGTATGGGTGGTGGCGAGGAACGGGTAGCCTGCCGGCAGCCGTTCTTCGCGTGAGAACACGCGGTAGTCCATGGCGCCGCTTACGCCGTAGACATTCCATTCGGCCACTGTGGCGAAGGCAATGTTTACGGCTGCCGGCGGTATCCTGTCATCGTCAAGTGTGTGGCAGGCTGTGGAGGTCAGCAGGAGTGCTGCTGAGGCGAGGAGGACGAGGAGTCGGTGCATCAGGCGAGGTTGGCAAAGAGTGTGCCGAACTGGTCGGCGGCTTTTTGCAGTGTCGGGCCTATCATGGGGCGAAGCATCATGGGGATGTCCACGTCGATGGCGCCTTCCACCTCGGTGCTTTCGGCGTCGACGGGTTTGAACGATACAATGAGCTTCATAGGCACGGGCGATTTCTCGGCTTCGAGTACCACCCTGCCGGCTGTGCGCTCGGTGGCACGAAGCGCTATTTCGCCTACTTGCGGAGTGTTGATCTTTATGGTGTCCTCGGTAAAGGATACGTCGCCCACTTTGGCCCGTTGTTCTTCGGGCAGTTCGTCGAGTCCGGCCTGAAGTGTGCGGAAGTCGCTGAATTTAGCCGCAAGTTCTTCGGCCGGGCGGTTCACCACCGTCGGCTTAGATGTGTATTTTGCCATTTTTTTAGTTGCTTAGCGTTCGGGAACCCAGTTGGCGGGGTCTGTGCGCCAGTTGTGCAGGGTTTCGATGTCGTCTTCGGTGATATATTCTGTTTCGAGGGCTACTTCGAGCATTGCGTTGTAGTCGCTCAGTGTGAGCAGGCGCACGTTTGCTTCGGCGAAGTTTGCCTCGGCCACGGGGAATCCGTATGTGAACAGAGCCACCATGCCGACAACCTCGCAACCGGCGTTGCGGATTGCCTCTACGGCTTTGAGCGAGCTTTTGCCTGTCGACACGAGGTCTTCTACCACTACCACTTTCTGGCCGGGACGGAGGTCGCCTTCGATGAGGTTTTCAAGTCCGTGGTCCTTGGGAGTGGAGCGCACATATACATATGGAAGGTTCAGCTCGTCTGCCACGAGTGCTCCCTGGGCGATGGCGCCGGTGGCCACGCCTGCTACAGCGTCGACTTCGGGGAAGTTCTCCATGATAAGATGTGAAAGCTCCAGCTTGATGAAGGAGCGCATCTCGGGGTAGGAGAGCGTGCGGCGGTTGTCGGTGTAGATGGGGGAGTTCCAGCCGGAAGCCCAAACAAAGGGATTTGCAGGTTGGAGCTTCAATGCGCTGATTTTTAGTAGTTTCTCAGCTAAAAGGCGGGCTACTTTTTTCATAATGGTGCGTACTTGTGGATATTTTCCGCAAAATTACAAAAAAATGAGCAAAATCAAACACACTCCGTTCTGCATAGCCCCTAATAATGTGTTTGGGTGAAAAAGTTGCCAATTGTTAAAATCTCGGCATACGGCTTAACATAGTGGGTTGTGAACATTAAAATGTGTTAACTATATGAATTTTCTTTCCAAAAACTATGTTGTATAACATAAAAGTTTGTACCTTTGCATCAGTTTTTCATGGTATTAGATTTAAGGTGAAAAGATTATTCGTCGTGACGACGGGTAATTTTTTTTATGCCTTTTTGTAAGGCCTTGAAATTGAGGAGTATTATTAAAGATTGATGTTTGTAGCGAAAAAAAACGCGGCGCGCCGCGTCCCTGCCGTTTATCGCGACCTTACGTTCCCGGATTATACACCGTATAAATGGAAACAAGAGCTATCCTCACGGACAGCCCTTGCTTTCTTACACATAGTACTTAATGTTAGATTATATGTCTATTCCAGATTTGTATTATGAAAAAGCATTACTAAATGCTTGTCGTATCATTTCCGATACAAAGGTAGCGGACTTTTTGTTAACTGCAAAAAACAGATGTCTGTTCGAGAATGCGGTTTTTGGGTTTGGAATAGCAAATTATGGTTTGCGGCTTTTTAAATGTTTGTCGAATTTAATGTGCGGCTGATTTTATGAATTGAAGGTAATATTTACCTAAATAAAATCAATAAATCTAATTTATGTTAAAATGTGGGTGGTGCCGAACATTATGTTGTAGAACATACTTTTAAAACGCTGCTTTTTAGTCATATGGTGGCAAAGTGACAAACTACTTGAAGCGTTTCTGTATGTCTGCAGACAAGCGTTCGGCTATCTTGTCGCGTTCGGCGGTATTACTTCCGGGCAGAGATTCCTTGTCGGGTATCAGCACGCGTGTGCCCGGAGAAACTTTGTTGGGATCGCCGAGCTTGTCGGAGTTTGCATCGTAGATGAATACCCAGTATATGCTTTTTCCGTAATATTCGCGGGCCATTTTGGCAAGGTATCTTGTGGAAGTAACGGTGTCGTATACGGGCTCTTTCTGTGGCTTCGGCTCTTCGACAGCCGGAACGGATTCGGCGGCCTGTGCTTCGACAGGCGCGGTATCAGGCGCGGCGGTCTGTGCCGGGGCCATTCCGATTGAGTCTACAGCTACTTCGGGTAGTGCGACGGGTTCTATTTCCGGCTCGCTTTCTTCGATGGTTTCGATGTCGGGTATCGAGGGGTCGTTCATGGCAAAGAAATATCCGAGTCCTCCTCCGGCTATCAGTCCGATAGCTATCCATAGCCACAGCAGGCTGCGTCGACGTGGCTCTTCGGCGGGAGTGCTTTCCTCTGTAGGTTCTTCATCTGCGGGTTCTTCTTCCGCAGGTTCGGGTTCGGGCTGCGGGGGTGCAGGGGCTGCGGGGATTTCCGAGGGTGTGTCTTCGGCCGGGATTGGCTCCGGGGCGGGCTCGTGGCGAATTTCGACTGCTTCAGGCTCGAAAATCGCGCTCACGTCGTATGGCTGCACGGGCTCTTCCGGCAGAGGTGTTTCCTCCGGCTCAGGTTTGTGAACGGGTTCTTTAGTGGCGGGTTCTTCCTGCGGTTCTTCGGCTTGGTCGAGTTCGGCCGGCTCTATGCCGTCGGCAAGTTCCACCGGTTCGAACATGGAGAATGGTTTGTTCACCTCCTCGCTTACGGCATTGTCGGGTATGAAGACAACTGCGCCCGACATTCCCGACAGCGGGTCGGAATTGCGGCGGAACGTGCCTATGTTCTTTATCGACACGCTTTCGCCTTCGGCAAGGCCGTCTTCGATTGTGGCGAAGAATCCGCGCAGGAAGCGGCGGGCGGTGTTGGTGTCTGTGCCCGTCACCTTGGCCACGCGTGTGATCAGCTCTGAGAGATTTACTATGTTGTTCATTGGCGGAGGCGTTTGAGGAGCATGGCTCCGGGACGGAATTCTATTGATATTTCGGGCGGCACGAGCATCTTCTTGCCTGTGGAGAGGTCGTCGACGATGGCTTCGGCGTGCTTGCGCGGGGCGAATGTGCCGAAGGCCGGCACGGCCACGCTGTCGAGTTCGGCGCACGATTGCCGCAGTACTATCGACAGGCCTTCCACGAGGGCGTCGATGTCGGCTGAATTACGCCCCAGGCGTTCGCAGAGGCGTTTGCGAAACTGTTTATAATCCATTTGCGGATGTATTTATTTTTATGATGTCTGATAAAAGCATGGTGTAGCTCGGAGATTGCATCTCGCAGCGGCAGAGGGTTTCGACCGGCATTGCCGAGGCTATGTGCACGGTGTGGCGGGAGTGTGTGGCGGCATTGATTCGGTCGACGGTTTCCATCAGCCTGCGATGGCGCTCGGTGTCGGCGGCATCGACAAATAGCGAGGGCTGTGCGTGGCCCAGCGGGCACAGCTCTGAAACTATCAGACCCGCGCGCTTGTAGGCGTAGCCTTTGCGGTATACGGCTTTGAGCGCCTTCGACGCGGCTTCGGCGATTGCCATGGTGTCGGCTGTGGGCTGTTCGAGCCGCTGATAGGCGCTGTTGCAGTACTGCGGTAGGTCGGGTCGCCTGCTGTTGGTGTGCAGGAACACCGCTACTCCCGGTGCGGCGCAGCCGTGGCGCCTCAGCCTGCGCCCTATTGTGGAGGCGAAGTAGCCAACGATGTCGGACAGCGGGTTGAAGTCGCTTATGTTTGTGGCGAATGTGCGGGTGCAGCACATCTGCCGGCGCTCTGCCGAGCGGTCTTCCGGCTCGATGCAGGAGGTGCCGTTCAGCTCCGCCCATGTGTTTACGCCTGTGATGTTGAGCAGTTGCCGTATGTCGGCTTCCGGCCTGTCGGCAAAGTCGAGGGCTGTGTTCATTCCGTATTCGGCGAGGCGTCGGCGCAGGCGTCGCCCGATACCCCATACCTTCCCTATCGGTGTCAGTTCGAGTGCGCGCCGGCGCTGTGTGTCGTTGGCAATGGCGCACACCGAGTGGTAGGCCGGGTAGCTTTTGGCGAACGACGCGCTTATTTTGGCGAGTGTGCGCGTGGGCGCTATTCCGAGGGCCGACGGTATGCCGATGTCGCGGCGCACACGCCTCACCAGTTCCCGCGCGAGTGCCTCTGTCTGTGCCGGGGAGGCGTTGTCGTCGAAGGTGACGAAGGCCTCGTCGACAGAGTATACCTCCACATCAGGCACGAGCGATGCTATGGTGGCCATCACGCGCGAGGATATGTCGCCGTAGAGCCTGTGGTTGCCCGATAGCACGTGCACGCCCAGCCTTTCGCAGAATTGCTTTATTTTGAAGTACGGATCTCCTCGTTTCAGCCCGAGGGCCTTGGCCTCGTTCGACAGCGCTGCTATGCAGCCGTCGTTGTTGGTCAGCACCAGTACGGGCACGCCGCGCAGGCGAGGGTTGAAAATACGCTCGCACGACACGAAGAAGTTGTTGCAGTCGATTAAGCCCTTCATAAGCGGAGAGTGCCTCGGGGCTTTATGCCTTGCGGCGCTTGCGGCGCGGACGGCGGTTGTTTTTTATGGTGTATGTCACCACTCCCCATACCTCGAAGCGGTCGTCGGGTGTGACGAGCACCGGGTCGAACTCCTCGCTGGAGGGTATGAGCCACACGGCTCCGGGGGTGAGGTGTATGCGTTTGAGGGTGAAGTCGCCGTCGAGGCAGCATACGGCCAGGTCGCCGTCGCAAGGCTCGAGGGAGCGGTCTATCACCAGTATGTCGCCCGGCTCTATGCCTTCGTCTGCCATCGAATAGCCCGACACGCGGCCATAGAACGTCGCTGCCGGGTGGTGGATCAGTTCGCGGTTGAGGTCGATGGTTTCTGTGAGGAAGTCCTGTGCGGGCGAGGGGAATCCGGCCTGTATGCCGGCGTCGGCGTATGGCAGGGGCAGTTCCGACGAAAGGTCGGGGGTGAAGAAGTCGATGCAGGGGCCTTTGGTGTCGCTGTCCATGTCAGTCCATGAGGCTCTCGGCTATGTTGTAGCGCGGGCGCCGTTTTACCTCGGTGAATATTTTGCCTACGTATTCTCCTATTATGCCGAGCGCTATGAGTATTATGCTGCCAAGAAACCATATCGACAGCATCAGCGAAGCCCAGCCCGACATTGCGTTGCCCCCGAAGTGCGATATTAGCACCCACGCCGATATCACGACGTCGAGCAGCAGCAGCACCAGACCGAGGCCGAATATGAGGCGCATAGGCTTGGCCGTGAACGATGTGATGCCGTCGACCGACAGCGAGAGCAGCTTGCCGAAAGAGTATTTTGTTTCTCCGGCGGCGCGTGCGCAGCGGTCGTAGGTCACGGTTGTCCATTTAAGGCCGATGGAGGTCATTATGCCGCGTATGAAGAGGTTGCGCTCGGGGTATTCTTCGAGGATGTCGAGGGCGCGGCGTCCCATGAGGCGAAATTCGGAGTGGTCGTATATCGTTTCGAGTCCGAGGGCGCTCTGGAGCTTGTAGAATGCCCGTGCCGATGCCCGCTTGTAGAAGGAGTCGGAGCTACGGGAGGCTCTCACGCCGTACACTATGTCGTAGCCCCGGCGGTAGAGGCGCACCATTTCGACCACGGCCTGCGGGGAGTCCTGAAGGTCGGCGTCGATGGTTATCGCGGCGTCGGCCATGGGGCGCACCGTCATCAGGCCGGCGAGCATGGCGCTCTGCTGGCCCCGGTTATGGGCGAGGGTTATGCCTTTGAGGCGGTGGTCCTTGGCGTGGAGGCGGCCTATAAGCTCCCACGTGCCGTCGCGGCTGCCGTCGTCGACGCACAGTATGAAGCTGTCGGCCGAGGCTATTCCTTCAGCCACCATGTCGTCGAGCAGCGCCAGCAGCTGCGGGGCGCTCACCGGGAGCATATCCTCCTCGTTGTAGCATGGTACAACCAAGGCCACTACCGGACGCTCCCTGCGTCCGGCTGTGGCCTGTGCTGTTATCGGGTACTCGTTCTGCATGGGCTGCGGCGCGAGTCCGTGTTAGTAGTTGCGGGCTATGATCACGCGGCGGGCCGAGGGCTTGCCGGTAACCATGCATACTCCGGGGGTGTCGTCGCCGTCGAGGGGTATGCAGCGTATCGTGGCCTTGGTTTCGGCTTTGATAAGCTCTTCGGTTTCGGTGGTGCCGTCCCAGTGGCAGAGGAAGAAGCCGCCGTCCTCGATGCGAGCCTTGAAGTCGTCGTAGGAGTCGCAGACGTGTGTCTGGGCGTTGCGGCTCTCAACGGCCTTGCTGTAGATGTTGTCCTGAATTTCCTCGAGGAGGGTGTTCACGTAGTCGGCGATTCCGGCGAGTGGCGCGGAGTGCTTTTCGAGTGTGTCGCGACGCATTACCTCGACAGTGCCGTTCTCGATGTCGCGCGCGCCTATCACAAGGCGTACGGGCACGCCCTTCAGCTCGTAGTCGGCGAATTTGAATCCGGGGCGCTTGTTGTCGGCGTCGTCGAATTTCACCGATATGCCGAGCTGCGCGAGGCGTTCAACCACGGGCATCACCTTCTCGGAGATGGCTGCGAGCTGTTCGGCGTTTTTGTAGATGGGTATGATTACCACCTGTATCGGCGCCAGATGCGGCGGCAGCACGAGGCCGTTGTCGTCGGAGTGGGTCATTATCAGCGCACCCATAAGGCGTGTCGACACACCCCAGGAGTTCGCCCAGACGTATTCGGGCTGGTTGTCGCGGTTGGCGAATGTCACGTCGAAAGCCTTGGCGAAGTTCTGGCCGAGGTTGTGCGATGTGCCGGCCTGCAGGGCTTTGCCGTCCTGCATCATTGCCTCGATGGTGTATGTGTTGAGTGCTCCGGCGAAGCGTTCGTTGGCCGTCTTGACACCGATTGTCACCGGCATGGCCATGTACTTCTCGGCAAATTCGGCGTAAAGCTTTATCATCTGCACGGTGCGTGCTTCCGACTCTTCTGCCGTGGCGTGGGCGCAGTGGCCTTCCTGCCAGAGGAATTCCGATGTGCGGAGGAACATGCGGGTGCGCATCTCCCAGCGCATTACGTTGGCCCACTGGTTGCACAGCACGGGCAGGTCGCGCCAGCTGTGGATCCAGTTCTTATATGTGCCCCATATGATTGTTTCCGATGTGGGGCGCACTATCAGCTCTTCTTCGAGGCGTGCTTCGGGGTCGACTATGACGCCCTTGCCCTCGGGGTCGTTCTTGAGGCGGTAGTGTGTCACCACGGCGCATTCCTTGGCAAAGCCTTCGACGTGCTCGGCCTCGCGGCAGAGGAACGACTTGGGAATGAGCAGGGGGAAGTATGCGTTCTGCACGCCGGTGGCCTTGAACATGCGGTCGAGGGTCTGCTGCATCTTCTCCCAGATGGCGTAGCCGTAGGGCTTGATAACCATGCAGCCGCGCACGGCCGACTGCTCGGCGAGGTCGGCTTTGGTGACGAGCTCGTTGTACCACTGGGAGTAGTTCTCGGAGCGTTTGGTGAGATTTTTTAATTCTGTTGCCATTTCTACTAATCTCTATCGGCTGAAAAAAATCAGAAGGGTATGTCGTCGGGCAGCGGGGGAGGGGGAACTGCGCCGGGGGCTGTCGATGTGATGCCGGGAGCGGGAGCGGGGGCAGCGGCAGCGGCCGGCTGCTCCACGTCGCATCGCCAGCAGCGTATGTCGGTGTACCAGCGGCCGTTGTATTCGCGCGATTCTACATCGAAGTACATGGTCACAGCCTGTCCTACCTGGAGCTGTATCTTGTCAGCGTTCTCGCCGAAGCAGGTGAAGGCCACCTTGCGGGGGAAATTGCCCTCGGTGTTCTCCAGCACGTATTCCCTTTTCTTCCAAGGGTTGCCGCTGCGCGACGAAACGCCCGATACTTCGGGAAGGGCCGCGATAATTGTTCCTTTTATTTCCATTTAGCGGATATATTTTTGTTTTTTTTATGTAACTTTGCTCTATTAGTTGGCTTGGGGCAAAGTTACTCATTTTTTTTTAACGCCACAAGAAAATAAGGGTGACGGCGCTTTTTTGTTACACTATGGTTACAATTGCAAAAATTGAGTAAAAACGCAAAATTTTGTAAACAATAAGGCTGTCGGAGCGGTTGTTTAATACGACAGCGATGAAGCCGTGGACATTCGGCCATCGGTTCGTGCCTAATTTGATTACCCCGTTAATGAACCAAAGATGATTACCAAGCAAGTTATCAACACGCTTTATAAAAAATACCGCAAGCTGCCCGAAAGCCCCGACTGTCTTGATATGCCGCTTTTGTTCGATTACGCTTCCACGCACCATAATATAAGCATAGACATGGAGGGGCCTGTCGACGCCCTTATAATACGGAGCATAGACCCGGCCTCGCCGTTCCACCGCATACCGCTGGAGCGGATACACGCCATAGTGCCTTTTGAGAACTGGGTGGCGATAATGCTTCATTCGTCGATTATATTTCTTGACTGCAGGTCGCCGAAGGTGTCTGTCCATATCCGGCAGCACCGTCCGTCGTTCATTGAGCGTGTCCGCGGTCTGTTGGGTTGGTAGTCTTTTCTGAGCTTAATTATGTATATCGGTGTGCCGGGGCTTGTTTCGGCGCATTTTTTTGTGTTTTCAGGCCGGGGCAGAAGTCTTTGAAATCTGCGATTTGTCGCTTTTTGCACATATTCTGAAATTTTTCGTTGAAATATTTGGTTAGTTGTTTGATACTGTATATCTTTGCGACTCTAAACCTATAATTTATACTTCTAAGCCATTATATCACCGCATAGCCAATCATTTCTTGCAATGAAAGCTTTTTTTGCTTGTCTGTTATTTTACTGTTCAGCCTGTATTCCGGTACTGGCGCAGGTTGCCGAGGCTTCCTGCGACACGCTGGCGCTGCGTTTGCACTTCTGCCAGGGCTGCGCGGACATAGACACGGCAATCGCCGGCAACAGCGAGGCTATGGGCAGGCTCGGGGCGGTGCTGGACTCGCCTCAGGACATAGTGGCGGTGAGCGTTCGCGGCAGTGCGTCGCCAGAGGGCAATACCGACAAGAACGACACCCTGTCGGCCATGCGTGCCGCCGTGCTGTCGGGATTGTTCGAGCCGGCCAAGGTCAAGTCGGTAGAAGCGCTCGGCACAAACTGGACGATGCTTCGCCGGGAAATCGAGAAATGCGACACCAAGTGGAAGGGCGCAGCCCTCGCCACTATCATAAACACCCCGGAATGGGTGGTGAAAGACGGCCGGGTGGTCGACAGCCGCAAGCTGCGCCTTAAGAAGCTGCGCAAGGGCGAGGCCTGGGAGTATATGCTGGACCACATATTCCCCTCACTGAGATTTGCAGAATGCACCATAGTGGCCAAGGCCGCGAAGCCGCTTCCGGCGGAGGCGGAGAGCCTGAGGCGTCTGCCCGACAGCCGCGAGGACTCCGGCGAGAAGGAAGTCGGGGAAATGACTGTCTATACCGGGCCGGCCGAGGCGCATGTCCGGCCAGACAAGGCTGCCGAGCAGCCCGAGCCTATTGTGGCTGGCGGTTGCGGGGTGAAACTTGCCATAAAGACCAACATGCTCTATGATGCCGCGCTCATTCCCAACCTCGGGCTCGAACTCGAGTTCGCCCGCAACTACTCGGCATCGGTGAACTGGATGTACGCCTGGTGGAGCAAAAATGCGTCGCATCGCTTCTGGCGCGTTTACGGCGGCGATATAGAGTTTCGCCGCTGGTGGCATACCCCCCCCCACGGACGGTATTGCAATCAATTTACGGGCCATCACGTGGGTTTATACGGGCAGATGCTGACCTACGACGTCGAATTTGGCAACCGCGGCTATCAGGGCGGGCGGTGGAGCTATGCCGCAGGCCTGTCCTACGGCTACTCGCTGTCGCTTAGCCGCTACTTCAATATCGACTTCACCATAGGCATAGGCTACCTGTGGGGAGAATATAAGAAATACCGGGTGGAAGACGACTGCTACGTATGGGGCAGCACCAACAACCGCCGGTGGATAGGCCCGACCAAGGCAGAGATATCGCTCGTGTACGTGATAGGCGGCAAGAGCCTGCGGAAAGGAGGCGCCCTATGAGAAAAGCGATGATTCGGCTGGCCGTCGCCGCCATGCTGCCCGTTGCGGCGTTGATGCAGGGCTGCGAGCACAAGGATTTGTGCTACGACCACTCCCATATGACCGATCTGCGCGTGGATTTTGACTGGAGCGCGGCTCCCGACGCCGAGCCAGGCACGATGGTGGTGCACTTTTTCCGTCCCGACGGCTCGCTGTACAAGCGCGTGGAGTTCACCTCGGCAACAGGAGGCATCGCGCGCCTCGAGGCCGGCAAGTACATGATGCTCTTCCATAACGGAGAGATGGAAACCGTCCACGAGAAAGGCGAACAATACGACGAGTACGTGCTCACGTGCATGTCGCGCTCGCTGCTCGCCCCGATGGGACGCGACGGCGACGCCCCGCGTCCGCCCCACTCTGAGAACCAGCCTGTGACGGCGGCTCCCGAGCCTGTGTGGGCCGGCACGCATGCCGCCATAGAGGTTGTGGCCAAGACCGAGGGGCAGTCGGTGACGCTGAAGCCTTCGGAGGCCACCGCCGAGTACACCGTTGAGATAAGCAATGTGGAGAATATGAGCGACGGCATAGAGCTGAGCGCCGCCATCACGGGCATGTCGCCCCAGTATATGCTGGCCGAGGAAAGGCACGGCGGTGTGGCCGCCACAATGCCGGTAGCCTTTGAGAAAGTCGACCAGCATACCTTGGTGGCACGTTTCCGCGCTTTCGGCCACTGCCCCGAGGGCGAGCTGCCGCACACATTCACAGTCTATACCTCAAGCAAGGTTTACTACAACTACGATATAAGCGGGCAGATGCACTCTGCCCCCGACCCGCACCACGTCTACATAGAGATAGAGGGCCTCAAGCTGCCGGAAGAAGGCACGGGCATGAGTCCCGATATATCCGGCTGGGAGGAAGTTGTGGAAATCGAAATACCTATGAATTAAATAATTAAACATAAAATACTGAAACAGTACTATGAGCTCTCGATTTAAGCTTATTTCTCCGGCGACCGCAGCCATGGCAGCTACGGCGCTTATGCTTGCCTCCTGCTCGAACGACGATGTGCAGGTCGTAAACCAGGGCACAGAAATTACATTCAACACGCAGGTGAGCCGTGCCACCGAAATCAACTTGGGCAATCTCAAAGGCTTCCGCGTGTGGGGCCTTGCCGAAGGATATACATCGATGTTTATCAACGGTGAAGAGGCTAAAAAGAAAGAAGGTGAAGACGGCACATATGTCCTCTCGAAGAATTATTATTGGCCCAATGATGTCGACAAAATCAAGTTTTGGGCTTACGGACCTTCCGGAAAGCGTGACGATGGCGGTGTTGAAGTTAACCCCAACATAACGCCCGATGGCCAGTCGTTCTCCGGTCTTAAACCGCATGTCAGCCTTACTGGCGGAGGTGCCGACCAGCGTGACTTCGTGGTGGCATACACTGAGGCGACGCGTAATACCGCGGGTGGTATGTCGGTAAAACTGAAATTCGAGCATGCACTCTCTCAGGTCATAGTGCAGGCCAAGAAGGGCGCAGATAGTGATAAGCGCGTAAGGATTAAAGGAGGCTGGATAGTAAACGCGAAAACCAATGGCACGCTTACTTTTGACCCGACTCCCGAATACGACGACTTAAACCATATGAAGTGGACCATTGAAAATGAAAGCGGTCAGGTTCCGTTGGAGTCATATGGCGTTACATTTAAGAAAGAATCGGGAGAATCTGATTATAGGGAACTGAACTCAGGTGACTATACCACTATTATAGGTGGTAACGATAATTCGAGCCTTATGCTGATACCGCAGGATACAGAAGGCATTACATTCAAGGACGGCAAGGCCACTAACAGCGGTGCATACATACTGTTGCTGTGCCGCGTGGAAGAGCTGCATTCCGGCGCAGATCATCCGGGAGGAAGTGATTCTCCTGTCGGGGTAGAAGGCGACAAGCATGTGCATCAGCTCTTCCCTGTAAGCACGAAGTATAATGCTGAAGAATACGGCTACACTTGCGTGCCTTTGACGATTGACTGGGAGCCCGGTAAGAAGTATATATACAGTCTTGAGTTCTGCGGTACGAACAGCGGCGCAGGTGTATATCCTCCCAAACCCGGAGATGGTTTCCCGACAGACAATGTTGTTGAAGCTCCTGCTGATAAGGAAGGACACAACGTGCTCACCGATCCTATCAAGTTCTCTGTGAGCGTCAGCGGATGGACTGAAGCCGAAAATATTCCTAATATGAACTAAAGGGCAGATGCTTGACGCCTTTGACTCTGTGAACAAAATCTAAACCAGCGGTGAATATGCGAACCATACGCCTATCACAGCCCCGATACAGTAAAATATGCCGCGCGCTTGCAGTCTGCGCGGCATATTTTGCCATGGCGGGTTGTACCGACGACACTTTCGACAAGTTTCAGAACAACAAAGACGGCGATATGGCCTTCGAGGTCACCGCTCCCGACAACTGGACCGAAGGGTCGCCACGCGCGAGCCGTCCGGCCAGCGTGGCGATATCGCGCCTCGAGAGCGACTACGGCAAGCAGCTCTATCTCATATCGGAGGTAAGCGCCAGCCCCGACTCCGTGGTGACGCTTCCGGCGTCGCGAGGCAGCATCGTGACGGGCGATGCCTTCCACCCGTCGTTCGGCCTGTCGGCCATATGCTATATGGGCACATGGACCGATACCGACGAGTGGCTCGGCAAGTGGACCACCAATTTTGCCCACGATGTCAAAATGGCAAAGAGCGGCCAGTTCTGGCAGGCAGCATCGCCGAGCGAGGATCTCGACTGGACCGGCTCGGGGCGCGTGCGCTTCTTTGCCTATGCGCCTTATCACGGTGATATTGCCGCCGGTTCGCTGAGCCATAGTGCCGAGGGCACTACAGGCATACCCACGGTGTCTTTCGAGGCCACTACCGATGTGAAGAAGCAAGTCGACCTGCTGACGACCTACGCCGACTGCGATGCCGCAAAGGGCGGCACTGTTGCTTTGGTATTCAAGCACGCCCTTACGGCAATCACCATAAAGACCGGCGAGGGAATGCTTGCCGGAAAGGTGACGGAGGTGAAGTTTACGGGCATAGGCACCAAGGGTACCCACGAGATAGGCACCGGCCGCTGGACGGGTGTGTCGTCGCCGAAAGACTTCACGGTGACGCTCGACAAGACCCTCGAAGAAAACGGCTCGGCCAATACCGCGCCGGGGCAGGAGATAGTGGGCGGTGACCTCACCTTCCTGATGGTGCCGCAGACCCTCGGCAGCGACGCCAAGCTCATAATCAAGTATACCGACAAGCTTAGCGGCGTGGACCGCACACTCACAGCCTCTCTCTCCGGCACCGAATGGAAAGCAGGCACCCGCGTGGCCTACTCCGTCAACACCTCCGGCATAAAGGTTGTGCCGGAAGTGGATTTCAGCTTTGAATGCGTGCTGCCTACCAAGTCGACAGCGGAGGGCGACACAAAAATAGAACGCGGCATGGAAGTGCCTACGAGCGGATACATACCTAACTTCCGCGTCAAGTCGCGGGCCGAGGTCTATCAGCTCGACGGCTCCAACCATACCGCCTCTAAAACGATCGATCTGCCTTTCACCGTGGAGTACTCCCTCGACGGCGGAGAGTGGACCGACGGTGGCTGGAAACAGCATACCGAGGCCGACAAGGATCACTACGCCACAGGCTGTGTACTCCTGAAGCCTCGCGACGTATTCGTCCAAATGCGCGGCAGCATGTACACCAACCCGGCCAATGGCACAGCCGAAAGTCATTACGACCTCAGCAAAGGTGGCGAAACAGCCAACTGCTATATGATCAATGCTCCGGGCTACTACTCTCTTCCGCTTGTATACGGCAATGCCCGAAATAATCCGAATGCCTACACGTGTATGTCAACTCCTGCCGAAGGTATGAACGATTATGTGCTTATGAATTTTGTGGGGAATGACGACCAGGCGATAAGCTCGCCCAACATCTATGAGGATGAAAGTGTTGGCGACGCCGTACTGATATGGCAGGACTCGCCCGACCTGGTGCGCAACGTGAGGCTGGACTCTCAGAAGCAGAATCTCCTTTTTCAAATAGACCGGGAGGCCATCAATCAGGGCAGTGCCGTGGTGGCTGTCCGTGCCTCCGACGCCTCGAAAACGATTCTGTGGAACTGGCACATATGGGTTACTGAAAGTGACTGGAGTGCCGGGCTTATACGAGCGGAATCGACAGGCTACGATAAAGGCAAAACTTACGATTTTTCGCCGTGCAACCTCGGCTACTGCGATCCGCACGGTGCTGATGACGCCCCAAAATCCTTCAAAATTCGGGTGTCGGCCACATTACCCGTCGGTGACGATGTGGAGGCAGTCGGAAAAGAGGTTGTAAAAAGTGTTGAGAAAGAGGCTGGCCAAACCATAATAGAGGCATCACTTGCCGGTGATAACACTTACTACCAATGGGGGCGCAAAGACCCCATGCTGCCCGGCATATGGAACGAAAAAACACTCGCCTATGGCGACGCGTTGAAAGGCACTCAGTCGGTAGGGACTGTAAAGATAAAAGATGAAAACAATATTGAAGTAGTGTATGAATATACAAAATACTCCGATATTGAAAGCGCTTTGCAATTCGACATGGACAACAAGCCCTACTATCCCGGCGAATATCTGTTTGTGAAAGAAGATACTTACGATGGCAGCCCGGATAATGAAGGCGGGCGTTCGATAGGTGACGCAATCAGATACCCATTTAAATTTTTCTCGCATGAGAATACGGGTTCGATGCCGGGTAGCACAGACGTTCATAACTTCTGGAGGCGCCACTGGCATAACGGTGCAAATAAAAGTGTCAATAACGGAGGCCGCCGTACAATAATGAATTATTGGGACGCGAATCTCGTGCAGAACAGCTGGGTGGCTACAAACGATAAATATGGCGAGAACCCGCCGCATGGGCAAATACCGCGAAAGACGATATACGATCCCTGCCCGGTAGGATTTTGTGTGCCGAATGTCACTGCGTTTAGCAATTTTGGCAAGACTTCAGGTGTGCACTATATATATTATGGACAGGTTGGTCAGAATGTAAGTCAGAGAATGGAGGGCGGCTATGTGATAGGCTGGGATGTGAAACTCGAAAGAACAGGCACAAGTATATTCTTGCCGGCCACAGGGCTGCGAGATATGGGAGAAGCGACAAGGGCCTTGCCGGATAAATTCAAAAATTCCTCCAATCCGGCGCATTCCAAGCTCACATTCATAGCAAGTACCATCTTCGAGCGCCATCATTCAAGTCATAAGATTGGAAAGGGGCCTGACGGCAAAGATATTTTGTGCCCGGGTACAGGGTATACCGAGAATTGTCATTTCTGGAACTACTCCAGTGGCTGTATCATTACATATATTGATGACAGAGGTCTGTTTAGAGGAGGCAGCGAGCTGTTGGAAAAAGTACCGAATGCAGCAAGCATTCCCTCTACATATAAACCATATATCTGTGTGAACAATTCGTCGAACAACGCGTACGGCTTCACGATTCGTCCTATGAAGGACAACAAGTAGATAAAATATCTGTTACAGGAACGCATACTGTGATTGCGCGCCCGAATCGACAAAGCTTGATTCGGGTGTGTTAATTTTTTGCGTCGCGAGGGCGCGAAAAGGAGTGCTTTTAGCCAAAAAAATGGGTAAAAAGGTGGAAAAATGTGAAAAATCGAAATCGTTAACACGATTTAACAATGGGGGGGGGGAGGTAAACATTAAAAAGTGTTTAAATTTGTGGCCAGGAAAATTGCTCGAGCCTTTATCTGATAATTATACACTAATTCTCACCTCTTTCCTCCTTATGCAATACCATTCTCAAACACACACCCCATTATACATTTTTAAGACTTTGATTTCCGGCAGTATTTCTGTCGGGATATGAACATATACATTATGGGTCAAATCCACAATTATACCAAGGCATTAAGGCTGGCGCTGTCGGGTCTGCTTTTCGGAGCATTGGCGTTTCCGGCGGCGGTGCGCGGCGAGTCGCCTGTCGATTCGGCGAAGGTCTATTTCCCGCTCGGACACAGGCAGTACTACCCCGACTACAAAGACAATGATGCCGCTATGGGACATTTTCTGCGCTCTGTGCGCGAGGCTGATTCAGCCGGGGCTATCGACAGGGTGGAAGTTCGCGCTTATGCCTCGCCTGACGGCTCCAATGCCGCCAACGAGCGCCTCACGGCCAATCGTTGTCGCTCGATATCGGACTATATAGTGTCGGAAACCGGCATCGCGCCCGGCCTTATCGACTCGCATGCCGAGGGCATAGCGTGGCACGAGCTTCGCCGCATGGTGGCTGCCGACGGCGCGGTGCCTTATCAGGCAGAAGTGCTCGAGGTGCTCGACAACATCCCTGTATGGGTGTTCGACGACGCGGGCGCCGTGGTGGGTGGCCGCAAGAAAGCCCTGATGGATCTTCGCGGCGGCGTGCCTTACCGATGGCTCTACGAGCATGTCTTCCCCGTGCTGCGCAATGCCGTGGCTGTGTCGCTCTACCTTAAGAGCGAAGCCGTGGCGGCTGAGCAGCCGGTGGCGGCAGCCGATGCCACCGCCGGCGGAGAGGCTGCCGAAACCGCAGGCTCCGGCACGGACGTGCGCGAGGTAATAGCTGACCATGATGCCGAGGCAGCGCCCGCGCCTGCCACGGAGCAAGCCGACGTGGTTCACGCCTTTGCTTTGAAAACCAATCTTATATACGATGCGTTGCTGTGCCCCAACCTTGCCGTCGAGTGGCGGATAAACGACAAGTGGTCGGTAGCCGCCGAGGCCGATGTGGCCTGGTGGCGCAACGACGGCCGCCACCGCTACTATCAGCTTATGTACATAGGCGGCGAGGGCCGGTACTGGTTCAAGACGCGCGGCCCGTGGCACGGTATGTATGCCGGCGTGATGGCCGGAGGCGGCAAGTACGACCTTTCGGGCGGCCACCGTGGCTACAAGGGCGAGGCCGGGCTGGCCGGACTTACCTATGGGTATATGTTCCCGGTGTCGAAGCACCTGTCGTTCGACGCCGAGATAGGCCTCGGGTATATGTACACGGAATATAAAGAATACATACCGCATGACGGACATTACCTCTACCAGCGCACGGCGCGCACGGGCTACTTCGGGCCTGTCAAGGTGCAGTTCTCTCTGGTGTGGCGCTTCGGGGATTCTGCCCGCATATGGAAAGGAGGCCGCAAATGAACAGTAAATCGTTGCTGCGAGCCTTTTTAGCCGCCATAGTTATGGTGCCGGCGTTTACGTCGTGCCGCAAGGAGCTTTGTTTCAATCACTTCCGCAATGCCGCCGTGGCACTGGAGTGGGAGTACGAGTGGGAGCGCGACTACGGCGCGGGTCACGCCGTCGGCTGGGACGCCGACTTCCACGGCTTCGGCTACGACGCCCTGCGGCCCGAGCGCCCCGAGGGTGTGACGCTGCTCACCTATGCCTTGGGCGGCACGGAGCCATCGACGTCGTTCCTCCCCGTGGAGGGTGCCGATGTCAACCTCGGTGAGGGTGGCGAGCACTCACTGTTGTTTTTCAACAACGATACCGAGTATATAGTGATATCCGATATTGCCTCGCTGCCCGAGGCGCGCGCCACGACGACTTCGCGCTCGCGCTCGTCGCTCGGCCTTATCAAGGAGAAACACCCCGACGAACGCACCATCAACCCGCCCGACGTGCTGTTCGGCTCCTTTGTCGGCAAGTTGCCCGAAATAGGCCTCCACGAGTCGGCACCCCTGCCGGTGCGCATGCAGCCCTTGGTGTACACCTACGTGGTGCACTATGAGTTCGAGCACGGGCTGGAGCATGTGGCGCTTGTGCGCGGAGCCCTCGCGGGCATGGCCGAGGCGGTGTATCTGCGCGACGGCGTTACCTCGGAAGAGCAGGCCACCATACTGTACGACTGCGAGTTTGCAGGCTACGGCGCCGTGGCAAAGGTGCGCTCTTTCGGTGTGCCGGGATTCCCCGACGAGTACTATGGCCGTTCGGCCGAAAGCCGCGCCTCGCGGGTGTACACTCTCAATCTCGAAGTGCGCCTCACCAATGGCGCGTTCAAGGAGTTCACATTCGATGTGTCGGACCAGATGGCGGGCCAGCCACGTGGCGGAGTCATAACCGTGAGCGGCATAAGGGTGGAGGACAATGAGAACCTCGGCGATTCGGGCTTCGACGTCACGGTCGACGGCTGGGGCGAGCATGTGGATATCGACCTGCCGGTCGGAAACCAGAAGTAGTTCCATCCTTTTGCAAAAAAAAACGCGGCACGCCGCGTCCCTACCACCGAAAACGCGGCACGCCGCGTCCCTACAGGATAATTATCAAACCAATTTATAAACCAACAACTTTCAGATTATGAAAAAAGCAATCTTTATGCTTGCTGTCGGTGCAATGGCACTTACCGCTTGCTCGGATACCGAAGTAATCGAGGAAGGCGTGCAGAGCCCGGCAATCGGCTTCAATACCAACGTCGGCAAAAACTCCCGCGCCATCGATAACGACAACTTCGCCCAGTTCTTCGTCTACGGCACATACAAGATGCCTACAACATCTAATCTCGTGCAGGTATTCGACGGAGAAGAAGTTACAAAAAGCGAAAAGGGTGAATGGGGCTATACCAACACCCGCTACTGGATCGATGGTGCCACATATACGTTCGCCGCTTATGGTGTAGACGGTGGTATTCTTCCGGGAAATAATGCTCAAGCGAACTTCGGTACTGCTGACGGCTTCCTTAATCTTGCTCAGATAGAGGTGGACGGGGCTACCGGGCATCAGAAAGATATCGTGTATGCCAAGAGCGGATCGGTATTAGGGCTCGAAACTAATAACCCGTCTGTCGCTCTTGCTTTCAAGCATATCCTGAGCCGTCTTGATTTTACTTTCAAGAGTGGTTTCCCTGCCGGTTATACGGCTGAGGTGACAAACGTTCGTCTTGTAAGTGTACGCAATACAGGTCGCTTTATGGGCCAGACCCTCTCTTGGACAGATGTGGATCGTACGGTAGACGTGACAAGTGTTCCTGCCATATCGCTTCAGTTTGATGAAACTGAAATATCCGAAACTAAGTCGATTACTTCGGGCTATGCTTACGTGATCCCCTTTGAGTACAAAGTTAAAAATGTGGGTATAGTATTTAATCTTGATGTGAAAAATGGCAATGGCGAGGCAGTATACGGCAAAGAAGTTTCCGCTTACTGGGCCCCAAGATGGGCGGGTGGCAATACTTACTCGTACACCATCATTCTCAACGGCCAGGCTGCCGGTCTTGACCCAATTCAATTTACCGGTTCTGTTGTTGATTGGGCAACAGGAAAACCCTCTGTACCTAATTTCGACATAGATCCCGAACCACTGCAACAGCCCGAGCCTTAATGGTGTGGTCTGACAGATAGATACAGGCGGCGCTGCGGTGCAAGGCCGTGGCGCCGCCTTCTCAAAACTCCTCAATCCTTTCTCCAATCCCCCTCTCTGCCTCGGATTCTCTTTCCTCTTTTTTTGACTTGATAATAATACAGCCGGACCGCACAGCCGGAACCGGCCGACTATATAAAACCAATCGATATGTATCTGCAACAAATCCGCATACCTGCCGCCGTGCTGGCGCTGATGGCTGCCGCCTCCTGCACGAGCACGGTCGACGAGCCGCCCATGGCCGATGCGGCCGCGGTGTCTTTTACCGCCGGCAACGCCTCCCGCAGCCTTATAGAAAACGATGCCGACCTGCAAAATTCCGAGGCCGGCTTTGCTGTCTGGGGCGAGTACTACGAAACGTCGAAGCCCGACGCCATGCGGGCGAAGGTGTTCGACGCCAAGCGGGTAGCCTATACCGGCGGCGCGTGGGCTTACGATGACGTCCAGTATTGGTTTCCGGGCATGACATACTCGTTTGCGGCGCTATTTCCTGCCGGAGTGAAGGGCGCGACCTATGGCGGCGGCACGCAGGTGGCGCTTGTCGGCTACGACGTGTTGAAGTCGAAAGGCGTCGACCTGCTCGGCTCCATGGCTGTGCGCGAGTGCCGCGTGGGCGTGTCGCAGACCCCGGTGGCCTTCGGGTTCAGGCACTTGCTGTCGCAGCTCAATTTCGTGGCCAAGGTCAACGCCTCGGTCCAGAGCGGCGTGGTGATAGAAAGCGCCGTGCTGTACGGCATACCGTCGTCGGGCAACTGGAGCGGCTACGGCGAGGACGCCCGGTCGGCGTGGACGGCTCTGGCATCGTCGGAAACCTCCGCCTCTGCTCCCTTGGCGCATGCTGCCTCAGTGACCGTGCTGCCCACCGATACCGGCGGCAAGGCGCTCTTCGGCGGCGATAACGTCCTGCTGTGCATACCGCAGGCAGTGCCGGATAAGGCCGTGTTCGAGGTGCGGTATCACTATGCTGACACCCCCGATGTGCCGCGCACGTACACCTTCAACCTGAAGCTTGCCTCCGGCATGCTCACCAACGGCTGGGAGCCGGGTGGCAGCTACCGCTATACGTTTGAAATCGGCAGCGACGATTTCATTCTCTTCACCAAGCCCGAAGTTGTGGAATGGGAGGAAAAGAGCGGCTCGAACATAATAATACAGGGCGATGAAACCAACTGATTCTCCGCAACATTACCGACCGACAATGAAAACTACCGCTAAAATACTCTTACCGCTGTTCACGGCTCCGCTCCTGCTGGCCGCCTCGTGCAGCGACGAGCCCTCCGGGCAGACCTCGCCCGACCCCGGGCGATATATACTCTTCGCCCCGCCGGCGCTGACACTGCAAAGCAACTCCTCGCGCAGCCTGGAGCGCTCGCTATCGGGCGATTTCACTGTGTACGGATACTGCGCGCCGCAGGATATCAAGAATCAGGCAGATATAAGCTGGGGCAATGCCGCCGCGAGCTGGAACGACAAGTCGGGCTTTGTGACGCCGAGGGTGTTCTCGGAGCAGAGAGTGTCGGCCGAAGGCAAGTATGCGCTTGCGGGCGGCGGCCTGCGCGCGTGGGAGTCGCAAAGTCCCTACGATGAGAAAGGCTTCAAATACAGCTTTATAGCCCACTATCCTGCGGGCGAGGGCGTTTTCTCGATGAATAAGAAGATGGCTGACGGCGCGGTTGCCGCGATGGGTGTGCCGGAGCTTACGTTCACCATGCCTTTCAGCTATGCCAGCCCTCTTGAAATGCTCGATGCCGACCTTGTGCCCGACGCCATGGTTGCCGCCGTGTTCGACCTCCAGAAGTCGGGAACGGCGGTGAAGTTCCGCTTCGAGCATCTGCTGAGCAGCTTCCGCTTCATGGTGAACAACTATACCAACCTCAGGCTCGAAATAAAGCGTGTGGAGCTGATCGGAAGTTTCTACAGGAGCGCCAAGGTCAATTTCAAGACCACCACGCCGGAGCATTCCGTGGGCACCGACATGTACTCGGGCACATACAGCCTGCTCGACGAGTCGCAGTTCGTTCCGGCGCAGGGCAGCGCGGGCGATTATCTCGGTGCTTCCGAAGCCAATAACAACGAGGGCGTGACCCTGAAGCTGCTCGCGGGGCTGAATCCCGACAAGTTGCCGGATTACGATTATCTCGGTTCGGGCATAATGCTTGTGATGGACTACACGCTCTACGAGCCGGGATCGACAGAGCCCGTGCACGTATATAACAATGTGACTACCAACTTCCTGCCGGGGCAGCCCAAGGCAGGTGTGCGCTATACCGTCAACCTGAACTATCTCGGCAACGAGTTCGTGCTCGTGTTCCTGCCCGAAACCGATGTGTGGGAAGGCGATGAAGACAACGATATAATAATAAATTAAGAAATGAAACACACCATATTCAATGCCGCGATGCGCGCACTGTCCGTAGTGGCGCTCGCGCTGCTTGCCGGAGGCTGCGCGGAAGAGGACGAGTCGCCCGTGGTTCCGCCCTCGGGCGAAGGCTTCGCGCTGGTTGCCGAGTGCGGCGACATGCTGCCGCAGTTTGTCGACCCCACCGATGTGGCCTCGCGTGCCGGCGACGGCAAAGACCCGGAAGAGAAGCAGATCAACAGTCTGCACGTGTTTTTCTTTGACAGCCAAGCCGATGCCGACGGCAAGCACCCGCTCGTGGAGTCGACCGACCTTGGTTTCGACGCCTATCAGCGCAAAGACGGCACCAACATACTGTCGGTGCCCGACCTCGACAAGGTTTTCGACAAGCTCGGAGGCCGCGACATCGAGGTAAGGGCGCTCGCCAACCTTTCGGGCGGATATGAGTTCAAGACGCCCGTCACACCCGACGGCGACATGAAGGGCGTGCACCGCGATGCCGGTGATGCCGACGACGTGGTGCCTCAGGTGTACGAGATTACCTGCCTCGAGGATCTTAACGACTGGGTGTACTGCCCGGTGCTTCGCTCCGAGGAGGGCACCACTATCGACCAGCTGCCCAAGGCCGGTATGCCGATGGTGGGCGAGCGCACTGTGCGGAAATCGGACTATGCCGACGGCCAGAGCAAGAACCTCAAGATTCCGATGCGTGCCATGATGGCGCGTATCGACCTCCGAATAAAGCTCGAACCCGACAACCGCGACCCGGAGTTGGGCTTGCCGAGAATGACCATAACGGAGTACGGTGTGATGAACATGCCCACGCGCGTGCCTTTCATATCGCGCAACGGCGGCTCGTACACAGAGGAGGCCGATACCACCAACCAGCCCTTGGAGAAGTTCCTGACCAAGAAGGAGCCGAGGCAGCTTACGGAGGGCGATGTGGTGCGTTTCCACTACTATACATACGAGAATGTGCGCCAGCCTTACTGGGACGCCGTGCGCACCAATGGCGAGCCTGCCTTCAACGGCGACCGCACGGCCATCAACTATCCGGCCGGTGTGAGCAAGGACGAGGAGAAGCAGCGCTGGAAGCCCACCGTGGCCCGCAAGTGGTCGGCATCGGCCATTATCATAAAAGGCGAGTATGTTACGCACCAGAATCTTACATATCAGGCGCAGTTCACCATCTTTATCGGCGACAATACCGTCGACGACTTCAAGGTGCGCCGCAACCGCCAGTATGTCAACAATATCACCATCAAAGGCCTTGACTATGTGCGCAATTCCGACGACGGTGTGTATACTTTCGACGGACGCGTGAACGTCGTTTCTGACAATGCCATATACATATCGGTGGTAAACGAGCGAAAGGTAGATGCCCACGCGTCGGTGCTGCCGATGGATATTTTCTTTATGCGTCCGCTCGAGGAAGACGGCTCTGTGCCTGACTCTGAGGTGGAGGTAAGCCTGATAGACCCGAACACAGGCACCGCTCCCGACTGGATACGCCTCGAAAAGATACCCGGCAGGGCTATGGAATCGGGCGTGTGGGGTTCGGAAGCCGACTTCATACAGGGTATGGATAATGGTGACGGCACAAAGCGCCCGTATTCTCCCGGAACAGGCGCGCGGCGCTATTTCACGCACGACCTCGTGACGAACACGCTGAGCGGCAACACAAGCACCATAGTGAGCCGCCGCGCCGACGACACGCGCACGCGAGTGTACTTCTATATCGACGAGAATGTGCCGAACCGACAGCTGCCCGACGGCGAGGACTGGCCGGGGCGCGATGCCGTGGTATATATCACCTACCGGCGCAGAGATGCCGGCGGCACGGTGGTGGAAACACGTCCGAGAACCCTCGATATAGAGCAGCGCGGCCTGCTGCGTGTGCAAGGCAACGGCAATGGCCGTAATATCGATTTCTTCATAGAGTATTACGAGGAATATATGGGACATAACGACCCGCTCGACATGCACGAGATTCCCGGACAGGTGTACGAAGGTCTGCAGTGGTGCAAGCCCGATAACGGTAATGCCTCATTTGAAACGGACGGCGCCTATAGAAGCTGGATTAACGATCGTTACGATGTGAATGGATTGTATTGGGCTGGTCAAAGATACAGATCATATAATATCTATGGCGAGAAAGACGGCTACTGGATGACCGACTTTATGATGAACGGCCGCACGGGCCGCCGACCTATTACTTTGGTCAAGACTTACAACAGAACTCTCGACGAGCAGCCTCCCACGGCTTTCCATTACTGCTACGGCAAGAACAAGCGTACTGCCGACGGCGAGGTGTACCGCACCGGCAAAACGGGCTATTGGTATATGCTTGGCATTACGGAGATAGAAACGGCTATGGAGAAGTACTATACGACATTCCAAGATTTCCAAAACAAGCTGTACTGGTCGGCAGCCTCAGGCGAGCGGAATGTGGGTACAATCTTTGAACGCTCAGGAGAAGACCCGGACAGGGCGCGTGCTACCAAGACCGATGCAAGCGGAGTGCATATAGAGAGCGGTATGGGCGCCGTTGCTGACGGTGACGAGAGCATAAGCGGACGCCAACGCCGCACCAAGACCTACCGTATAAGGGCCGGATATATCTACAACCCGTAATCACACTTTCGGACATACGAAAACGACGAAGCAGGAACCTCGTGCGGAGTGTTTCTGCTTCGCCGTTTTTTTTGCGTCGCGAGCCTTACGACAAGGCTTCGGTGATGGCTCGGGCGAGCTGGTCGGGGCAGGAGGTGCCTTTGGCCTTGCAGTCGATGCCGCCCATGCGCTTGGCGGCTTCTCGTGCGTCCATGCCCTCGGTGAGGGCGCCTATGCCTTGGGTGTTGCCGTGGCAGCCGCCGGTAAAGCGCACATTGTGAAGGCGTCCTTCGTCGTCGATGTCGAATTCTATGTGGCGCGAGCATACGCCTGTTGGTGTGTAGTCGAAGTGCATATGAATATAATGTGAATGTGTGTCAACAATTGGTTCGCACGCTAACGTAGGGTCGCGATATATCGCGGCCCCGCGAAACGAAAAAAGGCCGCGAAACGAAAAAATGCGTCGAACGAAAAAGGAATCAGGAACCATCAATTCCTAATTCCTCATTCCTGATTCCTAATTAATAAAAGTACCCGAAGTGGGGATCGAACCCACACAGCCTAATGGCCAAGGGATTTTAAGTCCCTCGTGTCTACCATTCCACCATTCGGGCCCTGATAGATGCGCAAAATTAGTTATAATTCCTCAATCGGCCAAATTTTGTCGGCATTGACTCCCACGCCGAACAATGCGAAGTCGTATATCACGGGGTCGTCGGGCTTGAATGCACGGAGATGCTCGGTGAGTTCGAGCACGGCGCGGCGGTCGTTCTGCCGTCGTGAGAGCAGGCCTATGGCTCTGGCAGTGTTGCCCGAATGTACGTCGAGCGGTATGAACAGCTGCGCCGGAGTGAGGACGCTCCACATGCCGAGGTCTACGATGCCGTCGTTGCGTACGAGCCAGCGCAGGGCCATATTGAGGCGCTTCAGAGCCGAGCCGTCGGTATCGGCCGGCATGCACCTGTTGGGGCCGTCGAGGGCGCAGTGGCTGTTGGCCTCGGCGAGGGCGGCATTTACCGCTTCGGCTATGCGCCATGCCGGGAAGGGGTCGCCGGCGGCGCCTATGCTGCGTGCGAGGCCTTCGAGCGAGCCGTGGCGGCTGTATATCAGGCGCAGGCCGCGCAGGTAGTGGCGGAGGTGGCGCCCGAAGAACGTGCGGTGGAAATTGCAGTCGGGTATGGCGTCGATATTGCCTTGCATCACAAAGCGGTATGGCTCGCCGCCGAGAGCCGCGAGCATGCGCTCGGCATTGCGCAGTATCATAGAGCGCTTTCCCCAGGCGATGGTCGACACCAAGAGCGACGCTATCTCGGCATCGCGCTGCTCGGAGAAGCGCCGGGGGAACTGCACCGGGTCGTCGGATATGAATCCGGGGGTGTTGTAGCGCTCGGCCAGAGTGTCGAGCAGCTCCTTTAGAGGGTGTTCCATAATATCTGTTAAAGCACAGGTTGGTGTATTTTTGATTAAACTGTTCATTGTGAAGAGGGAGCATAGCGGTTGCTATGTGACCGATGAATAATGGGCAGTTTGACAAAAAGACGCCAAGGACGCACAATTGTTAAACTTCCCTCCATCGAATCATCGGATAATATCAGCCAAAGCGGTATCAAAGGCTTCGCCTCCAAAAAATTGTGAGTGTCTTTATCCTTTCGCCTCAGTCACATAGCAACCGCTATGCTCCTTCGGCTCAGTGATAAATCCATCTCAAACTTTTTGGCCTGTGCTTTAACAGATATTATGTAACACCCTCTTACGTAATCGTTGATGGTCATAGTGAGAAACAGCAAAAATTTGGAGGGGGAGAGATAAAAAAAATAGCCGCCCATCGGCTGATGGACGGCTTGCTTATATTTCAGGGTGCCCAGTGGGATTCGAACCCACGACCTTCGGAACCACAATCCGACGCTCTAACCAACTGAACTATGGGCACCATTTGTAAAGGCACTGCAAAGGTAAGGCTTTTTTTTGAATCTGCAAGCGGCAGCGCCAAAAAATCGCCAAAAAAATATTGGCAGACTAAATTTCGACTCGCGCGTACGGAACGCTGTCGTATGGGCAGAAATCGCGGTCGAGATACTTGAAATATCCCGCTATGGCAACCATTGCGGCATTGTCGGTAGTGAAGCGCCGTTCGGGTATGAATGCCTTGATGCCTTTCTGCCGGCAGAAGTCGGCCACGGCATTGCGCACGCCGCTGTTTGCCGACACTCCGCCTCCGATAGCCACTGTTGCGACGCCTGTGGCGTCGACAGCCTTGGACAGCTTGCCAAGCAGAATGTCGATGATGGCGGCCTGCAGCGATGCGGCAAGGTCGGCCTTGCGCCGCTCCACAAAGTCTGGGTCGGTGCGCAGATTATCGCGCAGAGTGTACAGGAACGATGTCTTTAGCCCGCTGAAACTGTAGTCCAGTCCCGGTATGCGCGGCCTTGCGAAGCGGAATGCCTCGGGGTCGCCCTCGGCAGCGAGCCTGTCGATGTGCGGGCCGCCGGGGTAGGGGAGTCCCATCACCTTGGCACACTTGTCGAAAGCTTCTCCGGCAGCGTCGTCGATGGTGCGTCCGATTATCTCCATATCCTTGGGGCTGCGCACCACGATGAGCTGCGAGTTGCCGCCGCTTACGAGCATGCAGAGAAATGGAAATTCGGGTACTTCGTCGTCGGCTTTCTCGCGGATGAAGTGCGACAGCACGTGGCCGTGGAGATGGTTCACATCTACCAGAGGCACTCTCAGCCCCAGCGACAGACCTTTGGCGAAGCTTGTGCCTACAAGGAGCGAGCCGATAAGGCCCGGACCACGGGTGAAGGCTATGGCCGAGAGCTGCTTGCGGTCGATGCCCGCGCGGCGCAGGGCGGCGTCGACCACGGGCACTATGTTCTGCTGGTGCGCGCGCGAGGCAAGTTCGGGTACCACGCCGCCGTATTCTTCGTGCACGCCCTGGCTGGCTATGACATTGCTCAACAACAGTCCGTCGGCAATCACTGCCGCCGAAGTATCGTCGCAGGACGATTCGATTCCTAATATAATATTATCCATTTTACTCAATTGTTAAAATATACCCTCTAAGAGGGTGTTTAATAATATCAGTTAAAGCACAGGTTGGTGTATTTTTGTTTAAACTGTTCATTATGAAGAGGGAGCATAGCGGTGGCTATGTGACCGATGAGTAATGGGCAGGTTAACAAAAAGACGCCAAGAACGCACTATTGTTAAATACTCT
>CAJTSR010000008.1 GCA_910579035.1 uncultured Muribaculaceae bacterium | reverse complement strand
GTCTTGACGGTCTTATCCTGCATTCCGATCAAGGCTGGCAATATCAGCATTACGGTTACCGTAAACGGCTTGAAGAACACGGTATTATACAAAGCATGTCTCGCAAAGGCAACTGTCTTGACAACGCAATGGCCGAGAATTTCTTCGGCATCATGAAATCAGAACTTCTTTATGCTGAGAAATTTGAATCGGCCGAAGCCTTTATAAAGGCTTTGGATGAATATATTGAATACTATAACAATAAACGAATTAAATCCCGGTTAAATGGAAAGAGTCCGGTAAAATACCGAACTCTTTCTCAAATCGGATAGTAAATAACCCGTCCAACTTTTTGGGGTCACTTCAGATCCGCCGCTTTTTTATGTCCTGTTTTTCCTTTATTCAGGATCTACTTCAAGAAGTTCGATGTCGAACACAAGCATTTCGTTCGGGCCGATATTGGCAGCGGGCTGTCCGTTGGGTCCGTATGCGAGTTCGCCGGGGATGTAGAGAGTGGCTTTGCCGCCCTTGCCGATAAGCATGAGGCCTTCGCGGAAGCCGGGTACCACGCCCTGAAGATTGAATGTGGCCGGGCCGCGTCCGTCTGTGCTGTCGAACACGTCGCCGTTGAGGTGGCGTCCGGTATAGTTAACCACTACGGTTGAGTTGGCGGTGGGCTTGGCTGCTTCGCCTTCGGCATCTATCTTGTAGCTGAGGCCGCTTTCGGTAGTCTTCACGTTGCTGTCCTTGGCCTTCATCTCGGCTACGTACTCATTGCCGAGTTTCACGTTTTCAACAGCGTCGGGAGCTGCTGCCTTTTCTGCCTCCTTGGCTGCGGTAGCTTCTTCGCGAGCCTTGGTCATAAGGCCCTGGAATTCCTGTGCGGCTTTCTGAACGGTTTCCATGTCGACAGCCATAAACGCTTTCTTGAAGGCGTTCATAGCCTTGGCACGGTCCACAACCACGCCTTCGTTTTCGAGCTGCTTTATTTCGCCCATCATCTGGATAGCAACCTGCATACCCATCTGTGTGTTGCGGTCGTCGTTGGCGCCGAACACAATCTGCATTCCGCGCATAAACTCTTTCTTGTTGCCGTCGTCCATGCGCTGGTAGTCGTTGCCAAGAACAGAGCCTACGTATTCGCCATAAGCGGTAGAGAGGGAGTCTGATGTGGAGCTTGAGCACGAAGTGTCGCTGCAATTGCCGCACGATGCGAGGGCAAGAGCTGCCACTCCGCAGGCGCCGATAATTAATTTTTTCATTGGTGTCTGTTTTATCAGTTTGTTATTTCTATAAATTCTATTTCGAATCGCAGTGGGGTGTCGGGCGGAATAGAGCCTCCCGCGCCGGAAGCTCCGTATCCGAGTTCCGACGGTATGGTGAGTATGTACCGTCCGCCCGGCTTCATATGCTGAAGGCCTTCTGTCATTCCCGGTACAAGGTTCGAAGGCTTCGCAACCATGGGCTCTTCCTCGGGTGCTATGGCATCGAACTCTATGCCTCCGGGGAGGGTGCCTCGGTAGCGGAAGCTCACGTTGTCGTCGGCCGACGGGCTTTCGCCGCTGCCTTCAGCCACGGTTTCGATAATCAGCCCCGACGGCAGAACTTTGGCTCCGGGTCTTGCTGCCGCTTCGGCCAAAAAAGCCTCGGAGGCCGCTTTCTGGCTGGCCGCCATAGCCGCCGACACGTACTCGTATGCCGCGTCGTGAGCCTGCCTGCTATAGGGCGTGGCGAGTTCCTGCGCAACGAGGCGCATCACTGTGGCGCTGTCCACGTCGAGTCCCCGCGAGCTTAGTTCGCGCAGGGCCTGCTCCACGCCGAGCTTGAAGTTCGACGATATGAATACGGCAGTGGCGCGTTCGAGGCTGTCGGGCGTTTCTGCCGACAGCGCGGGCTGGGCTATGGCCGCCGTCAAGGCTGCGGCACAGATAAGCCTGCGTATCACTTGTTGACCGAAATGAGTGTTACGTCGAAAATCAGTGTCTGGTTCGGGCCGATTACGCCGCCTGCGCCGTTGGGTCCGTAGGCGAGTTCCGACGGTATGTACAGGCGCCATTTGGAGCCTTCGTTCATCATCTGGAGGGCTTCAACCCAGCCGGGGATAACCTGTGTGACACCGAAAGTGGCCGGTTCGCCGCGTTCTTCGCTTGAATCGAACACGGTGCCGTCGATGAGTTTGCCGGTATAGTGAACAGTCACGCTGTCGCCTGCGCCCGGTTTGGCGCCTTCGCCCTGGGTGAGCACCTCGTACTGAAGTCCTGTCGGAGTGGTGAGCACCTCGGCGCGTTTGCCGTTTGCCTCAAGAAATTCGCGGCCAGCCTTGGCGTTGAGTTCGGCCATGGCCTGTGCCTGCTCCTGCTGTTTCTGCTGGAGCTGTCCGAAGAAAGTCTGCACTTCGGCCTTGGCTTCGTCGATGCTCATCTTGGTGGCCTCGCCGTAGAACACGGCGGCAACACCGTCGGCGAAATCCTGCACACTTATTTTTTCCATGCCCATGGCGCGGAAATTATGGCCCATGCTCAGTCCGAGAGCATAGCTCAGGCGGTCAAATTCTGTATTATCCATGTTAGTCTGTTGTATTCTAAATTGCAAAGGTACAGCTTTCTTGCGGAAAGCCTGCATATATACAACAAAAAAACTCCCCGCATGTTGTGCGAGGCTCAGCCGGGATTTGCCGAGCTTAGGTTCTGGCGGAGGACTGTGGGCGACACGCCGAAGTGGCGGCGCACGTATTTGCCGAAAAATGATATGCTCGGAAAGCCAAGCTCGAAGGCTATTTCCTTGAGGCTCTTCTGGGTATGGCGCAGGAGGTATTCGATGTCGCGTATCACGTAGCGGTCAATCATCTGCGAGGCGGTCTGGTCGGCGCATTTTTTGCATATCACCGATAGGTATTTGGGCGTCACGGCCATCTTTTCGGCATAGTAGCTTATGCGCCTGTCCTTGGGATAGGAGCCGATAAGGAGGTCGATAAAGGTTTTGAATATTCGCTGCGAGGAGTTGAACGACTTTGGTGCCATTTTCACAAAGCGTTCCAGCGTGTCGTAGAACTCGAAAATGAATGCGAGAATGAGCGAGCGCACCACCTCGTTGATATGCGGTATGGGTCTGGCCACGAGTTTTGCCCTTATCAGCGAGTAATATTGGTGGAAGAGCTCTACCCCGGCTTGGTCGAGTGGCACAAGGGGGCTGTTTTCAAATAGTATGGTGAGGTCCCAGAAGTTTTCGTGCATCGGTATCACCTTTTGGAAATAGCGGTTGGAAACAGCCACGCAGCAGCATTCAAAGTCGATGCTGAACATTGTTTCGTGCAGTATCACCCTTGGCGGTGCCACAAAGAGGTGGTCGGGGGCGATTTCGTACCTGTCGTTGTTCATCGACACCGTGGCCTTGCCCCCGGTGCATAGCACGAATATGTACACCCCGTCGGTAACGAGCTCGCGCTCAGCCGAAAGGTCCTTCAGGTTGTTGATGAGCGCTATCTCGCCGTTGTTGAAAACAGCGTATTCTTTTTTGATTCCGTCGAGGGTCAGTGGGTATTTCATGGTGCAAAAATAGCATCAGTCTTTATATAAACGCTGGTCTGTATTTCCTTTTTTGTGTTCGCGATGGTGTAAAAGTCGTTTTGTGTGGCAAATCAGAACACCTATTGGGTAATTCGGGAATGTTCGGTCTTGATAATATTTCGTTACTTTGCACGCCTCAAACGGCCACGGCTGTCCTTTTTGAAGAAAATTTTGCTAAATTTGCCATATGTTCCTGCTTTGCGAACAAAGGATTTGCCGCGTAAGTTTTAACAACGGAGGCACGGCGCCGAGGGGTGGCGTGCCGTTTATGGAAAAAACGTTTCAAAAATACTACTGAATGAAGCCCGAAAAACAATACAGAAACGGCCTCCGTCGTCGTTGCTTGTCGGCATTGGCTTTCGCCATGCTCGTGCCGTCGGTAGCTGCCGTGCAGGCTCCCGACCGTATGGCAGCCGTCGGAACCACGGTGACCCTTGGCGGCGTGGTGTCCCTCGACTCCTGCCGTGCCATGGCGCTTGGCAACAACAAGCAGCTGATGATGGCCCGCCAGCGTGTGGAGAAGGCCCGGTATCAGAATAAAGAAGCTTTTGCGGCCTATCTTCCGGCTATCGACTTCGCCGGAGGCTATCTTTACAATCAGCGGAATATCTCGATATTCGACAGCGACCAGATGCTGCCGATAAAGACTTTCGACCTCGAAACGAAGTCGTACCAGTTCGACATAGTGAAGAACCCCGTCACCGGCGAGCCTGTCAAGGGTCCCGACGGGCAGTATATTCCCGCAAGTGTGGCCTACCTGCCCAAGGAGGCGATGGAATACGACATTCACAATGTGTTCTTCGGGGCTGTCACCCTCACGCAGCCTGTGTATATGGGCGGAAAAATCGTGGCAATGAACAAACTTACCAAGGCTGCCGAGAATGCCGCCCGCAGCCTTGAAGAAGCCGAAACAGAAAATATAATATACGCTGTCGACGCCGCTTACTGGCAGGTTGTGTCGCTCAAGGCCAAGAAGGCGCTTGCCGAGAGCTATGTCGGTCTGCTCGACTCGCTCAGCCGCAACGTTCATCTCATGCTCAAGGAGGGTGTGGCCACCCGGAGCGATGTGCTCAGCGTGGACGTCAAGCTTAACTCCGCCCAGGTAGACCTTGCCAAGGTGGAAAACGGCCTTGTGCTGTCGCGTATGGCTCTCGCGCAGGTGTGCGGCCTGCCCGTGAACACTGTTTTCGCGCTTGCCGACGAAGATGCCGGTGCGCCGGTGCTTGCCGACGGCTTCGAGGCCGAGGGCACCTATGACATGGAGGCTGTGTATGAGCGCCGCCCCGACCTTAGGGCGCTCGGCTACGCCGTCGATGCCGCGACGCAGCAGAAAAAAGTGGCGCTGTCGTCGATGCTGCCCAACGTGGCGGTGATAGGCTCATACGAAGTGTCGAATCCCAATATGTTCGACGGGTTTAAGAACCGTTTCAAAGGAGCTTTCTCTGTCGGTGCGATGGTTTCCATTCCCATATGGCACTGGGGAGGCAACCGCGCCAAGTACAAGGCAGCGGAGGCCGACGAGGTGATACGCCGCCTCGAACTTGAGGACGCCCGCGAACTGGTGAGCCTGCAGGTGAGCCAGGCCTCGTTCAAGACCAAGGAGGCTTTCAAGACTTATAATATGACGATGGCCAACCTTGCCAAGGCCGACGAGAACCTGCGCACCGTCACTCTCGCCTTCCGCGAGGGTGTGGCCACGGCCGATAATGTGATGGCGGCGCAGACGGCTTGGCTCAAGGCCCATTCCGAGCAGATAGATGCCGTCATCGATGTGCAGCTTTGCCAGACTTATCTGAGCAAGACGCTCGGCACGCTGTATTAAAATCAGAGTTTAACGATATTAACAAGATACGAAATATGTCGATTTCAACGCCACAGGACAACAATCAGGAGAAGCGCGCCAACCGCGCACTGCTCGCCACCATGGCCATAGTGCTGGCAGCGGTAGCGGTGATAGCCATAATAGGATTTGTGTTTATGAACCGCCCCGATTCGTATATCGAGGGACAGGTGGAGGGCACTACCATACGCATATCCGGCAAGCTAGCCGGACGTGTGCAGGAATTCTATGCCCACGAAGGCGACACTGTGCATGCCGGCGACACCCTTGTGCGTATCCATTCGTCGGTAATGGAGGCGCAGCTCGGACAGGCCGAGGCCATGCGCGAGGTAGCGGCCGCACAGAATAAGAAAGTGGACGCCGGCACGCGCATGCAGATTGTCAATGCCGCCGCCGACCTGCTACGACAGGCCGAGGCCGCCCTCACCATCACCAAGAAGACTTACGAGCGTATGGAGCGCCTTTATGCCGAAGGCGTTATCGCCGAGCAGAAACGCGACGAGGCCAAAGCCGCGTACGATGCCGCCATGGCTGCGCGCGATGCTGCCGCAAGCCAGCTCTCGCTTGCCAAGGCCGGCGCGCAGCGCGAGGACAAGGAATCGGCCGCCGCTCTGGTGCAGGCTGCCGGCAGCGGGGTGCAGCAGGTGCAGGCCGTGCTCGACGACAGCTTCCTTACGGCGCCTTTCGACGGCACTATCGATCAGGTTTATCCCGAAGTGGGCGAGCTTGTGGCGCTCGGCGCACCTATTATGAGCCTTCTGCGTAGCGACGACCGCTGGGTGACATTCAATGTCCGCGAGGAACTGCTTGCCGATCTCACCATGGGCAAGGAGATACGGGTTATGGTGCCCGCGCTCGGCAAGAAGGAAATAACCGTGAAGATATATTATATCCGCGATATGGGCAGCTATGCCACCTGGCGCTCCACCAAGTCGACCGGCAGCTACGACAGCCGCACCTTCCAGATCAAGGCACGCCCGACAGAGGACGTGCCCGGCCTGCGACCCGGTATGACTGTGGTATATTCGCACCCCTCGGATAATTAGCGCTCCCCTTTAAAGGACAAGCAATGCGCGATTCATTATTTATCAACGGTCTGCGGCGCGAGCTGCATAGGCTCGGAAGCCGGAAGATGTATATCTTCGGCATGGTCGTCGTGCCTTTGTTCGTGGCGGTGTTCTTTCTCAGTCTGCTGAACGAGGGTCTGCCCGAGCGCGTGCCGACAGCCATTGTCGACCTCGACCATTCGTCGATGAGCCGTAGTGTGGGTCGTTCGTTGCGTGCCCTCCAGCTGCTCGATGTCTGTCGCGAGGCGGAGAGCTACGACAAGGCTCTCGAGCAGATACGTTCGGGCGAGACATTCGGTTTTTTCGTAATTCCTGCCAATTTTGAGAAGGACGCCCTCGGTGGCAACACTCCCACGCTGGAGTACTATACCAATATGACATATTTCGTGCCGGGCACGCTGTCGTTCAAGGGATTCAAGACCGTGGCCGTGGCTACCGCCGGCGGCGTGGTGAAGTCCACGCTCGTCAATATGGGCGTGGACCCTCAGAAGATAAGCTCGCTTGTGCAGCCGGTGGTAATCGACCAGTTTCCGCTCAACAACCCGTGGATGAACTACGCCATCTATCTGGCCCCGTCGTTCACCATGGCCACCTTCGCCCTGATGATAATGCTTATGACGGTGTTTTCCATCACTTTTGAAATCAAGGAAGGGACATCGCCGGGATGGCTTGCGGCCAACGGCGGAAGTATGGCGCAGGCACTGCTCACCAAGATGTTGCCCCATACGGTGATATACTTCGTGGTCGGGCTGGGCATACTGTGGCTTCTGTTCGGTTACTCTCTGTTCCCTCTCAACGGCAGCCTGTGGTGGATGATTGCAGCCACAATGCTGTTGGTAGTGGCCTCTCAGGCTTTCGGACTGTTTATATGCTCGGTAGTGCCCAATCCGCGCCTTTCTTTCAGCCTGTGCTCCCTTTTCGGCATACTGTCGTTTTCGTTCACCGGTTTCTCTTTCCCCGTTTCGAGCATGTACGGCTTCCTTGCGGTATTCAGCTGGCTTGCCCCCATACGCTACTGGTTCCTGATATACATCAACGAGGCTCTTAACGGCGTCGGGCTATACTACTCGCGCTATTATTTCGCCGCCCTGCTGCTGTTTCCGTTTGTGGCATGCCTGCTGCTGCGCAGACTCGGAAAAGCTTGTCAGAATCCCGTCTACGTTCCTTAACCATGAGATTGATTGAAAGCATAAAAAAATGGTTTACAGCTATGGGACGCGTTTTCAGACGCGAGCTAAGCCTGATAGTGCACGATGCCGGCGTACTGCTGTTCTTCGTGGCTCTGCCGCTGGCTTACCCCGTGGTGTACACCCTTATATATAATCCGGAGGTAGTCCGCAAGATACCCGTGGCCGTTGTCGACGAGTCTATGACTGCCGACTCGCGTTATTTCGTGCAGAAAGCCTCGGCCTCTCCCGGTATGGAGATTTATGCCTATTGCCCCAATATGGCCGATGCGCGCGAGCTTATGGCCGAGGGCAAGGTATTCGGCATAATGCAGATACAGCACGACTATGGCCGCAATATCGGAAATGGCGAGCCTGCCCACGTGGCATTCTACGCCGATATGAGCCTTCTGCTGCGCTACCGCACCTTTGTGAGCGCCCTTACCGACCTTCAGCTCGACATTATATCGGAAGTGACAGGCGAGAGGATAAGTGCCGGAGGGCTTGCCTCGCTTGCTGCCGCATCGGGCGGCATGCCCGTCAAGAGCGAGAGCAACTTTCTGGGAGATACCGAGCAGGGCTTCGCCTCGTTCGTGATACCCGGAATTGTCATTCTCATATTACAGCAAAGTATGATACTGGGTGTGACGCTGCTTGGCGGCACCTCGCGCGAGCGCCGGCGTCGTAACGGAGGCATCGACCCGCGCCAGATAAACGGTGTTCCGGCTTCGGCCACGATTTGGGGCAAGGCGCTGTGCTACACAGTGTTCTATATACCACCTACCATATACATACTGCGCTTTATTCCCGAAATATTCAATCTGCCGCACTACGGCAACCCTGTCGACTACCTACTGTTCGCCTTCCCCCTGCTGCTGTCGTCGGCATTCCTCGGCCTGACGTTGAACTGTTTTATGAAAGAGCGCGAAAGCGGCTTCATACTCATAGTGTTCACGTCGGTGATATTCCTCTTCCTGTCGGGGCTTACATGGCCGCGCTATGCCATGGGGCCGCTGTGGACATGGGTTGGCAACGCCGTGCCTGCCGTATGGGGCGTCGAAGGCTTCATACGCATCAACAGCAACGCCGCGTCGCTTGCCGAAGTAGGCCGGGACTATATAGGCATGTGGGTGCTCGCAGCCATATATATGTGCACGGCGTGGCTGGTGGCCCGCCGCCGCTAAGAGAATATCAGTTCCACATTCCACATTTCACATTCCTAATTAAAATAATGGCAGGAGTAAAAAGCTTGATGAAGGACACGGCCATCTACGGGCTAAGCTCGATAGTGGGCCGTTTTCTGAACTGGATGCTCGTACCGCTGTACACCAACGTGTTCGCGGCTCAGGACTACGGCGTGGTCACTTTCGTATACTCGGTAGTGGCCTTGGCCATGGTGATACTCACCTACGGCATGGAAACAGGATTCTTCCGTTTTGCCAACCACGAACGATGGAAAGACCCTATGGAAGTCTATTCCACCTGCCTGATATCGCTGGCCGTGTCGTCTGCGCTTTTCATGGTGCTTGTGGCTGTGTTTGTCGGTCCGGTGACCGTCTGGATGGAATGCGACGGCCATCCGTCCTATGTCCTTATGATGGCGGCATGCGTGGCGCTCGACGCCTTTCTGGCACTGCCTTTCAATTATCTGAGGTATGCGCGGCGTCCGTTCCGCTTCGCGATTGTGCGCCTTGTCAACATCGGGCTTAACATCGGGCTTAACCTCTTCTTTATCCTGCTGTGTCCGTGGCTGATGGAGAAAGCGCCGTCGACGGTCGACTGGTTCTACCGCCCCGAATTCGGCATCGGCTACATATTCCTCGCCAACCTCATTGCCTCGGCTGTGAACCTGCTGATGATGATACCCGAGCTGCGGGGCTTCCGCTGGCGTTTCAACCCGGTTCTGTGGCGCGAGATACTGGCTTACTCCGCGCCCCTTCTCGTGCTCGGCATCGCAGGAATTATGAACCAGACCATCGACAAGATTCTCTACCCGCATCTTGTGCCCGACAGCGCCCGCGCCATGTACGAGCTGGGCATCTACGGGGCCAACTACAAGATAGCCGTGATACTGCTGGTATTCCTGCAGGCGTTCCGCTTCGCCTACGAGCCGTTCATATTCTCGCGCAACAAGGAAGACGGGGCCGGAAAGATGCAGGCTTACCGCGACGCCATGAAGTATTTCGTGGTTTTCGCACTGTTCATATTCCTCGGGGTGATGTTCTATCTCGACATTATCCGCTATTTCATATCCCCGGCCTATTTCAGCGGTCTTGCCGTGGTGCCGGTGGTGATGCTTGCCGAGCTGTTTTTCGGCATATTCTTCAATCTCTCGGTGTGGTACAAGCTTATCGACCGCACGGTGTGGGGTATGTGGTTCTCGCTGCTGGGTCTTGCTGTCACCATAGTGCTTAACGTGGTTCTCGTGCCCGTGATAGGGTACATGGGCTGTGCCGTGGGCGCTCTTTGCAGCTACGGTACCATGATGGTGGCGAGCTACTTCGTGGGCTTGCGCAAGTACCCGATAGGCTATCCTGTGGGGCGCATACTGGCTTACTTCGGCTTTGCGGCGCTGCTCTATGCCGCAGGCGTGTACGGGGTGGGAGCGCTTGGCGCGGGCGATATCGTTGCAGGTCTTCTCAGGGCTGTGCTTCTTGTGGTTTTTGTATTGGTGTTCGTGCGCCGAGAGGGTATATCGCTCAAGGCTCTCGCCGGCCCGATTGCCTCTAAATTGCGCCGCCGATGAAGATAGTGCTGATAAATCACAGCGACACTCGCGGAGGCGCCTCCGTGGTGAGCATGCGCCTGCTTGAGGCTCTGCGGGCGCTCGGCGCCGACGCCTCGATGCTGGTGGTGCGCAAGGCCGGCGACAGGCCGTATGTGCACTTGGCAGGCAACGCTCTGTTGCGCAAGCTTCCTTTCCTTGCTGAGCATGCGCGCATATTCGCATCGAACGGCTTTACCCGTACCGACCTCTTCGCGGCCTCTATCGCCACCGACGGCCTGCCGCTCAGCCGCCACTCGCTTGTGCGTGATGCCGACGCAGTGCTGCTCAACTGGGTCAATCAGGGCATGCTGTCGCTCTCCGAGATAGGGCGTATGGCAGCCTCAGGTAAGCGCGTGCTATGGACTATGCACGATATGTGGAATCTCACCGGGGTATGCCACCACGCCGGTGAGTGCGAGGGCTATCTGCGCGAGCCGGGCTGCGGTCACTGCCCCCTTATGCACGGCCGGGCGGGAGTCTCCGACCTGTCGCGCCGCATATGGCTGCGCAAGCGGGAGCTTTACTCCAAGGCGGGTATCACTTTTGTGGCCGTAAGCTCGTGGCTGGCTGACAAGTGCCGCCGCAGCACCCTTATGCGCGGACAGCGCGTGGAGGTGATACCGAACGCCTTCCCTGTGGAGGACTTCTATACCGTGCCGAAAAACCCGGAAGCATTTCCCGTGCTTCCTTCCGATAAGAAATTGATAGTGATGGGGGCAGAGCGCCTCGACAGTCCTGTGAAGGGGCTGCGATATGCCGTTGAGGCTCTCAACCGGCTTGCCGACGGCGGGTGTGCCGACGCGATGGCCGTGTTTTTCGGCGGTTTGCGTGACCCGCGCGCGCTCGATGGTCTGCGCTTGCCGTATGTGTCGCTCGGCACCATATCCGACCCGGCTGCGCTGCGCGAGCTGTACTCGCGCGCATCGGCCGTGCTGTCGTCGTCGCTCTACGAAACTCTGCCCGGAACGCTTATCGAGGGGCAGGCCGCAGGTGCTTTCCCCGTGAGCTTCGGCGAGGGAGGGCAGCCCGACATAATCACGCATGGCCGTACAGGCTACATTGCCCGCTATCTCGACACTGCCGACCTTGCCGAGGGGCTGCGAGTGGCATTGTCAAAGCCTGTTCAGAGGGAGGTGCTGCGCGAATCCGTGGCTGCCCGATTTTCTGCCGAGGCCGTTGCCGGGCGCTATCTTTCCCTCATAGGCCGGTGACCAAAAATCCCGCTCCGGCAGCTCGAGGCCTCCGGGCGGGAGTGATGGCAAACAATTCCGTAAATTTCTGTTGCAAAATTACTGCGCTTTGCCTGTCAGGGCAATACCCTCCGGAGGGTAATCTGCATATATGGCGCGTATTACAAGCGATGCTAAGGTAAGTCCGAAAATCGCCGTGGTGTGTGCGAAGGTGCCGTTCACGCCCGCAGGACCCTCGGCACGGTGGGGCAGGCTTTCAGGGCTGTACACGCAGCGGAACTTGCGGCGAGGGAAAATCCCCGAGCGGCGGAAGCGTGTGCGCAGCGCCCTTGCAAGCGGGCAGCCCTCCACTTTCCAGAATTCTGCGGTGGATATCATCGAGGGGTCGAGCTTGCGTGCCGCGCCCATCGACGAGAAAAAAGCCCGCCGGGGAGCCGTCGCCGGGTCGGTGCAGCGTAGTATAAGGTCGGCCTTGTCGGTAAGGGAGTCGATGGCGTCGATTACGTAGTCGTAGCTTTCGATGCCGAATCCGGCCGCGTTCTCAGGCGTGTATCGTCCGGCCACGCCCTCGATACGCGCCTCCGGGTTGATAGATGCCAGACGGTCGGCAAGCACTTCTACCTTGGGCAGCCCTACGGTCCCAGTCGTGGCCGGCAGCTGGCGGTTGATGTTGCTTTGGGCCACGGTGTCGGGGTCGACCATCGTTATCGAGCCTATGCCTGTGCGGGCAAGGCTCTCCGCGCACCACGACCCCACGCCCCCTACGCCGAAAATCAGCACCCGTGTGTCTGCCAAGGCTTTCATCATGCTGTCGCCGGCGAGCAGTCGGGTTCTTTCAAAATTTTCAAATATATTGTAATCCATTCTTTGAGTTTCAAATTTTAATTTTAACTTTGCAAAGTTATGAAAAATAGAGCAAAAAACATATAATAACATATTATAATAGCTATTCGCGCTTATGCGAATATTTTTGCATAGGTGTTTGAGAAAGTGGTTAAGAATCAATATTTTATTATCCATATCTAATAACCAATCTAAATGCGCAAATTACTTGTAATGTTCCTTGTGCTGGCAAGCATGCTTGCCGGTACAACGGGCGTGTATGCCGCCTCAGCCACGAAAATGGCTCCGAGGCCGGGTGTGATCCGCGTAAAGCTGCAGCCTGAGGTTGCCCGCACAGTGGGCGTGAAACCGAGGGTCAGGGCTAACGGAAAACTCTCGGTTGGCATAACGCCGCTCGACCGTGCGGCATCTACTGCCAAGGCTGTGTCGATAAGGCCAATGCTTCCGTATTCGGAGCGTTTCGCCGCACAGCGTGCCAAGTACGGTCTTGACCGATGGTACGTTGTTGAGTTCGACGAATCAGTATCGCCCGACGATGCCCGCAAGATATTCGGCAGCACTGCCGGTGTCGAAGTTTCGGAAGCCATAGTGCCGATGAGCCTTAAAGAGGGCACGGGTGGCTTCACAGCTGTGACAAGGCCTCCTATGAAAGCCACCGCGGCGGACTATCGTTTCAACGACCCCCGTCTGCCCGAACAGTGGCACTATCAGAACTTCGGTAATATCGGCACTGCTGTCAAAGGTGCCGACATCAACCTGTTCGAGGCGTGGAACACTACCACAGGCAGCAGCGACGTGATAGTCGCAATCATCGACGGCGGTATCGACTACCTCCACGAGGACCTTGCCGCCAATATGTGGGTCAACGAAGCCGAGCTTAACGGAAAGCCCGGCGAGGACAATGACAACAACGGCTATGTAGGCGACATATATGGCTACAACTTCTGTACCAATAGCGGCGACATATACCCCCACAGCCACGGTACCCACGTGGCCGGCACAGTGAGTGCGGTAAACAACAACGGCATTGGCGTTGCCGGCGTTGCCGGTGGCGACGGTACTCCCGGTACCGGCGTGCGCCTGATGTCGTGCCAGGTGTTCGACTCCCGCAGCGGTTCGGGCGACGGCGACTTTGCCTCAGCTCTTGTCTATGCTTGCGAGAACGGCGCCACCATAGCGCAGTGTTCCTGGGGCTGGGACGGCGACGGCTATTACGAGCAGGCCGTTCTCGATGCAATCGATTACTTTACCAAAGAAGCCAAGAGCCCCAATATGACCGGCGGCCTCTGTATATTCGCAGCCGGCAATACCGGTCTTGAAGGCGAATACTACCCCGGCGCTTACGAGCCTGTGGTCGCCGTTGCCTCGATGACAAACGAACTTCTTCCGGCTTCTTATTCAACCCGTGGCTCGTGGGTCGATGTTACCGCTCCCGGCGGTCTTCTCGACTATGCCTCGAGTGCCGGTGTGCTCTCCACCCTGCCGAACAACACTTACGGTTTCAACGAGGGTACCTCGATGGCCACTCCCCACGTGAGCGGTATCGCAGCCCTTATCCTCTCGAAGTACGGCAGCCCCACTTTCATCAATGAAAGTCTCCGCACACAGCTCATAACCTCGGTCAATGACTTCTACGGCTATGCCGACAACGAATCAGTGCGGGGCAAGTTCGGTTCGGGCTATATCGACGCGGCCAAGGCTCTTGCCCTGAGCGACGGCTCTGCCCCGGAATCTGTAGGTGAATACACTATTGACGCGGCTCAGGATTATATCGTCATCAACTGGACAATTCCTGCATCGAACGACAACAATGTGCATCACCACATTATATATTACAGCAAAGAACCCTTCACGGCTGACAGCGACCTCTCCAAACTCTCCACAAGCGTGGCCGACACCAAGTTCTACAACAGCGGTGACGCCGTGCAGCACGAGATTCGCAACCTGAACCCGCTCACAAAGTACTATGTGGCAATCCAGGCCGTGAACCGCTGGGGCAAGGCTGCGAAATTGTCGGCAGTCAAGGAAGTGACCACCAATGCCGGTCCCGACATGACAGTCGACAAGACCCGGCTTACCATGGCCAGCACCGCAGCCACACCCAAAGCCACGGCAGAGTTCACCATAGGCAATGACGACGACGGTATTCTCAACTGGAGCGCGTGGAAGCGCACACTCTCTGTGACTCCCGCGTCTGTGATTCGTCCGGTGATAGGACATACAGGTCCTTACAGCGGCAAGATGGCCGGTAATCGCATAATGCCGATGTCGACCGTGCCTGCCGATTACAACGCTTCGGAATATCCCGTGGTAATATCCTACTATGACCAGATCTATGCCTATATCGGCGATTCTGACAAGACCCTGCCTAACTCTATGGCACAGTGGTTCTATGTAAATCCCGAAACATACCCCGACGGATTCAACCTCACAGAAATCAAAGTTGACGGAAATTATGGCGTGAATCCCAAGATTCAGATTTATCGCGGCGACCTTGCAATCTCCAAGGCATCGCTTATATCCGACGTGGATGTCCCCTATTTCGCATATGGATACCCCGTAACCCTCTCCGAACAGTTGTATTTTGCTCCCGGCGAGGCTTTCTGGGTAACAATCCACTTTGACGGCAACCAGGAAGGCTATCCTCTGTGTATGGCTAAAGCAAATATCGGGGGAACGGCTCCCTACAGCTTTATGAGCAACGACCACGGCAAGACTTGGACACAGCTTTCCGAAGCACTCCGCGGCAGCTCGTATGAGGCAGATGCTGAAAAAATGACATGGGCCATAACCGCCCGTTCTACCAACCCCGACTGGAGCAGCGTCATAGAGATGGCTCCTGCCAGCGGCACTCTCCGCAAAGGTGAGACTCAGAAAGTGACAGTGTCGGCCGACGGAACCAAGTTTGTCAACGGCACATACAACGCCGTTGTACGATTCACTACCAACGAAGGCGCTGACAAAGCAAAGGACCTCTCCATACCACTCACATACACTGTGGGCGGAAACAAGTCTGATGTCGTTACTCCGAAAATCGTTGACTTCGGCTCTATTCTTGTAGGACAGACAAAGACACTCAAGGTAGAAGTGTTCAACCGCGGCTACGGCTCCTTCCGAGGCAGCAAGTATGGCGCCGGCCTGTACAGCTCCAATATCACGTCTACTTCCGAACACTTCCAGGGTCCGGCCAACGGTATCAATTCCGGCTTCCCGGCACGTACCAAAGTAGAGTTTGAACTTACCTTCGCACCCAAGGCTGCAGGCAGCCAGACCGGCAGCATAGTCTTTACCGACGTTGACGGCAACACCGTCCGTATCGTCGTCCAGGGCTCTGCCACCGACCCTGCCAAGCTCGCGCTCGACCCTGCCGTTGTCGACGGAGGCCTTCTCACTGTGGGCGAACCCGCCAAGGAAGTAAGCTTCAAGATTTCCAACACCGGCAAGTATCCCCTCGAATATGTGTTCCCCAAATTCTCCGACGAAACTATCGAAGGCTCTACGGCCAAGAACCACAAGTTCGGCTACACCGTGCTGTCGACTCTCGAAGGATATGGCGAGTTCGCATACGACGGTAATCCTACGATGGTGGGCGGTGTTAACGTTGCATCGCAGTTTACCGACTCCAAACAGGTATCCGAGCCCGTGAACATCGGATTCTCCTTCCCGTACTACGGCAATAATTACGAGCAGGCCTATATCACAAGCTTCGGCGGTATCATGTTCACTCCCGCCGAAAGCAGGTTCCGCAGCCCTCTTACCCCTGAGTATGTGGCAGGCACCGGTTACATATCGGCGTTCGGAACCCAGCTGATGATGAATCCTGACTCCAAAGTGGAATATGCCATGGTCGACGGCAAATTCATGGTCAACTTCTCGAATGTTCTTGCTGTAGTTTATGATAAGGAATATATACCTGTAAGCTTCCGCATAGCTCTGTCGTCCAACGGCGACATCGAGATTTTCTATGATGACTACGATCCCAACACGGTATTCCAGAGCGGTTCCACGATGTTCTGCGGTATCAATGACGTTGAGTGCGCCGACATCGTGGCCCTCACATACGCCGACATGGCAAACATCTGGGACGTTGATGAAGAAACTCCGGACAATACCCGATACCGCTATTTCGGAACAGGAACGGCAGTCAAGTTCGAAGCTCCCAAGGCATCGTTTGTGAAATCGCTCAGCCAGCCTTACGGCATCGTAAGCCCTGGCGAGGAGGTCGAAGTCAAGGCAAGCATCCAGGCGAACGCCACTATGAATGCAGGCGCGACATTCAACCATCTTGCAATCCTTACCAACGATCCTGCTCCCGAATACGGATATGTGCGCATCGAAGCCACAATCGCAGGTGACGATCTGAAGCCCGTGGCCGAAGTCGTGAGCAAGAATATCAATGTGGGCGACGTGTTCCGCACCGCCGACGTCAAAGTGCCCGTTACCATCAGGAACACAGGCCACGACGTTCTCAAAGTTACTTCCATCGGTCTTGAGCAGGGTAATATGCAGGTTGAAGCAATGCAGCTTCCGCTGTCTGTCGAGCCCGGCCATGCCAAGGATATTATCGTTACAGTACCCACTGCCGTTGAAGGTGTCATCTCCGACAAGCTCAACATCGGCACGGCCGTAGGCAGCCTGACAGTAGAAATATCTGCCAAGGTTATCGGCTGCCCCGTAATAGAGATCGGCGGCAAGGACGACCTTGCAGTATCGGCTGAAGCCGGCTCCGCCGTACAGCGCAAGCTTACTGTGAGCAACAAAGGCAACGAAACACTTCTCTACTCCGTAAATCCCGATCCCCTTGTGCGCATGACGCTTCCCGAAAACGCCGAAGCAACCACGTCGTACAAGTATTCGTCCAGTGTCGACGACTCTTCCGTTAAATGCGAATGGGTGGATATCGAAACAAACGGCCTCGGCGAGCATCATAATCTCAACTACTACATGAACCACGACTTTGTGGCTGTGGAACTGCCGTTTGAATTCCCATTCTATGGAAAGAAGTACTCCACGATGTATGTTTACAACACAGGCTTCGTTTCATTCACCAAGCGCAACGACGACAAACTGTGGCCAGAACCTCCCGGTGACTTCCCCGGAGGCACAGTGTACAACAACATCATCGCGCCCTATTGGGGTCTGCACTCCATGGACCAGACTCCCACCGCCGGCACATACCACTATGTGGACGAAAACCGTGCCGTGGTGTCCTTTATGGAATACGGCAACTCGATGAATATCGGAGTATGCTTCCAGCTGATACTCGAAAAAGACGGCACCTTCAAGTTCCAGTACAAGCCAAGCTACGAAAATGCCGTTATATTCGGCATATTCGGCCTTGCCGGTATATCTAATGAAGATGCCACATCGTCGATACGACTGCCTGAGCGCTACGTGGTATTCAACCAGGCTGTTTCATTCCAGCCGATAGTGGAAGCGCCCCTCGCGCCCGGCAAGTCTGAGGAAATAGTGCTCGACTTCGACACCGACCGTATGGCCGGAACATACGAAGGCTCTCTCATGCTGACTACCAACCAGCCCGGCTACGAAAAGATGGAACTGCCGATGACCCTTACCCTTTCAGGGGAGGCTGCACCGTCGTGGCCCGCCGACTTCGTGGTAGAGCGCACCATCGGTTATACGGATACCGACCAGTCCAATCCTATCGTCCAGATGGGTGCAATGTACGACGCTCCTTTCGCTGTAGCCAACAAGGGTACTGCCGAGTTTACCATAACAGGCATAGAGGTCGGCGGCCCGAGTATACACGACGATTTCTTCGACGAGGATATACCCGTGTTCATGCTGCTTGCATATCTCCCTGAAAGAAACGGGATAACAGGCGAGCTTACCGGCAACAAGATGTGGACTCTCTATGACGGTAGTCCTATAACTGTAGGCCGTGAGCCTGTGAAGTTCTCCATTCCCATGATGGAGCCGACAATCGCAGGCACCGTGGGCAGATCCGAAATCCCCGTCAAGTTCACATATGTGAAAGCCGAAGGCGAAGAGCCCCAGACCAAGGTTGTGAATGTGACATTCGATGTTACTCCCGCACCGGCAATGACCTTCGACAGGCCGGCTATCTCTATCAATGCCAAGACCGACGATGAAACAGGCGAAGAAACTCTCGTGATAAGCAACGAAGGCGAATACCGTCTTGACTTCACCGTTCGTCTTGATCCGACAGGCATGGGCGAGGAAATTACCCTGCCCGGCGATGGCGGCGGCATAGCTCCGATGAACGCGCTTGCCAAGCCCGAAGGCCTTGCCCTCGGCGCCAAGTCGGCCATTGTTCCTGCTGCTGGTGAAGACACCGGGGAAGAAGAGGACGCCTCCTTCGACCTCCCGCAGGACTTCCAGTACAGCAACGCTATGTACTATCCCGCTATGCCGGGCAATAAGAATGTCTACAACTATGGTTCCGGCTCTCTTTATGACGAGTTCAAGATCGCTGTTTCCTTCAAGGCAGGAAGCGAAGGCTTCAATGTTTCGCATATCTATATGCCTATAATGACGGGTAATATCGAGGGCGAAGGCAGCAACAAGCATTTCGTCCCGGTTGAAAACGTCGACGTCAATTTCGAACTGAAGCAGGGCTCCAATCCTGCTGCCGGCGATGTGATTGGCCGAGCCAGGCTCTTTATCGCCTCCCAGTCGAATCCTTCGGGAATGTTCTATGTCATACCCCTTGAAAAATCGGTATACATGGCTCCCGGTGAAGAATTCTGCGTGGTGGCAAGCTTCCCCGCAGGTACTCGCGCACCTATCTTCGTAATGCCTAAGGAAGAGAAAGTGGTATCAGGCCGTTACATGGCCTGGGTTGAGTCGTATGGCTGGTACGACGTCGGCGAGCTGTTTGAACAGCAGAACGGCTCTATGGGTTATATCCTTACCTGTCTTGAAACCAAGGCCGGCAGCCCGTGGATAAGCCTCGACGGCGCTACCGAGGAAACCATCTCTGTAGCACCCGACGCAAGCCACAGCCTCAAACTCCAGTACAATGCCGCCACGGCACGTATGGAGAAGGGCAACAAGGCCGTGCTCGTTGTCAAGAGCAACGACCCGCAGCAGCCCCTCGTCAACTACGAAGTGACCCTCGACCTCAACGGCCGTCCCGTAATCGAAGGACCTACAAGCCGTGTTTATGCCAAGGAAGGCCAGATCACCAAGGTTGACCTCAGCGTGTCCGACCCCGACCTCGACAAACTCAATATCAGTCTTGACGATGCTTCCGGCATGGCCAAGCTTGTCAAGGTAGAAGGTGCCGCCGACGACACCCCCGTGATTACCGCTCTTGAAGACGGCTCGTTCGCCGTAGAGGAATACACCAAGCCTGTCAAGGCTATTGTGGAAATAGCTCCCGACTATGGCGACGCAGTGACTGGCAACGCATTCGTGCTCACCGCTGCCGACGCTGCCGGCAAGACTTCCGACTTCTCCGTGCGCTACGACATAGAGCACGTCAACCGCGCTCCTGTAGCGGTAGAACACGCTCCGGTACTCATCGGTGTTGGTTCGACCTCGCAGGTGCTCCCGTATGCCGAACTGTTCGACGATCCTGACGGCGACGAACTCTCCTACACCTTCGCGTTCACAGCCACCGACCTCGCCGAGGCATACACCACTCCCACGGGCGTGATATTCTTCGGTAAGAAGGCAGGCAAGGCTACCGCCAAGGTTACCGCCACCGACCCCGACGGTCTTTCCGCCGTGGCCGAGGTTGAAGTAGAGGTTCAGGACGCTTCAGGCATCGAGGGTGTTGAAGCACCCGAATCGGGCCTCACCGTTATGCCTAACCCCGTGGAAGACGATCTTAACGCCGTATGCGGCTTCAATGCTGTCGATGTGGACTTCGTTCTCTACGATGTTGCCGGCAAGGCTGTGGCTGTTGCCAAGGCTGACGTGAGCGCCGGAGAGGCCGTGGTAATCCCCGTGGCATCGCTGCCCGCCGGACACTACGTGCTCACCGCCGTATGGGCCGAAGGCTCTGCCGCCGCCCGCGTGGTAAAACGTTGATAACTATCTAATCCTATCTATCTTTCGAGTGGGCTGCTCCATACCGGGGCAGCCCGCTTGTTTTTTGAGCACACTCTTTGTTTGCAATTGTAAACAGCGGGGTCGGAAGCCAAGTGCCGCATCTGCGGGGTGTTGATAACTTTTTCAGGCTGTTAAGAAAAATAGGCAGTTTAGATATGTAAATTTTAGGTGAATTTACGTAATTTTGGCGGCATAAAGACTACGAGTGTGTCAGGGTTCGTTCCCGGTACACTCTATTGGTGTATAATTAACAATGACACAGGACGTTTATCACATACCGGCCTTATTGCCGGAATCGCTTGAAGCCCTATGCCTGCAGCCTTCGGGGGTGTATGTCGACGCCACCCTTGGCGGCGGCGGCCATTCTCGCGCCATAGTGGAACATCTGGGAGAAGACGGGCATCTGTACTCTCTCGACCGCGATTCCGACGCCATATCCCGAGCCTTTGCCGACAGCCGCTTCACGGCCGTGCACGGCGACTTCCGCTATATGGCCAACTACCTGCGGTACTACGGGCATTATGGAGATGTCGACGGCATATTGGCCGACCTCGGGGTGTCGTCGCACCATTTCGACGATGCTGACAGGGGGTTCTCTTTCCGGGCCGACGCGCCGCTTGACATGCGTATGAACCGGGCCTCGTCGCTTACGGCGGCAGCTCTTCTGGCCGAGGCTCCCGAAGAACGTCTTGCCACTATTTTCCGTATCTACGGCGAGTTCAGGCAGGCACGCAGGCTTGCCTCGGCCATCGTCAAGCGCCGTGATACCGACCCCGTGCTTACCACGGGCCAGCTTGCCTCGCTGGCAGAGCCTATGCTCAACCCTGCAAGAGCCAAGAAAGAGCTTGCGCAGGTGTTTCAGGCTTTGCGCATAGAGGTCAACGGCGAGATGGAGGCCCTTGAGGCATTCCTGCGCCAGAGTGTGGAGCTGCTGCGTCCCGGTGGTCGTCTGGCGGTGATAACCTACCATTCGCTCGAAGACCGGATGGTGAAGAACTTTATGCGTAGCGGCCGCATCGACGGCGAGGCCGAAAAAGATTTGTTCGGCCGGTCCGACGCTCCACTCAAGCCCCTTGGCAAGGCCGTCGGGCCTACGCCCGAGGAGGTGGAGCGCAATCCCCGCAGCCGCAGTGCCAAGCTCCGAGTGGCGGTTAAAAATGAGGAATTGGGAATGAGGAAGTAGGAACTGGGAATGAGGGATTAGGAATGTGGAAGTAGGAATGAGAAATGTGGAATTAATATAATCTTAAGTATGGGTGTCAGCATAAAGAAGGGACTTCTCGCTATATGGAACGGCTTTCGGGCCATGATGCAAGGCGATGCCGTGTCGAGCCGCTTTTTCAAGAGGCATTTCTTTGCCACGGCTTTTACCGTGATAAGCTGTGTGGCATTTATCGCCGCACGCTTCGAGTGCGCCACCAACGAGAATACCATCGCCATGCTCGAAAACCAGATAAACGTGATGAGTACCGAGAAGCAAAAGCAGCGTTCGCTCTATATGACTCTCACGCGCGAATCGGCCATGCTGCATCTGGTCGACTCCCTGCGTCTGGGGCTGACAGTCCCTGATGCCCGCCCTCTTGTGTTGCAACTCGACCAAGACTGATAAATATATAATCCGCACATTATGCAAGGACACAGCTCTCCCCGGCGAACAAACACAGAAAATCCCGGTAGCCGCAACCGACACGTTGTAGGCCGTTTCAGCATAATATTCGCTATAACCATAGTGATGGCTATAGCCATTTCGGTAATGCTGGTGCGCACCACGGTGGTGAACGCCTCGGCATGGAACGCCATGGGTGCCTCGACCCTCCGTGATTCCAATATAATAGTCCCTAAGCGTGGCGAGATACTTGCCGCCGACGGCAGCATACTTGCCACGAATCTGTATTACTTCAATGTAATGATAGATTTCCGTGCGTCCCGATTCGACATCGTGGCTTACGACAGCACCATACCCGAGCTGTCGGGCGCTCTCGCACGCCTTATCCCCGGCAAACGCGACAGTCTGGCATGGGAAAAGCGCCTGCGCAAGGCCATCGAAAAGCCGAAGTCGAAGCGCACGCGAAACTTTGTGATAGTGAAGGGCGTGCCGGAGGAAACGGTAAACAAAATCAAGCAGTTGCCATTCTTCAAGCTTACCACCAACTGCAACCGCACCGGCCTCAAGGTCGACAAGGTGATGAAGCGCTCCTACCCCTTCGGGCAGATGGCCCGTATGAGTATAGGCCGTGTGGGCCAGCTCGACACCTGCCCCGACGTGCACGGACGCAGCGGCCTCGAGCGTGCTCTCGACACCCTCCTGTACGGCATTCCCGGCCTTGAGCGGAAGAAGCTCTTCACGCGAGGTGCTCGCTATGCGGTGGAGCGTCCGGCGGTCGACGGCTACGACGTCACAACCACCATCGACATAACGATGCAGGATATTCTCGAAGCCGAGCTTGGCGAGATGCTCATAGCGGCGCGTGCCGACTGGGGTACCGCCATGATAATGGAGGTTGCCACCGGCGACATCAAGGCCATGAGCAACCTCGAACGTGACTCGACATCGGCAAAGCCGCGCTATATCGAGGCGCTGAACCGTGCCGTGCAGGCATACGAGCCCGGCTCCGTAATGAAGGTTATGACTATGGCCGTGGCTCTCGAAAAAGGCTTCGGCAAGCCTATAAGCCGCCACTTCGATATAGGCCACAGCTACGCCTACCTCGGGCGCAGGCCGATTTCCGACACCCACTCTCCGGCATCGCTGCCCATCGACCGTTTTTTGGAGTACTCCTCTAACATCGGTATGGTGAAAATGGCTATGCCGAAGTATGAGAACAATACCAATCTCTTCCGAGAGCATCTTGCCGAAATGGGCTTTTTCGACAAGCTTAACACCGGCATAGCCCGCGAGCGAATCCCGTACTTTCCCCGCCTTAAAAACAATGTGGGCGGGCGCCTCACGCTGTCGCGCATAGTATTCGGCTACTCAACGATGATACCGCCGCTGTATACCTGCGCTTTCTATAACGCTGTGGCGAACGACGGCCGCTTTGTCCGCCCGAGGCTTGTCAAGAGCCTGCGCTCGCCCGACGGCCGCGACTCCGCCATCGATGTGAGCTATGTGCGCGAGCGCATAATGTCGTCGGAGAATGCCGCCATTCTGCGCCGAATGATGCGTGGCGTGGTGTGGGAACAGGGTGGCACGGCCAAGTCGCTGAAGAGCGACATCGTGGAGATTGCCGGCAAGACAGGCACATGTAAGATTGCTCGCGAAGACAAGCGTCCGCGCTATGACGCCCAAGGCAATAAGTTGAAGCTCACGCCTTTTCAGGGAGGCTATCTCGAAGGTCGCTACCGCGTGACTTTCTGCGGATTCTTCCCCTATGAGAACCCTAAGTACACCTGCATCGTTGTGATAAACGACCCCAAGCTGCCTTACAGGGGGCCGGCGCTCAGCTCCGGCACTGTGCTTAAGAACGTGGCTCTCAAGCTCTATGCCCGTGGCATGCTTGAGGAAGACCCCGAGTTTGCCGCCGAGGGCAAGGCCGAAGGCGGAGGCCCGACTGTGTACTCGTCGTTCAACGCCCGCCGTAACGCCACACTCCACGCCGACCTGCGTCTTGCCGATGCCAAGGCCATACGCCGTCCGGCCGACCGTGTGGACGGCTGTGTGCCCGACGTCCGCGGTGTGGGCTTGCGCGAGGCATTGGCGCACCTCGAAGGCGCAGGCTATGCCGTCAGCTTCCAAGGCATAGGCTACGTGGCTTCCCAGAAGCCCGAGGCCGGCACAAAGGCCGGGCCGGGCACGAAGGTAAGCCTTGTTTTACAACATGATTAAAAAAGAGTCATCAATGACACTCGAACAACTGGTAGATACGACGCCCCTGTGCGTCGACTCGCTCGAAAGCCTCGTCGAGGCAGCCTCCCCGCAGGAAGTACGCGGGTCTTCGCCCTGCGAACGCGTGGTGCGGCTTACGCCCGACTCCCGGCGCGTGGTGCCCGGCACGGTGTTTGTGGCCGTGCGCGGCGTGGCTGTCGACAGCCACAAGTATGTGGCTGCCGCCATTGCTGCGGGAGCCTGTGCCGTGGTGGTGGAGGAATGGCCGTCGGAGATTCCCGACGGTGTTCTGGCGGTGAAAGTGGCCGACACCCGCGAGGCTCTCGGCCTTATGGCTTCGCGCATCTACGGCGACCCCTCCGAGGAGCTGCGCCTCGTGGGCGTGACAGGCACCAACGGCAAGACCACCATCGCCACGCTGCTTTACGATATGATGCGTATGCGCGGGCTGCGGGCCGGCCTGCTCTCGACGGTGGCTGTGAAAATCGACGGCTCCGAGTACGAGGCCGACCATACCACCCCCGACCCGATAACGCTCAACGCCTGTCTGCGCGCCATGGTGAACGCCGGGTGCTCGTTCGCGGCTATGGAGGTGAGCAGCCATGCCGCCGACCAGCACCGCATCGCGGGGCTGTGCTTTGCCGGAGGCATATTTACCAATATCACACGCGACCATCTCGACTATCACAAGACTTTCGATGCCTATCTCAAGGCCAAGAAATCGTTCTTCGACAGTCTTCCCGCCGATTCCTTCGCCCTTACCAATGCCGACGACCGCAATGGCGCCGTGATGCTCCAGAACACGCCGGCGCGCGCAAAGGCTTACTACTCCGTGCGCGACATGGCCGATGTGTGCCTCCATGTGGTGGAGGACCGCCTCGACGGCATGCTTGTCGAGGTAGGAGGTCGCGAGGTGGAAACTATGTTTGTGGGTCGTTTCAACGCCTCGAACCTTGCCGCTGTCTACGGTGCCGCCCTTATGCTCGGAATTGCTTCCGACGAGGCCTTGGTGCTGCTCAGCAGGCTGCGACCCGTGGCAGGACGTTTCCAGCCGGTGCGTTCAGAGCGCGGTGTGACGGCGATAGTCGATTATGCCCACACGCCCGACGCGCTTGTCAACGTGCTCGACACCATTGCCGAGGTGCGGCCCGAAGGTGCTTCGATAATCACCGTGTGCGGCTGCGGAGGCGACCGCGACCGAGGCAAGCGACCGCAGATGGCGCGAGCCGCCGCCGAGCGCTCCGACGTACTCGTGTTTACTTCCGACAATCCCCGCTCCGAAGAGCCGCAGGCCATTATCGACGATATGCTCGCCGGGCTCGACGAGTGGCAGCGTGGCCGTACCCACTGTTTTGTCGACCGTCGCGAGGCCATAGTTGCGGCCGTGAAGATGGCCGAGCCGGGCGATATAATCCTCATCGCAGGCAAAGGGCATGAAAATACCCAGGTGCTTGCCGACGGCGCCGTGCACTTCGACGATCGCGAGGAAGCGGCCCGCGCGCTGGGTGTGATGTGAACTTATTCAGAATAATGACGTAACGATGCTATATTATCTTTTTTCGCTGTTTCAGGATTCAGGCCTGCCCGGTGCGCGCCTGATGACCTATATCACTTTCAGGTCGGCAGGCGCTTTCGTGATAGCCCTGCTTTTGGCTGTTTTTGTTGGAAAATACATCATAGGCCGCCTGCAGAAGATGCAGGTAGGGGAGATTATACGCAATCTTGACCTCGAAGGGCAGATGAAGAAGACCGGCACCCCCACCATGGGCGGTGTGATAATAATACTCTCCATTCTCCTGCCGTGCCTACTGCTGGGCAATCTGTCGAATGTTTATATGCTCGTGATGCTGCTCGCCACTGTGTGGCTCGGCACCATAGGCTTCCTCGACGACTACCTGAAGCTGCGCAAGCGCAATAAAGACGGCATCAAGGGCAAGTACAAGATATTCGGGCAGCTCGGCATAGCCGTCATAGTGGCTCTGACTATGTATCTGAGTCCGTCGATGGTGCTGGTGGAAAACAGCGAGATCATAAGCGACGACACCCACCGGGTGGAGGAGGTAGTGTATGGCGACGAAGTGAAGAAATCGCCGCAGACCACCATTCCTTTTGTCAAGAACAACAATTTCAACTACTCGTGGCTTACCGGCTGGATGGGCAAGCACGCCGAAACGGGCGGCTGGATAGTGTTCCTGCTCATAACCATGTTCATAGTCACGGCTACGAGCAACGGTGCAAACCTCAACGACGGACTCGACGGTATGACCGCCGGCCTGTCGGCAATAGCGGGTGTGGCGCTCGCGGCCATGGCCTACCTCGGAGGCAACGTGATATACTCCGCCTACCTCAATATAATGTATGTGCCCGGCAGCGAGGAGCTTGTGGTATATATGGCAGCCTTCATAGGGGCGTTGATTGGCTTCCTGTGGTATAACGCATCGCCCGCCCAGGTGTTTATGGGCGATACCGGCAGCCTCACCCTCGGCGGCGTCATAGCGGTGTTCGCCATTCTTATCCACAAGGAGCTGCTTCTGCCCGTGCTTGTGGCGCTGTTCTACATCGAGGATTTGTCGGTGATAGTCCAGGTGGCCTATTTCAAGCGCACGGGAGGCCGGAGGGTGTTCAAGATGACACCGCTGCACCATCATTTCCAGAAGGACGGAAACGCCGGTATCGACGCTCTCATACAGCGTCCGCTCAGGGCTATACCTGAGTCGAAAATCGTTACACGCTTCTGGATTATAGGCATCATACTTGCCGCACTTACTTTTGTGACACTGAAAATTCGATAATGGCAATGGAAGATATGAAACGACGTCTTGTTGTGCTCGGTGCGGGCGAGAGCGGCACCGGTGCCGCCATACTTGCCAAGGATAAAGGCTTCGATGTGTTTCTGAGCGATTCTGGGCATATATCGCCCCGCTACCGCGCGGTGCTCGAGGCCGAAGGGATAGAGTTCGAGGAAGGTTCCCACACCATGGCGCGCATACTTGCCGCCGACGAGGTGGTGAAAAGCCCCGGCATACCCGTCGATGTTCCCGTTATGGCGGCTGTGCTCGCGAAGCATATACCCGTTATCAGCGAGATAGAGTTCGCAGGCAGGTACACCGACGCCAAGATGGTGTGCATCACCGGCAGCAACGGCAAAACCACCACCACGATGCTCATACACCACATACTTATCGGCGCCGGCATCGACGCCGGGCTGGCCGGAAACGTAGGCCGCAGCCTCGCGTGGCAGGTGGCGCGCGAGCCGCACCCCGTGTACGTGGTGGAGCTGAGCAGCTTCCAGCTCGACAACATGTACGATTTCAAGGCGAACATTGCCGTGCTGCTCAACATCACTCCCGACCATCTCGACCGATACGAATACTGCATGCAGAACTATGTCAATGCCAAGTTCCGCATATTGCAGAATATGACTCCGCGCGACGTGTTCATCTTCTGGAAGGACGACCCCGTTATTTCAGAGCAGCTGCGCCGCATAAGCACCGAGGCGCGCATGCTGCCTTTCTCCGAGCATGCCGAGGAGGACTCCGCCGCATATATAGATGCCGAGAACGAGCTGATATTCAACACGCCCGGAACATCGATGAGCATGCCGCGCGCCGACCTCGCGCTCAGCGGCCTTCACAATGTGTTCAACTCTATGGCAGCCGGTCTTTCGGCCTGTGTGCTCAATATCCGCAAGGAAGACATACGCCGCGCGCTTGAAGACTTCGGCGGAGTGGAGCACCGCCTTGAGCACGTTGCCGAAATCGGCGGGGTGGAGTGGATAAACGACTCCAAGGCCACCAATGTGAACTCCTGCTGGTACGCTCTCGAGGCTATGACGCGTCCTACCGTGCTGATACTCGGAGGCAAGGACAAGGGCAATGATTACTCCGAGATACTTCCGCTGGTAAAGAACAAGGTCACCGCCATCGTGGCCATGGGCAAGGACAATGCCAAGATTATGGAATTTTTCAGCCCCCATGTGGCCCGCATCGCCGACACCCACAGCCTTGAAGAGGCCGTGGAGGCTTGCCGTGGCTTTGCCGTGGCGGGCGACACGGTGCTTCTGTCGCCGTGCTGCGCCTCCTTCGATCTGTTCAACAGCTACGAGGACCGCGGCCGCCGCTTCAAGGCCGCCGTCAACGCCCTCACCCATTCCTAATTCCTCATTATTTCTAACTCCTGACTGAAAAAATGTCCTCTCCTGCTGTGAATATCGAAAATGCTGCCGCAGCTCCCGCCGCAGTGAAATCGAAAGTGCGTACCGACCATCATCTGTGGGGTACGTACATACTCCTGGTCATCATAGCCATAATAGAGCTGTTCTCGGCCTCGATACAGGAAGTGAACGACGGCGACATATTCCGTCCCATTATGCGCCATGGCGCCTTCCTGCTTGGCGGGCTGATAATCATGCTCCTTATGCAGAAGATGCACTTCCGCCACATATACGCGCTCATACCGCTGTATGTCGTGGGTAGTATCGCTATGATGATTGCCGTGCGCTTTGTCGGAACGGAGATAAACGGCGCCATGCGAGCTATTCGCGTGGCCGGAATCCCTGTGCTGCCTGCCGAGTTTATGAAGCTGGCGGCCGCCCTCGGCATGGCCTGGATTCTGAGCCGGAACCAGATGAAGGGCATGCGCGATGTCACCACGCGGGGACTCGTCTACAGCCTCGTGTTTCTATACTTCTGTGCGGGGCTGCTGTTCTCTCAGGGACTGTCGAACACCATCGTGGTTATGGCCATAGGTTTCTCCATGATGCTCGTCGGCGGCATGGGCTGGCGCAAGTTCGGCATCGCCCTGGGCATCACTGCCGTTGTCGGCGTGGTGGCCATCGGTGCCAAGACCTTGGTCAAGCACGACGACGCGATGACGCCCCAGCAGGAACTCGCCTACACGCTCAACAAGGAGAATCCGACTGAGGTAGCCGGCCATGGCCGCGGGCAGACATGGCGCAACCGTGTGGCGCGCCACTTCCGCCCCGACAAGCATCTGGAGAAATTCTCGATAGACAACCAGCAGGAGCAGCTCAGCTACATAGCGCAGGCTCATGGCGGCCTTACAGGCGTGGGCATAGGGCGTTCGCGCGAGAATGCCCGTCTTCCGCTGGCATTCTCCGATTACATCTATGCCATCATTATAGAGGAAATGGGCCTGTTCGTGGGCCTCGGCATCCTGGCCTGCTATATATGGATTCTCGGCCGCAGCGCCAAACTCACAGTATGCTTCAAGCAGACACTCCCGGGCGTGCTTGTGATGGGCTGTGCCTTTGTCATAGTATTTCAGGCACTCTACCATATGGCGATAGTGTCGGGCGTGTTCCCCGTGTCGGGACAGCCTCTGCCTCTCATATCCAAGGGCGGTATATCGGTGCTTGTCACATCGATGGCATTCGGCATCATGCTCAGCTGCGCGCGCCACGCCGTGCGTACCACCGACACCAAGGCCGAGCTGCGGCAGGAAATTGAAATGTTGCCCGAGGAGGCGCGCAGCGCCAACCCGGCAGAAATTGTACGATGAAAGATATGAAAGTATTGATAAGCGGAGGTGGCACCGGCGGCCACATTTTTCCGGCACTTTCCATAGCCGCGGCCATAGAGCGCAGGCACCCCGATGCCGAAATTCTCTTTGTCGGCGCCGAAGGGCGCATGGAGATGGAGCGCGTGCCTGCGGCGGGCTACCGCATAGTGGGCCTGCCGGTGAGCGGTTTCGACCGCAAACGCCTGTGGCGTAACTTCAAGGTGCTCTTCCGCCTGTGGAAGAGCATACGCCGCGCCCGCAAACTCGTGGCCGACTTCAAGCCCGACATCGCTGTGGGCGTGGGTGGCTATGCCAGCGGGCCGACGCTAAAGGCGGCGCAAAGAGCCGGTGTGCCGACGCTTCTGCAGGAACAGAACTCATATCCCGGCGTCACCAACAAGCTTCTCGCACCCCGTGCCGCAGCTATCTGTGTGGCATATCCCGGCACAGAGCGCTTTTTCCCGTCCGAGAAGATAGTGCTTACCGGCAACCCTGTGCGCCCAGCGCTTCTTGCCTACGGAGCGTCGCAGGCCGAGGCCAAGGCCGCGCTCGGCTTCGACCCTTCGCGTCCCCTTGTGCTCGTGGTAGGCGGCAGCCTTGGCGCGCGAACCCTCAACAGCGCCATCATATCGGCCATCGAGTCGGGCAAGGCTCAGAAAGCGCCTTTCATGCTTATGTGGCAGACTGGCAAGGCCGACCACGAGCGTTGCCAAAGCACGATGGAAGCCTGCCGTCCGGCCAATGTCAGGGCTTCGGCCTTTATATCGGATATGGCGCAGGCATACCGCGCCGCCGACCTTGTGGTGGCGCGCGCGGGAGCCGGCACCATCAGCGAGCTTGAGCTGCTTGGCAAGCCGGTGATACTGGTGCCCTCGCCCAATGTTGCCGAAGACCACCAGCGGCATAATGCCGAGGCCCTATCCACGCGCGGTGCCGCAGTGATGGTGCTCGACGCCGACGCCGCAGTGTCCCTCTGGCCCGAGATAGAGCGCCTTGCCTCCGACAAAGACGCCCTCGCCGGGCTGGGCGCCAACATCGCCGCCATGGCTTTGCGCGAGAGCGACGAAAAGATTGTGGATCAAATCGACAGAATTGTAAATGGAAATTAAAGATACAGCACGTGTTTACTTCGTTGGCGTAGGCGGCATAGGCATGGCCGCGCTTGCGCGCTATTATCGTTCGCTCGGCCTCCCTGTGGCCGGATACGACCGCACTCCCTCGCCGCTTACAGCACAGCTTGTGAGGGAGGGTGTGGCGGTGAGCTACGACGATTCTATGGACGCTGTGCCTGCCGAATTTCGCGATGCCGAGGGTACACTCGTTGTGTACACCCCTGCCGTGCCCGACAGCAACGTGCCTCTCGGATTTTTCCGCGACGGCGGCTTCGAGGTGCGCAAGCGCTCGTGGGTGCTCGGCCAGATCACCCGCGGAAGCCGTGGATTGTGCTTTGCCGGCACCCATGGCAAGACCACCACTTCGTCTATGGCCGCCCATGTGCTGCACAGCGGCACCACCGGATGCAACGCTTTCCTCGGCGGGATACTGAGGGGCTACAACAGCAACCTTATTCTCAGCCCCACGTCGCCGTACAGCGTCATCGAGGCCGACGAGTACGACCGCTCCTTCCACCGCCTGTCGCCCTACATCGCGGTGATTACGGCCACCGACCCCGACCATCTCGACATATACGGCACCGAGGAGGCATACCTCGAGAGCTTCGCCCACTTTACCGAGCTGATACAGCCCGGCGGTTTCCTCGTGGTCCACACGGGGCTTAAGCTCGTGCCGCGCGTGCACGAAAGCGTGCGGGTATATACCTTCGGACGCGAGGAGGGCGATTTCCACGCGGCCAATGTTCGCTGCGGTGACGGCCGGATAGTGTTCGACTTCGTGTATCCCGGCGGCACGGTTGCCGACATAGAGCTTGGCGTGCCTGTGGCTATCAATGTCGACAATGCCGTCGCCTCGCTTGCCGCCGTGTGGCTCACAGGCACGCTCACCCCCGGGCTTGCGCGCCGGGCCATGGCGTCCTACCCCGGCGTGGAGCGCCGCTTCGAGTTTCATCTCAAGGAAGACGGCCCCTGCGGGCGAGCCGTTATCGACGACTACGCGCACCACCCGGACGAGCTTCGCCAGAGCATAGCCTCCGTCCGCGCTCTCTATCCCGGACGGCGTCTGACTGTGGCCTTCCAGCCGCATCTGTACTCGCGCACGCGGGATTTCGCCCCGCAGTTCGCCGAGGCGCTCGACACTGCCGACGAAGTGGTGCTTATCGACCTTTATCCGGCACGCGAGGAGCCTATTCCGGGCATAAGTTCCAAAACGATATTCGACAAACTCAATTGTCCTCACAAATCAATGATTTCAAAGGAAAACTTTGTCGATACAATGAAAAATAGTAACTTTGAAATCCTTTTAACCGCAGGTGCGGGCGACCTTAACCTCTATGTGCCACAACTGGTACGCGCTCTTCGCACCCCTGACGGTTGTAACTGACAGCATATGGTACGGAAGTCGGTAATAATGTGTGTGTTGACAATCCTTATGGTTGTCTACTGCTGTTTTGCCCTTGCCGTTACCACGAAAATGGCTGCCGGCGAGCGTATGGGCCGCTTCGAGGTGCGCCTCAACTCTACCTATACCGACTTTATCGATGAGTCCGACATACTCCACGAGTCGGGCATAGACCCCGACAGCCTCGGCAACTGCCTCCGTTCCCGTTTCGACCTGTACGCCCTTGAAAAGCGCCTTACGGACTCCGACAAGATACAGAGGGCCAATGCCTCCATACTCTCCGACGGCACCCTGCTGGTGGAGGCCACGCCGATGGAGCCGGTGGCGCGGGTGTTCGAGTACGGGCTGCCATCGTACTATATCAACGGCAAAGGCAAGAGGATATCGGCCGAACTGAGGTATCACCTCGACGTGCCGGTGCTGGTGGGGCGCTTTGACTCGGTGAATCCTCCGAGGCGCCTGCTCACTCTGCTCAACTACATTGCCGACCACCCCGAGGCCGGAGCCCTTGTGGCAACGGTGACACAGGAGTCCGACGGCAATATCATCATAATCCCCAATATCGTCGGGCATGTGATTAACTTCGGCGACACGTCTATGATTGACGACAAATTCCGCCGTCTGCGCACGTTCTACCGCCACGTGGCCCCGGTCAAAGGCTGGGAGGCGTACGATACGGTGGCGGTGCGTTGGCGCGGGCAGGTTGTCGCCACACGCCGCGACAAGGCGCTTCCGCCGGTGCCGCTGCCCACTGTCGAGGAGCAGACAGGCTCGCTCGACATCGACGATAACGAAACAATAACCGACCCTGACGAATTTCGCGGCGGCGTAGTACACAATAATCCCTCCTAACATATATAAATGATTCAAAAAAATACCCCGACATGGAACCCAGAACAGTTGTAGCCATAGAGATAGCCTCCTCAAAAATCAAAGGAGCCGTAGGCTCTGTCGGATCCGACGGCCGCCTGGCCGTACTCGCGGTAGAGGACGCTCCGGCCGTCAACAATGTGCGCTACGGCCGTGTGCAGAACATACGCGAAGTGTCGGAGGCGATAGGCGATATAATACGCAAGCTTGAAGGCGCTCCCGCCGTGGCTCCCCGCAAGATACGCGGGCTGGTGCTGTCGGTGGGCGGCCGCTCCATAGCCGCTGTGCCCACCACGGCCGCGCTGCGCTTCCCGCGCGAGTGCGAGATTACCGAGTCGCATGTGCAGAGGCTCATATACGAGGCAACACACGACTACGTGGGCGACCACTGCATAGTCGACACCCTGCCCAAGATATTCTTTGTCAACAACACCTCGGTGAAGAAGGCCGTCGGCAACTTTGCCGAAACCCTGCGCGGTGAGTTTATGATGGTTACCTGCGCCAAGGAAACGCGGCAGAATCTCGAACGCCTCAAACTTGAGAACATTGATACCGAAAAGGTGTTCTACCAGCTGCGTCACACGGCTCTTGCCGATTTCGTGCTTACTCCCGATGAGAAAGAGGTGGGTTGCGCCTTTGTGGACTTTGGCGCGGAAACAAGCACGGTGTCGGTGTACCGCGACGGTGCCTTGTGCTTCCTGTGCACGCTGCCTATGGGCTCCCGCCTTATCACACTCGACATTATGGCCGGACTCGGCGTCACCGAGGAGGCTGCCGAAAACTACAAGATGACACTTTCCACGCTTGCCGACGAACCCGGCACGCACGTGGGCGTGAACATAACCGAATTGAACAGCTATGCGCGGGTGCGTGCCGGCGAAATTGCAGCTAACATACTGCACCAGCTCGATTTATCGGGCTATACCGACAATATATCCAAGATAGTGCTTACCGGCGGCGGAGCCAAGCTCCCCGATTTTGCCACGATGCTCGGACAGCAGGCCAAGATGCCAGTCCGGGTGACGGAGATGCCTGCCGATGTCACTTTCCGTGTGCCGGGCCGCAACAATCCTGACAATATAGACGTTGTTGCTTTGTTGTGGGCAGGGCGCAAGCTCCCCGACCCCCATTGCCTCACTCCCGACAATATGGCGCCGGCTTCTGTTGCCGCCACCGTCGCTGCCGACCCGGTCGCTGCCGCGGCCGCCGCAGTCCTTGCCCAGGCCAAGGCCGAAGAGCCTGCCGATCCTGAGTACGAGGAGGAAGAAGAGGAAGTGGTGGAGGAAGCACCGCGCGTGCGACGCAGAGGTGCCGATATCGACGACGACGATATATTGCGCGATGACGAGGACGACGATGACTATCACTCCAACCGTGGCGGCGAAGCTGCGCACAATCGTTCTTTCCTCGGCTTCAACAAGAAAAAAGGGAAAGCCAAGGCTGAGCCGGAACCCGAGCCGGAAGAATCCGAGGAATACTCCGACGGGTACGACGAAAACGACGAATACGGCGACGATTATGGCAACGATTCAGCCACGGCAAGCCCGAGCAAGCTAAAACAGGCCGTCGAAACCCTCAAGGGCAAGCTCGTAGATTTCTTCTCCACTCCCGAAGACGACGAAGCTGACGACGAATAATCCCCTCTTTTCATTCTCCAGTTATGACAGAACCCGAAGATCCCCAATTGATAGCCAAATATCACAGCAGCAACGCTGACGGCACTCCCGCAGCTGCCAAAATAATAGCCATGGGCGTTGGCGGCGGCGGTTGCAACGCCGTTGCATACATGCACAGCCAAGGCGTGCGCGGCGTTGACTTTGTGGTGCTTAATACCGACAGCCAGGCGCTGATGCCCCTGCCTGTCGCCACCAAGGTGCTGCTCGGCCCCAAGACCACCGGAGGACTTGGCGCCGGCGGTAAGCCCGAAACCGGCGAGGCGGCGGCTCTCGAAAGCGTGCCCGACATAGAGAAGATACTCACCGAGGACGTCAAGATGGTTTTCGTCACCGCAGGCATGGGTGGCGGCACCGGCACCGGCGGCGCGCCTGTGGTTGCAGGCGTGGCCAAGGACAAAGGCATACTCACGGTGGGCATCGTCACCATACCGTTCTTCTTCGAGGGTATGAACAAAATCAACAGTGCCATCGAGGGAGCCGCGCGGCTGCAGAAGAATGTCGATGCCATGCTCGTTATCAACAATGACCGTCTGGGCACCATATATCCCGACTTGGAATGGGCCGAAGCCTTTACCAAGGCCGACGACATACTCACCACCGCGGCAAGAACCATATCAGACATGGTTACCACTCTGGCAACCATCAATATAGATATGCGCGACGTCGACACCTGCCTCCGCGACGGGCGCACGGCTCTCATATCGGTGGGCTACGGCGAGGGGCCGACACGAATGAGCGACGCCATGAAGAACGCCCTCCATTCTCCCCTGCTGTGCGATACCGACATTATGTCGGCCAAGGAGCTGCTGTTCGCGTTCTATTATTCCCACGATATCCAGCCTCCATTCAAGGTGTCGGAAACTATAGAGGCCAATGCCCTTGTAGCCCAAATCAACAAGCGGGTGCATATCAAGTTCGGCTGGGGCTACGACGAAACACTCGGCAACAAAATCAAGTTTACCATTCTGGCGTCGGGCTTCGATGTGAGCGTCGACACCGGCGGATCCGTCACAGTCATAGAGGGCCGCAAGCCCGAAGAGGCAGTGGAAGCGTCCGAGGTTCCGCAGGCTGTCATCGACGCCTATGGCAAGGATAAAATCGACGACCTTATCCGCCAGCAGGAAACGCAGAACTACTACATCCTCTCGCCCGAGCAGCTCGATAGCGACGAGGCCATAGAGATGGTGGAGCGCACTCCCGCGTTCAAGCGCGACAAGCGCAAGGCCTCCATGGCGCACGCGCCTGCCGAAGCTCCCGCTCAGCAGCCTGCGCCACAGACTCAGCGCAGGCAGGATTTCAACCATATAAGCTTCTCTGCCGATGACAAGTAAACCGAAACTTGTAGTTTCTACCGGGGCCGGCATAAGCGCCGAAAGCGGTATAAAGACCTTCCGCGACGCCGACGGCCTATGGGAAAACTACCCGGTGATGGACGTGGCGAGCGCCGACGGTTTCCGGCGCAATCCGGCGCTGATACACAGTTTCTACAACCAGCGGCGCCGGCAGCTTGCCGATGTGCGTCCCAACCGCGCCCACGAGATACTCCGCGAGCTTGAGGAGCGATTCGATGTGTATGTCATAACCCAGAATGTCGACGACCTCCACGAGCGCGCCGGAAGCTCCAAGGTGCTGCACCTCCATGGCGAGCTTGCCAAGGTGCGGGCGCTCGACGACCCCGATCTCACTTTCAAGATAGAGCCGGGAGTGGAAACCACGCCCGAAACGCGTATCGACGGCCATGCCGTGCGTCCGCACATAGTCTTCTTTCAGGAGGCTGTGCCTATGTTCGAGCCTGCCACCGAGCTTGCCGCGCAGGCCGATGTGTTTGTGATAGTGGGCACGAGCCTTGTGGTGTACCCTGCCGCGGGGCTGCTGCACTATGTGCGGCGCGGGGTGCCGGTATACTATATCGACCCTAATCCGTCGCCTGTGCCTGAGGGCGTGACTGTGATTCGCGCCAAGGCCACAGAGGGAATGGCCGAGCTTGCCCGGCTGCTTGCCGAACGATTCTGATACACAATAACTATAAATCCATGAAAAAAATCATTATCGCACTTTTTGCTTCGTTCGCTGCCTTGGCGGCTTTTGCTGCTGACGCCGAGAAACCGTGGAAGTATACCGACGCCCGCGAGCTTCGAATCATCAACAAAGGATTCGACAACACCGAGCGCCCCTACTGGCGCCTTCCGGCCTATCTTGCCGACAGTGTGCGCCCCGACCTCTGGAGCCGCCAGCAGTGCTCTACGGGCATAGGCGTGCGCTTCGCCACCAACTCGAGCCGCATAGGCGTGCGCTACACCCTGCTGTGGAACACGCATATGATTCATATGGCCGACACCGGGCTCAAGGGCACCGACCTGTACGTGTGGCAGGGCGATTCCTGCTGGCGCCATGTCAACACCAACCGCCCCTATGTCAAGGACAAGGAAACCAAGCTCGTAGAGGCCACATATGTGAGCAATCTCGACACTACCCGTATGACGGAGTACATGGTCTACCTGCCGCTTTACGACGGCGTGGAGCAGCTCGAAATCAAGGTTGACAGCGGCGCTGTGCTCACAGCCGGCAATCCCCGGCTCATTGACAAGCGCAAGAAGATAGTGGCATACGGCACCAGCATACTTCAGGGAGGCTGCGCGTCGCGCACCGGCATGGCGGCCACAAACATAATATCGCGCGAGCTGAACTGCGAGGTGGTAAACCTCGGATTCAGCGGCGAGGGCAAGATGGACAGCTGCATGGCGCGTGCCATGGCCAAGATAGCCGATGCCGACCTTTTCCTTATCGACCCCGTGCCCAACTGTACCGAGATGATGTGCGACACCCTCACCTACGGGTTTATCAACATACTGCGCACGGCGCGTCCCGAGGTCCCTATCGTGATGCTTGAAGGTCCGATATATCCCTATGCTCGCCAAGATGCCTCCTTCGGCCGCTATCTCCCGGCCAAGAACGCTGCTTTCCGTCGCAATTACGAGAAGCTCAAGGCGGAGAATCCCAGGAATCTCTACTATGTGGAATCGGTGGAACTTGACGGCTACGAGGACGACGGAACAGTCGACGGCATACACCTTACCGATCTCGGCTTCCGCCATTATGCCAACAAGATGGTGCCTATACTCGGGCCTATCCTTTACGAGCAAAAATCTAAAAAATAAGAGGAAGAATAAAAATGAAGGTATGGGTATATCTTGACGGTCGCCAGCAAGGCCCGTTTGAATTTGAACAACTGCTCGACCTGCCCGTCGACGAGAATACCAAGGTATGGTACGAGGGTCTTCCGCGATGGTGCGCCGCCGGAGAGCTTGCCGAAATGCGCCCCTTGTTCGACGGCTCCCTGCTTGCTTCGCGCAGTGTGGAACCGCAGCCCGACGCCGACACCTCGGCCGCCGGGCAGGCTGCCAGCGATGCCGGGGCAGGCACTGCCACGGCAGAGGAACCGGCGGTCGAGGAGCAGCTTCGGGCGGAGGCCGATGATAACCCATACGCGCCCGGACGCCGTATGAAGCGGCGCGAGCTGCCCTCGGAGCCGTGTCCGAGCACTTATATAGGCTTGAGCATATTCCTGGCCATATGCTGCTGCTCGCCGCTGAGCATCGGCGCGCTTGCAGCCTCCATATGCACCACGAGCTTCTACCAGAGCGGAAATATGGCAAAGGCACGAAAAGCCTCTGAATGGGCGGCTTGGCTTATAATGATCTCGATAGCTCTCGGCTTCCTGCCGGTGATGTTGCTGAGCTCCGTATTTCAGGGTTGAAAGTCCGGATTATGAAATATGCGGCGGCGGGGCTGGCTCTTACGGCCTGCGCCGCCGTGCTTTTTGGAGTGGTCGCCTATTATTACGGGCACGACCCGTCCGACGGAGGCGCGCCTGTGTGCGTCTTCAGGTATCTCACGGGCTACGACTGCCCCGGGTGCGGCAGCCAGCGCGCATTCCACGCCCTTCTTCACGGGCGCGTGGCCGAGGCGTGGGGGTATAATCCCTTTGTGTTTTTTGCCGTTCCTGCGGCTGTATTTTACGTAATAGTCGAGGCCGGTCGGCGCCGTTGGCCGCGTTTCCACGCAGGGCTTACAAGGCCTGCCGTACTGCTCGGCATACTTCTGGCGATAGCGGCTTACTGGGTGGCGCGCAATTTGTGAATCATTTCGGCCACGTATGGCGTGGCTTTGACAGCCTGCGCTTTTTCGAGGTAGGGCAGGGCGCGCTCGCTGTCGCCTGTTATTGCGTAGTAATTGCCTATTTCGAGGAGCGCGCGACGGTCGTCGGGCTTGGCTGCGAGCACGCGTTGCCAGTCGGTTATGGCTTCGTCGAAGCGTCCCTGCATGGCGTGGGCTTTGGCGAGGATTGCCATCGCCTCGGTGTCGCCCGGCATTCCGGCGAGCATGCGGGCAGCGTAGCGTTCCATGGCCTCGGGGTCGCGGCGGTAGGCGGCATAGCGCATAAGCTGCATGTCGAGCGGGCGCCTCAGCCACGGCATATTGTTTCCGGCTGTTTCCAACAGGCCGGTGTATATTTCCGGTTTTTTGATTTCAAAGGCTTCCGAGCGGAGTCCTTTCAGTATAGAGTCGAGAGGCACGGCGTGTGCCATTGCCCGCTCTATGGTGCCTACGGCCTCTGCGGTGTCCTTGCGTATGGCATAGCAGATGGTTGCGCGCACATATGCCTCGGTGTCGCCGGGGTCTTTGTCGGCCGCCATGTTGTAGAGCGCGGCGGCGCTGGCCCATTCGCAGTCGGCGTAGGCACGCCCCGCTTTAGCCATCAGGGCGCTGTCGGGAGCTGCCGTGGCGGCATCGGCGCCGACAGCAGCCAGCAAGGCTATGAGTAAAGATACCGGGCGAATCATATTTTAATATCGGAAGGAGCTTCCTCCGAGAAATTCGCGCAAGAGGCTCGTGGAGGGTATCAGAGCCGGATTTATTGGCAGGAAATAGCTCAGGAACTTGCGCAGGCGGTAGGCTTCGGCGTATTCGTCGGAATCGGACGGCACTCCGCGCAGCACGTTCTCGGCATAGTCCTTTATCACGCCCAATTCAAAAAGCAGCGAAGAGTTGAACATGGCGTCGGCGTTTTCCTGAAATGGGAATATCCATTTCTCCTCGCCACGACGCACACTCGGCCATCGGCGTATTGTTTCCTCGGCCGATGTGCCACGGTACTTGTGGTCGCGGATTATGCGGCGCAGCAGTCGGTTGTCGGTGGTGGGCACCCAGTTGTGGTCGTCGATTGAGAGCGTGGTGAGGGCCGACACATACACGCGGTATTTCATACTTTCGTCAATACCCGACGTGAGTTCGGGGTTGAGCCCGTGGATTCCCTCTATCAGCAGTATAGAGCCTTCTTCGAGCTTTATCTTGTTGCCTTTGTACTGGCGTTTGCCAAGCTCGAAGTTGTAGGTTGGCAGTTCCACCTCTTCTCCGGCGAGTATGCGGTTGAAATCGCTGTTGAATTGCTGCAGGTCGAGGGCATAGAGCGATTCATAGTCGTAATCGCCTGTTTCGTCAAGGGGAGTTAGTTCTCGGTTTATGAAGTAATCGTCGAGCGAAATCATCTGCGGCTTCAGGAGGTTTGTCATCAGCTGTATGGCAAGTCGCTTTGTGGTGGTGGTCTTGCCGGAAGACGACGGCCCGGCTATAAGCACTATGCGGGCGCCTCCCTCGTGGTAGCGCCGTGTTATGTCGTCGCTTATGCGGGCGAGAGCCTTTTCGTGCAGAGCCTCGGTGACGTTGATGAGGTCGGCGGCACGGCGGCGGTCGACGTATGTGTTGAGCTGGCCTACCGTGTCTACTCCCACTATGTGGTTGAAGCGCAGATGGTCGGTGAATGCCTCGAACATCTTTTCCTGGCATATGGGCTTTGCTGCCACGGCAGGGTTGGCCGGGTCGAAGGGCAGCAGAAGCATTCCGCCTTTGTAGGGTATGAGGTCGAAAACGTCGATATGGCCGGTCGAAGGAGCGAGGGCGCCGTAGTAGCTGTCGCTAACGCCGTCGAGGGTGTAGTAGGTGGTGTACAGCGGCCTTGTGGTGCGAAGCAGCTCCGCAGTCAGCCCGAGTCCTTCCTGCTCGAGCATGGGCAGAACGTCGGCTGTCGGTGCCTGATGGTGCTCGAAGGGCATGTCGGCCTCTACGAGCCGCCGCATCTCGGCTTTCAGCTTGTCGGTTATGTCCTCGGGTACGGCTTGGAAGCCCGACAGCACGCAGTAGTAGCCGTGCGATATGGAATGCTCTATTCTGAGCTTGGTGCCGGGCAGGAGGGCGCTCACGGCGCGGTATAGAACCATGCATAGCGAGCGGGTGTACACACGGGGGCCTGAGCCTGTGGCGCGGTCCTGAAATTCTACTATCTTCGGCCTGTATATTTCAAAGCACAGAGCCTCGGTCTTGTTGTTGACGCGGGCGCAAATTGGGGTGAATCCGAGTTCGGGAGCGAGCGCCCCGGCGATTTGCAGCAGGCTGGAGCCTCCGTCGACGTCGATGTAGCGTTCGAGATTCTTGCAGTATACAGATATGCTCATTTGTGTTTCGGCAGTAGTTTTTTCAGGGTTTTGTTGCGATGTTTCCGATGTATATATGAACGCAGAAGCCTTGCGGCATGTTCGGCGCACATTTCGGGGTCGATGCCGGCGCATTCGCCGTAGTAGCGGGCCAGACGGCGGGTTTCTTCTTCGGAGTCGATATTGACCACGGCAAACATGCCCATCTGCGCCTGCCGGCTGTGTACTCCGAACCGCATACGGTTCACGTCGATAAGGTAGAATGAATACCCGGCGGGTGTGCGGCGGTAGAGAATGTTGCCGGGCGAGAAATCCTTGTGCAGTACCCCGGCCCGGTGCATTTTCTTTATCTCTTCGGCAAGCGCCCTCAGCAGTGGCTCGGCATCGGCTTTTCTCTCCCACCGGCGGAGGTCGTCGGCGTCCTCTATCTGCCGGCTCAGGTAGTAGCTTTCGCGGAGGCGCCCGCAGTGTGAAATCTCGATGTACGCGAGTGGTTCGGGAGAACCGAATCCGAGCCGGATAAGGTGCATCGAGTTGATGTAGCTGCGTTCGGCCTTGCTCTTGCGCAGGTGGCGGTATATGTAGGCGTTGGGAGCCGATGGCGGTCTGAAAGCCTTGATATTAACAGCAGTGCCGTCGGGCAGGCTCAGGGCGTACACGCTGTTGCGGGCGCGGTATATGAGCCGGGCCTCCTGCGGCACACCCTCTGTGGCAAGCGTTTGGGCCAGAGCCAGAATTTCCGGGTGGGACGGGTTGATGACGATGTTGACGCCCATTGCGGCTACAGCGAGTTGAAGAGGTTGATGTAGTACTCCGTGAAAGCCTCCGGGGCGAAGTTTTCGGCGATGTTGCGTTTTGCCTTTTTGCCCATTTCTTTTGTCAAGGCACTGTCGGAGGCAAATTTGCGCACAGCTTCGGCAATAGCCTCCGCGGAGCCGGGCGCAACGAGGAATCCGGACTGGCCCGCCACTATGAGATCGCGCGCGCCGGGTATGTCGGACACTATGCAGGGCAGGCCGCAGGCCTGTGCCTCGCGCAGCACACGCGGTGAGGCGTCGCGCAGCGATGGCAGCACGAATATATTGTGCGATGCCATAAGGTTCATGGCGTCGCTGCGGTTGCCTGTGAATACCACCGATGGCGGCGCGGCCTTTATGTCGCTGTCGCCGGCCTCGCCTACCACGGTGAGAGCCACGTCAAGGTCTTTGAGAAGGTGCATAGCCTCTATAAGCACGCTCAGACCCTTGTAGGGGCGGCCTTTTGCCACACCCACGAAGATGAGGCGCAGGGCGGCGCGGCTTACTTCGGGAGCCGTTGGTGCCGGCTCTGCAAGGGCTTCGGCTGCCCAGTCGAGATGGAAAGGCTTCGATTTCCACGACAGCCGCGAGGCCGGCACGTAGTTCTGCATGTTCTCGTATATGTCGGCGGTTTCGCAGCTTATGTGTGCCACGCGCGGATTGAGCAGTGCCAGATAGTTGGAAGGGTCGCTGCGGTGTATGCGGTGCTGTGTGCCTCGGTAGCCCACGCAGCGTGCCTTTGTGCCGGCAGACGCTATCAGGGCATTGCTTAGTCCCGACGTGCTCGGGGCGTACACTATGTCTATGCGGCGCTCCTTTATGGTGCGGCGCAGTGCGGCTATAGCCCGTGGTGTTATCTTGGATTTTATGGGAGGGCTTTCGATGCCTTCGCATTTGCCGTATTCTTTTCTCGACGATTCTCCCGGGCCGGATATGTACACGTGGTAACCGCTCCTTTCGGAGATGTCGCCGAAAAGCCGCCGCATAACGTCGTCGAGGCTGTGGTTCAGTACAAGTATGTTCATTTTGCGGGCGGTGAGTATATGGCGCTTATCTGCCGGTAGAAATTGTCGTATGTGAATCGGGCGGAGGCTTCCTTGCGGGCTGCCTCGGCCATGGTGCGGCGCAGGGCGTGGTCGGATGCGAGGCGGCTTATAGCCCCGGCAAGGGCGTCGGAGTCGCCGGCAGGCACGAGGAGTCCTGTGGCACCGTTTTCTACAAGCTCGGGGTTGGCGCCTGTATTAGAAGCGATTACAGGCACGCCCTGACGCAGGAATTCGATGATGGTAAGGCTGCATGCCTCGGGACACACCGACGGCGCCACCCCTATGTCGGCCGATGCCATAAGAGGGGCTACGTTGTCGAGATGTCCGTGCCAGACCACTCTGTCGGCTATGCCTGCCACTTGGCAGCGTCGCACCAGTTGCTGCACATAACTGCTCTTTCCCGCTCCGGCTATATGGAGGGTGATGGCGGGATTTTGCACCTTGGCGAGAGCATCGATAAGCACTTCGAGGCCTTTTTCGGGGTCGAGCCTGCCGCAGTATGCCAGCCTTATCTCGCCCTCGGCTTTTTCGACGGGTTCGGCGGCCGGCCGGTCGCTTACAGCGTTGAGCACCACATACAGGCTGCTGCTGTCGATAGCGGGCGAGGAGGACAGAAACTCGCGTCTGGCGGCTTCGGAAACGAATATTATGGCGTCGATGTCGGAGTAGAGCTGCCTGGCCGATGCCGTGGTCTTGGCTTTCTTGACAAGGTGGCGGGTGGTAACTATCCGTACCTTGCCCGGATTGCGCATCAGGCGGCGGGCGCGCACGGCGGTGCCTGCCGTCTTGAAATTATGCGTATGGACCACTATGGGCGCGTCTATGCGGTCGAGCACGCGGGCAAGCATCGTCGGGCTGACGAAATCGAGCACGCCGCGCAGAGGGAGGTGTCCCGGAGCGAAGCCCGCCTCGGCAAACATGCTGTCTACTTGCGGGCAACGGCGTGTCACCACTGCCACGCTGTGGCCGTCGGCAGCGGCACGCCGGCACAGGTCGAGGGCGTAGCGTTCGCCTCCGCCCCACGATTTGTTTGATACGAGGTGGACTATGTTGAGCATCAGTTCTTGTCTTTTTTTATTATGCGGCGTGCCGTGCGGTACGCCGTTATGGTCGACCGGAAGCGGGTGAGGGCTATCCGGCGTCCTGTTTCGCCGTCGAGAATGGCTCCGTCGCGCAGCTGGCACCGCACATAGGCGCATGCCGCCCTGAGCCATTGCATAGGCATCGGGGCGTTGATGCCGGCCTCCGCCATAAGGCGCCCGCGCAGTTCGGCGTGGCGGATCTCCTTGATGTGGTATTCGCCGTATTCGTTGCAGCGGAAGTGGTACATGTCGCCTTCGAGCGGTTCAGGAACCACGCTGCCGGTGTATGTGAGGCGCTCGCCCACGTCGAGAAGGTCCCAGTTGGCATATCGCTTGTCAAACAGACGTATCTGCATATCGGGCTGCAGGCCGCTGTGTACCACCGGCTTGCCGCATATGAAGTTGACCACCCGGAAGCAATACATGCGGTGCGAGAATCCGTCGGCCTTCAGTTGCATGAGGCTTTGGCGCAGGTTGTCCGACAGTACCTCGTCGGCGTCTATCGACAGCACGTAGCGGTTGTGCGCCAGCCCGGCGGCATACTGCCGTTGCGAGCCGTAGCCTGTGAACGGGCGCGTGGTGACGCTGCACCCGTAGCGGCGGCATATGTCGACGGTGGCGTCGGTAGAGCCGGAGTCTACCACCACTATCTCGTCGGCCACGCCTATCAGCGAGTTGAGGCAGCGCTCGATGTTTCGCGCCTCGTTGTAGGTTATTATCGCAGCTGAGATGTTCAAGGCGGGTTTCTGTATTGTAGGGTCGCGATATATCGCGACCGGGTGGGCGATAGTATTAAAACAGGAGATATGTTCTTCTCATAATTGGCGGGATATGCCCTTCTCAGGGGCCGCGATATATCGCGACCCTACAGGACTTCGAGGTCGCTGTTGAGGACTTCGTGCCAGGGGAGGCCGTTGGCGGCGAGGGCTGCGAGGAAGGGATCGGGGTCGAATTCTTCGACGTTGCGCACGCCTTTGAGGTTCCATTTGCCGGTGAGGAACATCATAGCGCCTACCATTGCGGGCACGCCCGTGGTGTAGCTCACGGCCTGCATGCCTGTTTCGCGGTATGCCTCTTCGTGGGAGCAGTTATTGTATATGTAGTATGTCATGGGCTTGCCTTCCTTGTCCTTGCCTGATATGCGGCAACCGATGGAGGTTTCGCCGTGGTAGTTCTCGCCGAGGTCCTGGGGATTGGGCAGCACGGCTTTGAGGAACTGCAGGGGCACTATCTTGGTGCCGTTGTATTCCACTTCGTCGATGCGGGCCATGCCGATGTTCTGAATCACGCGCAGGTGGGTGAGGTATTCCTGTCCGAATGTCATCCAGAAGCGGGCGCGCTTGATTGTGGGGAAGTTCTGCACGAGGCTTTCGAGCTCTTCGTGGTATAGGAGGTACGATTCGCGCGGGCCGATGTTGGGGTAGTTGAGAGTCTTGTGGAATTCGAGCGGCTTGGTCACGACCCATTCGCCCTCGTTCCAGTAACGTCCGTTCTGGGTTATTTCGCGAATATTGATTTCGGGGTTGAAATTGGTGGCGAATGCCTTGCCGTGGTCACCGGCGTTGCAGTCCACGATGTCGAGTGTTTCCATCTCGCCGAAGTAGTGCTTGGCCGCATATGCTGTGAACACGCCGCTTACTCCGGGGTCGAAGCCGCAGCCGAGGATTGCCGTGAGGCCGGCCTGCTCGAAGCGTTCGCGGTATGCCCACTGCCATGAGTACTCGAAGTGAGCCACGTCCTTAGGCTCGTAGTTGGCGGTGTCGAGGTAGTTGACGCCGCACCGGAGGCAGGCTTCCATTATTGTGAGGTCCTGGTAGGGCAGGGCCACGTTGATAACGAGTTCGGGCTTGTGGCGGTTGAGGAGTGCCACAAGTTCCTCTACATTGTCGGCGTCAACGCTGTCGGTGCTGATGTTTGACTTGCCTATGGCTCTGGCCACGGCGTCGCATTTCGATTTTGTGCGCGACGCTATCACTATTTCGGTGAATACTTCGGGGTGCTGGGCGCATTTGTGAGCCACCACAGTGCCCACTCCGCCGCAGCCGATGATAAGGACTTTAGACATTTTATAGAGTTTTTTTTGTTGATTGTTAGTAATTGACGACAGGCATTTTCGGGTTCAACGGCCTGTGTGGCGTTTTTTGTCGAGCGCTATGGCTATGAATGTGAATATTCCGAGCACTATCAGCAGCAGGGTGTTGGCGCCGAGGACGAGGTTGCCGAAGGCTCCCGCCTGCTCCTTGGGCAGGCCGTATATGCCGAGGGCGAAGATTGTGGCCCACTGCCATGGGCCGATACCGCCGTTGGAGGGCACGCCCATCGATATGCTTGCCACAACCCATGTGACGAATGCCGCCGTTATGCCGTAATGCTCCACAACGGCGGTTGTGAATGGGAAGGCGTAGAACACTATGTAGTTCTGCAGGAAGTAGCAGCCCCACAGCATTACAGTCAGTATCAGCCAGCGCCCTTTGTGGGGCATTTTCACTATCACGGCGAAGCCCTGCCACAGTTCCTTGGCGGCTTGCTGCACCTTCAGTATCTTTGGGTTGGTCGTTTTATGGGCAAGGAGAATCCACAGTGCCGCAATGGCGGCTGCTCCGCCGAGCCAAAGCCAGGGCGACTCGAACAGGCGCGCTATCGCCGCGTAACTCTCACCGTTTTCGTGCAGGAAGCCGAGTATGGTCTTCGACGCCAACAAGAATGCCAGCACGGTGAGCAGCAGCACCGTCAGGGTGTCGGCGAGGCGGTCGGCAACCATGGAGCCGAACACGGTGGTGAAGGGCGCTTTCTGCCGCTGGGCTATGTAGCCGGTGCGCCACACCTCGCCTAAGCGCGGGAACACCAGGTTTACGGCATAAGTGCCGAATATGCTGTATATCAGTGCGTGCTTGGGCGCGTCGACGCCGAGCGCCTTGAGCTGTATGCCCCAGCGGAAGGCACGGATTACATGCGAAAGCACTGCAAGCACGAGGCCTGCCGCCACCCAGCGGTAGTCGCACTGGTCGCGTATTATGGCAACCATCTGGTGGAAGTCGATGCCCGTAAAAAGCAGGTAGCAGAGTCCCACGCTGATTATCAGCGGTACGGCATACTTCATCAGTATGCGTATTATCGAATTTTTCTTCTTTTCCTGTTCCATAAGCTGCTTGTAGGCTTAACCTTGCAAAATTACACAAAATTTGCGACAGACCGCAGGCTCGCGCGCAAAAAAGGCGCACCGGCTCGCGGCGCGCCTTTCCTGATATGGTGTGTAGATGTCTTAGTTGGCTATCTTGAGGACGTTTCCGGCTGCACGCACTATGTATATTCCTGCGGGGAGGTCGGCGGTGCTGATTTCTGTAGCCTGCTCGTGCTTGGCTACTTGGCGCCCGGCAATATTGTATACTTCGATGGCGGCGGGAGTGGCAGTGCGAATGGTTTTCGAGGCGGCGTCGAAAGAGATGCCTGCTTCTGCTGCGGAGATTGCGTCTATGCCAGACGGATCCTCGCCCTCGTACTGTATCAGCTGCGTGCCTACTTTCTCGCATGGCACCCAGTACTTGCCCAGGGCTATTGCCACGTCTGATTTCAGACACACGTTGGCATTTTGTGTGTAGGTGCGGTCGATAACCACGAGTGTGCCGTAGTTATCCTCTGTTCTTTGCGGAAGCGAGCGGACAAGTGCTGTCATATTGTCGCCGCTGATGTCGTTGCCATAGATGTTGAGGTATGTAAGGTCGGGGCATTTGGAGGCGTCCAGTGCCTTGAGCAGGTTGCCTTCGCAGCTCAGCGAGGCGAGCTTGGTGTTGTTGCTGATGTCGAGGGTGGAGATGTCGTTGAGTGCCACGTTCAGCTTGGTGAGTCCGGGAAGCTCGCTGACGTCGATTGCCGACACGTTGGCGAACAGCAGCTGTATTTCGGTGGCGTCGCCGTACACCTTTATTGTTTCTTCAGAGGCGTTTACTGTAAGGGATTCGCCGTTCCAGCCGGCGAGTGTGCCGCCTTCTATTTGGGGAGTATAGCCGTCGTCCGCGAATTTGACGGAGAACATCAGGTGGTCGGTGGTAGGCCGTGTGACGGTGAAATATTGGGCGGGTCGTTCCGGCTCGGTAGGCTCGGTTCCTTCGTAGTCGACGCCCATGCCGTAGCGGTCGCCGTCGGACCAGTCTTTTACGGTCCATGCCTTTGCCTTTGCCGCTGCCACGTCGCTCTTGAGAACCACGTTGTTTTCGAGTCCTTCGGCGGCCTTGGTGTCGATAACGAATATTATCGGTTTGTTTGCGGTGCCGTCGTAGAGCGAGGCTATAAGCGATGTCATAGCCTGCCCTTTCAGCTTGTTCTTATAGCAGTCCATTCGCGTTATGCTTGTGCAGCCGTCTACATTGAGTGTTTTCAAAGCGTTTGTATGGCAGTAGAACAGCGCGAGCTTGTCGGCGCCGCTGAGGTCGAGATTCTCTATCTTGTTGTTCTGGCAGTAGAGATGTGTGAGGTTTATACCGTTGCTGAAAGCAAGGTCTGTGATGTCGTTGTCGGGACATTCAAATTTGCGGACATCCCCTTTGATTACCACGGTCTGGCTTTTGAGTGTGTATGCTTTCTTGCCGGTGAGGTCGGCCGCTTCCTCAACGCCTTCGATTGCCACGTCGCCTTCGGCTGATATGGTCAGTGATATAGTTTCGCCGATTTGGCGCGATGTGGTCAGGCTTATGGTGTTGTCGCTTATTTCGGGAACATAGTCCACGCCACGGTATACTGCGCCTATCATACTCTCGGAAGTGGCGCCGTCGAGGTAGTCGCATGTCACCCAGCCGCTTTGCAGGGCTTGCAGCATATGGCGGTAAAACATCACATTCGATTCTTCGGGGTTGAGCGTGTTGACCATGTACACATATCCGACGTATTCGGCTTCCGGGAGCTTGGCTATGAAGGTATCCATTGCCGTGTCTTTGATATTGTTGCCGAAGGCGAATACCCAGTTCAGCTTCGGGTTCTTGCTCAGGTCGATATTGCTGAGTCCGCAGTTCTGGATATAGAGCGACTCGAGCGCGCTGCACTGCGAGAGGTCGATTGATTCGAGCGGGTTGCCTCCGCATTTGAGTTCGGTAAGCAGCGCCTGTTGGCCGAGTTCGAGCGATTTGAGTGCGTTATCGGCCGCGTCGATTTTCTCTATTTTTGTGTTAGAGCTGAGATCGAGGGCGCTGATTTTGTTGTTATGGCAATCGAGAACCGAAAGTTCCGGGCATGCGCTCAGGTCGAGGGCGCTGATTTTATTATTATAGCACCGCACTATGTTGAGGTCGGGAGCTTTGACAACCGTCAGTTCGGTCAAGTGGCAGCCGTATACTTCGATCTGGGTCAGTTGTTCGCCGGAGATTGTGATTTCGGTGCCGGGGCCTTTGGATTTGTACATGCCGAAATACTCCGATTTGTCAGCTCCGGATACCTCGCTGTCGTAGTAAGGAAATGCCTGAATACGTAGCTCGGTGCCGGCAGGAGCGTCGGTTTTTACCTTTACGATGCCGACTTCTGCTAAGGCTGTGTTACCCGCCAAGAGGATAGATATGGCGGCTACGGACGTTTTGAGTAGCTGTTTGACCATAATTCTGGTTGTTTATGGGGTTGTGTGATAGCTTTTGCACCCTGATGAGTGTGTTAATGTTGCAAAAATAGTTAAAATATTGTCCTTGGCAAATTATTAAGAAAAATATATTGAAATAATGCAAAAAAAACGCCGCAGGCGTCTGTGTGCCTGCGGCGTTCGTTATGTGATTTGTTATGGGCTATGCCGGATTATCGTACGGCTACCTTGGCGGTTCGGGTCGAGCCGTCGGCGGCTGCCACGCGGACAATGTATATGCCGGCCGGAAGGCTGTCGACAGCAAGCGAGCCGGAGGCCGTGGCGGAGTATGCCGCGCGGCCGTCGGTGGAGAATACGGCTACGGCTGCGGTGGTGTCACCGAGGGTGATTGTGATGGCGTCGCCGCCTTCTATGGCGATTTCGCCGGCCTCGATGCTGCCGATACCCGATGTCGGGCGTTCGCTGATGTTCTTTATGTTTTTGAAGAAAATGGCCCAGTCGCTATCCATATACGATGCAAGGATGTCGGCTCCGTCGGGGCAGTACACGGTTACGTTGTCGGGTGTTATTCCGAAGAAAGGATCGGTGTAGTAGTCGTATTCGTCGACAAGGAGGGGCGTTTTTCCGAGGCATATTATTTCGGTAAGCGCTGTGCATCGGAAGAATGCCCTGTTGCCGAGGAGGTTGACAGTGGCGGGAATTGTCACGGTTTTGAGTGCCGCACAGTCGGCGAAAAGAGCGGGGTATATATCGGTGAAGGGCTGCTCTGCAGAGCCGGCGGGGAGTGTCATCTCCGTGATGTTGGTTCCGGCAAAGGCCTGGTCGCCGATAAGGAATACTTTTTCGGGTATGTTGATATTTTCAAGGGCCGAGAGGCAGAAAGCAAATTCGTCGATGCCGACCAGTGTTTCAGGCAGGGTAACATTCTTGACAAGGCATTTGTAGAAGGATCCGCCGATGATGCCCCTGCAGCCGTCGGCCACGGTGTAGCTTTCAGCCGAGGCGTCGCGCGGGTAGAGATATACGAAATTGCCTTCGGCATCGTAGAGCACTCCGTCGACGGTCTTGAAGGAGGTGTTGCCTTCGGCTACGGTGATTTTAGAGACGGGGGCGCCGTTGAAGGAGTTGGATTCGATTTTGGTAAGGGCTGCCGGGAGGCTTAGCTCTGTCACTGCGGTGTTCTGGAAGGATTGCAGGCATATGGTGGTGACTGTCGACGGTATCACTACCTTGGAGAGGTTCTCGCTGTCCTGGAACAGCCATTTGTCAATCACCGTTAGTCCTTCGGGAAGTATGACGGTGGTAAGGTTTTTGCATGCCTGTATTGCGCCCGAACCGATGGTGGTGCAGCCTGCGGGTATGTCGAGGGTGGAGATGGCTGTTTTGTAGAACGCGCCCGAACCGATGGATTTGAGTGTGGAGGGCAGCTCTATCGATGTGAGTTCGGGGCAGCTCGCCACCACGTTAGTGCCTATCGACTCCACGCCTTCGGGCACTTTGAGGGTTTTCAGTTCGGTGGTGTAGAAAGCGTAGTCGCCCACTATTTTGACAGTCGAGGGTATATTGACCTCTGCCAACGGGCTGGAGCGGAATGCGCCGTAGCCTATTTCCGTGATGCCTTCGGGCAGGGTTGCCTTGGTTACGTCGCTCCAGTAGAATGCGTCGCGGCCGATGCTGATGACTTTCAGCGTGGCGCCCTGCGGGGTAGTGATTTCGGCAGGTATGGTGCATTCGGTAACGTCTTCTTCAACGTCCGACACGGCAGCCTCGGTAGTGCTGAGCACTTCGTATATGAGGCCGTCGATGGTCACTTCCGAGCCAACGATTACTTTGGCGGCTTCTCCGGCGAGAGTTATGGTCTTGGTGCCGGCTTCTCCGAGGTCGATGGTGGCGGTGGCGTTAAACTTGCCTTCCGCTTTGGGGGCGAAAGTGAAGTCGACAGTAGTGGTCTGGCCGGAGGCGAGAGTCGTGGCTGCGGCTTTGGCGGTAAAGGCGTCGTTCGACGGCGCGGCAACGCTTATGCCAAGCTCTTTGGCCCCGGTGTTCTTTATAGTTACCTGCTTTGTGGCGGTGGTGCCTGTAAGCATGATGTCGAATGTGAGTTCCACCGGGTTTACCGAGGCTTCGTATTCTGCCAGCTGGCCATAGGTGAAGGTGGTTTTCGGCAGGAAGTCGGCGTTGCTGATATCTTTGCCGTCGCTGTCAACTGTGTACGCCGAGGGGTAATTGTCGGTTTCAACACCCAGCAACGATGCATACACCCAATTAGCTGCGGCTCCGAGGCTTACTTGCATCACGAGGTTGCCGTCGGTATAGGGGTAGGGGTTGTCGAAGGTGAAAGTCATAAGCTTGTCGCCCGGATTGCCTTCAAATTTGCCCCGGAAGCATTCTTTGAATTCTGCATCGACAAATTCTGTGCCAAAGCTGCTGAAAGACGTACTTTCGGTAGTGCCGAGCGATATTATCATATCTTCGGCTGCCCAGGCTTTGCTGAAGCTATTATCGTCCAGATAGAACTGTATCTGTGTTATCGCGTTGCCTTTCATGTCGGCAAGCTGCGCGGCAGGGTATATGGTCTGCGAGCGGAAGGCGGAGTTGTCGAGGTTGTAGAACCAGAACGGTGCCTTGTCGTTCACGACCGTGCCGTCGTTGACAGTAAGCTCGGAGGCTTGGAGCGGCTGTGCGCATGCTGTGGCGGCGAGTATGGCGCCGGCAATAAAACGCAGGTAAAGTTTTCCCATATGACGGATTTAAAGGGTTAGACGGTTGCAAAATTATACATTAGTAGATATTTTGCCATTCTTTGTGAGTTAATTTAAGTTAAATTAAGCAAAGTGCAAGATGCGCGCCGTTGCCGTGCCGGTAGCGCAGGAAAAAGTTGTCAAAATGCCCGTAAATGCAAAATTTTGTTTAAATTTGCGCCATTAATTAAGGAAAAAGGATTTAGTGAGATGAAAATAGCCATCGTGGGCGCTTCGGGCGCCGTCGGGCAGGAATTCCTGCGTATTTTGTCGGAAAATGATTTCCCGGTTGACGAACTGTTGCTTTTCGGGTCGGAACGCAGCGCCGGCCGCACTTATCCTTTCCGGGGGGGGCTTACTTTCCCGGTGCGTGTGCTTACGGAAGAAGCCCGTGATTTCGAGGGCGTGGATTTCGCCTTTGTGTCGGCGGGAGCGTCGGTGTCGAAGCAGTATGCCGACGTCATTACTTCGGGCGGCGCCATAATGATAGACAATTCGAGCGCTTTCCGCATGGATTCCGACGTGCCCTTGGTGGTGCCGGAGGTCAACGGAGCCGATGCTTTCGATGCTCCGCGAGGCATCATAGCCAACCCCAACTGCACCACGATACAGATGGTGGTGGCTCTCGACCCCATACACCGCATATCGCCCATACGCCGTGTGCATGTGGCCACATATCAGGCCGCCAGCGGCGCCGGGGCTACCGGCATGCAGGAACTCGAGCAGCAGAGCCGCGAGCTTGCCGCAGGGCAGGCGCCGACGGTGGCCAAGTTTGCTGACCAGCTCGCGTTCAACCTCATACCGCATATCGACGTGTTCACCGACAACGGCTATACCCGCGAGGAGATGAAGATGCACTTTGAAACCAAGAAGATAATGCACGCTCCAAAGCTCGAGGTAAGTGCCACCTGCGTGCGTGTGCCGGTGATGCGCGCCCACAGCGAGGCCATATGGGTCGAAACCGAGGAGCCTGTGAGCATCGAAACTGCCCGCTACGCCTTTGCGTCGGCGCCGGGCGTGGTGCTCGTCGACAAGGCAGAGGCTCTCGGATACCCTATGCCGCTGCATGCGGCCGGTACCGACCCCGTGTATGTGGGGCGCATACGTGCCGACCTTGCCAATCCGCGAGGCCTGTCGTTCTGGACCGTGGCCGACCAGATAAGGAAAGGTGCCGCTCTCAACGCCGTCCAGATAGCGCAGTACATACTGAAGCATCGTCAGTAGGGCTATGGAGGCGATGGCGCAAGAGGCATTGGTAACGCAGCCCGTACAGATATTCCTCATCGTGCTGGCTATCATACTCTTTGCGCCCATACTTCTGAACAAGCTCAAAATTCCGCACATCATAGGCATGATTGTTGCCGGTGTGGTGGTGGGGCCGTACGGCTTCAACATACTCGACAACGATTCGTCTTTCGCCATCTTCGGGCAGGTGGGGTTGCTGTACCTTATGTTCCTCGCCGGGCTTGAGATCGATATGTACCACCTGCGCCTGAACCTTAAGCGCGGACTCGTCTTCGGCTTGCTGACGCTCGTGGTGCCGCTCGCGCTCGGCGTGCTTACGAGCGTGTACATACTCGGACTTGATATACTTACCTCGATGCTCCTCGGGGCCATGTATGCCTCGCACACGCTGCTGTCCTACCCGGTGGCAGCCCGTCTGGGCATCACCAAGGCTCCGGCTGTGCTTATAGCCATAGTGGGTACCATCATAGCCGTGGTGGGCGCCCTCCTCGTGCTCGGCGCCACCGTGAGCGTGGCGCGCGAAGGCTACTTCAACGTGGGCGAGATACTGCTGCTGGCGCTCAGGCTCGGCCTGTGGACGGCGGCTATCCTGTATGCCTATCCGAGGGTTACACGCTATTTCTTCAAGAAATACTCCGACAAGGTGCTGCAGTACGTGTTCGTGCTCGTGCTCGTGTTCCTTGCCGCCACATCGGCTCAGGCCATAGGCCTCGAAGGCGTGCTCGGCGCATTCCTCGCAGGCCTGGTGCTGAACCGCTACGTGCCTGTGGCCTCGCCGCTGATGAGCTCGATAGAGTTTGTGGGCAACGCCCTGTTCATACCTTACTTCCTGATAAGCGTGGGCATGATGATCAATGTACGCCTGCTTGCCGACGCCGACACCCTTGGAGTGGCGGCGATAATGCTTGCCGTGGCGCTTTCGAGCAAGTGGCTGCCGGCATACATAGCCCAGAAGATAAACGGTTTCGACGTGCTGAGCCGCAACGTCATGTTCGGACTCACTGCCGCGCATACCGCCGTGGCACTCGCCGTAGTGGCCGTGGGCTACAAGATGGGAATGTTCGACGAGCGGATACTGAACAGCACCGTGATGGTGATTCTGGTCACATGCGCCCTTGCGCCGATAATCACATCGGCATCGGCCGCGAAGCTCAAGGTGAAGATGATGGCCGACGAGGGCGACGAGGTGATACGTCACACCAGAGTCAACAACACCCTCATACCCGTGGCCAATCCCGTCACGGCGGGGGCGCTCGTGGAGATAGCCTTGCTGATGCGCAACGACCGCGGACGCCACAGCTTTTACGCGCTCCATGTGAGGAACGACAACTCCGCACCGGCAAAGGCCGTGTCGGGCAATTCGCTCGAGGCCGCCCGTGGAATGGCCGCCGCCGCCGATATAAAGATGGAAACGCTCGACCGCTACGATATAAATATCGTCACCGGCATACTGAACGCCATCGAGGAGCGCGACATTACCGAGGTAATACTCGGCATGCACCGCCGTACTACCGTAATCGACTCTTTCTTCGGCAACAAGGTGGAGCAGCTTCTCCGCTCCACAAACAAGATGGTGATTATAACCCGCTGTTTCATACCGGCCAACACCATAACGCGCATACTCGTGTGGGTGCCTGCCGACGCCCAGTATGAAACAGGCTTCAGCCGCTGGGTGCGCGCCCTTGCCCGCCTCACGCGCCAAGTGGGCTGCCGGATAATATTCTGCTGCCCCGATACCATACAGCCCCTTGTCCGCGGCGTGCTGTATACAGAGAACTACGGCATACGGTGCGAATTTCGTCCGGCCGACGGCTGGGACGACCTCGTGATGCTGTCCGGCGAGGTTCTCGACGACGACCTCTTCGTGGTGATAGGCGCCAGGGCGCAGTCGGTGTCGTATCAGGCCGAAATGACCGAGCTGCCCGCCTTCCTTCAGAGCAACTTCGCCCGCAACAACCTGATGATGATATTCCCCGAGCAGTTCGGCGAGGCTCCTGTGCTCACCTCTTTCACCGACCCTCTTTCGAGCGACATCGGCGTGGCTCCCTCCCCGCTGTGGATGCGCACCCGCGCCCGCCTGCGCCGCCTCTTCCCCCGCAAGTAGCACTTTCTTTCCCGAAAAGGTTTGTTTTGCAGAAATAAATCCTTATTTTTGCGAATAAATCTCATTTTTGCCTGCGAAAAACTATGATACAAAGTTTCAGAGTAAAAAATATCCTGTCTATTCGAGATGAGCAGGTGCTCAATTTTGTAGCAACCAGCGATGATACTTATGAAGATATTTGCTTGGTGAATAAGGGAAGTGTGCGCCTGCAAAAATTGAATCTGATATACGGAGCCAATGCTTCAGGTAAGAGTAATGTTTTGATTGCGCTTTCTTGGCTTCTTCGATTTATCATAGGTAAAATCGATAAGGAGGACGGTTCTTATATGATGCTCGCTCCCTTTCTTCTTGACGATAAAAGCAGGGAAGAGCCGACTGAAATGGGACTCGTTTTTTGGGTCGGGGACGTGAAATGTGAATACTCGGTATCTATTTTGAAAGATGTGGTACAATATGAAAAGATGGTTCATTATCCATTGGGGCGTGCCGCATTGATCTACGAGCGCAGATGGAACCGTGAAACAACGTCTTCCGAGATAACCATCGGTTCTACATTGAAAGTGCTTGCCAAGCAGAAGTATGTGCTTGAAGGGCAAGTGCTTCCCCATCTGACAGTGCTTGGGGCTTATAAGAAGAGCAATATAGAACGCATAAATTTATTTGAAGATCTGTATGCTTATTTCAGTGGCCGGTTCCTGCCGATTCTTGCCAGAGATTCCGAAATGGTGGATTTTGCCAATAAAATGGTTAAAAAATTGCCGGAGGTAAAAGCGTTTATAACCAAAATACTCCAATTAGCCGATTTCAACATCTCGGATATAGTGCTGAAAGAAGAAATAAAGGAGATTCCCGAGGAAATATGGCGTGAGATTCAGCAGATTCCATCGTTAGCTGCCAATATGCCTGAGAGGACCGTTACAGAGGACCGTCTATATTTCGAGCATACTACGCCGAATCATACAGAGGAATTACTCTATAATAATGAATCTGTAGGCACGAACCGTATGTACGGGTTGGCGGCATATCTGTTCTTTCTGATAATTGATAATGAGATTATGCTTGCTGATGAGATTGAATCTTCGCTTCATTACGATCTTTTGCGGTATTTCATCAGTTTGTTCCTGATGAACTCCGATGGTGGGCAGATTATCTGCTCAACACACAGCATATTGCTTCTTGATGAGCCATTTGTGCGGCGTGACAGTATTCATATCTGCCGTAAAAGTGCGAACGGTAATACAGAGGTAGTTCGGGCTTCTGATTTCGGACTTCGTAAAGACGTGTCGATACTTAATGCTTATCGTGAAGGTAAGCTTGGTGGAATGCCCAAGTTGGGTGGATTGGTATTGTGATTATGGGCAGGCAACGGACTGAATTTATTGTCAAGATTTTTGGCGAAGGACTTACCGAGTGGTATTATTTTGATGCGTTGCGTTCGCTTGAGCGCTTCCCGTTTACCTTGGAGCCGAACTTGCCAAGCAAAAGCAAGAGCTCGTACAAAAAACGTCTGCCCAACATCGACAAGGAGTTGAGAAGGCCACAACAGGAAAGAGCCAACTTGATAGTGCTTGTCACAGATCTCGACAATATTGTTTCAAGTCCGTCTGAACATGCAAAATATTTGGAGGCCAAGCGTAAGTATGAGGCTAAAGGAGTGGTCTTTATAGAGAGTCACCCTTGTATCGAACTATGGTTCTTATACCATTTTAAACCTAAGTTTGAAAAAAGCAATTATACATCCTACTACGAAATAAAGGAGGAGTTAGAGCAATATCTTAGTGGCTATGACAAGTCCAGAAAATACTATTCTTCAGATACAGGCTTTAAGGAAAATATCATAAGTTCGTATGAAAAGCGTGTTTCTGCTTCGCGATGTTGCAGGGCGTCTTGTAAGTACGAGGCTGTTGAGGGAGAAGTGGTAAATAGGTCTAATATCCATAGCTTTATACTATTCCTCTATATGTTGAAATGGTTCTATAGGATAGAGGATTATATACACGACAAAATACAAAGGAAGATGTCGTTGGATATAGAATGTAAAGGCATTGAGAAGATTAATGTCAAGGTCGGAAATGCCAATTTATTTACATTAGCCCACGACGGAGCTGTTATAAACTGCTTTTCAAGCACAATGCCGCAGGAGTTGAACCTTAATGGTTCATATAAAGATTGTCAGGGTATTTTAGATATCATAGAAGCTGATTTAAAGGCGATATTGGATAGCGAGGCATAAAATTGAATATACATCGTTGAAAAGGGGCGGGAAATTTGCTTTATTCGCTGAATGTGGCTATTTTTGCTGTATGAGTTCGCCCGTTTTCCGGAGATGCGCAGCGTCGGTCGCAAGGCCTGTCGCCGGTGCGTCGCGGCGTTTATACCATAGTGCACTTACTTACTTCAAAATACCATACTTGACTTACTTATGAAACTCTTTCTGAACATATTCGCAGTGCTGGCTGTGTTTGTGCCGATGGTGGCGCAGGCCCGGCAGAGCATCAGCGCGGTGTCGGCCGATGGCAGGCGTACCACGGTAAGCGCCGTGGCCCCGGCGATACTTAGAGTCGACAATGTGGCGCCCGGCCAGACGGTAGCTCCCGAACAGTCGGTGCTTGCGCTCGACGGCGACTTCGCCCGGATCGATAAGGGCTGCCTTACCACCGCGTCGGGCATGGAGGCCGCATTCGGCCCGGACGGCGTGCTTACCATAAAGACTCCTCTGAACACTCTTACCGATCTCGGCACAAGGGCCGTGACAGACAGCCTCACGGAGATTTCGCTCGCCATAGGGCGCTCCGGCTCGTGGTACGGTGGCGGCGAGCGCGGCCACCGGCTCAATATTGCCGGCGACACTCTGGTGATGTACAATCGCCAGAACTATGGCTATACGGGCAATGACTCGCGCATAAGCCAGATGAACATAACGATGCCGGTGGTGCTGTCGAGCGAGGGATTCGCCCTTGTGTTCGACGATTATGCCGCCGCCGAGCTTATAGCGGGCGATCCTGTGCGCTACATAAGCGAGAGCCGCCTCCCGATCACATACTACTATGTTTACGGTTCTTCGCATGCCGAACTTACAGAGGCTCTTACTGAGCTTACCGGGCGCCAGCCCCTGCCGCCGCTATGGGCGCTCGGCTATATAACGTCGAAGTACGGTTACCGCACGCAGGCGGAAACAGTTGGCGCTGTCGACACGCTCAAGACCGCCGGGTATCCTCTCGACGGCATCGTGCTCGACCTTTACTGGTATGGCAAGGAAGAGGATATGGGACGCCTCGCGTGGGATCCCGTCCAGTGGCCCGACCCGGCCGGAATGCTCGCCTCGCTTGCCGACCGTGGTGTCAGGACTGTTGCCATTTCCCAGCCGTATGTGCTGCGCAACGGCCGCGGAGCGGACAATTACACCGAACTAAGCTCCAAGGGTGCCTTGCTGCGCGATGCTTCCGGCGCTACGCAGGAAGTGAAGATATGGGTTGGCGAAGGCGGTATGTTCGACGTGTCGTCGCCTGCCGCCAAGGAATGGCTGTCTGCCCGCTATAAGTCGCTTACCGATATGGGTATGGGCGGCTGGTGGGGCGACCTCGGTGAGCCGGAGGTGCACCCTCTCGGCGGCGTGCACGCCAACGGGCAGCCCGTGCGCCTCTATCACAACAAGTACGGCAACGACTGGAGCGCCATCGTGGCCGATATGTGGGCCAAGAACTATCCCGACCGTCGCCTGATGACGCTGATGCGTGGCGGCACCACGGGCCTGCAACGCTATTCGGTGTTTCCGTGGAGTACCGACGTGTCGCGCTCGTGGGGCGGTTTCGAGCCGCAGATACGCATAATGCTCAACTCAGGCCTCAGCGGCCTTGGCTATATGGCAAGCGACATCGGCGGTTTCGCCGTGGGCGAGGAGCCGTATATCCCCGAGCTATATCTCCGCTGGGTTCAGCTGGGCTTGTTCTCGCCCGTGCTGCGTACCCATGCCCAGCAGTATGCCGAGCCGTACCACTATCCGCAGTATGAGGCCGAGCTGCTCGCTATCGTCAAGGAGCGTTACCGCTATCTGCCTTATAATTACACCCTCGCATATGAGAATGCCCGCCACGGCTGGCCTCTGGTGCGCACTCTCGATTTCCACGACCGTGCAAGCGGGCAGTACGACGGCATTTCCGACGAATTTCTGTGGGGGCGCGACATACTCGTGGCGCCTGTCATGAAGGAAGGCGCGCGCAGCCGCAACATAGTGCTGCCTTCGGGCTCGCGGTGGATAGATATGAACAACACATCGTCGGTATATGCCGGAGGCACCACGGTGTATGCCTATCCTGCGCCGCTCGACGTCCTGCCGGTGTTTGTGCGCGCTGGAGCGTTCGTTCCCACGGCTGATTACGGTATGGAGAATACCTGCGATTACCGCGCCGACGAGTTCACTATAAATTACTATCCTCTGGACGGCGTGGAAAGCGTCTACACCTTGTACGACGACAACCGCCTTTCGCCCCGCAGCCTCGACACTGGGGAATACCGCCTGATACGTTTCGACGGCGAATGCCGCAAGGGCGCTGTCGAAATCAAGATCGCGTCGGAGGGCACATATCCCGGAGCGCCTGAGCAGGTGAAGCTTAGGTTTGTGGTGAACTGTATCAACAAGGCTCCCAAATCGATAGAGATAAATAATAAAAAAACGCAGTACCGTTTCGACCCTGCCGCGCGCACTGTGGAATTCGACTTCGAGTTCCGGCCCGGCACGCCCGCGACGGTCAAAATAAAATAAGAGTATGTTTTCAGGAATAGTAGAAGAAGCAGCCGTGGTGACGGCGGTTGAACGCCGAGGCGGCAATGTGGACCTCACGGTTCGGTGCTCGTTTGCCGACGAGCTGCATATCGACCAGTCGGTAGCGCACAACGGCGTATGCCTTACCGTGGTAGACATTAAGCCCGACAATTGCTACACCGTGACGGCGATACAGGAAACTCTCGACCGCTCCAATATCGGGCAGCTCGCGCCCGGCGACCTCGTGAACCTCGAGCGCTCCATGCTGATGAACGGCCGCCTCGACGGCCATATAGTGCAGGGGCATGTCGATACCACGGCGGTATGCACATCGGTAGAGGAAGCCGACGGCAGCCGTTATTTCAAATTCGAGTACGAGGTGTCGCCGCAGATGGCTGCCAAGGGTTATATGACGGTCGAGAAAGGCTCGGTGACGGTCAATGGCGTGAGCCTTACCGTGTGCGACAGCGAGCGCTCGAGCTTCCGTGTGGCCATAATCCCCTATACATTCGAGCACACCAATTTCTGCCGTATCGTGCCCGGTACGCGCGTCAATATCGAATTTGACATCATCGGCAAATATCTGGCCCGTCTGGCCGAACTGAAAGAAGACTAAGCACCCGGCGGCGTGTGGAGAAACTGATGCACTATGTATGGCACCACCGCCTGTGGACGCCCTCGATGATGAGGACGGTCGACGGGCTGCGTGTCGATGTGCTCGACCCCGGCCTGCCCAATACCGGGTCGGGGCCTGATTTCTTCAACGCCAAGGTGAGAATAGGCGACAGGATGTGGGCCGGCAACGTGGAGCTGCATGTGCGGGCTTCCGACTGGGGGCGCCACGGCCATTCCTCCGACCGTGCATACGACAGTGTGGTTCTCCACGTGGTCGGTGTCGACGACGCACGTGTGTGCCGCCCCGACGGTACCGAGATTCCGCAACTGCTGATGCCGTGTGCACCCGATTTCAGGCATCGTTATGATGCCATGGTGGGGAATGTGGCTTCGGAGCTTCCCTGCGCGGCTGATTTGCCGCAATGCCCCTCCATCTATATCTCCGACTGGCTCTCGGCGCTTGCTTTCGAGCGTTTGTACCGCAAGTCGGCGCGCGTGGCGGAGCTTGTGAGGCGTTTCGAGGGCGACTGGGGTTCGGCGGTATTCGTGGTACTGGCACGGGCCTTGGGCTTCGGCACCAATGCGGAGCCGTTCGAGAGGCTTGCCCTCTCGCTACCTCTGCGAATGCTGCTGAAACATTGCGACAGTTCCTTGACGATAGAAGGCATACTCTTCGGGCAGGCCGGATTTCTCGACGGGCAGCGTGCCGACAAGGGCGAGAATTACTACATAGCGCGCCTCAAGCAGGAACACGCCTTTATGGCGGCCAAGTTCGGCCTCGACGCCCCGCGACAGCTTGGTTGGAAAACCGCCCGGATGAGGCCGCAGAATTTTCCGCACCGCAGGCTTGCCACTCTTGCGGCCATGGTTGCCTCGGGCTTCCCGATTGCGTACAACATTTTCGGGGTGTCGTCCGAGTCCGAGGCGCGCTCGCTCTTTGATGTGGAATTATCGGGCTATTGGAGCCGTCGCTATAATTTCGGCACGGAGAGCGCCCCTGCCGGACGCGCCTTGAGCGACAGCTCGGTAAGTTCTCTGATTATAAACGTGGTGGTGCCCGTGCTGCACGCTTATGCCACGGCTTACGGGCGCGACGATATGCGCGAGCGGGCTGTGGCGCTGCTGCAAGGGCTGGCGCCGGAGCGCAACTCGGTGACGCGCATATTCACGGCTGCAGGCATAGCCTGTGGCGACGCTTTCACCAGTCAGGCCATGATAGAGCTGCGCCGCTCATACTGCGAGCCGCGCAAGTGCCTTTACTGCCGCATCGGCCACCGCCTTTTAGCTAAAAAAGCAAGACCTTGAACATATGAAACAATATCTCGACCTTCTTCAACATATACTCGACCACGGAGTGGTGAAAACCGATCGCACCGGCACCGGCACCAAATCGGTGTTCGGCTACCAGATGCGTTTCAACCTCGACGAGGGCTTCCCGCTCGTCACTACCAAGAAGCTGCATCTCAAGTCGATTATACACGAATTGCTGTGGTTTCTGCGCGGCGATACCAATGTGCGCTATCTGCAGGAAAACGGTGTGAGGATATGGAACGAATGGGCCGGTCCTGACGGCGATCTCGGCCATATCTACGGCTATCAGTGGCGTTCGTGGCCCGACTATGTCGGCGGCTCTGTCGACCAGATAGCGGAAGCCGTCGAAACGATAAAGCATAATCCCGATTCGCGCCGTATCATAGTGAGCGCGTGGAATGTGGCAGACCTGCCGAATATGAACCTGCCGCCCTGCCACGCTTTTTTCCAGTTCTATGTGGCCGACGGGCGCCTCAGCCTTCAGCTCTACCAGCGCAGTGCCGACAGTTTCCTTGGCGTGCCGTTCAACATTGCGTCCTATGCCTTGCTGCTTCAGATGATGGCGCAGGTGACAGGTCTTAAGACCGGTGATTTCGTGCATACCCTCGGCGACGCCCACCTCTATCTCGACCATCTCGACCAAGCCCGCCTGCAGTTGACCCGCGAGCCTCGACCGCTGCCAAGAATGGTGATAAATCCCGCTGTCGACAGCATCTTCGACTTCCAATATTCCGACTTCACCCTCGAGGGCTACGACCCCCACCCCCACATCAAAGCGCAGGTAAGCGTTTAAGGAAATGAGGAGGGACGGGGCGTGCAGCGTTATTTTCGTCTGAACTTGCGTACATTATTTCTCGTTCGGCATTATTAAAATACCATCGCCTATGGGGCCGCGATATATCGCGACCCTACAAGACTGACATAATAACCTATTCACTTAACCACTTGTCTACTTAACCACCTACCCACTCAATTAAAAATGCTTTGTATAATAGTTGCGATAGACCGCCGGGGGGCCATAGGCCGAGGCGGCGACCTTCTTTTTTATATTAAAGACGATTTGTGCCGGTTTAAGGCGCTTACCATAGGCAATACCCTGGTGATGGGCAGGCGAACCTTCGAGTCGCTGCCCAAGGGCGCTCTTCCGGGGCGCCGCAACATAGTGGTGTCGCGCAATGCCGCTTATACTGCTCCCGGCATAGAGGTGGCGCCGTCGTTGGAGGCCGCGCTTGCTCTTGCCGCCGACGGGCCGGGCGATACCTTCGTCATAGGCGGTGGCCAGATTTATGCGCAGGCTCTTGCCAAGGCCGACGTGCTCGAACTTACGGTTGTCGACGCCGAGGCCGAAGCCCCCGACACATATTTTCCCGCGATTCCTCTCGACGACTACCGCGTTGAAAAGATAGAGCGTGGCGAAGGCTACAGCTTCGTCACGCTCGTAAAGGTCTGATTGCGGCCAGCGGGCTACAGGTGCAGTTTCACTGATGCCATAAGGCTGCGAGGCGTCATCGGGCCGTATATATAGCCTGAGTCGCGCAGATAGCCTTGGTCGAAATCGCGCTGGTAGCTGTTGAATATGTTCATGATGCCCGCTCCGATTTCTACGCATGCGGTATGGAATATGTTTACCTCGTAGGTTACTTTTGCGCTGAGGTCGAAAAAGTCGGGTGTGTTCACGAGGCGGTCGACCGGTGTACCCGAGCCTGCCAGGTGCTGCACGGCCATAGAGCCGGTGTATGTGCCTGATAGCGATGCGTGCCAGTGGCGGTCGATGTCGTAGTTGGCTGTCAGGAATCCATATAGGTCGGGAGTGCGGAACATCTTTTTTACCGGTGCCACATCGGGATTTTCGCTCCATTGCTCGGGCTTTTTATAGCGGCTCTGCTGCCATGTGATGCCTGCCTGCACCTGCCATTTGGCGGCTGCGGCGCGAGCCTCTATATTTAAACCGGCCACGCGCGCTCCAGAGCCGTTGTAGCGTTCCTGAACGGCGTTGCCGACTGCGTCGGTATGGTCGAGCTGCCTTATGGCGAACACGTCGCGCAGGTCGGTGAAGAAGCCTTCCACCATTAGATTGGCCTGCACCGTGCCGAAGCGGTGGTAGAAGTCGGCCGAGCCGCTTATGCTGTTGCTGCTTTCCTGCTTCAGATCGGGCGCCAGAACAGTCACCACTCGTTCGCCTCCTACGATTGCGATATGGAAATCCTCGTCGTATGCCTGCGGCGAACGGAAACCGGTGGAGTATGAGAGGCGGAAGTTGGCTTTTTCCGACGGGTTGAACCGTATGTTCACGCGGGGCGACACAATAGGATTGTGTATCATCGAATGCTTGTCAATGCGGGCGCCCACGAGGAATCCCCAGCGGTTGTCGCGCCATTCGTTCTGGGCATAAGCACTGTATATGTTCACCCGCTGCGCTATATCGTGGTCATAACCCACGGTCACGTCGTGGAGGTAGTTGTGGTTGTACTCAAGTCCTGCCACAAGTTCCGACGGCATGAACCACAGGCGCTTGAACGAGTGGTTCCACTGCGCGCCCGCGCTTACCACGAGGTCCTTGGTACGCCCATAGGCGTTGGGGTCCATCTCGCTGCCGTAGTAACTCTGGCGGTTTGTTGAATTGAGGGCCGTGAAAACATTCAGATGGTTGTCGCGCTCGCTGCTCCATAGGTCGAAGGCCGCCTCGCCGCCGTTGATGTAGTGCTCTACCTGTTCGGCCACCATGGCCATATGCGCCGGTTGGTCAAGCTTGTCGCCGCCTCGGCGGAACTCGTGGGTGCCGTGGTACTCTATGGTGATGCGTGAGTCGGGTGTGGTACGCATATTTCCTCGCAGGCCGAGAGTCTGGCTCTTAAGCTTCGGTATTTCGGTGAAACCGTCGCCGTCGTGGTCGTAACCGTCGCGTGCGCGGTTCTGTCCGTATACCATAAGGCCGATCTGATTGTTGTGGCCCACCACGGAGGCGTTGACGGTGGTGTTATTGTCGAGTGCTCCGCTTATGCCTATCGACTGTACCGTGTGGCTCGCCTCGGCATAGTTTGTTTCGGGGTCTTTGGTTATTATATTCACGGTTCCGCCCACTGCCGACGAGCCGAACAGGGCCGAGCCGCCTCCGCGCATCACCTCCACCCGCTGTATCATATTGGCCGGAATCTGTTCGAGCCCGTACACTCCGGCAAGAGCCGAGAACACCGGGCGGGAATTCATCAGTATCTGCGAGTAATGGCCGTCAAGACCGTTTATTCGCACCTGGGTGAAACCGCAGTTCTGGCAGTCGTTCTCCACGCGCACTCCCGGCTGGTAGTTGAGGCCGTCGGCGAGCGAGCAGGCATTCACGAGTTTGAAAATGCGGTCGTCGACCACGCTCACCAGAGCCGGGCTGTGGCGGCGTTTAAGCTCGCTTTTGCTGCCTGTCACCACCACTTGGTCGAGCATCATCGCGTCGGGCTCGACATCGAAATTAAGCTCCGTGGTTGTGCCTGCTTTAAGGTCGATATGGCGTGTCTGTGTCTTGTAGCCGGTGTACGACGCCTCCACGGTGTATTTTCCCGGCGCGAGATGGCGGAAAGTGTAGTGTCCTGAGGCGTCCGACACGGTGCCGGCCTTAGACGTGCCGCTGAGTTTTATGATGTAGAACGGAAGATGTTCGCCGGTTTCCTTGTCGATCACGTGGCCCACGAGATGTGTGTCGCTTGCCGCCTGTGCGGAAGCGCCGAGTGCCGACGCCACAGCGAGCGCCAACACCAATATGTATTTAAGCATAAAAATTGGTTTACAAGTGATTAGACGTTTGACAGATATTGCCAAATGCCGATAAAAAAATTCTTGAAAAAATTATTTAGAAATCACTTGCAGGAGGTGCGCGCCCGGCTATGCGTATGGCCGGAGCATATGTAAGCACGGCAGAGTATGCGGCGCATATCTTCGATGAGCTTAGATGCGGCTTCCTGATGACGGGCGACTTGGCGCCCACCATGGCTCCGAAAGCCGCATTCAGCAATGCGAGGCCAGTCAATGCTTCGGGGCTGTGGCTGTGCTGGCCTCCGGGAAGATAGGGGTGGGAGTGAACCACTCGCTCGCCATCGAGCAGGCTGTGGCTATGTATGAAAAGAGTGTTTCCGCAATAGAAAAATGCGAAAATAAGCAGCAATGCCCGACTTATGTTCTGTAATTTTTGCAGCCTCATCTTTTCAAGCTGCAAAGATACGAATTAGTCGAGCGCAAAAACAAATTTTTTTGATTTTGCCGAGCAGGACGAAACCAGAGTTGCGCAGGTTGCAATGTGAAGTCCTTATAAAAGCAACTAATGAATGTTACGATTCAGAACTGTCGGAGCTTGTGTTTGTTAGTCAATATGCAAGACAAAATAATCATACAATATATTTTAGACTATGGATTGTAAATGCAACAAGGAAAAGCACTCCTATCACTTCAATGTCAGCGAGGTGAAAGATGGAAAAATCCGCGAGGTTATGGACTTTAACTTCGGCGGCCATCATGATATCGCCCTTATGGCACAGACTATCGCTGCCAAGGGCGATATTTCTGAAAAACACGCCAAGGAGCTTGCAGTCGCTATCCGCCTGCTGCACCATGTGCTTAAGAAATGTGCCGACGACAGCGCCATCTTCTCCGACTTCTATCCTGTGTTCGAGGAGTTCAAGAAGGCGGTAAAGGAGCACTACTGCGGTTAAGGCGGGTCTGGCCTGTTTGCGAGTCTGTCTGCGTGAAAGCGCGGGGCAGGCTCGCTGCTTTTCATAAGTTAGGGACATGGCTAACGAACAAAAAATCAGGAGGCAGGAGCCCGCGGGTTCCTGCCTCCTGATAATGGTATGTGTAAGAGTTAGTAGTTGTTGGCCTTGCGCTGGAACCAGCCCTGGTCCATGCCGCATACCGGGCAGCGCTTGGGCGCGGCCTTGGCCGTGATGGTGAATCCGCATCGGCGGCAGTACCATTCGACAGGCTCTTCTTCTTCAAATTCCGTGCCCGATTCGAGGCGCTCCATCAGCTTGATGTAGCGGGCTTCGTGCATCTGTTCCACCTTGGCTATGAGGCGGTAGAGATTTGCAATCTGGGGGAATCCTTCTTCCTGGGCTGTCTTGGCGAAGTTTTCGTATAGTTCGCCCCATTCCTCGCGTTCGCCTGCGGCGGCTTCGGCAAGGTTGGTCTTGGTGTCGGCTACTACGCCGGCAGGATATGCGGCAGTGATTTCCACTGTGCCGCCTTCGAGGAGCGAGAAGAACTGGCGGGCGTGGCTGAGTTCCTGTTCGGCTGTTTCGAGGAATACGGCAGCTATCTGTTCGTAACCTTCCTCGCGAGCCTTGGCAGCGAAGAGGGTGTAGCGTGAGCGAGCCTGGCTTTCTCCGGCGAATGATGCAAGGAGATTATGTTCGGTTCTTGTTCCTTTGATACTTTTCTGTTCCATATAGGTAGTTTGTAAACGTTTTGGTTTTGTTGTATAAACAAGTGACCGAGCCGGATTGTTCGCGCGCAGGTATATAAAAATAGCCTGCGCCGAGTGGAGCAGGCTATTTGTGTATGGTGAAATATGATTATTTCGAGAGTTTTTCCTTGAGAGCTGCGAGAGCTTCGAGGTCGCCCAGAGTGGTGCGTTCCAGAGGAGTTGCAGCTGTTGCGGCTTCTTCGGCAGCGGGTTTCTTGGCAGCGGGGCGTTTGGGTTTGCGTTCTGCTGTCTTTTCTGCGCGTGCTTCGTCTTCGAAAGTGCGGCTGTGCGAAAGGATGATTCGCTTGCTGTCCTTGTTGAATTCGATAACCTTGAAGTTGAGCTTTTCTTCAACCTTGGCCTGGCTTCCGTCTTCCTTGGCGAGGTGCTTGGGAGTTGCGAAGCCTTCCACACCGTAGGGAAGAGCTACTACTGCGCCCTTGTCGAGCATTTCAACGATGGTGCCTTCGTGTACGGAACCAACGGTGAAGATGCCTTCAAATACGTCCCAGGGATTTTCCTCAAGCTGCTTGTGGCCGAGGCTCAGACGGCGGTTGTCCTTGTCGATCTGGAGTACTTCCACTTCGATGTCGGCACCCACCTGTGTAAATTCGCTGGGGTGTTTGATTTTCTTTGTCCAAGAAAGGTCGGAGATGTGGATAAGACCGTCTACACCTTCTTCGATTTCTACGAACACGCCGAAGTTGGTGAAGTTGCGAACCTTTGCTGTGTGGCGGCTGCCGATAGGATACTTGGTGTCGATATTTTCCCAAGGATCGCTCTTAAGCTGCTTGATACCGAGGCTCATCTTGCGGTCGTTGCGGTCGAGGGTCAGGATAACGGCTTCGATTTCGTCGCCGATCTTGAGGAATTCCTGAGCGCTGCGCAGGTGCTGGCTCCACGACATTTCGCTTACGTGGATAAGACCTTCCACGCCGGGTGCTACTTCGAGGAATGCGCCGTAGTCGGCCATAACCACTACTTTGCCCTTAACCTTGTCGCCAACCTTCAGTTCGGGATCGAGAGCGTCCCAGGGATGGGGGTGGAGCTGCTTCAGACCGAGAGCGATGCGCTTCTTGTCGTTGTCGAAGTCGAGGATAACGACGTTGAGCTTCTGGTCGAGCGATACCACTTCGCTGGGGTGGCTTACGCGGCCCCACGAAAGGTCGGTGATGTGGATAAGGCCGTCGACACCGCCGAGGTCGATGAACACGCCGTAGGAGGTGATGTTCTTGACAGTGCCTTCGAGTACCTGGCCTTTTTCGAGCTTGGAGATGATTTCGCGTTTCTGCTGCTCGAGTTCGGCTTCGATGAGTGCTTTGTGGGATACAACCACGTTGCGGAATTCTTCGTTGATTTTAACCACGCGGAATTCCATTGTCTTGCCGACGAATACGTCGTAGTCGCGGATAGGCTTAACGTCGATCTGCGAGCCGGGGAGGAAGGCTTCGATGCCGAATACATCTACAATCATACCGCCCTTGGTGCGGCATTTGATGAAGCCCTTGATGATTTCGTTGTTTTCGAGGGCGGCGTTGATGCGTTCCCAGGAGCGAGAAGCGCGGGCTTTCTTGTGAGAAAGAATCAGCTGGCCTTTCTTGTCTTCCTGGTTTTCGATGAACACTTCCACTTTGTCGCCGATTTTGATGTCGGGGTTGTAGCGGAACTCGCTCATCGGAATGATGCCGTCCGATTTGTAGTCGATGTTAACCACTGCTTCGCGCTTGTTGAGGGCGATGATGGTACCTTCGATTACTTCTTTGTCTTTTACCGAGTTGAGCGATTCCTCATAGGCGTGCGTAAGCTCTTCGCGCGATTTTGCGCCGGTGCTTTCGCCGTTTTCGTAGGCGTCCCAGTCGAAATCTTCAACGGGGGAATTTTTCAATTCTGTCATTAATAAAGTTAATAAATAGGGTTAATTATAGTTCTCTCTTGCAGACATGGCGCGCGGGCGCGCCGCATTTGCGCCGCAAAGTTACATCAAATTACGCTCATAACCAAATATTTTGCACCCCGACAAAATATTTTTTGCGGGGTGCCGGCGGATAATCAGCGAATGATGATTTTTGAGGTGCCTGCGCAGTCGCGGCAGATGTATATGCCCGGGACTGAGGGGCGGCTGCCGAGGCGTATGCCGTTTAAGTTGTAGTATTCGGTTTCTGAGGCCGTGTCTACCAGCGCGGGGGCGGAAATGCCCGAAATGCTTGGCTGCGGTATTTCAAAAGATGCGAAGCTGTACGGCTCGCTGTCGCCCGGATTTATGGCGGGGAACAGTTCTGAGTCGGTGTTGTCGCAGTACACGTGTATCTCGCCGCTGTATGCCTGCCCGCTGCGGCTGTTGTTGCGGTAAAGTTCGGCGATGGGTATTTCCACGATGCCGTTTTCGGGACGGTGTATGTTGTTGAGCACGAGCTTGCCGCTTTCGTCATACCTCATGGTGTACACACACAGAGGTATACTGCCGCCCCCATTGAGATAGAGATTGCTCGACAGCTCGAGCCTTACGTCGGTGCTGCTTGCCCCGAGCACTTCTACGCGGCAAAGATTGTCGCAGCCCTCGAAGGTGTTGTGCATGGCGGCTCCGGCGGGTATTTCGAGAGAATTGAGCGATGTGCAGCCTTTGAATGCGTTTTTGCCGAGTGTTTCAAGGCCGGAGGGCAGTTTGGCGTAAGTCATGGAGTGGCAGCCACTGAAGGCGTATGCCTTTATTGTGGTCACGCCGTCGGGTATCGTTATTCCTTCGAGATTTTCAGAGTTGGAAAAGGCTGCATATCCTATCTCCACGAGGGTTCGGGGAAGCTCTATGGAGCTGATGTCCGAGCCGTAGAAGTTGTTGAAGGCGTTGTCGTCGATAATCGTCACATCGTGGCTGTCATCCCCGTATTCTATCGACTGTGCCACGCTTATTCTGCCGGTGTAGGGAGCCTCCTGGTTCATAACCACGGCGGCTCCGCGCTCGGTTACCATATAGTTGATGCCGTCGGCAGTTGCAGACATGCCGCTGTGGTTGGGCGACGATTGTGTGCGTACGTGTATGCGCTTGCCATCGATTTCGCAGTAAAGGTTTATAACATAGGAATCAGCCTGCTGCACACAGCCGTACGACTCGGCGTCGGCGCTGTCGAAGGTGATGTGTCCTTCGCCGTCGAATTCTATTTTCGGGGAGTTCGGCCCTGCCGCCAAAAAGGCTTCGAGAGCCTGTCCGTCGCTTCCGAAGATGCCGAATTTGTCGAGTATGAGTGTTATTTTTCCTTTGTCGGTGCGGATATTCACGTTCACGAGCCGGTGGCTTCCGAGGCCGCACGATATCTTGGAATTTTTAGCCGTGGTGGAAGGCAGTGTGACACTGCTCAGTTTCGCCGCGTTCTGCACCGACAGGTTTATGTTGGTAAAGCCTTCGGAGAGTGTGAGCGAGCTTATGTCGGCAGCTGTCAGAACATAGAGGAGGCCGTCGACATCATACTGCTGTCCTTCGTAACTGATTGCCGACGGTATTGTTAAGTCGCCGGTGTATTTGTAGCCGTATGGCGCTACCACCATCGCTTTGCCGGTCGGTGATGAAGGCAGGTTGTAGTATATGCCGTCGATTTTTACGGGATCCCACACTTCGGCATGGGTGTTGACTGGAGAGAGCAGGGCCGCGAGTATCGCGATAATAAACAAGTAAGTCCTATTCATTATTGGCTGATTTTACGGAGTAATGCTTTTGCAGTTTTGGCGAGGAGGAAGAGGGCGGTCATAAGTAGAACGATGAGGGCGGAGCAGGGCACGTCGATGATTGTTGACAGAAGAAGGCCTCCGGCCGATGCGGCCACCGACACGGCTACCGATGCGAGCATCACGGGGCGGAAGCGGCTGTAGAACACTTCTGCCGTAATCATGGGCAGCGACAGCATCGACATAAGCAGCATTATACCTACGAGGCGTATGGTGAGCACTATGCCGACAGCTATGAGCACGGTCATGGTGTAGCTGACAAGACGCACGGGCAGGCCGCTTACGGCTGCGAAATCGCGGTCGAAAGCCACGGCCACTATGTTGCGGTACTGCCACGCGAAGAAAGCTATCAGCACGGCGGTGAATATGGCGAAGGCGGCGAGGTCGGCTGTCGACACGGTGAGAATGTTGCCGAAGAGGAAGGAGTTCAGCTCCGGCACATATCCCGGTGTGAGAAACACGAAGAGGACCCCGAGCGCCATTCCCAGCGCCCATACCACGGCTATGGCCGAGTCCTCGCGCAGGCTCATGCGCCGCGACAGCCATTCTACCCCCACCGAGGAGCCTATGGCGAACACCCCGGCCATTATCACGGGGTTGATGCCGAGGAAATAACCAAGCCCGAGGCCTCCGAAGCAGGCGTGGGTTATGCCGCCCGATATTGCCACAAGGCGCCGGGAAATGATATATGTGCCTATCATTGCGGCACATATGCTTATGAGGAACACGCCGGCAAGAGCCTGGCGGAAAAAGGCATAGTCGAAATATTCAAGCATTGGAGGAACGAGCCGAGCGTTCCTCGGCCACTATCATTATGAGTTCGTCGCGAACGGCGGGGGGCAGAGTTATGCCTCGTAGCTGTATGCTGCGGGCCCATCCTGCGATATCGTCGGGACGGAGGGTGAGCAGCACTTCGCGGAATTCCTCTATCTCGGCATCGGTATACTGCGAGGGGTCTTTGCCCGCGTGGCGGTCGAGCTCGTCGTCATCGTAATATTCTATTTGTTCCGACACGGAGGCCAGCAAGGAGTCGCGCTCGCAGGTGATGTGCATTCCGCAGCACTCTTCCTGCTGCGGCTCTTCTTCAGGCTCCGCAGGCTTCGGGCCTTTCCGGCGCAGGTGGAAGCGGTGCTCGGCATAGAGCGCCGCTCCAGTTCCTGCTATGGCTACAAGTAGTATGAGTATTATTGTCATTCTTCGGCAGATGCCTCTTCGGCGTCTTCTACGGTGAATCCGGCGCGGCGCAGGTCGTCCCAGAAGCCGGGGTAGGACTTTGCCACTACTCCGGCGTCGCGTATCACTATCCCCGGAACGAACACGGCCACGGGTGCGAGCGCCATCGCCATGCGGTGGTCGCCGTAAGTATCGAAAACAGGCAGCTCGGAGATAGGGCGGCGGCTGCCGTCCCACGACAGCACTGTGCCGTATTCTTCGGTTTCGGCAAGCATTCCGAGCTTGGCGAGTTCGGCGATAAGAGCTTCTATGCGGTCGCATTCCTTGTCGTGGAGCGAACCTATTCCGCTTATCCTGAACGGTATTCCCGCCATGGCGGCCGTTACGGCGAGGGCGGGCACGGCGTCGGGCATGTCCGAGAGGTCGGCGTCGAAGCGGCTGTAGAGGTCGGGTGTTGCGGAAAGCTCCGCGCCCTCGTCGCCGTATTCGGTGAGTACGCCGAGGCGCTCGAAAAGCTCTGCCGAGGCGCTGTCGCCTTGCAGCGAGCGTTGCCTAAGCCCGGGTATTGTCACCCAGCCTGCCGTGAGGGCGGCGATTTCGTACCAGAATGCTGCCGCGCTCCAGTCGGCCTCGTCGTCGTCCTCGGGGCTTCGGTAGCGGTACGGGGTGTCGGGCACTGTAACGCTGTCGAGGTCCATTTCCACATCGATACCACGTCGGCGCATCATCTCGGCTGTCATAGCTATGTACGGGCGCGATGACACGTCGCCGAGCAGCCTTATTTTCAGCGGGGCTGACATAAGCGGAGCCACCATCATGAGGGCTGATATGAATTGCGAGCTTGTGCCTCCGTCTATCTCGGCTTCTCCGCCGGTGAGCCGACGGCCTTTTATCCGCAGCGGCGGGAAGCCGTCGGTACCCTCGTACGCTATGTCAGCACCAAGCGAGCGCAGGGTTTCTACCAGCGGGCCTATGGGCCGGCGGAGCATGCGCTCCGAGCCTGTAAGCAGGCAGTCGGCGCCTTCGGTTGCGGCACATAGCGCGCAGAGGAAGCGCATGGCGGTACCTGCCGGGCCTACGTCGATAGTGCCCTGCAGGGGGCGCGACAGTATGCCGGCGAGTGTGGCCGTGTCGTCGCATACTTCGGCAAGAGGGCCGGTGTATGTCTTTGAGGCTATGGCGGCCATCACCATCGCGCGGGTGATTATGCTCTTGCTGCGGGGCAGGGTCGCCGTGGCTTCAAGAATTTCTTCGGGGGGTGTTATCCTGTAGTCCATTATGATTGTTTGCACACGGTGCACACGGCTGTTTCGAGGCTTTCGAGGGCATGGGCCAGAACGGCGCGCGGCGTGCCTGCGTTGAGGCGCGCGAAGCCGTCGCCCTGCGCGCCGAACATCGTGCCGTCGTTAAGGGCGAGGTGTGCTTTGTCGAGGAGCATGTCCATCACCTCGCGGTGGCATAGGTGGAGTCCGCGGAAGTCAAGCCAGAGCAGGAAGGAGGCCTGCGGCCTTATCACTTTGAGGCCCGGTATGCGGCGAGCCGCGAAGTCAATCACGAAATCGATGTTGCCTTCCACATAGGCGAGCATTTGGTCGAGCCATTCCTCGCCGTTGTTGTAGGCTGCTTCCGCGCCGATGGTCGATATCATGACCGGGGCGCTGAATTCGTTCACTTCGAGCCATTTGTAGTAGCGTTCGCGCATCTCGGGATTTTTAACCACCATCCACGAGCTTACCAGCCCCGGAATGTTGAATGTCTTGGAGGGGGCGCCGAGCATTATGCCCACGGCCTCGGCGTCGGGTCCTGCCGAGAGGAAGGGGATATGGCGGCGGCCGCCGAGCATGAGGTCGCCGTGTATTTCGTCGCTCACCACCACCATTCCGGCTTTGCGGGCTATGGCTGCGAGTTCGGCCAGTGTGTCGGCGTCCCATTGTATTCCTATGGGGTTGTGTGGGTTGCAGAGCACCATCATCTTGGGCTTGTGCTCGGCCACCACGCTGCGCAGGCCGTCGAGGTCCATACTGTAGCTCTCGCCGTCGAATATGAGCGGGTTTTCGATTACTTTGCGATTGTTTCCTTCGACAACGGTGCGGAAAGGCGTATATACCGGCGGCTGAATCACAACGCCGTCGCCCTCGCGGGTGAAGAAGTTGACAGCCAGAGCTATGCCTTTCACCACGCCCGGCACGAAGGCAAGCTCGTTGCGGGCTATGGAGAAGCCGTGGCGGCGCAGGTTCCAGTCGATAATCGCCTGCCAGTAGCTCTCGGAGGCCTCAGAGTAGCCGAGCACGGGGTGTGCCAGACGACGGCTGAGGGCGGCCGTTATTTCGGGGCATACCGCGAAGTCAAGGTCGGCAATCCATAGCGGAGTGAGGTCGTGGCGGCCGAAAACGGCGTCGAGGCGGTCGATTTTTACAGCCGAAGTGCCGTGGCGGTCAATGATGTTGTCGAAGTTATACTGTGTCATGGTACGGGGAGTTTTTCAGTTTGGTGCAAAGGTACAAAAAAAAGTGATTAAGTGGTTATGTGATTATGTGAATAGGGGGTTATGTCGCTCTTGTAGGGTCGCGATATATCGCGGCCTCGCAGGCGATGGTATTCATATAGCTGATTATGGATTCAGGATATTGGAAAAGGTGTTAATGAAAAGAGCGCCGTGCGGGTGGCACAGCGCTCTTTGTGTGTATTGTTCGGTTGTGATTAGGCGTTAACCTTAACCATGGTTGCGATGAGATCGAGAACCTTGTTGGAGTAACCGATTTCGTTGTCGTACCAAGATACAACCTTAACGAAGGTGGGGGTCAGCTGGATACCTGCCTTCTTGTCGAAGATAGAGGTGCGAGCGTCGCCGAGGAAGTCGCTGGATACAACGTCTTCTTCGGTGTAGCCGAGAACACCCTTGAGCTCGCCTTCGCTGGCAGCCTTCATGGCAGCGCAGATTTCGTCGTAAGTAGCGGGCTTGGCGAGGTTTACAGTAAGGTCAACTACAGAAACGTCGAGGGTGGGGACACGCATCGACATACCGGTGAGCTTGCCGTTGAGTTCGGGGATAACTTTGCCTACTGCCTTGGCTGCGCCGGTGGAGGAGGGGATGATATTGCCGGAAGCTGCACGGCCGCCGCGCCAGTCCTTCATAGAGGGACCGTCTACAGTCTTCTGGGTAGCGGTAGTGGAGTGTACGGTAGTCATGAGGCCGTCTACGATGCCGAAGTTGTCGTGGAGAACCTTGGCGATGGGAGCAAGACAGTTGGTGGTGCAGGAAGCGTTCGATACGAACTGTGTGCCCTTAACGTAGGTGTGGGCGTTAACGCCGCATACGAACATGGGGGTGTCGTCCTTGGAGGGAGCAGACATTACAACGTATTTTGCGCCGGCGTCGATGTGACCCTGGGCTTTTTCCTTTGTGAGGAAGAGGCCGGTGGACTCAACAACGTATTCAGCACCTACTGCACCCCAGGCGATTTCTGCGGGGTTCTTGCATGCTGTTACGCGGATGTGCTTGCCGTTTACAATCAGTTCGCTCTTTTCGAGGTCGTAGTCAACGGTTCCGTCGAACTGGCCGTGCATTGTGTCATACTTCAGCATGTAAGCCATGTAGTCAACGGGAAGAAGGTCGTTGATAGCGACTACTTCGATGTCGTCGCGCTTGGTGGAGGCACGGAAGACGAAGCGACCGATGCGACCGAAACCATTGATACCTATTTTAGTCATAGTTTTGAAATTGAATATTGGGTTGTTTGTATGTGTTTGTTTTACTGTTGGTTATGCCCGGCTTGGGGAGTGCTGCGGAGAGTGTGCGCCGAGCCTCTGCCGTATTGGCCGCAAAATTAATGAAAAATTTCGGCATTTCCTTTTCTTTTCCGTTTTTTTATGTTGAAAACTTTTGTTAAATTTGCGCAAAATGGCTTGGGCGTCACTATCAACAACATTTCCCGCAGTGGTTGCGTTTTAAGTCAATAGGTTTTTTAGTATTTATTATCTATGAAAAAGTTCCTTAAAGAATTCAAGGAGTTTGCCATGAAGGGCAATGTTGTCGATATGGCTGTCGGTGTTGTTATCGGCGCGGCTTTCGGCAAGATTGTTACTTCGCTGGTCAATGATATCATTATGCCTGTTGTGGGAGTCATCACGGGCGGCACTAATTTTTCGGAGTATAAATGGGTTATCAAGCAGGGCGTGGCCCAGGGTACCGAGATAATCACACCCGAAGTGGCTGTGACATGGGGCGCTTTCGTGCAGACCATCGTCGACTTCCTTATCATAGCGTTCTGCATCTTCCTTGCAATCAAGTTTATAAACAAGCTTAAGCGCGAACCTGCCGCTGAGCCAAAGGCACCTGCCGCACCGGCCGGTCCCACTCAGGAGGAGCTTCTTGTTGAGATTCGCGACCTTCTCCGCGCTCAGGCCGACAAGAAGTAGCGGTGAACTGCGCGCGTCCGATTTTTCTGGTAGGATTTATGGCCTGCGGCAAGTCTACATTGCTGCAGGCTCTTGCACGCAGGGTCGGCGGGAGAGCTTTCGTCGATCTCGACTCGGAGATAGAGCGGCGGGCAGGTATGTCGGTGGCCGATATATTTCGAGTGCACGGACAGGAGCACTTCCGTTCCCTTGAGGGCCGCGTGCTTGCCGAATTTGCCGGCACGGACGCCGTGGTGGCCTGCGGCGGCGGCACGCCTTGCCGTCCGGGAGCCATGGAGCTGATGAAGAAAGCCGGGACGGTGGTGTGGCTGCGAGCCGACATAGATACCACTCTCAGGCGCCTGAGGCTCGTTCCGGGCCAGCGCCCGCTTGTCGACGACGTTCTCGCCGACGAGGCCGCGCTCAGGGAGCGTGTGGCGGCGATGATGTCCGAGCGCTTTCCGTACTATGGCATGGCCGACGCCGTGTTCGACAGCTCGCGTCTTGAAACAGAGGGCGAGATAGCCGATTCTGCCGAAAATTTCATAAACCATTTTTTAAGATGAACGCACCGGTACCCTTGGAAGAATTGTTGCGCGCCACTACCACCGAGCGCAGCGCCGTGATAGGCCTCCCGGCATCGCAGAGCATGCTCGAACACCGTTTCCCGCTTACCCCCGAGGGAGCGGGAATGCTCGTGGCCCGTGGCTTCCGGGTAAAGATGGAGAGCGGCGCTGCCGCCCACATACACTATTCCGATGCCGCGTACAGCCGCTGCGGGGTCGAAATCGTGGCTCGTGCCGAGGCTCTTTCTGCCGACATTGTGATATGCCTTCCGGCACTGTCTGCCTCCGACGCCCGCCGGCTCAAGCGAGGCTCCCTGCTGCTGTCGTTCCTCCATGTGGGCGAGCAGCAGCGCGAAACACTAAAGGTGTTGCTCGACAGGCACGTCATAGCCCTCGCGCTCGAGCTTATAGCCGACGATAACTCGCGCCAGCCATTCGCCGACATACTCCACGAGATAGACGGCCGTGCCGCTATCGCCATAGCGTCGTCGCTGCTTGCCGACGCCGTGCACGGCAAGGGCATACTCCTCGGCGGAGTGGCCGGAGTTGTGCCGTGCGAGGTGATGGTCGTAGGCTCGGACATGGCCGCCGTGGCCGCCGCCAAGACGGCCATAGGCCTCGGGGCTACAGTGAGAATGTTCGACAACAACACATACCGCCTGCGGGAGGCAGCCACGGCGGTGGGCCCGGGCGCTATCTGTTCGTCGCTCCACCCCAAGGTGTTCGAGGCGGCGCTCCGCTCGGCCGACATAGTGGTGGCCACCGACACTGCCGCGCGCGGCGCCGTGGCCGACGCCACGCTTGCCGAAACAATGAAGAAAGGCGTCATAACCTTCGACCTCACATCGGCGCCCGGCTCGGCCTTCCCGTCGATGCCGGTAATAGACCTTGACCTCGCTTCGCCGTCCGACAACGAGGACACAGCGCCGGCGCGTATGTGCTACATCAATGCCGGCAACGCCGTGCCGCGCACCGTGGCAATGGCCATGAGCAATACCTTTGTTACCATGCTCGACGATATTATGGTGTGCGACGGCGTGGCAAACGCCCTTAAACTCAAGGCAGGGCTTCGCTGTGCCGCCTATACCTTCCTCGGCAAGTGCGTAAATCCGGCAGCGGCACGCACGGCCGGGGTGCGCAACGTCGATATCAATCTGTTTTTGCAATTCTCATAATGCCTTCAAGAAAATTCTATGTAGTATGGGAGGGCCGCTCCCCGGGAGTGTACGACAGCTGGGACGAATGCCAGGCGCAGGTCGACGGCTATCCCGGCGCGCGCTACAAGGCTTTCGGCTCCAATGCCGAGGCTGTGGCCGCCTTTCGCGGGCGTCCGTCGGAACAACTTGGCATAATCCGCTCCATAGTTAGCCACGGCGGCATGAAACGGCCTGCCGGGCAGTATTCGCCGCCTGTTATTCCCGGCATAAGGCTCGACGCCATAGCCGTCGACGGTGCCTGCGCGGGCAATCCGGGCCGTATGGAGTATCGGGGAGTGCGTGTAGGCACGGGAGAGGTGCTCTTCCACATCGGGGGTACGACGCCGCTCTACGGCACCAACAATATCGCCGAGTACCTTGCCATGATACATGTGGCGGCGCTCCTGAAGAGAGAAAACGACACAAGCACTCCTATATACACGGACTCCAAAACCACCCTCTCGTGGCTTAGGCGCGGAGCCTCGCGAACCACGCTCGCCGCTACCCCTAAGACGGCGCCCGTGCTCGAGCTGCTGCGCCGTGCCGACGCATGGCTTGCGGCCAACAAGATACTCAACCCCATATTGAAGTGGAACACCGAAGAATGGGGAGAGATACCGGCCGATTTCGGCCGAAAATAAAAAGAAAAAACTCGTAACCATTAAAAAAGACAACATATGGCACGCCAATTAAATATCCTCAAAAACGACCCGTGGCTCGCGCCTTACGCGCCTGCGATAGAAGGCCGTCATAACGACGCAATCCGTAAAGAACGCGAACTTCTGCCGGCGCGCACGTCGCTTGTGGACTTTGCCAACGCGCACAAATATTTCGGGCTCCACCGTGAGGCCGACGGCTCGTGGGTGTTCCGCGAATGGGCGCCGAATGCCACGGGGATAACCCTGATAGGTGACTTCTCAGGCTGGAAGGAGCTGCCGCAGTACCGCCTGTCGAGGGTTGGCGAAGGTATGTCGGGCGTGTGGGAGGTGAAAATGGCTCCCGATGCTATCAGGAACGGACAGCTGTACAAGATGAAGGTAGACTGGCCCGGCGGCTCGGCCGAGCGCATACCGGCCTATGCCACCCGCGTGATGCAGGATCCGTCGACGCATATTTTCTCGGCCCAGGTCTACGAACCCGAAAGGGCGTTTGCGTGGACCGACGAGGCTTTCGTGCCCGACACGGCGCCGCTGCTCATATACGAATGCCACATAGGCATGGCGCAGGAGCGCGAGGGCGTCGGTTCCTACAGCGAGTTCCGCACCAAGGTGCTGCCGAGAATCGCTGCCGACGGTTACAACGCCATCCAGATAATGGCCATACAGGAGCACCCGTACTACGGCTCGTTCGGCTACCATGTGTCGAACTTCTTTGCGGCGTCGAGCCGTTTCGGCACTCCCGAGGAGCTTAAGGCGCTTATCGACGACGCCCATGCCCGTGGCATAGCCGTGATAATGGACATAGTGCATTCCCACGCTGTGAAAAACGAGAACGAGGGCATCGGACGCCTCGACGGAAGCTGCACCCAGTATTTCCACGCCGACGCAGGCCGCCGAGAACACCCCGCGTGGGACTCCCTGTGCTTCGACTATGGCAAAAACGAGGTGCTGCACTTCCTGCTGTCGAACTGCAAGTACTGGCTTGAGGAATACCATTTCGACGGTTTCCGCTTCGACGGCGTGACATCGATGCTGTATTACGACCACGGCCTCGGAAAGGCTTTCTCCAATTACGGCGACTACTACGACGGAGGCCAGGACGCCGACGCCATAGTGTACCTTACCCTCGCCAACAAGCTTATCCATGCCGTAAAGCCCTCGGCCATAACCATTGCCGAGGAAATGAGCGGCATGCCGGGGCTGGCCATACCGTTCCGCGACGGAGGCATAGGCTTCGACTACCGCATGGCCATGGGCATTCCCGACTACTGGATCAAGACGCTCAAGGAGAAAAAGGATGAGGACTGGCACCCGACCTCCATATTCTGGGAGCTAACCAACCGTCGTGCCGACGAAAAGACAATATCCTACGTCGAGAGCCACGATCAGGCTCTTGTGGGCGACAAAACAGTGATTTTCCGCCTGATAGATGCCAAGATGTACTGGCATATGACTGTCGGCGACACCGACCCCGACGTGACTCGCGGCATAGCGCTCCACAAGATGATACGCCTTGTGACGCTCGCGACAATCAACGGCGGCTACCTCAACTTTATGGGCAACGAGTTCGGGCACCCCGAGTGGATCGACTTCCCTCGCGAGGGCAACGGCTGGAGCTATAAGTATGCCCGCCGCCAGTGGGACCTTGTTGACCGGCAGGATCTCCAGTACCGTTTCCTCAATGCTTTCGACAATTCGATGGTGGCGCTTGTGAGCGGCGTGCATAATTTCCAGTCCAAGCCGGTGCGCAAGCTGTGGGAGAAGGACGACGACCAAGTGCTCGCGTTCATGCGCGGCGACCTCGTGTTCGTGTTCAACTTCAATCCTTCCAAGAGCTTCGACGGCTATGGAATCCTCGCCCCCGGCGGAGTGTACAGTACCGTGCTAAGCAGCGACGACACCGCGTTCGGAGGATTCGGCAATATCGACACCACCGTGGAACACTTCACCGTGCCTGACGCCCTTTACGAGCCTGCAGGAGTGGAGCGCCTGCCCCTGTACCTGCCGGCGCGCACGGCTCTGGTGCTCCGCAAGCACCCTGCCAAGAGAGGTCGCAAGCCCAAGCGGAAGCTCTGATTGCAGTTGTCCTATAACCTTAAGATACCTAAGAAGAAACCAAAATAAGTAATGAAGCTAAAATTAATGTGCGCGGCGGCGCTTCTGTCGGTTTTGATGCCGGCAGAGGCGCGCCAGCGCGTTTGTCTGGACGAAGGCTGGCGCTTTGCCTTGGGTCATACCGACCCGGCGCTTGACTATGGCTGCGGTACCGAGCCGTTCAATTATCTCACAAAGGCACGTTCGGTGCATAATACCGGGCCGTATGCCGATAATTTCAATGATTCCGCATGGGTGGTGGTAGATTTGCCGCACGATTTCGTGGTGGACCTCCCGTTTGACTCCGTGGCAAGCCACAACCACGGCTACAAGGCTTCGGGCTATAAGTTCCCGGCAAGCTCCGTGGGCTGGTACCGCAAGGCGTTCCCGATAGAGCTGTGCGCCCCCGATGCCCGCGTGGAGCTTACATTTGAAGGCATCGGGCGCGACGGTCGTGTTTGGTTCAACGGCTTCTATCTCGGCGGCGAGCCGAGCGGCTATGCCTCGGCCACATATGATGTGACGCCGTATGTGCGTCGCGACGGCGGCGACAACTACCTCGTGGTACGCTCCGATGTCACCCTCGAAGAAGGCTGGTGGTACGAAGGCGGGGGCATATACCGCCACGTGTGGCTTGAACAGACTCCTCCGCTCAGAATCGGGTCGCACCCCGCCATATGGCTTGACGGCGACTCGCTGCGCTACGATGTGGCTGTGGAAAACAGCGGCCTCGTTCCTGCCCGGGCCTCAGAGCTTGTCATTTCGGTGGCCGACGGCTCCTACACGCTGCCCCTGCGCGGCGACATACAGCCCAAGGACGGCAAAACGCTGCGTGGCGCCGTGGCCCGGCCCCGCAATCTGCCTCTGTGGGACGTTGAGAATCCCGAACTTACCGATGTCCGGTTCGTGCTCCGCGACAAAGCCAGGGCAGCTGTCGACTCCGTGTGCGTCCCCACCGGCTTCCGCCATATCGCATTCAGCCCCGACAGTGGCTTCGTGCTCAATGGCCGTCGCGTGCAGCTGCGCGGCGTCAACCTCCATCAGGATCACGCCGGCGTGGGCGTCGGAGTGCCCGACGAACTCGGCGTGTACCGCCTCAAGGAACTCAAGAAATACGGCGTGAACGCTGTCCGTTCGAGTCATAACCCTATGTCGCCGGCTCTGCTCGACGCCTGCGACACTCTCGGCATACTTGTGTTTGAAGAAAACCGTCTGTTAGGGTCAAACGACTATCACGTAGGACAGCTTGAACGAATGATGCTTCGCGACCGCCACCACCCCTCGGTGATTCTGTGGGGTGTCGGCAACGAGGAGTGGGCCGTGGAATGGGACGACCGTGGCTGCCGCATAGTGGCAGAGCTGAGAGAGTACTGCCACAGGCTTGACCCCTCGCGACTTGTGGCAGTAGCCACTGCCGGAGGGCCTGCCATACTCACCGGTGCCGACGTGGCCGGGTATAACTATGTGATGCAGAATCCTATCGACAAGCACCGCAAGGACTATCCCGCCCGCATGGCTCTCGGCTCGGAGGAAACCTCCGGCTGCGGAACACGCGGTGTGTATTACCCGGCTGACAGCGAAGGCCGTATGCCGGCTCACAACCGCCGTCCTGATGCCGACGGAACTCTCAACCGCATAGAGCGCGGCTGGAAGTTCTACAAGGAGCGTCCGTGGCTGGCAGGACTGTTCTACTGGACCGGTTTCGACTATCGCGGCGAGCCTACACCGCTCAACTTCCCTGCCACCGGCTCGCAGTTCGGCATTCTGGACTATTGCGGCTTCCCCAAAGACGAGGCTTACTATCTGCGCTCGTGGTGGACCGACGAGCCCACGCTCCATATATTCCCGCACTGGAATCTTGAGGGCCACGAGGGCGAGGAAGTCGATGTGTGGGTGTACTCGAATTTCGACGAGGTGGATCTGCGTGTCAATGGCCGCTCTCTTGGCCGTAAAGCGATGCCTGCCGACGGCTATCTGTCGTGGAAGGCCGTATATCGTCCCGGCTATGTGGAAGCCGTGGGCTACCGCAAGGGGCGTGTTGCCGCCCGGCAGCGCGTGGCTACGGCAGGAAAGCCCGCCGGCCTCGACGTTGCTGTGGAGAAACCCTCCGACGGCTCTTTCCGCGTTGTGAACGTGGCGGTGGTAGACTCGAAAGGACGATTCGTGCCTGTGGCCTCCGATATGGTCGAGGCGCGGGTTGCGTCGGGCTGCATACTTGGCGGCGGCAACGGCGACTCGGCATTCCGCCATAAAGAGCGGCCTGTCCCCGGTTCCGACGGGCGCTCGCTGGAGCTTCCGGCATTCAACGGCAGGGTGCAGTTCCTTGTCGAAGGCGCCGGTGAGATAACGCTGCAAGGCCCCGGCGGTACGTATACCATAAGTTTGTAATATAAGCGCCCTCCTTTTTTCTAAATTTATTAAAAAGGAGGGCGTTTTCTGCTTATGCGGTGAAATTTTTTTTATAACTTTGCGTTTGCTATATGCATATGCACAGAATGAGAGTAAAAATACATCACGAAGGTACCAATATAATAATATCACTGCTTGTGATATTATTGCTTGTCAACGTACCCCTGTGGGTTTGGGGGCGTCCGATAGGCTGGGCTATAGCCAGTACCGTGGTAAGTGCGGTTTTTTACTTTCTGGTGGTTAATTTTTTCCGTTCTCCCCGTCGTTTTTTCCCCGGTGACAGAAAGAATGCCGTTGTTTCGGCAGCCGACGGCACCGTGGTGGCTCTTGAGGAAACATTCGAGGACGAGTACCTCCACTGCCGTTGCATGCAGCTGTCTGTGTTTATGAGCGTGCTCAACGTCCATGCCAACTGGTTTCCCGTCGATGGCGAGGTGGTATATTCCCGTCATCATTCCGGGCGCTTCATGGCCGCCTACCTTCCCAAGTCAAGTACCGAGAACGAGCGCTCCACGGTGGTGATACGCACTCCCGAAGGCCAGGAGGTGCTGATGCGGCAGGTGGCAGGAGCTATGGCAAGGCGCATTGTCACCTATGCGCGGCCGGGCCACGAGGCAAGTATCGAAGACCATATGGGCTTCATAAAATTTGGCTCGCGTGTTGACCTTTACTTGCCGCTGGGTACGGAAATATTTGTAAACATAGGCGATAAAACAACCGGCGGCGTTACCTGCGTGGGTCGCCTCCGTCCACAGGCCGACTGAACTCCATGAGCAGTAAAAAAAATAAAATTGTTTCGCTGATACCCAACTTCCTGACCTGTCTTAACCTCTTGTCGGGCTGGGTGGCCATATTTATGACTTTCCATCTGGGCGAGCGCTTCGGCATGGCCGAGGCATCGACATGGGCGGTGATAGCCATCGCTGCTGCGGCTGTTTTCGACTTCCTTGACGGCGCGAGCGCAAGGCTGCTGAACGCCTTCTCGCCCCTTGGCAAGGACCTCGACTCGCTGTCCGACCTGATAAGCTTCGGGGTTGCTCCGTCGATGCTGGTGCTGAACACCATGCTTGAATACTCGTCGACACCGTGGCTGTGCTACGCAGCCGGCATGATAGCGGTATGCGGCGCCCTCAGGCTGGCTATATTCAACAATGATACCGAGCAGGCGAGCACTTTCCGCGGGCTGCCCATACCTGCCAACGCCATATTCTGGATCGGCGTTTATGGCTGGATAAGGAGCTACGGCTATCCCGGCACGGCGGTGATGGTGATTCTGATCGCGCTGGTGTCGCTCGCCATGGTGGGGCGCTTCAAAATGTTCTCGCTCAAATTTAAGAATTTCGACATAAGTGACAATTTTTGCCGCTACGTGATAATCGTTTCGGCCCTTGTGTTTGTTATACTTTATGGTTTGGCCGGACTGGCCTGGACCATACTCCTCTACTTCCTCCTCTCCCTGGCGCTTCGCAAACGCATTTGAGCAAGGAGCGTCAAGGCTTTAACTGCCTAATGCAAAATGATGTACTTCCTTTTATTCCTATTCATAGTCTTTATTGTCGCCCCACTGCTTGCCGCTGCTGTCAAAGTATGGAAGATACGCCGCAGAATGCGCAGTTTTATGGAAGATCCATTCGGACAGGGTGGCGGCTTCCCTTTCGGGGCCGCGGGCGCGACTGCTCCCAAGTCGCGCCAATCCGGGCGGAGGCGTAAGAAAATAGCCCGCGACGTGGGCGAATACGTGGCCTTTACCGAGGTCGAGATGCCGGCGTCGGGCCGTGGCGACGGAGCCTCGCCCATAATGGCAGAAACCGAGCGCCAGATAAGCGACGCCGAGTGGGAAGACATAAAATAAAACCCGATGAAACAGACAGGTAACACATCGCGACTGTTCGACTTTTTAGAACGTCTTGCCGCAAATAACAGCCGGGAATGGTTCGCCGAAAACAAGGCGGAGTATCTTTCCCTGCGCGATGAATGGCTCGGCGATGTGCAGCGCCTCATAAACGCGTTGGCTGTGTATGAGCCGGCTCTCGCCCATGTGCAGGCCAAGGACTGCGCATACAGGATTTATCGCGACACGCGCTTCTCTGCCGACAAGACACCGCTCAAAACCTATTTTTCGGCCTTGATATCGCCCACGGGCCGCCATAGCGAGAGAGCCGCATACTATCTCCATATGGGGGTTGACGAGTGCGCCCTTTACGGCGGCGTGTGGTGTCCCGATTCAAAGACTCTTAAAAAGCTCCGCAAGGCCATAGTGGATAATATCGAGGAATTTCGCGGCATAGTGGAGGATAAGGAAGTGGTGCGCCTCTTTCCCGGCTGGTGGGGACGCGCGTTGAAGACAGCCCCCAAGGGATACGACCGCGACCACCCCGACATCGAGTTCCTGAGGCTTACCGAGTATGGCAAATGCCACAATCTGGACCGTGAATTTTTCGATGCCCCCGACTGGCCCGAGAAGGCTGCCGCCATTATGGCGGTGCTCAAACCAATGTGTGATTTTCTTAACTATTCAATCGACGAAGAAATATGAACCGAAGCGACTCCGTGGTGATAATACCTATGTACAACGAACGGGAAAATGCCGCCGCGATAATCGACGCGGTGCTATCGCTCCCCGTGGCGTTCGACATACTGGTTATCGACGATAATTCGCCCGACGGCACAGCCGCTATAGTTAAAGAAAAAATGAAAGAATATCCCGGGCGTGTCGACATTATCGAGCGTTCCGGAAAGCTCGGCCTCGGCACTGCCTATATCACCGGGTTCAAGGCCTGCGTGGCACGCGGATATGACTATATTTGCGAGATGGACGCTGATTTCTCGCACAATCCTGCCGACCTTGTGGCTCTGCGCAGCGCGGCGGTCAAGGGGGCTGACGTGGTTGTGGGCAGCCGCTACGTGACGGGTGTCAACGTCGTCAACTGGCCTATGGGGCGTGTGCTGATGTCGTACTATGCGTCGAAGTATGTGCGGATGATTACCCGTATGCCCGTCCACGACACCACCGCCGGTTTCGTGTGCTATCGCCGCGAGGTACTCGAAACCCTGCCGCTCGACCAGATAAAGTTCAAGGGCTACGCCTTCCAGATAGAGATGAAATTCACTGCTTACAAATACGGTTTCAAGGTAGTGGAAAAGCCTATCGTGTTCGTCAACCGCGTGCTTGGCACAAGCAAGATGAACTCAGGCATATTCGGCGAAGCCGTGTTCGGGGTGATACGCCTCAAATGGAACAGCCTTTTCAAGAAATACGACCGCAAAAAGGCTTCGGCCAAATGATTGTACTATGGCTGAAAGCGTGCTGATACACAACGTGCTGCTTGCCGACCGCCCCTCGATGCCGCGAGGCTGGGTGCTGGTCGAGGGCGACACCATTAGCGCCGTCGGCGAGGGCGATGTACCCGCAGGCACTGGCGCTGCCGAGGTGGTCGACGGACGTGGCGCCTTCCTGATGCCGGGCCTTATCGACACCCATGTGCATTTCCGCGAGCCGGGACTCACCCACAAAGCCACCATAGGCGGCGAGAGCGAGGCTGCGCTTGCCGGGGGTGTGGCTTCGTATATAGATATGCCGAACACGGTGCCTCCTACCACCACGGCGCTTGCCTTCTACGACAAGCTGATGATTGCCTCCGAAACATCGCAGGCTAACTACGGCTTTATGCTCGGGGCGGCAGCCGGAGTTATGGAGGAGTTGCCGAAGATAGAGCCGGAGCTGCTGCCTGCCGTTAAGCTTTTTATGGGGGCCACTACGGGCGGTATGGCGATGCCCCCCCGGGACGAGCTGCACGCTATGATGAAATATTGCGCCGAGCGCCGCATACCCGTGGTGGTGCATGCCGAGGACAACGACATTATTGCCGCCAATGTGGCCGATGCAGTGAAGCGCTACGGCTCGGCCGATGCCGTGCCTCTCGCGGAGCATTCGGCACTGCGTAGCCGCGAGGCCTGCATTGCCTGCGCCCGGCGCGCTGTGGAACTTGCCCGTCGCTTCGGCACGCGGCTGCATATAGCGCATCTGAGCACTGCCGACGAGTTGTCGCTGTTTGCCCCGGGAGCTGTCGGCTCTAAGCAGATTACGGCAGAAACCACGCCGCTTTATGTCGACGGATATATCAGCCGCGCCGAAAACCGGACGTGGCGCCACAAGGTCAATCCTGCGGTTAAGACATATGACGACGCCTTGGCGCTGAGGCGCGCTCTTGAAGAAGACCTTGTCGATACCATCGGTACCGATCACGCCCCGCACCTTCCTGCCGACAAGGAGGGTGGCGCGCTTAAGGCGGCTTCCGGCGCGCCGTGGATACAGTTCGCCCTCATTGCCTTGCTCGATATATTCTCCCCCTGTCTGGTGGCGCGTAAGATGAGCGTTGCACCTGCGGCGCTGTTCGGCATAGAAAGGCGCGGACGCATAGAGGCCGGATATTATGCCGACCTCGTGCTTGTAGAGCCTTCAGAACCGTACACGGTAAGTGACTCCGATGTGATATCTGCTTGCGGATGGACGCCCTATGCTGGTCGCACGTTCCGTCACCGCGTGGTGCGTACATGGGTCAACGGGGGCAACGGAGCCATGGCCATGCGCTATAGCCGTTCAAACACGGTATCTACCGCTATGCTTACGCGGTAGGGCGTGGCTTGTTCCGTTCGCGCGGGAACGGCTGAGCGCTCGTAGTAAAATGCCTGCTGGGTGTCCCACGAGCGCAGCCCTATCTGGCGTGTTTCGCCTGCCGGTATCGGGGCGTCGACATTGTGCGAGGCGCGGTGCATCAGGCGTCCGTCGGTATCGAAGTAGCTTATTGTGAACGCGAGGCGCCCGACGGTGCCTTCGCCCGTGTTGGTGGCAAAGAATGTTTCGCGGCGTGAGCGCAGCGGCTTGTCGTAGCCTTTTATTTCCACTAACGACGGCGGAGCAGGCGTCACGGTGTCGTATCGGGCTGCCTGAGCGCTGTTTTCGGTAGCGGAAGCCGTGGCCTCGGCGCGCAGGCTCCGGCGAGTGGTGCGCTGCGATGTCGCAGCGAATACCGCTGCGGTGGCTATAAGGAGGAAGAGAATGCGTTTCATAATGCTATCGGGGTTTGTGGGGTGTCTATCCGCACGGCGCCAACAGTGCCTTCAGGTCGGCTGCCGCGGTCTTCTATCGTTATGCGGAAGAGGTAGGGCAGCAGCCTTCGGAGGCTTATGCGCTTGCCCGCCGAGTATGGCCGCAGGGTGCAGCGGGAGTGTGATTCGTCGAACTCGAATATGAAATTGCGGGTGGACCTGCTACTGCCGGTCTTGCCCTCGGGGTCGATGCTCACGGCGGCGTCATACTGTCCCGGAGTGGCTGTAGCTGCCAGTGTGCCGAAGAAACTGCCGGGAACTACGGAGTAATCGGGCGAGTCTATTATGGTAAGCTTGTATCGGCCGGAATATCCCGGCTCCGGCTTTATGTCGAATATGGCTCCGTTGCCGCTTATCTGCCACACGCCCTCTATGGTGCCTTGCTCTGCCGGGCTTAGAATCGTGGTATCGGGCTCGCCGCAGGTGGCCGCGGATATGCCTGCCGCGGCCACTGCTATGAAGGCGGCTGCCCGTAGCCTCATATGCTGCTGAATTTATAAGCGAAGCCTATCGACAGGATTTCCTTTACCTGAAGCTTCTTCCAGTTTTCGTCCTCGCAGGGAGGAGTGGCGCTGTCGTAGCGCATATGCACGTACACCTGGGTCGACAGGAAGCGGTTGATGTCGAACGACAGGGTGTTTTCCCAGTCGGCCTGCGCGCTGTCGTAGTCGGTGAAGGCGAATATACGCGACGAGAACGTGATGTTGTATGCCAACTTCCAGAACAGCCTCAGCTCGGCGCTCGAACCGAAGTTGTGCGACGTCTTGTGTCCTTCCTTGATGTTGTAGGCCGTCGGGTCTATGCGGTTGCTGATGCAGGTTTTCAGGTTGTAGGACAGAGGGGCTATCGAGGCATCGAAAGTGAATGTCTTCGGCGCATTGGCATAGTTGTACGTCATACCGATACCGGCTGTCAGCTCGCCCGGAGAGAGGAACGACGAGTTCAGGTCGTGGGAATTTTTCTTGTATGAGTTAAGCACCTGTGTCTTGAACTGGCCGGTGAACGAGTAGTACCATCTTTTTGCTGCCTTGATACCGAAGGTGGTATTGATTTGGAGCAGGTCGTCGGATATGTTGTAGTTGTGTATGCTGTCGTCGGGTGCGTTGTTCATGCCGAGTTTGTACTGCGCGGTGGTTTCAAAGAGCAGGTTGGGGTGGTACTCGGTGTTGAGCTTCACGTTGTAGTATATGTTGGCGAGCGCGTTGAGGTTGTTGTTGCCGCCCTGGTACCAGTTGGGCGACACGTAGGCCTGTGAGAAATGCAGCGACGCGTTGAAAGAGCGTATCCAGTGGCGTTTCTTTACTTCGGGAGCCTCGAACGTCGGGCCAAGACCCGTGGCCTGGTCGAGTTCGCGTATCTCGATGGTGTGCTTCGAGGGGTCGACCACGGCGTGGTATTGTTTGGGTGCTTCGGGAAGAAGGTCGATATTGTACCGCACAAGTTCGGGCTGGGTGTAGAACACCTTGTCGTTGAGCTTGTTCATAGTGCGGTGCAGGGCTACCTGCTCTTCAAACCAGCGCATCTCCGGCTTGCCCGAGAAGTCGGGTGTGAACGGGTCCCATTTCTCCTGATACCTGTGGTGGTCGAATACCAGCGGGCGGAAGAAGTACTGGGGCAGCGGAAGAGTGCCCACAAGGGTGTCGCAGGGTATGTATTTGATTGAATCAAGATAGGCGTCAAGCTCTTCCAGACTGCGGGGCGCGAAAGCGGCGGAGTCTGTTTTTAACTTGGCAACCTTGATTGCAGGGCTTGTGGCGGTAGGTGTTGCGACTACGGGATTCTCGGTGACTGCAGGCTCCGGCTCGGTGGTGGTTCCTCCTACCTTGGCCGATTCTATATACATAGCTTGCGGAAAGGCTCCGAACGCGACAGTAGCCAGAAATATGATGGAAGTGATGATTCGGGTCATTGTAGTTGTTTAAAAGCTGTGTAAAGTGTGCAGACTCCCAGAGTCATGGATTTGAAGGAGGTATCGGCGAATCCTGCCGACTGCATTATGCGCTCCATTTCGCCACGCTGCGGGGAGGCGGCGATGCTTTCGGGAAGATATGCGTAGGCTTTGCGGTCGCCGGCGAAAATACTGCCTGCCGCAGGTATGAGCAAGCGGGTGTATATGTTGTAGAATAGCTTGGGTATCAGGGCTGTGGGGGTAGACAGCTCGAGGACGAGCAATTTGCCTCCCGGGCGCAGTATGCGGTACATTTCGCGGTATCCGGCCTCGATGTCGGCAAAGTTGCGCACGCCGTAGGCCACTGTCACAAAATCGGCTATGCCGTCGGGCAGTTCCGTGGCGAGGCAGTCGGCCTGCCTGAAATCCACTGCAATATTCTGTTTCTCGGCCTTTTCTTTTGCTTTGGCAAGCATTCCGGCCGACAGGTCAAGTCCTATTATGGCGGCATCGGGGCAGCGTCGCGCTATGGCCAGAGCCACGTCGCCGGTGCCTGTGGCGAGGTCTACGGCCACGGAGGCGTCGCGGCTGCAGCAGGCTTTGAGAAGCTGCCGCAGCCACAGACGGTCCATGCCGAAGGTCATGGCGCGGTTCATAAAGTCGTAGGCCGGCGCTATGGCGTCGAACATTGCCTCGACTTGCTGTTCCTTGGCGCCTTCGGTGCCGTATGGTTTTATGTTTTCGACCTTGTTCATCGGCGTTGCTTGTCGCCGTGCTTATTTGAAGTTGGCGAGGAAGTCGAGCACGCCTGTTTCGATGCGGCGCGCGGCGTCAGCTTCGGGCGCGGGCACGAATTTCTGGCCGGTAAGGTGCTCGTACAGCTCGATATAGCGGGCGGATATGGCGTTGCATACCTCTTCGGTCATTTCGGGTACTGTTTCGCCGGGGCGTCCCATGAAGCCGTTTTCCATAAGCCACTGGCGCACAAATTCTTTGGAGAGCTGGCGCTGGGGCTTGCCTTCGGCGAAGAGCGCGGGGTATGTGTCGGCGTAGAAGTAGCGCGAGGAGTCGGGAGTGTGGATTTCGTCGATAAGCATCACTTTGTCGCCGAGCTTGCCGAACTCATATTTGGTGTCAACGAGTATCAGGCCCTTGTCGGCAGCCATTTTTGTGCCTATTTCAAAGAGAGTGCGGGTGTACTGCTCGAGCACGGCGTAATCCTCCTCGCTCACGAGGCCGCGGGCTATGATTTCCTCGCGGGAAATGTTTTCGTCGTGTCCTTCCTCGGCCTTTGTGGTAGGGGTGATGATGGGTTCGGGCAGTTTTTCGTTTTCACGCAGACCTTCGGGGAGTTTCACACCGCAGATTTCGCGCGCGCCGGCGGCATATTCGCGCCATGCGCTGCCTGCGAGATAACCTCGTATGATCATTTCCACACGGAATCCCTCGCAACGGCTTCCTGCGGTTGCCATGGGGTCTACCTCGGCCATTTTCCAGTTGGGGACGGCGTGCGAGGTGGCGTCGAGGAAGTAGTTCGCAATCTGGTTGAGAACCTGTCCTTTGAAGGGTATGCCCTTGGGCAGTACGACGTCGAAAGCCGATATGCGGTCGGTGGCTACGAGCACGAGAATGTTTCCGGCGATGGAATATACGTCGCGGACTTTGCCGTGGTACACGCCCGTCTGGCCGGGGAAGTTGAAGTCGGTGTGGGTGAGGGTCATATGGTTGGTTTATATCGTGGTTTGTTAAAAAGTCATTCTGTGTGGCTGTCGGCTGCTGCTCTTGAAGCTTCGGCAGCGGCTTTCTCGGCACGGTCGAACCGTTCGTATGCTTCGACTATGCGCTGCACGAGGGAGTGGCGCACGATGTCTTTTTTGCCGAACTCCACGCGCCCCACGCCGGGCACGCCGTCGAGTATGCGGAGAGCCTGCACGAGTCCGCTCTGTGTGCTCCGGGGCAGGTCGATCTGGGTGACGTCGCCGGTTACGATCATCTTGGCGTTCATGCCAAGGCGCGTGAGGAACATCTTTATCTGGTGCACGGTGGTGTTCTGGGCCTCGTCAAGCACTATTATGGCATCGTTGAGCGTGCGTCCGCGCATGAATGCTAAGGGCGCTATCTGTATCACCTTGGTTTCCATGTATTCCTTCAGCTTCATGGCCGGAATCATGTCTTCGAGCGCGTCGTAGAGCGGCTGCAGGTAAGGGTCGATTTTGTCTTTCATGTCGCCGGGCAGGAAGCCGAGTTTCTCGCCTGCCTCGACGGCCGGACGCGACAGTATTATCTTGCGTGCCTCTCTGTTCTTGAGCGCGCGCACGGCCAGGGCTATGGCGATGTAGGTCTTGCCCGTGCCGGCAGGGCCGAGGGCGAATGTGAGGTCGTTTGCCCCGAATGTTTCCACGAGCGCCTGCTGGTTGGGCGTGCGTGCGCTTATGGGCTTGCCGTTTATGCCGTATATTATTACGCCGTCGTTCTTCTGTTCCTTCGGAGCCTCGCCTTTCACGATGTCGAGAATCACGTCCTCCGAAAGGCGGTTGTACTGCTCGGCATAGGCTGACAGTTCTTTGATCCGGGCTTCAAAATCGGCTGTTTCCCGTTCTTCCCCTATCACGCGGATCACCGAGCCGCGCGCCGATATGCGCAGCTTGGGGAAGAGGTTTTTGATAAGTTGCATATTCGCATTGTTGACGCCGTAGAAACACAGAGGGTCAACATTGTCGATTATTACGATGCGTTCTATCATAGTCGAAACAGTCGCCGGTACAAAGCGATGTGCAAAGGTACTAAAAATGCACCGCTTTGCAGGACTTTGGGTTTAACAAAATCACATATGTGGCTAATCCGCACGTTCCGGCGTGGCTCAGGACGTTATGGAAAGAGTGGAGATGTACCGCTCGGCATCGGTCTGAGATATGTTGCCGACGATGAGCACCACGGTGATGTTTCCGTCCGAGGGATGGTCGGTGGCGGCGAAGATGGTGCGCCCGTTGCGGCCGAGGCCTGTGTATGCCGTGTGCCGCCCTGTCACGGCGATGCTCTTGTAGCTGCCGTTGCCCCTGAGTGAAAATTCTTTCGTGAGGGACTCGGCGCTTACCCCGTCGGCGGCCTGCTGTATGCCTATGGCTATGATTAGGCCGTCGGTATGGCTGCGGAACACGTCCATGCCCATCGAGGAGGACAGGGAGCTGTCGTATGTCATACCCGGCGGTGCCTCCATGCTCGCACGCGGGCTGCGCAGGCGGTTTACCGCTCCGGCCGTGAGCACGAGGCATGTCAGGAGCACGGTGAGAGCGAACCTGCGGATAGTCTGTGAATGTACGCTTTGCAATGTTATATGATGTTAACGGATAATGATTCGTCTTTGTTCAACCGGCGGTTATGCCGCCGTCGATAGGGAACAGCGAGCCGGTTATGAACCCGGCGTTTTCCGATGCTAAGAAATATACCAGCGAGGCGACTTCTTCAGGCTCGCAGATGCGGCCGAGAGGAAATTCGGCGGCTTCGTCGGCGAGATAATCGGCCACAGGGCGCCCCGTGGCAGCCGACAACCGGCTGAATATGCCGTCGACTATGCCCGTGCGTACAGTTCCGGGGCATACGGCATTGACGCGCACGCGGTATGGCGCGAGGTCGAGCGCCGTGCTTTTCGCCATCTGCGCTATGGCTCCTTTGGTAAGGCCGTAGGCGAAGCTGGCGCGCTTGCCGATGAACGACTGGTCGGAGGCGTTGAGTACCACCGAGCCGCCGCCCGAGGCTATTATGGCGGGTACTGCCGCACGCAGGGTGTTGGCAGTGCCGTATATGTTTGTTTTCACAACGAGGTCGAATTCCTCGTCGCTTATGTCGAGCACGGTGTTCTTGCGGTGTATGCCTGCGTTGGCGAACACGGCGTTAAGAGAACCGAAACGCTCGACTCCGAGAGCCACCACGGCTTCGAGGCGTTCGCGGCAGCGTGTGTCGGCCTCTGCAAACAGGGTGCCGGGCAGCTCGGCTTCGAGTGCCTTTCCGGCCTCGGCGTCGATGTCGGAAAAAAGGACATTCCAGCCTTCGCCGGCGAATTTGCGCACGGTGGCGGCGCCTATTCCGGCCGCTCCGCCGGTGATGAAAACGGTCGGTGTCATAGCAGCATGTCGGCAGCGCGCCGCAGGGATTTGACGAATATGTCGACTTCTTCCTCGGTGTTGTACAGGGCGAAGGCTGCGCGCACGGTGCCTTCGATGCCGTAGCGCTCCATCAGGGGCTGGGCGCAGTGGTGGCCTGTGCGCACGGCTATGCCCATGCGGTCGAGCAGTATGCCGGTGTCGTAGTGGTGGGCGTTGCCGATGAGGAACGATATTACGGCTGCTTTTCCGGGTGCCGTTCCGTATATCCTCAGTCCGGGTATGGTGAGCATGGCCTCCGTGGCGCGTTGCAACAAGGCTTGCTCGTGGGCGGCTATTCGGTCGAGTCCCACGTTCTCCATATAGTCGATTGCCTTGGCAAGGGCCGCGGCGCCGATATAGTCGGGAGTGCCGGCTTCAAATTTGTATGGCAGGTCGGCCCATGTGGTGCCGCTGAAGCTAACGTGGCCTATCATCTCCCCGCCGCCCTGATACGGGGGCATGGCCTCGAGAAGCTCGCGGCGTCCGTATAGGATTCCTATCCCGGTGGGCCCGTACATCTTGTGCGAGGAGAAGGCGTAGAAATCCGCTCCTATGGCGCGCACGTCGATTTTTTCGTGGGATATGGCCTGAGCGCCGTCTACGCAGACCACGGCGCCACGGCTATGGGCATAGGCGGCTATCTCGGCTACGGGATTGACGGTGCCGAGAACATTCGACACGTGGCAGACCGACACAAGGCGTGTCCGCTCGGAAAACAGCGAGCGGAATGCGTCCATGTCGAGAACACCATTGTCGTCAACCGGCACCACTTTCAGCACTATGCCTGCACGTCTTTCGAGAAGCTGCCACGGCACGATGTTGGAGTGGTGCTCCATCTGCGTGAGTATTATCTCGTCGCCGGGGGAGAGGAGGCTGCCGTATGACGATGCCACGAGGTTGATGGCCTCCGTGGTGCCACGGGTGAAGATTATCTCGTCGGAAGATTCGGCCCCGATGAAATCGCGCACTCGCTCGCGAGAAGCCTCCATGGCGCCCGTCGCTTTCTGCGACAGGCAGTGCACGCCCCGGTGCACGTTGGCCTTGGAGTGGAGGTAGAGCCTGTCGATTTCGTCGATCACGGTGCGCGGCGCCTGACTGCTTGCCGCGTTGTCGAAGTATATCAGCGGTTTGCCGTATACGGTGTCGGAGAGTATGGGAAAGTCGCGGCGCAGGGCGGCCACATCGTAGGGTGTGTTCATTATTCGGTACTTTGTGCGTGGCAGGCGGCACACGAGCTGCAGTCGGCCGTGGCTCCGCTGAGGCGTTTTTCGACAAGCATGTGCATTCGCTGCCTCAGCACCTCGAACGATATGTTGTCGATTACATCGGCCATAAATGCCTGTGTGAGCATGTTGCGGGCTTCTTCGACGGGCACGCCGCGTGTCTGCATGTAGAACAATGCCCGTTCGTCGAGTTGCCCGGTGGTTGCGCCGTGGCTGCACTTCACGTCGTCGCAGTATATTTCGAGCTGTGGCTCGGACACCATGCGGGCGTCGGCCGAGGCAAGCAGGTTGCGGCAGGACTGCGAGGCGTCGGTGCGGGCGGCGCCTTCGGCCACATAGATATTGCCCTTGAATGTTCCACGGGATTTGTCGAACAGGGCTGATTTGAATAGCTGCTTGCTTGTGGCGCCTGTGCCGGTGTGGCGCAGGTCGACGCGGTTGGACACATTCTCTGTCCCGGAGGCTATCACGAGGCCGCTCAGCGACGTGTCGGTATTGTTGCCGCAGGATATTCGGTATGTGTTTACGGTCTTGCCGCCGGTGAGGTAGCAGGTGTTGACCGTGAGGTGCGAGCCGTCGGCCTGCTCGGCGAAGAGCTGCCAGTAGCGCGTGGTGGCGGCAGAGCTTTCCTCGATGTCGTAAAGCTCGACCGATGCGTCGGCCTCGACCTTCACTTGCACTATCTGGGAGTTGAGATGTGCGGTGGCGGGTGTCTGGGAGTGGTCGCACAGCAGCACTCGGATCCGGGAGCCGGGCATGGCGTGGATCAGTACGCGCCGGGGCGTCAGCAGGGGTATGTCGGAGTTTAGTATGTTGACTATCTGGACGGGCTTTTCTACCTCTACGCCTTTTTCCACGCGTATGTATACGCCGTCGTGGAGCAGCAGGCTGTTGACAAGGGCGGGAGCGTCGCTGTCGCTTATGCCTGTTTCGAGCATCGAGGCAGCGTCGTCGGCGAATTGCTCGGGAATGGTGCGTATGCTTCCGGCATAAAGCCCTTCGGGGGCGTTGCGGTGGAGGTTCTCTGTGGGGTAGAACACGTCGTTTGCCACCACGGCGAGCAGGCTGTTGAGCTGGGGCACCCCGCATCGGAACGATGTGGCAAGGTCGGCCTGCATGGGCAGGTGGCCGAGGTTCACACCGTAGTCCGGGGCGAAGATGTCGCTGTCGGGGTGGCTTGCGATTGCTGCAAGAGCGTCGGCGGCGCGGCTGTTCAGCGTGTCCAGCACGCCTGTGGCTGCCGCAGAGTCCTTGCCTCGCAGTTGCAGATATTGCGTGAAAGCGTTGGAATCACTGTTCATTGTCGGCCTCCTGTTTAATCCAGTCATAGCCTTTCTCTTCAAGCTCGAGTGCGAGTTCCGGGCCGCCGGTGTGCACTATGCGGCCTTTGTAGAGAATGTGCACGTAGTCGGGCTTTATATAGTCGAGCAGTCGCTGGTAGTGTGTTATGACTATGGTGGCGTTCTGGCTTGTCTTGAGCTTGTTGACGCCTCCGGCAACTATCCTGAGGGCGTCGATGTCGAGTCCACTGTCTGTTTCGTCGAGAATCGAAAGGCGCGGTTCGAGCACGGCCATCTGGAAAATCTCGTTGCGCTTTTTCTCGCCGCCCGAGAAGCCCTCGTTGACCGAGCGCGACGCCAGCTTGTTATCAAGCTCTACCACGGCGCGTTTCTGCCGCATCATCTTCAGGAAGTCGGCCGCGCTCATAGGCTGTTCGCCGAAGTATTTGCGCTTGGCGTTGATGGCGGCGCGCATGAAGTTGACCATCGTCACGCCCGGAATCTCCACCGGGTACTGGAACGACAGGAACAGGCCTTCGTGCGAACGGTCCTCGGGAGCGAGCGACAGTAGGTCGACGCCGTGGAATGTGGCGGTGCCGCCGTTGACGGTAAATCGCGGGTCGCCCGCGAGAACGCCCGACAGGGTGCTCTTGCCCGAACCGTTGGGTCCCATTATGGCGTGTACTTCGCCGGGGCGGACTGTGAGGTTGATGCCTCGTAATATTTCTTTGCCGTCGATGCCGGCGCGGAGGTTTTCTACTTTGAGTAATTCTTCCATAACTATAAATCTATCCTACGCTGCCTTCGAGGGTGATGGCGAGCAGTTTCTGAGCCTCTACGGCAAATTCCATCGGGAGTTTGTTCATCACTTCTTTGGCATAGCCGTTCACTATCAGTGCCACGGCCTCCTCCGTGGGTATTCCGCGCTGGTTGCAGTAGAAAATCTGGTCTTCCGATATTTTGGACGTGGTGGCTTCGTGCTCTACCACGGCGGAGTTGTTGGCCACGTCGATTACCGGGAAGGTGTGTGCGCCGCAGGTGTCGCTGAGCAGCAGCGAGTCGCACTGGGTATAGTTGCGCACGCCTTCGGCGGCGTGAGCCACCTTGACAAGCCCCCGGTAGCTGTTCTGGCTGTGGCCTGCCGATATGCCCTTGCTCACGATGGTGGAGCGTGTGTTGGAGCCGGTGTGTATCATCTTGGTGCCGGTGTCGGCCTGCTGCCGGTTGTTTGTCACAGCCACCGAATAGAACTCGCCCACGGAGCCTTCCCCGGCGAGTATGCACGAGGGGTATTTCCACGTGATGGCCGAGCCCGTTTCCACCTGTGTCCACGACAGCTTGGAATAATCGCCCCGGCAAAGGCCGCGCTTGGTCACGAAGTTGTACACGCCGCCGCGCCCCCGGGCGTCGCCGGCATACCAGTTCTGCACGGTCGAGTACTTCACCTCGGCGCGTTCCTCCACTATGATTTCGACTATGGCGGCATGGAGCTGGTTCTCGTCGCGCATAGGGGCGGTGCAGCCTTCGAGGTAGCTTACATATGCCTCGTCGTCGGCCACTATCAGGGTGCGCTCGAACTGGCCGGTGCCCGCCGAGTTGATGCGGAAGTATGTCGACAGCTCCATCGGGCAGCGCACTCCCTTGGGAATGTACACGAACGAGCCGTCGGAGAACACCGCCGAGTTGAGGGCCGCATAGAAATTGTCGCGGTAGCTTACCACCTTGCCCAGATACTTGCGCACGAGGTCGGGGTATTCGCGCACGGCCTCGCTGAAAGAGCAGAACACTATGCCGAGTTCGGCAAGGCGTTCGCGGTGGGTGGTCTTTACCGACACGGAGTCGAGCACGGCGTCGACAGCCATTCCCGAAAGCGCCTTCTGCTCCTCAAGGGGTATGCCGAGGCGGTTGAACGTGTCGATAAGCTGCGGGTCTATCTCGTCGAGGCTCTTGGGGCCTTCTTTTTTCTTGGGCGCGGCATAGTAGCTTATTGTCTGGAAATCGATAGGCGGGATGTCGAGGTGCGCCCATGTGGGCGGGGTGAGTGTGAGCCAGTGGCGGAATGCCTTCAGGCGGAAGTCGAGCAGCCATTCCGGCTCGCCTTTCTTATGCGAGATAAGGCGTACGACGTCCTCGTTCAGGCCGGCCGGAATAAGGTCGGTGTCGATGTCGGAAGTGAATCCGTATTTATATTCGCCCGAGGTAGCCCGTTCTATCGTCGAGCGGTCGGCCTCGCTGCGTTGTTGTTGGTTAGTTTGGTCCATATCAGAAATAATAACGCCGGGCAGCCATACTCAGTTTACTATGTATCCGGCCAGTGCCGGGGCTATCTTCACCACGCTTGCGCGCCACGGACGGTCGGCGCGGCAGAATCCGGCGCGGTCCGAGGGGCTTATGGCAAAGTATACGTTGAGCACTATGCTCGTTATGATAAGCCATTCGGCAACCCGGAAAAGCCCTCCGGCAATCCTGTCGAAAGGCCTCAGGTGCAATGCCGACACGGCAGCGCCGAAAAGCCTCGCCAGCAGCCATACGCCCACGTAGGTGGCGATGAACACCACCGCGTAGCAGATTATTCTCAGAGTGGTTTCGTGCTCGGTGCCGTGGCCCACCACCATGTCGGCCACTGTGCCGCCGAAAAAGCGGCATACGAGAATCGCGGCCAGAAGTGCCGCTATGGCGCCTATCTGCGCCACTATCCCCCGCAGGGCGCCCGTCACGGCCGCCAGCACAACGATAGCCAGTAATATAAAGTCTGTAGCTCCCATAATCAATCTGCAAAAATACGAATAATCAGCCCAAGCACAAAGCCCCTCCCCGCAAAATAATTTTAAGTTTGCGTAAGAAAAGCAATAAGTTGACTATTCTGATAGGAGCAGGTAATTTTTTTGCAAGTTTGGTGGATTCGTTTGGATTGGCTAATTTTGTAAAGAAATAGCGATGGTGTTGACGGTGAAGAATTTTCATAAAAGTATTTTATATCACATTGTATAGGCTCTTGATAAGAGGGTGTATGACTTTATTGCAGAGATAGATGACTATAACTGATTTGCAAAATATGGAAAATTCTGCCGTTTCCGTAGCTGTTGCGCAAAGAATGGGATGTGCTTCGACGTCAGTTAAGCCCATCGCTGAAGAATTATCAACTTTGGCAGAAATATGCCATAGCAAGCTCATCAACTCTCTGATAGCCTCCTATGTTTACCATTTTGCGTCTTCATTGAATATTTCTGATGCTATGTTGGTGGGATTTGAGTGCCGAGATTTTGAACTTATCCCGTTAAAAGCAAATATCGCGAGGCAAATACCTTCATTATGTGATTAGCTACACGCCGATTTTCTGAATAGTGAGTTTCGGTTAGATAAAGGGTCTGTCAGAAGAGTTTCTTCCAAAACAAATTTCATAGAAAAAGGTGCTGTTTACACTAAGAGTGACATCGCGCATAAGATAGTAGAAGCAACTGTAGATAATTGGTTTATACAACATTCAGAAGAGATTCCTGTCGTTTTGGATTTTGCGTGTGGTACAGGCCGGTTTTACGAGCAGGTGGTTGATTCGCTTTCTTGTCGAGGAATTGATGTCTTGTTAATAATTCTTAAAAAACTATATGCAGTTGACATCGATTCGGTGGCAGTTAATATCACTAGGTTAAAGGCTTTATCGTATTTGCAGGATATCTCTTTAGAGTCATTAGGAATCATCTCAAAGCATATTATACGAAGAGACGCACTGGCGCAAAATACTCTATTTGATGGAACTGAAGAACAGCCACTCAAGGAAAGTGATTTGGACGGATATGTTAATAAGGGATTTGATGTTGTGGTTTCAAATCCACCTTATCTGGTTCTGAAGCCGAGTAAAAAAAAGCATAGTGAGAAAGTAATCGAACGAATTGCTCGCCAAGCGGCACATTTTCGTTCTTGCGGCAGATATTCTCTTTCGATAGAGGGTATGCTTAATTTATACAAAATATCCATAGAGGCTATGTTGGGTCTTGTCAAATCCGGTGGAGAGTTGGGTGTCATATGCCCGTCTACATTGTTTGCAGATGCTTCTGCAACAAAATTGCGCGGACATCTGATAAAATCCAATTGTTTGCGTGGCATTGTTTATTTTGCGGAGAATGTGCCTGTGTTTGATAAAGTAAGGCAATCAACGACTATATTTTATGTTAAGAAAGGTGGCACAACTACAAGTATTAGCATAGCAGACGGCTGTAAGACATATAGCGTGTCGATTGAATTGGTGCGTAGCCTATTTCCTGAGCATATGGAAATACCATTTATCTCTGAGATAGAATGGAATGTGCTTTCAAAGTTATCCAGATTCAATAAACTTAAAGATATACCGTTTATTAGAAATAAAAGAGGAGAGCTTGATCTTACTCTTTGCCGTAAATATATTACGAACAGTAGGACATCGTTAAGGCTAATAAGAGGTAATATGATATCGGAGAATGGCTTGAAAGATGTTAACGGCGAATATGTTTTGGAATCGTTTTTAGAGCGAAAGTCATCAGACTTTATTGAGAACGATTTTAAGAAACGTCGTATAATCTGTCAGCAGGTCTGTAATTCCGGCGTTCATAAAAGGCTCAAGTTTGTGTACTGTGAAGAAACCGATATTTTAGGCAATTCGTGCAATTATATATCATCAACACCTGAAATTCTTGCAAAATTGATGATTTTGCTCAATAGCAGTATATTGAATTGGCGATTTAAAGTGACGAGCTCTAATAATCATATAAGTAATTATGAGCTTGATGAGCTACCGTTGGTCGATCTTGAAAAAGTTGATGAGTCGCGTTATTTTCCCAGTCAGGAAGAGCTGAATTATTATGTTGGATCCCTTTATGGATTATCACAAAAGGAAATTGATTATATATCAGGATTATGAAGCTATATAACCATGTCGCAACTCGATTGAGTGATCTTGAATATGAAATGGCGATCCATATTCCGGAAGGTGGTAATTGGAAAAATATACCGGAGGAAATACCATCATTGCGATTGGCTCAGATACGTAAAAGCGGAGGACGCACTACTTATTACGGAAGAATGCGCCATGACAGGCCCAGCTATACAATAACGACTTATTTCAACAGGCTTGGCAATGGGTGCAATCTCCATCCGTTTCAGAATAGGGTTATGTCGAACAGGGAGGCTGCGCGTTTTCAGTCTTTCCCTGATTCTTATGTTTTTGTGGGTTCTAAGTCGGCTCAATACAAGCAGATAGGTAATGCGGTTCCACCACTTCTTGCCAGAGCGATTGCTTCGGAGATAATGCCGCATCTTGATTCATTGAACTATGTGGATTTGTTTGCTGGGGCAGGAGGTATTTCGGAAGGATTTTCAATGGCTGGTTATAATTTGATAGCTGCTAATGAGATTGAAAAGAAATATTTTGAAACATATATTTATAATCATAAGAAGCAGTACCCAGATGCTGAATTTATCGTAGGGGATATAACTCGGTGTGATATAAAAGAAAAAATAATTGCAGCCTCAGAGAACTATGATATAGGTGTGGTTGTGGGTGGCCCTCCCTGTCAGGGATTTTCTTATGCAGGATGGCGCGACCCTGAAGATACACGTAATCAGTTGTTTAAGGAGTTTGTTTCTGTCGTAGAGTTGTTGAATCCCGAATTTTTTGTTTTTGAAAATGTTCCTGGCATTTTGACTATGCGAAATGGCGATGTTGCCAAGGAAATTATAGAGGCATTTGAATGCATAGGATATACAGTCAGCACTCCTATCAAATTGAATGCTGAAGAATATGGAGTTCCACAACGCCGAAAAAGAGTCGTGATTATCGGCTCGCGTGATGGCGTCAGAATATCCCAACCGAAGCCGTTATTCGGATATTGTGGAGAGGGATTGCCGGAGCCTATCACTGTTCAGGAAGCTATCGGAAGTTTGCCCGAGATTACGGCTGGAGAAGACAATATGGTTATGGACACAGAGTATCCTATAACAACTCCTTATGATATGCTGATGAACGGGGTCGTGGACTTCGATCGATTTTATGAGTTGTGCCTTAATCGGCGACCCATTCCGAATCAAATATGATATCTGCGAGGTGTGATATTGCAGCCTGCAGCAATTCGTCGGCTTTGTCGAAATCTTTGTTATCTATTGTGGCTATAATATTTTCGATTTCTGACGTGATACACTCGTGATAGAATCTGTGACGACGATTGTCTTTAGCCGCAAACTCTTCAAGAGATTCAAAGGGTACGCGGCTTGCTCGTTCCTGATTCTTTAATTTGTTTTTACTTGTCAACGTTTTCTGTTTGATTTTGAGTTTTCCAAGGTCGAATGGGTCGAAGTCTTCAAAGCGATAGTCTGTCAAAGAATATTCGGGGTGGAGATAGCGGCGCAGGAATTCTTTGCCTGTCCGCTGATATATGGTTGACAAAAGGTATAAGACGTTCTGATGGGCTGAAGCCATTATGTTGCTTGCTGTTTTTGCTGTGGAGTCATCGACTACGAGGAATTTCACTTTGTCCCATATATGCTTTGAATGCCAGCTGATTACGTCTTCATTACGTTGTTCGATTTCCAATAGTTCTTTGACATCGCTGTAAGTGAATCGATTATTCTTTGAACTATTGCATGACGAACATAAAGGTTTGAAGTAAATATGGTGGCGGAATCCGAGTGATATCGGGCCTATATGGTCGGCCGACATCTTTCTAATATGGTGGCAATTCGGACATTCGTAAAGTTTGTTGTCTTTCTGAAATTCCCCCATTAGCCTATTTGCAATGATTCGGTAAAATTTGAGGTTGTTCAGCCTTGGCTAAGCCGCTAACTGAGCCAACCGATGATTTATTTTCTGAATTATTTTGAGATGCG
>CAJTSR010000007.1:10806-104959 GCA_910579035.1 uncultured Muribaculaceae bacterium | reverse complement strand
CGGCTGCGGCGGCCAACCTTGTGGTAAACCGCGTGATTATAAACAACATGCCCACGCACATGCGCATGGAGGAAACGCCCAGCGAGGAAAACTATCCTCAAGGCGACGACTTTGAAACAAAGTCCGTGACCCTCGACAAGTCGCTGGCTTCGGGAATGGTGTACACATTCTACATGCCGGCAAACCGCCGAGGAACCAACGAAAACACCGAGCCCGGCACAAAGAACGACGGAGCACCGGAGAAAGCGCTCTACGTGCAGCTCTTCGTATCGTCGAAGACAAACGGCTCCAACTTCCTCTACACCATATACCTCGGCAAAAACGATGTCAACGACTTCAACGTGTGCCGAAACCACAACTACAACATCACCCTCAACATAAACTCCGAAAACCGCGACAACCGCGTGCTCGCCGCACCGGCCAACTGCTTCGTGCTTTCCCATAACGACGAAATAATGTTCGACCCGTACACCCGTACTGAAACCGGCGGCGGCTGGAAATACTCGGATTATGTAAACAAAAAAGACCCCAAGAAAAAAATAACAAGAGTGGCCATAATCTGGCAGCAAGCCAACGTGATAGGCAACAACTCAGCCGGAAACCTCGTATGGCTTGACGAGTACGACCGAATACACGTCAAATCCGGAACCGCCAACGGCAACGCTCTCATAGCAGGCTACAATGCCGCCAACGAGGTAGTGTGGTCGTGGCACATCTGGGTAAACAAAGACAAACCGGCCGAGCTTGCCGCCGCCGTGCCATACTACACTTTCGAGTGGAACAGCAAGGGCATAAACACAACTGCCGGACGCACACGCAAAGGACGCTCCCTGATGGCCTGCAACCTCGGAGCACTGAGCCGTTCTCGCAACACCTCGCGTCCGTCACTGACATTCGGCTGCCTGTACCAGTGGGGACGCAAAGACCCGTTCCCCGGACCCTGGGGGGTGACAGCCAGCGGAGGCAGCGGCTACTCCTCTGTGGGCGGACAAAAAAACTACAACACCTCCTACATAGGACAGCTCTACGATAATTCCTATAACAAAATCACATTGTCGGGAGCCGGAAACAGCACTGCTGCAGGATCTATGTTCAATGTGGCGCAGACCTCCAAGACGGTAGGCACCATAGAATACACGATAAAAAACCCCACCAGGTTCATATCCCCTCTTCTGGATACCGACGGCTCTGTGCAGAATCCGAGCAAAGCATCGGAATGCGTGGCCGGAACCGACGGCGACTGGTACTATCCCAATCCCCACCATGCCGACAATCTTTGGGGTGGCACATCGTTTGACAACGCGACCCAGTTCCCCGTCAATGCCGCCAGCGGTGCGATTCTTTCCGATAACGGCGCAACCGAAAAATCGATATTCGACCCGTGTCCCGCCGGATGGATGGTCCCGCCGGGTGATATGTGGCTGTCCTTTACCAAGACCGGTGTCAACACAGCCGCAAACGACTATCCGAGTATGAACACCAAAGACACCCAGGCAGTGAACGAGGCCGCCCGTGGATATAACATGTGCATGACCCGCGTTTTCAAGAACGCAGGACTATCGGGAGCTGCTGATATCACTGTGTTCTTCCCCTCGCAGGGTGTTCGCATGGCCGGCGGAACATTCAACCAAGTTGGTTACTGCGGCAACTACCATACCACCACCGGAGGCAAGGGCGGACGCACCAATGCCTTCCATATGCACACTCCGGGATTTATGTATCCATTTGAAACAGGCTTCGGCTACACCCGCCGAGCCACCGGCTGCTCTATACGCTGCGTACGCGATGTCGACGATTAACCAACAGAAGCACCTTTTCACTGTCATATGAAAATATTTACGAAACTGCTTTCGCGCACTCTCCCTCTTATATTGCTTTCGGCATGCGCCGAGGCCGACTTTGACTGCGACAGCGCACCCGAGGCACTGCCCGGCGACCGCGCGGCAACAATCGAAGTGCCTCTGAGGCTGCATACCGGCGCGCCCGTGCTCGTGGGCAAGCCGCTGGTCAACGACATTCCCTCGCGCGCCGAAGGCGACGCCGGCTCCGACGAAACACCCGACGACCCCCAAAAGGCCGCCGAAGAGGCAATCCACGACATATGGGTGTTCCAGTACGACCAGAACGGCGACCAGCTCATCATGCCGCGCTACTACGAGGTGACGTCAACGGAAATCAAGAAACTCAACATACGTCTGGCAGAGGGTGTCGACAGCCACGTGTACGTGCTTGCCAACACCTGCGACCCCGAGTGGGCAAAAGGAAAGGACTTCTCGACCATCGAGAAATTCGTAGGATACGAATACCCCTTCACAGAGGATAATGTCGAAATGGGAGCCGACGAATACCTCTTCATGGAAGGCTCCGTAAAAGAAACCATACGCAAGGAATCAGACCTGCTTCCCATCGACATACACCTCACGCGCATGATGGCCAAGATAAGCTTCAAGTACGTGACGGCGGCTGCGGCGGCCAACCTTGTGGTAAACCGCGTGATTATAAACAACATGCCCACGCACATGCGCATGGAGGAAACGCCCAGCGAGGAAAACTATCCTCAAGGCGACGACTTTGAAACAAAGTCCGTCACCCTCGACAAGTCGCTGGCCTCGGGAATGGTCTACACCTTCTACATGCCTGCCAACAGGCGTGGAACAAGCACCAACACCGACCCCAAATACAAGAACAACGGGGCGCCAGACAAGGCGCTCTACGTGCAGCTCTTCGTATCGTCGAAGACAAACGGCTCCAACTACCTTTACACCATATATCTGGGCGAAAACGACTATAACGATTTCAACGTGCGCCGAAACCACAACTACAACATCACTCTCAATATCAACTCTGAAGAACGCGACGACCGCGTGCTTGCAGCTCCGGCCAACTGCTTCGTGCTCGGCTTCAAAGAGGAGATAATGTTCGACCCGTACACACGCACCGAAACCGGCGGCGGCTGGAAATATTCCGAATATGTCAACAAGAAAGAGGAGGCCAAACGCATCGAAACCGTCAAGGTGCTGTGGCAGGAGCAGAACGTGATAGGCAACAACAGCTCCTTCGACAAAGTGTGGCTCGACGAGTACGACCGTATCCACGTCAAATCGGCCTCGACTGCCGGCAACGCCGTAATCGCAGGATACAACGCAGCCAACGAAATCGTATGGTCGTGGCATATATGGGTAAACGATGAGAAGCCGGCCGAAATATCCAAAGCGGTACCATACAAAACCTTCCCGTGGGACAAAAGCGGAATCATAACCGCTTCCGGGCGAACCGTCCAGGGCCGCGCGCTGATGTCGTGCAACCTCGGAGCGAAAAAAGCCTCCGGCACAGGTCTTCCCACTTACGGCGCCGTGTACCAGTGGGGCCGCAAAGACCCGTTCCCCATAGGCTGGAAGCTCCAAAAGTGGGACCCGCACTACGACTATACCACTGCCAACATAGGCACGCTCACCGACAACAGCAACGCTGCCATCAGAATGACTACCAAGGGCACGGTACACACCACCGAACTCTTCGGCTACGAGCTTACAAACGCAACATACGGCAAGCTGGAATATGTGATAAAGCATCCCACGGTATTCATAGGCTCTGCAACGAGAATGAACAGCGAGAACAGCCCTACTGAGTTCACCAACAACGGCGACTGGTACTGGGGCGGGGAAGACCGCCTGTGGGGCGGCACGCCATATAAAGACGCCACCCTTAAAGTGACCGTGCATCCTGCCGGCTCAACATTCCGAGGCACAAAGCAAGAAGTGGCCGGCATACTGAGCAACAACGGAGCCAAGGAAAAATCAATATTCGACCCCTGTCCTGCCGGCTGGATGGTGCCGCCGGGCGACATGTGGCTTGCGTTCACCGTCGACGGTAAAAACTCCGGCTGGGACAATATTTGGAATTACGTGAACGCCGCAAAGCAAAGCTCCGATATTTTCGGCCACCATGTGTACGTCACCGCATGGCACAGCGGCAAGACCGTCTACTTCCCCAGCCAGGGGTTCCGCAATGCCGGAGGCAGCTGTTGGCGAAACGGGGGCTGCGGCAACTACCACACCTCGACCCCGGGAGAGAACGGAACGGTCAACTGCTTCCATATCCACTCCATATCGGGAGCCTTCCCCTTCGAGCCGGGCTATGCCTCCACACGGCGCGCTTTCGCCGGCCCTGTGCGCTGCGTGCGCGACGTCGACTGACACTGCCATCACCATACCACAGCTCCGCGATGCCGCTTTCCGGCTATGCGCGGGGCTGTTTTTTCATTGTGGCACACTCGTTTTTTCGTAATTTTGCATAAAATTTGAAGTATGGGTATTACGAGTGTCATAGGTGCCGGAACTATATTCGCCATGGTGTATGTCGGGCTGGTGGTACGTTTTCTGAATCCGCATCTTGCGTGGTTTGACCGCCTGCTTGCATACATTCCCGGATTCCGCCGCTATCTCTTCGGCCTCGCACGCCTCATATACCTACGTTCCGACGACTGACCATGTGGATTATACTGGCTGTATGCTCCGCCGTAGGGCTGGGCTTCTACGACGTGATGAAGAAACTTTCGGTACGCGACAACAACGTGCCCGTGGTGTTGCTGCTCAACACCCTCTTCGGCACACTGCTGCTGTCGCCGGTGCTCGTCGCCGATCTTGCCGCAGGCAGTCCCGGCCCCGGGGAAGGCGTCGCAGGCCACGCCCTGATAGCCATTAAGGCCGCGATAGTGCTCGGCTCGTGGGTACTCGGATATTTCGCCATAAAGCACCTCCCGCTTACCATACAGGGGCCTGTCAATGCCTCGCGCCCGGTGATGGTGCTCGTCGGAGCTGTATTTATATTCGGCGAACGCCTCAATCTGCTTCAGTGGTGCGGCATACTGCTCGGTTTCACTTCGCTCTTCCTCATAAGCCGCATAGGCGCCAGGGAAGGCTTCTCGCTGCGCGCAAGCCGCTGGCTGTGGCTGTCGATAGGCGCCACCTGCCTCGGTGCCGTAAGCGCCTTGTACGACAAATTCCTTCTCAGCCGCTTCGAGCCGCTACAGGTTCAGGCGTGGTACTCACTATACCAGCTAATCCTGATGGGCGCGGCGGTGGCTGTGCTGAGGCGCACGGGTCACGGCGGCGGCCGCTTCACCTGGCGGTGGACCATCGTTGGTATCTCGGTATTTCTCACAGCCGCCGACCTCTGCTATTTCTACGCGCTGTCGCTGCCGGGCGCCATGATTTCGATAGTGTCCATGCTGCGTCGCGGCAGCGTGATAGTACCGTTCGTCTACGGCGTGATTGTGCTGCGCGAACGCAATATCCGCGCCAAGCTGCTCGACCTCGCACTGCTTATGCTGAGCCTCGCACTGCTTGTGGCCGGAAGCCGGAGCTGATAAAAATATATTTGACACCATGGATATGCACGACATCAACTTCAACGAATGGCCTCAGGCCGTGAACTGCGCCATAACGGTATGCGACACCGACGGCGTGATACTCTACATGAACGAGCGCGCCCGCGCCACCTTCGCCTCGCACGGCGACCTTATCGGCAAAAACCTCTTTGCCTGCCACTCGCCCCAATCGCAGGAAAAGATACGCCACATGCTCGCCACCGGCGAGAGCAACGCCTACACCATATCGAAGGACGGCCTCCGCAAAGTCATCTACCAGACCCCGTGGCGCCGCGACGGCATCGTGGCCGGCATGGTCGAAATATCAATGGTAGTCCCCGCCGACATGCCCCATTACACCCGCAACTAAGAGGGTATCTAATACCATCTAATCTTTCAGACAGGCGACAGGAACAACCAACACACCGTCAGACCGGCGATAGGCATAATCTCCGACTGCGGTCAAAACCATCATAAACGACGGGGATTTCATCTTCGTTGTGTCAATCTTATTTCTTAGCTCAAGCAGATTAGCCGCGCCTTCCTCTACCAACTTTTCTCCGCCTAATTTTATTTCGATCAAGCCATAACGCCCGTTTCGCAGATGCACCACGGCGTCACACTCCAAACCTGTCTTATCGCGAAAATGATAGACAGTTCCGTCCAACGCCTGAGAATACACTCTTAAATCCCTCACGCAAAGACACTCAAACAATAATCCGAAAGTATTTAAATCGTTTATAAGGTCGTCCGGGCCGAGGCCAAGTGCAGCACAGGCTATCGAAGGATCTATATAATACCGTGTATCCGAACTCCGTATTGCAGATTTACTCCTAAGATTAGGATTCCAAGCCGGCATATCTTCTATCACAAATATACTTTTGAGGGCATTTATATAAGAATACACCGTCTTGTCACTCAAATCGATAATATCATTCTCCGATATATCGGCAAGCATTGTTCTCACAGTCGCCTGAGCACCCTGATGACGTGCATATGAGCGCATTATACGCCTTGTTCGGTGCTCGTCACGCTCTACATCATCAACTCTCGAGATATCTGTACGGACTATCGCTTCATAATAATTTATAGCCTGGCGAAGAGCTGCCTTGCTCCGGCCTTTGTCAACAGCCTTAGGCCAACCGCCCCTGCAAACAAGGAATGCCAAATCGGCAAGAGTCAACTTGTTCTCACCTCGCACAGCGGTGTCTGCATCATCAAACAATTCCGACAAACTTACCTCTCCCGATGAATCCGACGATTCCCACAGGGTCATAGGCCTCATTCTCAACCACGATACACGACCGGTTCCAGAATGCTGCATTTCGTCTTTATCCTCTTTAGGTGGCACAGCCGAACCAGTAAGAATAAATTGCCCGTCCTTATGCCTGTGGTCTACTTCAAAACGCACCGCATCCCATATCTTGGTAGCTATCTGCCATTCGTCAATAAGTCGCGGTGTATCTCCCGACAAAATATAACTTATGTCAGTATCAACCATCTGCCTATATTGGCTACGCCTCACAGGATCGTCCATATATATGACACTGGCCGCAGCCTGCTCCGCAGTCCTTGTTTTACCACAAGCTTTAGGCCCTTCCAAAAGAACCGCACCCATAGCGTCCAACTCGTCTTTTAGGATTCTATCCATTATACGAAAACGGTAATCTTCCATACTCTAAAATAGCAGCGATTTTAATTCAATATATTACATTTGCAAATGTAACATATTTCAGGCAAATACGCAATATTTTAGCACTACTATTTCTACAGTTGGCGCGTTTTCGCTTCCACAGTTGGCGCATTTTCGTTTCCACAGTTGGCGTGTTTTTACTTCCGCAGTTGGCGCGTTTTCGCTTCCACAGTTGGCGCGGCTGCGGGTGCTATGAACGGGCGTAGCTGCGCACCACGGGCGACTCCACGTCTACGCCGTACTCCTGAGCCCGCGCAAGTATGGCCCGCGCAAGCTTGGGCTTCAATTCCTCTGGACAATAACGGAAATATGCCTCTGCCGCACGCACGTGCGCCGCATCAGGCATAGGATATTCACGCCGTTCGGGCAAACCGAAAACCGAGTCGGGCAGTTCTTTCGTTTCTTCGTAAGACAGTCGATCGCTCATAATCCAATATTTTTTCAGATAGAACAATCGTCAATCCGTAGTGGTTTGGCTAAGAATGCGTTTGCAGTTTAAATTGATTTTAAGTCAAAATAAATTGTAATTTTATTTGCATTTTAATCAATTTGTATTGTATATTTGCAGTGAAATCAAAAATCTTTCCTATGAACAGCCATACCAAAGAACGCAACCGCGACTTCATCGAAGTCTGCCTGTCTATAATCCGCCGCGAACAACGCTCTGGAAAGTCGCCAAGCCTCGCCGCCGTGGTAGCCGAAGCACTGTCGCGCTCTCCCCGCTGCCACTACGTGGCCTACGACCGCGCCTCCGAGATTCTCCATATGCTCGAGCGCTCAGGCTCCGCCGGCATAGCTATGTCGAACCTGCAGCGCGTCCGCTGGCTCGAACTATATTCGCAAGTACGCGAAGCCATCGACGGCCCGCGCAAACTGAGTTTCGACAAAGCACTCAGCTTTGTGCTTGCCTTCCGCCGTCCGTCGCGATTCTATATCCACCCGGCCCGCGCCATTCGCCTCCTCCGCCCCTATATCGAATACCGCATAGCAATCCCCACCTAATTCCTCATTCCTAACTCCTCATTCCTAATCAAAAAAATGACCATAGCAATCTCCCTCGACCGCATAGTAGACTGCGTGCTCGCCCATTCGGCACTTGACGGCCTGCGCAACGAGCGCCCCGCCCTACTCTGCCGCGAAAACAGTCCGGCACTGAAACGCATAGCGCTCGACAGCCTCGCCCAAATCGTTGCCGGACTCGGCATCAACATCAAAAAGACCGACATCGACCTTGCCGACCCCGCCAAAGACGACATAGTGAGTTTTGAAACCGACGCCCGCCAGTCGGACGGGCGCATAACACTGCTGCGCGCCAACATAGAGGCCAACGTGGTATGCGCCATACTCGAACAGACATGCGAGGGCAACAGCCACGCACAGCAGTGGTGGCACAGTCTGCGCGAAATGTCGGCACAGACCCTGCCTCCGCCCATAAAAAGAGCTATCTGACTTCCACGCAGAAGGTAAGATCACCTCCCGGGGGCACAAGATTGAAAACGCCGCGCCGGATTCTGCCGCCATACACGTCGGCAGAATCCGGCCGGCGTGTTTTCTCTACCGCGAAGCGTCCGACAGCGCCCCGCTCTATATAGCGGTCGTACAGACTGAGGCACACATGGCCCATAGTGTTGCGCAGATTCAGCTCCACAGCCGGAGCTATGGCGTAATCCTGATTATCCACAGCCATCATATCGACGCCCACAGGGCCGTTGTACACATCGCCGATAATGGCCGACAAAACCTCGGGAAGCGCGTCGCGAACACCGTCGAACACCTCTCGCCCCACCATAGAGCATATCTCAGCCTCGAGAAGCTCCTGCGGCGCGAGCCTGTTGCCGGCATATACTCCGAGAGCCGCCGTGTCGAATACCGACACACCGCTGAAGGAGCAGCTGCCGCCGTCCATAGTGAATAGCATTGCGAAATCGAGCTTCTTATCGTAGCGAGGCTCCGCCGTGACGGATTCCTGCCTCCTCAGCATGCCCCTGAGCATAGGCAGCTGCGCATCGAGCGTGGAAGCCTCTACCGACACTATGCCACGGCCCGACGACGACCACGGAAGCTTGAACACAGCCCGGCCACGCCGCTTCACGAACCTGCGCACCTCCTCTTCTGAAAAAAGTTCTTCCGCAGCAGGAGCCACCGCGAACGGCAGCTTCGCGGCAAGCCGACGGGCAATATCCGATGCCGTGCGTCTGTGCGAGAGCGTTCGCAATGCTTCGAGCCGGGAATCGTCAGGCAAGGACTGTCGCCCGAAGCCGAGCGATTCAAAGTAGGTTCTCGATGCCTTCGACCAGCCCCATGGCACAGGGCTGTACCGCTCGGGGCGGTAATCGAACACGTCGATGTCCATCCCGAAGCGCCCTTTCACGCTGTCGAGCCACGAAGCGTCGACACCCTGCGCCACAAAGCAATCGCCGTTGGCACCGTACCACAGGGGCAGTGCTGCACCGGCCTTGCGCAGGCGCACAGCTGCAGGAGGCGCCGTATATCGCGCCAAATCGCGCGCCAGCGCCAAGTCGTTTTCAGGGAAAAACAGATGAGCCTTTCTCATAGAAAAGGATAACGCACGTACCAGAGGAATAAGGGCGTTGCAGGCATCGAAGTTCCGGCCGCGCAGCGGTCCATGCGCGCCAGCACGTCGAGGACGCCCTCGGGAGGCATCTTGCCCCGGCCTACATCGACGAGCGTGCCTACGACGGCACGCACCATATTGCGCAGGAAACGGTCGGCACGAATCTCGAAGTACCACCGTCCCGGCTCGTACTCCGTCCACACGGCCGAGCGCAAATCGCATATATTGGTCTTGGCATCGGTGTGCAGCTTGGCAAACGATGTAAAGTCGCGGCGCCCGAGAAGCAGCGATGCCGCACGATTCATACCCTCGAAATCAAGAGCCGGCGGAGCCTGCCACGACAGGCCCGCCGGGTCAAAAGGATTCTTGAACGTGTGCACAAAGTAGCGGTATGCCCTCTCCGTGGCATCGAAACGCGCATGGGCGTCGGCGGCCACCGCCACAAACTCCTTCACGGCAATATCGCGCCCGGCGATGCTGTTGAGCGCCTTCAGAAAGCGGGGCTCTCGCGGGTCCAGCTCATCGGGCAGGTCGACGTGCGCCACCATAAAGGCGGCATTGACTCCGGTATCGGTACGTCCGGCGCCGGTAACGGCCACCGGGCGGCGCACCAGCGTTGACAAGGCGCTTTCGAGGCGTCCTTGCACCGTTTCCTCCCCGGGCTGCACCTGCCAGCCATGGAAGGGAGCGCCACGGTAAGCCAGAGTCATAAACCAGCGCATAGCCCGCTATTTTTCGAGATATGTGTATCCGAACAGTCCCGAACGGTAGGTGCTTATGAAGTCGCGGCCCTCTTCAGGAGTGATAGAACCGGCTTTCATCGAGGCCGTAACCCACGACTCGAGATTGCGCACAAGCTTCTTTGGGTTGTACTGAACATAGTCGAGCACCTCGTCGACGGTTTCGCCCTCGATAATCTGGTCGATTTCGTAGCGGTCCTTGTACACACTGATATGCACGGCATTGGTATCGCCGAAGAGATTGTGCATGTCGCCGAGTATTTCCTGATAGGCACCCACGAGGAACACGCCGAGATAATACGGTTCTCCGGCCTTGAGCGTATGCACGGGCAGAGCCGACGAAGTGCCCTGCGCCGATATGAAATTTGCTATCTTGCCGTCGGAATCGCAGGTTATGTCCTGAATGGTGCAAGTGCGTGTAGGTTTCTCGTCAAGACGCGATATAGGCACGATGGGGAATATCTGGTCGATCGCCCACGAATCGGGAAGCGACTGGAAGAGCGAGAAATTGCAGAAGTACTTGTCGGGGATCATCTTGGCAATCTTGCGCAAATCCTCAGGCACATGCTTCATGGAAGCGGCTATCTCGCCCACCTCGCGGGCTATGCTCCAGAACAGCTTCTCGATCTGGGCGCGTGTGCGCAGGTCGAGCATTCCGAGGCTGAAAAGGTCGAGCGCCTCCTCGCGTATCTGGAGCGCGTCGTGCCAGCTTTCAAAAAGGCGGGAGGTATCGAGGCGGTCCCATATGTCGTAAAGCTCGCGTGCAAGCTCGTGGTCGTCAGGGCTTATTTCCTGCGACTCCTTCCATACGGGAAGCTGCGTCGTTTCGAGCACCTCGAATATGAGTATGGAGTGATGCGCTGTGAGCGAGCGTCCGCTCTCGGTAATCACATTAGGCTGCGGCAGGTCGTTTTTATTGCAGGCATCGACGATTGCCGACACGGCATCGTTGGCATACTCCTGTATGGAGTAGTTCATAGAGCTTTCGCTCGAGGAGCTGCGGGTGCCGTCGTAGTCCACACCCAGGCCGCCGCCGATATCGATAAACTCTATGCCGAAACCAAGCTTGGAAAGCTGTACATAGAACTGCGTTGCCTCGCGGAGCGCGTTTTTGATAACGCGTATCTTGTTGATCTGGCTGCCGATGTGGAAGTGTATGAGCTTCAGGCAGTCCTTCATGTCGCGACGGTCGAGTATGTCGATAGCCTCCAGCAGCTCGCTGGAATTGAGGCCGAACTTGCTTTGGTCGCCCCCGCTCTCGCTCCATTTGCCTGAACCCGTGCTCGACAATTTGATGCGAATGCCCACATTGGGCCGCACCTTGATCCTCTTCGATATTTCGGCAATCATGCGCAGTTCGTTGAGCTTCTCGACCACAAGGTATATGCGGCGACCCATCTTCTGTGCCAGCAGGGCAAGCTCGATGTAGGACTCGTCCTTGTAGCCGTTGCATATGATAAGGGCGTTTTCGGCTATATTGGTGGCAAGCACGGCGTGCAGCTCCGGCTTTGAACCGGCTTCAAGACCGATATTGAATTTCTTGCCGTAGCTTACAATCTCCTCTACCACCTGGCGCATCTGGTTTACCTTTATAGGGTAAATCATAAAATTCTGCGCAGTGTAGCCATACTGCTCCGAAGCCTGGCGGAAACAGTTGGAAATCTTCTCGATACGGTTGTCGAGGATATCGGGGAAACGAAGCAGCACCGGCGCGCTGATATCACGCACCTGAAGCTCGTCCATCACCTCCTTGAGGTCGACCGAGGCATATCCCTTGCGGGGGCTTACCACTATGTGGCCGCGCTCGTTTACAGAAAAATAGTTGCGGCCCCAGCCATTGATGTTGTACAGCTCCTCGCTGTCCTCAATACGCCATTTTCTCATCGGCTCGTAAAAATTGTGCTTTGTTCTTTTATATGTTTATATTCGTTTGTATTTCTGCGCAAAGGTACTCATTATTTTTCAAAGAAAACAAGTAGCTGTCCGCACGCGTTCTAATTAATAAGGCGCTTTAACAGATATTATTAAACGCCATCTAAAACATTATTTACTATGAAACCGAGAATTATAGCCATAATTGCCGGCTCCGCCCTGCTCGCGGGCAGCCTCGGCGGCTGCGTAAGCAAGAAGAAATACAGCGAGCTGGAAACACTCCATAGGCAGATGAGCCAAGACTACACAACCCTGCAGACAGCACACCGGCAGGCCCAGACAAAGGCCCAGACCCTGCAAGCCCTGCTCGACGAGGCTCGCCGGAACAACGCCGACCTTAAAGCAAGCTACAACGCGCTGCAGAACTCCCTCGACAAGAGCATTCTGCAAAACACTCAGGGCAATGTCAACATATCGAAGCTCGTAGACGAAATCAACGCGTCCAACAAGTACATCAAGCAACTCGTGCAGGCCAAGAGCAAGAGCGACTCGCTCAACCTCGCCCTGACCGCCAACCTTACCCGCACCCTGTCGGGCAACGAGCTGGACGAGGTGAACGTGCGCGTGCTTAAGGGCGTGGTATACATATCGCTGGCCGACAATATGCTCTTCAAGAGCGGCAGCTACCAGGTGAACCAGCGCGCCATGCAGACCCTCAGCAAGATTGCCAAGATAATAAAGGACTACCGGGACTACGACGTGCTTGTGGAAGGCAATACCGACAATGTGCCCATATCCCGCACCAACATACGCAACAACTGGGACCTCTCCACACTCCGCGCATCGTCGATAGTGCAAGTGCTGCAGAACGACTTCGGCGTAGATCCATCGCGCCTCACAGCAGCCGGACGCGGCGAATACAACCCCATTGCCGACAACACCGGCGAGCTTGGCCGACAGCGCAACCGCCGCACCGAAATCATAATAACCCCAAAACTCGACCAGTTCCTCGACCTTATCGACAAAGCACCCGACACCGACAAATAAAAACAACAGCAGCCCGATTATTCAAGTATGAATTATCGGGCTGCATTATGATTAAGAGGGTGTATCATAATATCTGTTAAAGCACAGGTTGGTGTATTTTTGTTTAAATTGTTCATTATAAAGAGGGAGCATAGCGGTTGCTATGTGACCGATGAGTAATGGGCAGTTTAACAAAAGACGCCAAAGCGGCACTATTGTTAAATTTACCCTCCACCGAATCATCGGATAATATCTGTAGAGGCGGCATCAAGGCTTCGCCTCCAAAAATTTTGAGTGTCTTTATCTCTTCGCCTCAGTCACATAGCCACCGCTATGCTCCTTCTGCTCAGGTATAAATCCATCTCAAACTTTTTGGCCTGTGTTTTAACAGATATTATGATACACCCTCTTACAAAAGACCAGCCATATAAAGAGGCAGATAAGTAATGCCGTCTTTTATTTCTAAATCTTTGGTATGCAAAACAATAGAGCAGCCAAGATAGTTGCTGTATTTTTTGCTGTATTTCTCCAAAGAAGTGAGTCTGTAGCGATTTGATGATTTGACCTCGACCGGACAGATATTGTGACGGCTTGTCACCTTGTCCTTGCGGACAAGAAAATCAATCTCCATCCTCTCTTCAGCGTTCTCCCTTGACGAGCATGTGTAAAAATATAACGAATGCCCCGAACTTCTTAGCAATTGGGCAACAAGGTTCTCAACCAGCATCCCTTTATTAAATTCGAGTTTGCCGCGAAGTATTTTTTCGTATATTCCGCCATATTCCAGTTCTCCCGTACCGAATGCCATCGAAACAAGCAGCCCGGTATCCGCCATATACAACTTTAATTTTGAATCATCTTTACTCAGAGCAAGCCCGACGGACGGTTCCGTGGTATTATAGCAAAAATTAACGACACGGCTTTCGTCAAGCCAAAACATAGCTTCCGAGAAGTCTTTCATCCGCGCTCCTCTCTTTATTTTTGAAGGACGGAAACGCTTTTCATGCTGTTGCAACAAGCCTGGTATGTTATCGAAGATTCTCGTTACGTTAGGAGCGGAACGCCCTGCATATTTACTGATATCGTTGCGATAAAGCGACAGGATACTGCGTTTTATTAAATCGACATCTCTCATATCATTACGGTCCACAAAACTCTGCACAGCCTGAGGCATACCGCCAACAAGCATATATGTCCGCAACGAATCCATCATCTGACGATGCAACGCCTGTCCGAGTGGCGACATTGCCTCATATTGTCCCTTGACATAATCAAACAACATTTCCTGCCCCGTCGCCCACATAAACTCTTCCAAATCCATCGGATACATGTTTATCCGGACTTCCTCGCTCGGTATGACGATTCCTTTCACATTATGGTTTATACTTACCAAAGACCCTGTTTCGATATAATCGTATCTGCCATCCTTTACAAGATATTTTATGGCAGCCCGCGCTTTAGGACACATCTGCACTTCGTCGAATATAATAAGTGATTCCCTATGATATAGACGAACACCTGTATAAAGGCTGAGCCTCATAAAGAAAGTGTCAAGGTCAGTTATGTATCTCTCAAACAGTTCGACAATCTCCGCCTTTACATTATTGAAGTCAATCAGTATATACGATTTGTACTCATTCTTACCGAACTCCTCAACAATCCAACTTTTGCCAATACGACGTGCCCCATCAACAAGCAAGGCAGAACGCCCGCCCCACTGTTCTTTCCACTGCCGTATCTTACTGTATATCTTTCGTTTCATATTATAACACCACGTTTTCAACACATATCATAACGCGGCAAACCTGCATTTTCAAGCATATAGTGCCTGCGTTATCACCACGTTTTCAAGGTCAAAGATGGCTATTTTGACTGAGATTACCAAATTTTTCTTCGTGTTTTTAAAATTCAAAGAAAATTTTGAAGCGCCCAAATAATTATATGGCGAGGCTCTGTGTTAATATACATTAAATATTGTGGCATATTTTGACAATCGGCCCTTTTTGCCTACTTTTGACATACTGATAAAAAACAAAAGCCATGATTGATAAAAACATTATCCGCGGATATCTTGACGAGCTCCGCATTTCCACTCGCCTCGACGACGACGGCGATATGGTGATCGTACAGAGCGCCGACGAAGATTTCGGCCACGACGTGGTTATCTTCGTGATGGTGAACAACAACCGTCTTTCTTACGCTGCCGGCGCACCCGGCTATGAACCCCGCCAGGATCCCTACCATCTGGCCAACCGCCACAACTGCCGCCGCAACCTTCCCACAGCGGTTGTACGCGACGGAAACGTGCGCATGGAATGCTCCTTCCTCCTCGACGAAGAGGTTTCCAAGGAATACATCGTTGAAAACTGCATCAAGATGGTGCTCGGCTCCATTTGGCGCGCATACGTTGACCTCGAAAAAGAGGATTAATCCGGTTCAAGACAAAATATGTCCTGCGGCAAGGCTCAATGCTTGTGCCGCAGGACTTTTTTGTGTTCGTTCCGACTTTTTTATGGCATAAATTTGTAGCAATTGTAGCTTATTTGTAACTTTGCGCAATCAACCAACACAGCAATGAAAGTAGGCATAGCGCTTTTGCTTGGTGCTGCTATCTTTGCCGGGGCCTGCGGCAGAAATTCCAACGCCACACAGCAAAATACCAATCAGACACAGACCACAGACGTTCTCGGAGCATTCAGCGCCGACAGCGCCTACAGCTACATCGACCGCCAGGTCGCTTTCGGCCCGCGCGTACCCGGTAGCGAGGCACACAGACAGTGCCGCGACTGGCTCATAGCCTCCCTCAAGCGCTTCGGAGCAGACACTGTGTACGTGCAGGGCGCGCAAGTAAAGGCATACAACGGCGACAAACTGCCGATAACCAACATTATAGCGTGCTATAACTCGGGGGCGTCCAAGCGCGTGCTGCTGGCCGCCCACTGGGACAGCCGCCCATGGGCCGACAAGGCATTCAATGCCAACGACCGCACAAAGCCCGTGCCGGGCGCCAACGACGGCGGCAGCGGCGTGGGAGTGCTGCTTGAAATCGCCCGCAATCTTGCAGCCAAGCAACCGTCGATAGGAGTCGACATAGCGTTTTTCGATGCCGAAGACTATGGCAAATACGAGGGCTTCGAGGACAACAGCGACACATGGTGCCTCGGCTCCCAATACTGGGCACAGAACATGATACCATACTCGGCATACAACAAGCCGGTATACGGAATATTACTCGACATGGTGGGCGGCCGCGGCGCACGTTTCCACTACGAACTTTTCTCGCAGGAATACGCCCGGCTTGCAACTGTCAAAGTATGGAGCGAGGCTGAAAAACTGGGGCATTCCGATTATTTCATTCGTGAAAAGGGCGCCCCCATCACCGACGACCACGTGGTTCTTACACGCGCCGGAATACCCACAACAAATATTATAGAATCGATAAACTCTGAAACACAATCGTTCAACCCCACATGGCACACCCTTGACGACACAATGGCCAATATCGACCGTGCGAGCCTGAAGGCAGTGGGTGAAACAGTGCTGAACGTAGTGTATAAGGAAAAGCCTTAGTGTCTAACAATATCCCAAGATGAGCACCATACAGGAAAACGAAGAGAATCTGATAGAACAGTTCGCCGACATCGACGACTGGATGGACCGTTACGCCTATATCATAGACCTCGGCAACGCCCTCGAACCCATATCCGAACAGCTCAAAACCCCCGACAGACTCATAGAAGGCTGCCAGAGCCGTGTGTGGCTCGACGCCGAGCTCGACTCCTACGGCAAGGTGATATATCGTGCCGATTCAGACGCCATAATAGTAAAAGGCATAATATCGATGCTCGTGGAGGTGCTGTCGGGACATACTCCCGACGAGATACTGGCCGCCGACCTGAGCTTTATCGACAAAATAGGCCTTGCCGAACATCTGTCGCCCACCCGCAGCAACGGCCTTCTGGCAATGGTGAAACAAATGCGGGCCTATGCCCTTGCCTTCAAGGCCAAAGGCGCATAAGCAAGACACAACGATACAAAAATATCCCTGCCACGGTTCACAACGCGGCAGGGATATTTTTTGTCTATAGGGTTTATTCCACAATCACTGTGGCAGTGGCCGGGCGCAATCCCTTGGCAGACGCCTTTATGACGAGCTTGCCGGAAGCTGCCGCCGAACGGGCTATGGCTGTAGCCGCGCCACTGAACAGCTTCATACGAGGGTTCTGGAACGGCAGCACGCAGGTAGGGTCGCCATTGGCCGCAGCCTCGAAAGAACCCGCCCCGCTTACCTCGAAGCGCACCATGTCGGCAGCATCTGGCACATAGTTGCCGTCGCGGTCGAGAGCCTCGACAGTGAAATATACGAGTTCGTCGCCACCGGCGGCAATCCTGTCACGGTTAGCACGTATGCGCAGCTGAGAAGCCTTGCCGGCTGTGCGCACTGTCTTTTCAGCGGCAGGCCGCCCTTCGGCATCGTATGCCACCACCTTTATCTCGCCGGGACGGTATACAACGTCGTTCCAGCGCAGGCGGTAACGGTCGATAACTGTCGAATCGTTGCTCTGTCGACGCCCTTGGCTTACACCGTTGACAAACAGCTCGGCCGACGGATAGGACGTGTATACAAACACGGGGGTCACCTTGCCCTCGCGTCCGGGCCATGTCCAGTGGGGCAGCACATGGAGCGTTTCGTCCTTGTCGTTCCAGCGGGAGCGGTAGAGATAGTAGCGATCCTTGGGCAGCGACGCGAGGTCGATTATACCGAAGTAGGAGCTGTGGCTCGGCCACGCGTCGGTATCGTAGGGCGAAGGCTCTCCAAGATAGTCGAAGCCGGTCCATACAAACTGGCCTATAACCCACGGACGATCGTCGTCCATTTCAAAATCAAGGTCGGGAGTGTTGCTCCAGCTGCATGACTCATTGTCGTAGCTGTTGCTGTGATTGTCGGGGTGCATCACCACCTGATGGTCCTCGAACTCGACAGGGAAATAATATTTGCCGCGCGACGACACCGTGGAGGCTGTTTCGGAGCCGAGTATGAGTTTCTGCGGAAGAGCCGCATAGGCGCGGTCGTAGTGCTGGGGCTTGTAGTTGAAGCCGGGTATGTCGAGGGCGGCGGCGAATCCGTTGGAAAGCACGGCGTCAATCTGGTCCATTCCGCAGGTCACGGGGCGCGTCGGGTCGAGGCTGTGCACAAGGTACTGAAGCATCAGCAGTTCGCGCATACCATCGGGGCCCCACTGCGAGGGCACTTCGTTGCCAATCGACCACATCACCACCGAGGGACTGTTGCGGTAATGCTCCACCATGTTGGTGATGTCGCGTTCGGCCCAACTGTCGAAAACAGAGCCGTAACCGTTGGGCGACTTCGGCCGGAAGCCCCAGTCGTCGAAAGGTTCGACCATAAGCATCACGCCCATCTCGTCGCACAGCTCCACAAGCTCCGGCGCTGGCATATTGTGCGAGGTTCGCACGGCGTTGGCGCCCATGTCCTTGAGCAATTCAAGCTGATGGCGCAAGGCCGAGCGGTTGACGGCGGCTCCGAGCGGGCCGAGGTCGTGGTGGTTGCACACGCCCTTGAATTTGACAGGCTCGCCGTTGAGGAAGAATCCCTTTTCGGGTATGTACTCTATGGTGCGTATGCCGAATCTGGTATCATAGCTGTCAACCTCGCGCCCGTCCACGCTCAGACGCGTGCGTGCCGTGTATAGCGCGGGGCTGTCGAGCGTCCATCGCTCGGGGCGCTCCACAAGGAAATTCTGGGCGAAAGACTGCCCGCGCGACACATATGTGGACTTATCGGAAGCCACGACATCTCCGGCGGGGTTCAGTATGTCTGTTTCGACAGTCACCCACGAATCTTTCGGAGCGCCGTCGATTTTCATTTGCAGGCGCACCGAGGCATAATCATCGGTCACCTTGGGCGTGGTGACATATGTGCCCCACACCGGGATATGCACCTTGGAAGTGCTTACCACGTGCACATTGCGATACAGACCCGCCCCGGGATACCAGCGCGATGCCCGCTCCTTGTTTTCCAGTTCCACTTCGAGGAGGTTCTTGCCGGGTACGGCCACGCCCGTGGCGTCAAGCACGAAAGAATTGTACCCGTAAGGCCATTCGCCGATATAGCTGCCGTTGAGAGTCACCTTGGCATTGCTCATGGCGCCGTCGAAAACTATGGCGGTGGCGCGCCCGGCAGTGTCGGCAAGCTCAAAATCGATTTTGTACCGCCCTTTGCCTATAAAGGGCAGGCCTCCGGTGCGCCCTGTCTTGACGGTTTCTTCTTTCTCGCCGTTCTGCTCCACGGCCACTGTCTGCAGGTCGTTGGAACGGTCGAACGGGCCGTAGATGGCCCAGTCGTGCGGCACACGCACTTGCTGCCAGCTTTCGCCGTCTTTGGCGAAGAGCCAGCCTTCGTTGAGAGTTGTTGTGTTTCTGTGATAGTCAGCTGCGAAAGCCGTTGCCGACGCAAGGGCCAAGGCCGCTATAAATGCAGTTTTTCGGTATTTCATATAAAAAAGGAATCATTCTGTATTATAACGGCTTATAACACTCATTATTGCACACATACAAAAACAGACGCGACCCCCAAGCGGGAACCGCGTCCGTATATCGTAATGAGGCTTAGAGTATGTTTACTTGCCCGGGGTAATCTCTACCTCGGTAAAGTGGAACTGGCCGCGCTTGCTCGGTCCGTCCTTGCCAAGAGTGGCGTCGTGGCCCACGGTGAATGTCACCGCGTCGGCATTGCCCACCCATGTGAGCGAAGTATCACCCTTAGCCTGCGCGGGTTCGATCTTGCCGGTGCTGCAAGCCACGGTGGTATAACGGTTGGCGTTGGACTCGGGAATGGTGAATACAATCTTGGTCATCTTGCCGCCCTTTATTTCATAGGTGTTGTCGGCATAGAGTCGAATGGCCGTGGTTCCGGCATGGTAAGCGGGAGCTGTGCTACCGGAAGCCTTGTTTGCCGTGAAGGTATAGCCGTCGACTGTCGTAGGAGCACTGATCGACGATGCAAGTTCCGACGCCTCGATTACCACCACGTCGCCCGAAGGAGGCGTCACAGGGGTATCACCGCCCGAACCGCCTTCGCCCACAACCTTGAGGTTGCGAACCTGCCATGTGTCGGCGCCGGATTCGTTCGAGCCATATTTGAACGCGAGCTGTATCTTCTTGCCGGCATAAGCAGCGAGGCTTATCTCGCCGGAATTGACGTACGTCCAAGTGCCGGCTTCAGGCCATGTGGGAATAGCAAGCTTGGTCCACGCCGTGGTGCCCTGCTCGCGCACATAGAGGCCGCAAAGGGTCTTGAGGGTTGTCTGGAACTTGGCTGCATGCTCAAAGCTTGCCGAGGGCTTGCTTGTGCCTGTAAGGTCGATGACGGGCGACACGGCATAGGATTCGGCAACAACTATTGCTCCATCCTTGAAGGCGCTGCCGCCGAGATAGCCCAGATTGTCGTATTCCTTCCACGACCACACATAGTCAAGCGAGCCGAGGCTCACGTTGTCGAAGGTCCAGCCTGCGGCCAGTGCCTTGTCGGTATCCTTGAGCGACACAAAGATGTCGCCGGTAACGGGAGGCTGGGGAGTATCGCCTCCGAAGCTGTATTCGCTAACGTTGCGTATGCCCGGAGCCTCGCAGTAGAGAGCCACGTCGCCCTTGACTGCTACAGCCTTTCCGAGATTTCCGGCATTTTCGGCCAGATTGAGGGCTGCGCGCACTGTTTCGTCCATAAGCTGTACGGCCATGCAGCGCGAAGGCTCGGTGCAGTCGGCTGTAGGAGCGAGCACTATGTTGGTAAGGGCGGCGCCCGCTGCGCCGAACTTGATATCATCAAGAGTCGCCACGCCGATATTGTCGGGTATCGAGCCTACGACAAAGCCCTTGGCCCATACGCCGTTGGCAACGGGGGTCGACGCCGAGGGGCTGAGCGCGCGCACCTGAAGGATATTGTAGGGCGACTCTTTAGTACCCTGGCCTGCCGGTATGTCGCCCGGCTCGAAGGTCATGCCGTCGATTTCAAATGTTTCGGGAGTGCCGTTGTTGCCGGTAATGCCGTATGTGCCGAGGTACTTGCCGAGCACACCCTTGACGAGGATTTCCTTGCCGAGGTTGGCGGCATTGTCGCGGAGGTTGCCGAACTGCTCGAATGCCGAGCCGGAGGTGAGATAAACCACAAGGGCGTGTTCGAGGCTCTTGGTGTCGGCGGTCTGGCCGATTACGAGGGTGTTGCCGAGAATGGTAGGAGCAAGCCACTCTATATCTTCGTCGGAAGTGACATTTTCCACACCGGGAGCGACAGCGCCCACGATATAGCCCTTGATCCAGCCTTCGTCGGCCATGCCGAGTTTTTCAGCCTCGATGGCCTGATCCACCGTGTAGGGATTGTCTTTGGCTCCGGGACGCTCCGTGGCAGGCTTCCAGCCTTTGTCGTCGATGATTATGAATTGCCATGCGCCGCCAAAGTAGCTCATGATACCTGTGAGGTCGATTTCGCCTTCGGGAAGCATCTGGTTCCAGAATGTGGAGTAGCCGGAAGTACGCACGTTGATGGTGTTGCCCTTCTGGTCAACAAGCACGCGGTTCTCGCCTGAAGAATGATAGGACGAGAATTTGGCCTTGCCGCCTTCCTCGAAGTGAACGTTCTGAAGGCATACGAGCTGGCTCTGATACTTGCGCTGCGCCTCGGCGTTGGTTCCTATGAGCGAGAACGCAGGCACCTTAATGGTATCGATATCGGCGATATCGGGAGTGCCGTTCAGCTCGGCATGGGCGCTGAAATACTCAGGCGCCATAAAGCTGATCTGATTGGTGTTGCCCTGGGCGTACCACGAGGGCATGCCCATCTGCATAAGGCCGCTGTACTTGCCTATGTACATACCTGTGACGTCCATCACTATATCCTGCCCCATACGGTAGTTGAGGTAGAGGTTATAGGAGTTGATGGAGAATGCCAATGCGCCTGTTTCGTCTTGAATCACAAGGCTTTTGAACACATTGGACTGTTCGTCGGAAGAAACGACGCGGCCATGTATGACGATGCGCTTCGAGGGGTCGTCCTTGTCGCCTATCGTTTCGGCATAATTATCCTGATCGGCCCAGTACATCTCCTTCAGCTGGGCTATGGTGGTGTTGGGAGTACTCTTAGCCGAAGGCACCTCCATCTGGGGCGCGTCGATGTCGTCCTGGCAGGCTGTGAAAGCCACCGCCGACAGAGCAAGCGCCGCAGCACCTAATATATATGTTCCTATTTTTTTCATTGTTCGGTTATTAAGTGGCTTTTACTTCTTTGTACCGGTGACTTTGAGATTCTTGACCTCCCATGTGTCGGCACCGTCGGTCGACGATGCGTATTTGAATGCTATCTGCACCTTCTTGCCGTCGTAAGCCTTGAGGTCGACATTCCCGGAGTTAGCGAATGTCCAGCTTCCGGCAGTCGGCCATACGGGCACTGTTAGGGAAGTCCATTCCTTGGCGCCTTCCTCACGCACGCATATGCCGCAGAGAGTCTTGAGGGTTGTCTGGAATTTAGCGGCATGGTCGAAAGAGGCGGCACAGCCCGTATAAGCGCCCAGATCGATAACGGGCGACACGGCATACGCTTCTGTCACGGCCTTGCCTTCTTCTTTATAGGCTGTAGCCTTGATATAGCCCTTGCCATTATATACTTCCCACTTCCAGATGCTTTCAAGGCCGTCGAGAGCTACATTCTCAAAGATCCAGCCTTCGGGGAGCGCCTCGGCACTTTCGGGAAGCGAGGAATATATCTCGCCGGCAGACGGTTCGACGGGTTTATCGGCGGCCTTACAGCCGATATTCACGTCGTCGACACACCATGTGGCATAGTTCTCGTCCTGAGTGGCACTGTACTGGAATCCGATGTATACAACGCCGGAGAACGACGACAGGTCGAGTTCGCCGGAGTTAACCCACGAAGAATATCCATTATCGGGAGCTGTAGGCAGGGCGGGCTTAAGCTCGGTTTTCTCGGCCTTGGCCGGATTAGCAGAGCTTAGCACATATACTTTGAGCGCCGAGGTCTTGGAGCCGTAGCCGTTGACCTGCGAGATGAACGACATAAGCTTCGCGGGCGACTTGGAGAGGTCAACAGCGGGCGATATCAGCCATGAGTCAAAAGGAGCCTTGCCGTTGTAGCCGCTCACTGTGGCATAGTTGTTTCCGTTAAATTCACGCACATACCACGATTTGTCGCCGGCAACCTTTACCTCGGTCCAGCTCTGGGGTATTTCGGTGGAGGCATTGAAGTCCTCGGTGACTTGGGCGAGCACCTTGTCGGGGTCTACAGGCTTGTCGGGTTCCTGCGTGCCGTCGAATCCGATGCAGCCGTAGGCATCGATAAGCAGAATCTGCCAGTCGGAACCGAAGTAGCTGAGAATACCGGCAACGGAGCCGACGCCCTCGGGACACAACTCGTTCTTGAACGATGCGTACGCGCTTGTGCGGACAATGAGCTTGTTGCCATCGGCATCCTTTATATAGCGGTTGGTCGTTTCGCTGCCTGCAAAAGGCTGGCCGGCGGCTTCAAAACGCACACCGTCGACACGCACAAGGCGGCTCTGCCACATCATAAGCTCTGTCTGGTTGGTCTTGGCGGCATTAAGGGCAGACACCGTGGTGACAGCCGTGTCGACCTGCGCGGGTGAAGGCAGACCGCTCATCACCTTGACGTGCTTTGTGAAAAGAGCATCGTCCATAAAACCCATGCCCTTGTCGCCGACAGTGCCAAACTGCATAAGTCCGCGATAGCCGCCAACGGTAAGGTCGCTGGCATAGACTGCCACTTTCTGGCCGAACTTATAGGTCTGGTACAGTTTGTTGTTGTTTACCGCGAAAGTCAGCGCCCACTGCTTCCCGGTAAGGGTATCTACAGCCTGAATTATGATATTCTTGTAGATATTGCCGGTTTCGTCGCTCGAGGCCACGCGGCCTTCAAAAATCACGGTGTCGCCGTTGGCCATATATCCCACCTGCTGGGGAGTGCCTTCGACAAACTGCCAGAACTCGGGCTTGAATTCGGCTATGGTGGTAGTGGTAACCGGATCGACGCCTTCCGGCATGACCATCGGCGGACGGGTGAAGTTGTCGTCGCAGCCCGATAGAGCTGCCGCGGCAGCCAAGGCCGTTGCTAATATATATATATCAGTATTTTTCATATTTTGAAGCTGCTTAGAAACGAACGCCTACGTTGAGATACATTCGTATGCCCTGAGCGTAGGAATAACGGTTGGGGAATGCGTTGCGGTCGTAGTTCTTGGTATCGAGTCGTCCCTGCTGGTAGGCGAAAGTCACTACGTCGCGGTTGTTGAGGATATTGTTGACGTTCAGGTTGATATTCATGCTCACCTTGCGGTTGATGTAGATAAGCTTGCCTATCGACGCGTTAAGAGTGAAGGCATTCTTGAGCTTGTCCTGAGCCGAAAGCTCATTTATCTTTTCCTGAAGCTGCTCCTCGGAGTCGCCGAACTGCTCCCATAGGTCGGGAAGCGCCTCGTGGTATGCCGGGGCGAGGTTCACATAGGCGTCGCCCTGCCATGTGGCGTTCACGTTGAAGAACCAGTTTTTGGGCGCGGCGTAGTCGATGCCTATGTTGGCACAGTACTGCGGGGTCGAGCCGAGATAGTAGTTCTTCAGGTACACTGTCTGAGTGGTGTCGGGATAGAGGCCGTTCTCGAAAGTACGGGTGCCCTTGGGATTGTTCTTATACTGGAAGCGCGAGTACATACCTGCGAAAGTGGCTGTGATGGACGGCGTGATTTTGTATGCCATGCCGAGTTCGACGCCCTTATAGACGCGGCGCACGTCGGAAAGAACCACGTTGGTATAGGTGGTATATTGCTCGTCGTAGAAGCCGTTGCGCTCGATAGCGTTTGCCACGTCGGTATAGAAGCCTGTGACAGAGCCACGGAAACGGCGGTAGTTCCAGTTATACGAGATGTCGCCGGAGAAAATGCGCTCGCTCTCCACATTGTCGACCACGGTGTTTTTGATACGCGGAGCGATAAACACGTTGTCGAACAGCGGAGCCTGAGTGCCGTACTGGGCATGGAGGGTGAACTGGTTGCGGCCGTCGAGCTTGTACATGGCGCCTACCTTGAGGGCGGCATTGTCGAAGCGGAGCAAGTCGCTCTTGCCGAGAGAGTTGTTCGGCGCGCGGCCATTGCGCATCTTACCGTCGCGCTGATACTGGGTGTAGCTCATCTGGAGGCCGTAGTTGATGTCCCACTTGGGCAGGTTGATAACATTCTGCAACCAAGCCTCCGCACGAACGGCGTGGATATCATAGTCGTAGCCGAAGCGGTCGCCTTTCACCACGCGGCGGTTGGGATTGTCGAGGTCGTTCTGGAGATTGCCCGGAGCGATGGCAATGTCGCGGTCGCTGAATGGGTCGATGTCGAGCCAGAACTCGCCGCCCATAAGGTCGCGGATAGTCTTGTAGTTCGAGCTGCGGGTGTAGTTGAACGATATGCCGCCCTGCAGGGAGAGCACCGAGTTGATTCGGGTGTTGATATAGGAATTGAACATCGCGTTCAACTGGTGGTTGATGCGGTTCTCCATAATGTAGCTCGAACCTTTGCGGTCGGGACTGTCGGCAGCAAGGCCTTGGTTCTGCACATTGTTGAGGTAGTTGATCTGGTAGAGGTCGTCCCACTTTATCTGGCGGAAAGCCTCGTCGTTCTTCCACAAATCATAGTAGAGGTCGTACTGCTCGCTGTCCTCGCCGTCCTCGGTCTTGTAGTACGAGGGCAGGTAGCGGTAGTATGTCGGGTTGGGGTCGAGCGCCTTGTAGTAGTTCAGCGCCGTGCGGTTGTAGTACACCGAGCGGAAAGCGGCCGCCGTGTTGACCGTGGTGTTTTCTTTCTTGAAAATCCAGTTCAGAATCACTGTCGGGTCGAACGTTTCGGTAATGCGTGCCGAACGCTTCTTGCCTTCCTGCCAGCCCCAGTCGGGATTGTAGAGGTTTGTGCCGGCGAGGTCGTAGGCTTCCTGATAGGTCGGACGGCCTGTGGCGCGCTGCGTGGGGCCGCCGAAAGCGGTAAGTGTGAGGGTGTTGTTTGCGTTGATGAGTTTTTCTACCGACAGGAAGAGGCCTCCCGAATTATAGAAAGTGCCGGGCATCACACCCTCTTTGGCATAGCGTCCTATAGCGCTGAGAGTAAGCGCCCAGCCGTGCTTGTTGAGTCCGGTGGCGTAGGTGGCCATGCCTCGGAACATATAGTTGGAGTTGGTAAAGGCCACCGAACCGTTGAAGCCCGGCGCGTAAAGATCGGTCGTGGTGTTGTAGTTCACACTGCCGCCGATGTCGCCAAAGCCATATGTGGCCGCGTCAAGGCCCACGCTGGTGGTCTTGTTGCGGAAAGCACGGCTTGTCATACCGAGGAGGGTAGAGAAATTGAAGCGTCCGCGCACGAGGTCGTTGAAGCGTATACCGTTGATATACACGCTCTGGTACATACTGTCGTAACCACGGTAGCGGAAGTACATCGGGCCGAAGTTGTACGAGGCCGTGTTGTAGTATATGTTGTCGTTCGCCCCGGTAAGAGCCGACACGCTCTGCGAGCTGCCCTCGTCATCGTCGAGAACAGCCTCGTCGAAGGCAAGGTCGGCCAAATCGCCATAGAAGTCATCTGAGGCATTGTCCGGGGTAAGGCGTATCTCGCCGACATTGACAGTGCCAGCGCCGACTGTAACGTCGATGCCGGCCGACTGATAGCCGTCGCAAACAACCACGAGGTAGGCATCGGCGTTATTGGGAGCGTCGATGCGGAACTGGCCGTTGAAATTAGTGGTGGCACGTTCTCCGTCTGCGCCGAGCGTGACATACGCTCCGGCCAGCGGGCTGCCTGAATTGCCGTTAACCACCACGCCGACAATGGTCGCGGCAGCAACAGACAGTGCCGGCCACAAGGCAAGCAGCAGTCCAAATAGGAATAATCGTTTTCTCATTATAATTATTTAATAAGTTTCTTTTACTTAACTTACAATGCTTTATACTTCATATCTGCCCCTTAGGCGCTTCGCAATTGGGCGCAGAAGCCGAATTTGCCTCAAATTTAATAAATATATCCCAATAAATCCAAAATATTTTCTACAATTTTTTAGAGCGGGTTTTAACAGATATTACAAAACGCCCTCTTATGTGCATCACTTCCAAGTTCGGCCTTTGAGAATCACGCTACAATGGGATTTTTTTGCTAATTTTGTCAATTGATAAAAAGCACTCCGACAATGAACACGACTCCGCCCGCACAACCGCCGCGCACCCTCGCCGCCGTAGCTGCCGAAAACGGCCTCAGCCTCGGCGCCTACCTCATAGTGCTGGCCCTGCTGTCGGGCCTCAGCGCCGCCTTCGGCCCGGCCACCCTGCTCGTATGGGCAGGCAGCATAGGCCTGCCTTTCTTTTTCTACACGCTGCTGAGGCGCAACTATGCCGAGGCAGGATTTGCATCCTCAACCGTCGAGTTGTGGGCACAATCGCTGATGTCGTTCTTTCTTGCGGCAATGCTTCAGGCCGTGGCCGTATACTGCGCCCTGCGCTTCATCGCGCCCGACTTTATATCCTCGCAGGTCGACACGGCCATAGCCGCATTCGAGTCGACAGGCACTCCCGAAGGCGACATGTGGGCGTCGACACTGCGCAACATTATCACCGAAACAGGCCTGCCCACACCTGTCGACGTCACAGCCAACCTCATAGTATTCAATATTTTCTGCGGCGCCGTGATAGGCCTTGTCGACAGCATCGTGCTTCGCGCCAGATATGCCTCGGCCGAACGCCGCGCCCGCTACACCGAATCGCACCGCCGCGATTCAAACAATTGACACGATGGATATTTCTGTTGTAATACCGCTCTATAACGAAGCCGAGTCCCTGCCGGAGCTGGCAGCATGGATAGCCCGCGTGATGGCCGAAAACGGATTCAGCTACGAAATAATATTTGTCGACGACGGCTCCACCGACAAATCGTGGGAAGTGGTGAAGAAACTGCGCGACGCAGACCCCGACCACGTACACGGCGCTTCTTTCCGCCGCAACTACGGCAAGAGCCCGGCGCTCAACACCGGCTTCCGCATGGCATCGGGCGACGTGGTGATAACTATGGACGCCGACCTTCAGGACAGCCCCGACGAGATACCGGAACTTTACCGAATGGTGCGCGAGGAAGGCTACGACCTTGTGTCGGGCTATAAGAAGAAGCGCTACGACCCCCTGAGCAAGACCATACCCACGAAACTCTTCAACGCCACGGCGCGCCGGGTGAGCGGCATACACAACCTCCACGACTTCAACTGCGGCCTGAAGGCATACCGCTCGGCAGTGGTGAAGCACATCGAGGTATACGGCGACATGCACCGATACACGCCTTATCTGGCAAAGCTCGCCGGCTTCGGAAAAATAGGCGAGAAGGTGGTGCAGCACCGCGCCCGCAAATACGGCAAGACCAAGTTCGGCCTCGACCGCTTCGTGAACGGATACCTCGACCTTGCCACACTGTGGTTTACCGGCAAATTCGGGAAGAAACCGATGCACTTCTTCGGCCTTTTGGGCAGCCTTATGTTCTTCCTCGGCTTTATAGCCGTGGCGATAGTGGGCGGAATGAAGCTCTACCACCTATACTCGGGAGCGCCCTACATACTTGTAACCGATTCGCCCTACTTCTACCTCTCGCTGGTGCTGATGATACTCGGCTCGCAGCTATTCCTGGCCGGGTTCGTAGGCGAGCTCGTGGTCCGCAACTCTCCCAAACGCAATGAATACGAAATAGAAGAAACTCTCGAACCATGACACTGACCGACATAATATCGAGCCGCTTTTCCTGCCGCTCATACTCCTCTGCCGCACCTTCGGAAGCCGATATGGCAAGCCTGCTCGAGGCAGCCCGCCTCGCTCCGAGCGCCTGCAACCGCCAGCCTTGGCGATTTATGGTAATCGGGCCCGACGACACTGCCGGACGCGAAGCCGTACTCGCCTCATATCCCCGCGAATGGCTCGCCACGGCGCCGTACTACATAGTGGTATGCGGCGTGCCGGCAGAAGCGTGGGTGCGCCCCCACGACGGCCACAACCACATAGACATCGACATAGCGATAGCCACCGAGCACATATGCCTCCAAGCAGCCGAACTCGGCCTCGGCACCTGCTGGATATGCCATTTCGATCCGGCAAGACTCACCGTGGACCTCGCCTTGCCCCACGGCATAGTGCCTAAAGCGATAATTCCCGTGGGCTATCCCGCCGAAGGCGTCAAGGCTCCGGCAAAAAACCGCAAGACTCTCGACGAAATACTTCTAAAACGGTGAAACGCTCATCTGCAGCATATCTCATAGCCCCGCTGCTGCTGTCGGCGGCCTGCAACTCGGCTGGCTGCCTCGACAACCAGAGCGCCGTGCCACTCGCCCGCTTCTACTCGTCGGCCACCAAGAAGCCCATAACGCTGTCCGGGCTGGAAATCAGCGGTGTCGACGCCCCGAACGACTCCGTGCTTATCACTCCCGACAAGCCCGTCGGCTCCGTGTACCTGCCCATGCGCTCCACCAAGGAAACAACGGCATGGTGCTTCCACTACACGCAGGAAGGGCTCGACGACCCGTCGCTGAACGACACCATATCATTCCGCTACACTTCCGAGCCGTTTTTCGCCTCCGAGGAATGCGGAGCCATGTACTACTACAGGATTACCGAGATGGAAAACACTTTCCACCTTGTCGACTCCGTGGTGATACTCGATTCTCTTATAACGAACGTGGATTCCACCCGCATACAGATATTTTTCCGCACAACGGAAGAACCCGAACCCGACCCGGAACCCGACACTGAGGAATGAAAAGCGCCATATACATACTACTCGCAGCCGTGCTGCTTGCGGGCGCCTCGGCAACGGCGCAGGAGCGCAAACGCCGCATGACCCCTGTCGACAACCCCGCCACCACCACGCAGGCCGTCAACGAAACCAGCGCCGACACCGCCCGCATCAACGCCAAGCGCCGCGAGGCATCGGTATCGTATGTCGACGACCGGGGAAAGACTATCTATGTCGACACAGTTACCGGCATCGAATGGACCGACTCGGCCGCCATAAGCCGCGTGCCCAAGATGGAGTTCCCGCTCTTCCACGCCCTCAGTGTGGGCATAAACTTATGGGATCCCGTGATGCGCGCTTTCGGACAGGATTACGGCCTTGCCGACGCATGGGTGGAACTGTCGCTCCACAACAGGTACAAACCCATCGTGGAGGTCGGGCTCGGCTCAGCCTCGCACCGCTCCCCTACCGGCAAGTTTTTCTACCGCTCGCCCATGAGCGTATTCTTCCGCATAGGGGCGAACTACAATTTCCTGTTCAATTCCAACCCCGACTACCAGCTGTTTGCAGGCGCCCGCTACGGCTTCGCCCCGTTCAGCTACAGTGTCGACGACGTGGTGGTAGACTCCCCCTACTGGGACGAGAGCGTGAAATTCAACATACCCTCGCAGAATGCCACCGCAGGCTGGTTCGAACTGATACTCGGTCTGCGTGTAAAGCTATGGGGCCCCATATCGGCAGGTTGGACGTTCAAGTACCACCAGATTCTCCACCAGAGCCACGGACGCTACGGCGACCCGTGGTACATACCGGGCTACGGCAGCCGCAAAGGCGCCATAACGGGCAGTTTCTCCATAGTCTACACCCTCCCGCTGTCGCATCTGAACAAGCCCAAGGCTCCCGCCGTTATAGACAATAAGACGGAAGTTAAACAATCAGGACAATGAAGAAGATAATAATCATAGGAGCATCCTCAGGCATGGGCATGCGCGTGGCTACCGACTTCGCCCGCCTCGGCTGGCGCGTGGGAATCGTGGCACGGCGCGAAGACCGACTCAAAGAAATAAAGGAGCTATATCCCGACCGTGTGGAATATATGGCTTTCGACGTGGCCGAGAAAGATGCCGTCGACAAATTTTATAATCTGATCGAACTTATCGACGGCATGGACTATCTGCTCTACGCCGCCGGCTGCGGGTGGTACAACCCGGCCCTCGATGCCGAGCGCGACGAGCAGACCCTGCAATCGAACGTCATAGGCTTCTCCCGCATAATAACAGCCGCGTACAAATACTACCGCGACACGGCCACCCTGCGCCGAGGCCATATAGCCGCCATAACGAGCGTTGCCGGAATGAAAGGCATAGGGGTATCGGCCACCTACTCGGCATCGAAGCGCTTCCAGTGGACTTTCCTTCAGGCAATCGACCAGCTCGCGCACCAACAGCACGTCAATGTCGCCATAACGGACATCAGACCCGGATTCGTAGACACCCCGCTGCTGGGAGCACACAAGACTTATCCTCTCGAAATGAGCATCGACTACGTGGCTCCAAGGCTCGAAAAAGCCATGCTGCGAGGCCGCCGGGTAAGCTACATAGATTCGCGCTGGGCCGTGGTGACGGCTCTGTGGCGCATGGTGCCCGACTCGCTATGGCGCCGCATCGAGCTAACCCTATAATGTTCCAAACAAATCCTCATAAAGGGCGATATACTCGGTATATCGCTCTTTTTTATCATACAAGGCGAGCGCGCGTGCACGACACTGCTCCCCCAAGGCCTCAGTGCTGCAAGATGCTATTTCCTTAACGGCACCTGCAAGTGCCGCCAAATCGCCTCGCGGCACCACCATTCCGGTAGCCGCATCGACCGCTTCGGGCGAACCGCCGGTACGGTAAGTAATCACCGGCGTGCCGCAGGCAAGAGCCTCTATGTTCGTAGTCGGAAAATTGTCCTCCCATGTCGGGTTGACAAACACCGTCGCCCTCGAATAAAGGCGCGCAAGCTCGGCCACTCCCTCCGTATGGGCAATGCCTGTCACACCCGCCGGAAGTCTGCGGAGCTGCGACGGCGAAAGCCCTGCAAGAACCACGCGCATATCGCCCGGCAACATCTCCGAAAGGGCTATCATATCGTCCAACCCCTTGTCACGGTTCCACACGTTGGCCACACCTAAAACCATACGCGGCTCCGTGTCTTTTTCACACACGGGCCGGAATACCGCAGTATCTACCCCGTTGTAAATCTGCCTGATGTCGCAGGAGCCTAAAAACGAGTCTGAGATATATCGCTGCTGGAACTTCGACACTGCCACTATGGCGAGCCGGCTCCCCAACGACGTGAAAACCTCTTTCTTAAGCTGAAAATTGGCCGCCGACCTGTCGGCAAACAAAGAAGCCGGATATGCCGACAGCCTCGGACACGAACCGCAGCCCGTCCGCCACTTCTCGCAGCCTATGGCCATAAAATTGGCGCAATGGCCAGTAAAAGGCCAGCAATCGTGAAAAGTCCATACCACAGGAACTCCGAGCCGACGCAGGCAGTCGAACAGTATGGGATAGTTCACATAGTAGCCGTGGATATTATGGAGGTGCACAATATCGGGGGCTATCTCCTCGATTATCCTCGCCAGACGGCGCGTGGCTCCTCGCGAGGCAAGCCCGTGGTTGTCGAGCAGGCGTGATTCCGCCCCGTGGGCATACATATCGGCCTTGGAGCCTATCCGAATAAGCTGCGAACTGCTGCGCGGCCTCCCCCGCCCATAGGCAATGAAGCTATCCCAGCCACGCGACATGGCGAGCAGCCCTATATCCTCGGCTATGCGCCCGTGCGAGCCTTGATTGGCCGTAACGTTTATCTGGAGTAGTCTTGGCATAACATTTCTGCGGCGGTGAGCATAGTGGCCGGGTGACGCCACTCCGGCGCGAGTTCTGCCATAGGGGCAAGAACGAAGCGGCGGGCGGCCATATGCGGGTGCGGTATTTCGAGAGATTCCGACTTGTAGCGGACATCGTCGAGCGCTATAATGTCTATGTCGAGCTCGCGGTCGGAATATCCGCCGCCGGCATCGCGGTGCGGCATCGCCGATATGGAGCGTTCAAGCTCCTTGAGTACCGACAGCAGGCGTTCAAGCTCCGCCGCCGTCCACACCCCGCAGTGATGCAGCTCTATCTTCACACCCACGTTTATAAACCGTGCCGCCGACTCATAGCCCCACGGCTCCGACTCCACCTCTGTGCTGACCCGCATAGCGGCGAAACACGGCTTCAACGCACAAGGCAGAGCGGCGACCGCCCGGACAATAAAAGCCCGGCGGTCGCCGCTGTTAGAGCCTATGTTGAGGTATAATGTACTCATTCAATCGATGTGCGGGCCACTTCCTTCTCCTCGAATCCTTCGATGAGGTCGCCGATCTTGACATCATTGTATCCCGCGATGGAGATACCGCAGTCATAGCCGGAAATAACTTCCTTCACATCGTCCTTGAAGCGCTTGAGCGAGCCAAGCTCGCCGGTGTAGCGCACAATGCCTTCGCGGATAAGGCGCACCTTGCAGCCGCGCTTGATTTTGCCTTCGCGCACGAGAGCTCCGGCGATTGTGCCGACCTTCGACACATGGAATGTTTCAAGCACTTCTGCCGTACCGGTGATTTCCTCCTTGATTTCGGGAGCAAGCATGCCGGCCATAGCGTCCTTCACTTCCTCTATGGCCTGGTAGATTACAGAGTAGAGGCGTATCTGCACGCCATCGCGCTCGGCGGCACGGCGGGCTGCAACGCTCGGACGCACCTGGAAGCCGATAATGATGGCATCGGAAGCTGCTGCGAGAGTAACGTCGCTCTCTGAAATCTCGCCCACAGCCTTGTGGAGCACGTTGATCTGTATCTCCTCGGTCGAAAGCTTGATAAGGGAGTCGGAAAGGGCCTCGATCGAGCCGTCCACGTCGCCCTTCACTATTATATTGAGTTCCTGGAAGTTGCCTATGGCGCGGCGGCGGCCTATGTCCTCGAGAGTAAGCATCTTGGTAGTGCGCAGACCCTGCTCGCGGGCAAGCTGCTCGCGCTTGTTGGCGATTTCGCGGGCTTCCTGCTCTGTTTCAAGCACGTTGAAGGTATCGCCTGCGGTAGGAGCGCCGTTCAGGCCGAGTATGAGCGCGGGAGTAGCCGGGCCGGCTTCCTTGATGCGCTGGTTGCGCTCGTTGAACATAGCTTTCACCTTGCCGAAATGGTTGCCTGCAAGCACAACGTCGCCCACACGAAGAGTACCGTTCTGCACAAGCACGTTGGCCACATATCCGCGGCCCTTGTCGAGGGTAGACTCTATGATTGTGCCTATGGCGCGACGTTTGGGATTGGCGCGCAGCTCGAGCATTTCAGCCTCGAGGAGCACCTTCTCCATAAGTTCTTCGACACCGATGCCCTGCTTGGCCGAAATATCCTGGCTCTGGTACTTGCCGCCCCATTCCTCCACGAGGTAATTCATTGCAGCGAGTTCTTCCTTGATTTTGTCAGGGTTGGCGTGGGGCTTGTCGATCTTGTTGATGGCAAACACTATGGGCACACCGGCGGCAGAAGCGTGGTTGATAGCCTCCACGGTCTGAGGCATCACGTTGTCGTCGGCCGCAACAATTATTATCACAAGGTCGGTCACCTTGGCACCACGGGCACGCATGGCGGTAAATGCCTCGTGACCGGGGGTGTCAAGGAAGGTTATATGGCGGCCGTCGGACAGCTTGACGCTGTACGAGCCTATATGCTGGGTAATACCGCCTGCCTCGCCCGCAATAACGTTGGCTTTGCGGATATAGTCGAGCAATGAGGTCTTGCCGTGGTCCACGTGGCCCATCACCGTCACTACCGGCGGACGGCTCACGAGGTCTTCCTCGCGGTCCTCTTCCTGATGTATGGCGTCGGCAACCTCGGCAGAAACATACTCGGTGGAGAATCCGAATTCCTCGGCAACGATGTTGATGGTTTCGGCGTCAAGACGCTGGTTGATGCTCACCATCACGCCGATATTCATACAGGTGGCGATTACGTTGTTGACAGGCACGTCCATCATCACGGCAAGGTCGTTGGCTGTAACGAACTCGGTGATTTTCAGCACGCGGCTTTCTGCCATTTCGGCCTGCATGGCCTCGCGTTCACGCGAAGCGTTGGCCTCGCGCTTCTCCTTGCGCCACTTGGCGCCGCGCTTGAGGTTTTTATCCTTCGAGGTAAGGCGTGCGAGTGTTTCCTTAACCTGCTTCTGTACGTCCTCTTCATGTACTTCGGGCTGCTGCACGGGCTGGCGGCGGTTGCGGTCGTTCTTGCCGCCCTGACGCTGGTTGTTTCCGCCCTGGCCTCCGCCCTGACGGTTGTTGTTGCCACCCTGCGCGCCGCCTTGGCGATTGTTGCCGCCCTGACGGTTGTCGCCGGCGGCCTGACGGCCTGCCTTTTCGATATCTACCTTTTCCTTGCCTGCTATACGGCGGCGTTTCTTACGGTCGCCCTCGGCCGAGGCAGCGCCCTGCGCGCCATTGTTGCGGCCGGCATTGCGCTCGTTGCGTCGCTCTTCTTTCGTTTTTTTCTTAGGACGGGTGGTAAGGTTAATGGCGTCGAGGTCGATTTTTCCCACGATGTTGAGCGAGGGAGCCGGCTGCGAGCGCTCGATAGTGAATACTTCGGGTTCTGCAGAAGCCGGAGCTTCGGCCTTGGAGGATTCTTCCTTGGGGGCGGCAGGCTTCGGAGCCTCGGCCTTGGGCTGTGCTGGCTTGGGTGCCGGAGCCTTGGGAGCCTCAGCTTTCGGAGCCGCGGGCTTAGGAGCATTCTGAACCGGGGCTGCGGGTTTAGGAGCCTCCGCCTTCGGAGCCTCAGGCTTGGGAGCGGGGGCTTCTACGGGAGCTGCCTTGGGAGCTTCTGCCTTAGGTTCTTCAACCTTCGGCTCTGCCTTGGGTGCGGCAGGCTTCGGAGCCTCGGCCTTGGGGGCTTCCTGAGGACGGCGCACCACGGGGTTGCCGTTGGCGTCAAGCTCGAGCTTGCCAAGAATGTGGGGCCCGGCCACGGGGGCGGCCTTCACCTCTTCAACAGGGGCGGGAGCCGGCTCGGCAGGAGCTATGGGAGCGGTGCGCACCTTGCTTTCCTTACGTTCGTTGCTGAAAGCGGTAGAACGGTTCTTAAGGTCTTTGTCGCTCTTGAAAGCTCCCATAAGGAGGTTTACAACCTCATCCTCTATCCGGGTATTGGGATTGTCGTCGATTTCGATGTTTTTTGTGCGCAAAAACTCGATAACGGTCGGCACCGATACGTTAAGGTCTTTTGCTACTTTACTTATTTTCGTTTTCGCCATATATTGTGTTGGTCCTTTTTCTAAATGTGGGGTTACGGGAAGTGGATGAGGTGTCTTTATTCGCCAGTATTACACTGCGGGAGCGTCAAGGAGAGTTGTCAAAGAGGCTCCCGACTGACGGGTTATGCCTCTGCGGGAGTTTCTTCGTCCTCTTCTTCCTCGTATTCGCGGCGGAGCACTTCGAGTACTTCGTCGATGGTGCTTTCTTCGAGGTCCGACTTGTCGAGGAGTGTCTGGCGCGGGGTGTTGAGCACGCTCTTGGCGGTGACACAACCTATGTTCTTAAGGGCGTCGATAACCCATGCGTCGATTTCGTCGCGGAATTCGTCAAGGAAGATATCGTCCTCGTAAATCATCTCGGTATCGCGGTATACGTCGATTTCGTAGCCGGTAAGCATGGTGGCCAGCTTGATGTTGTGGCCGTTCTTGCCGATAGCCAGCGACACCTCTTCGGGACGCAGGAACACTTCGGCCTTCTTTGCTTCCTCGTCAAGACGGATAGTGGAGATACGTGCGGGCGACAAAGCGCGCTGTATGAAGAGGGAGGGATTGGAAGTATAGTTGATTACATCGATGTTCTCGTTGCGGAGCTCGCGCACGATACCGTGGATTCGGGAACCTTTGACACCCACGCAGGCGCCAACGGGGTCGATACGGTCGTCGTAGCTCTCAACGGCAATCTTGGCGCGCTCTCCCGGTATGCGGGCCACGGCGCGGATATTGATCAGGCCGTCGTGAACTTCTGGAACCTCAAGCTCGAACAGGCGGCGGAGGAAGGCCTCGTTGGTGCGCGAAACGGTAATCTTGGGGTTGTTGTTCTTATTGTCGACATTGGCAATGACGGCGCGCACGGTTTCGCCCTTGCGGAAGAAGTCGCCGGGTATGGACTCGCTCTTGGGCAGGAGAAGCTCGTTTTTCTCGTCGTCGAGGAGCAGCGTTTCGCGGCTCCATGTCTGGTACACCTCGCCTGTCACAAGCTCGCCTTCAAGCTCCTTGAACTTATTGTAGATGGCTTCCTTCTGCAAGTCAAGGATACGGCTCTGGAGTGTCTGGCGCAGGTTGAGGATAGCGCGGCGGCCGAACTTCTCGAATATGATTTCGCGGGTATGCTCCTCGCCAACCTCTGCCTCGGGGTCGTCGTCGGCACGCGCGTCGGACAGCGATATCTGCAAGTTGGGGTTCTCCACCTCTCCGTCGGGCACGACTTCGAGATTCTGGAAAATCTGCACGTCGCCCTTGTCGGGGTTGAGAATCACGTCGAGGTTCTCGTCGGTGCCGAACATTTTTGCCAGCACGTTTCGGAACGACTCTTCGAGCACGCTAATCATTGTGGTCTTGTCGATGTTCTTAAGTTCTTTGAACTCGGCAAACTGTTCGACCATATTGGGAGTTTCCTCTTTCTTTGCCATTGCTATTGCGGGAATTATTTCTTATTTCGTGTGGTATTTATTAATCAGAATTTTATGTCGTAGCGCACATACTTGCACGCGCCCGAGCTGAGCTGCTGCGGCTCCATACGGACAACGGGGCGTTTGGCACCCGGCTCCTTCACCTTTACAGGCACGGTGACCACGAAGGCCACGTCGGTATCGCTCTCGCCCGGCTCGACAGACTCGAGCACGCCGTGGAGCTTGCGGCCGTCGGAAGTGAGCACTTCAACATCGTTGCCCACGTTCTTCTCGTACTGGCGGCGCACCTTGAAAGGCGATGTAAGGCCGGCCGAGCCTACTTCGAGGCTGTAATCCTCGGCTTCGCGGTCGAAAACCTCTTCTATGCGGCGGGTTATGCGGGCACAGGTGTCGATATCGACACCGCTCGCTGAATCTATCTCTATATTTATGTCGTTCGACGAACCCACCTTGGCTTCGACCAGAAAAAGGTCGGTACCACTGATGGCTTCGATAACCGTCTTGACAAGCAATTCTTTATCTATCATGCAAAATTTAGGCCTAAACGAAGAGGAGGAAGCGCCCCGCCCCCTCCTCTCTCGAAGATATAGTGCAAAATTACTTAATTTTTAGGCAAAAAGCAAGTCCCCGCCCGCGCCATACGCAAACGCCCGCTCCTTTTTAATCTTATTAAGCATTAATTATAATATTTTAACCACAATTACCGCGTTTTTATCGCTGCCAAACGAATCGAAAAATTCAGTCACTAAAAAGACTGTAATCGCCAACATACAAACTTGACAGCGCTGCTTCAATGGTCGGTATTGAAACCTCTCCTCTGTCAAGCATTTCCCTATTGACAAGCATATATACTGAATTTGAAATATCTGCATACTGCACAAACACCCTGGGACTAAACATTGTAAGCATCATACGGCGATAAAAACGAAAACGCTTGTTTGGCTCTTCGGGATTATCATTGCCGGGAAGGTCGTTTGCAGCAACAAATCCAAAAGAGGCACAAGGGTCGCAATCGTAATATTTACGCATAATGTTGATACACGACATTACGATTGTACGAGGCTCATAGTCATTCGTCAAGAGGGAATATCGGTTCTTGCTAAGAGATACGCCTTTGTAATAAAATTTCAAACCGTAAAAATGAAATGGAAATTCCTCAACCTCAACTATATACCACTTATTGCTCTTTGTAGATTTGAATTTCCATAAAGAAATAATGCGAAGCGTAGATGTATCCCTGCTCCGCATTATTTTATATGCTTTATATGAGTTGAGCGCCCGCCGCATCAAAGAATGTAGTCGTAAACAGGCACACGATATTTTTCGCGTTCCTCCGAAGTAACAAGCGAAAGCTTGATTTTCAGAGGCTGCTTGTCTTTAGCGGTACAGGCGACCTGAAACTTCTTGCTGCCCTTTGTTGACGGCTTTTTAAACAGGCTCATTATCTTCTTTTAGTTCTGTGGTTTGTATTCAAACGCAAAGATAAAAGAAAAAGTTGTTATACACAAGCTTTTAACGAAATAAACTATAGCACGAAGGCGACTTCTTTGAAGGCGTAGGAGCGGCCGTTCGACAGGGTGAGGGTGCCGTCGGGCGCCACGGCCTCGATGGAGGCCGTGAATACCGCTCCGCCCGGCTCGCGGAAAGGCCATTGGCCGTCGCGACGCCACAGCCGGGCCATATAGCGCCCGGTAAGCGCTTCGCCGTCACCGTCCGAGCCGTAGCGGTCGATTTCTCCCACTATGGCGCCAACAACCTTTTCCAGCGTTTCTTCCAGTGGAAGCTCGCGCCCCGTAAACTCGACAAGCGACACAGGGTTTGGAGCATCGCTCAGGAAGCGCCTCTGATTCACGTTGATGCCTATGCCCGCAATGGCACGGCCTATGGCGCTGCCGGCAAGCGAGTTCTCTATGAGTATGCCGCACAGCTTGCGGTCGCCAATATAAATATCGTTGGGCCACTTGATGGCTATGCGCTCAGCGCAGCCGCTCTCGGCAAGCAGGCCGTCGAGCGCGTCGGCAATGCCGAGCGAAACAAGCATCGACATTTCAAACTGGCGCGCCGCCGGTATTCCGCCCGGCCTCAGCAGGAGCGAGAACGTGAGATTGGCTCCGGGTTGTGCCTCCCATGTGTTTCCGCGCTGCCCGCGCCCGGCGGTCTGCTCGCGCGTCGCCACCACAAAGCCGTGCGGAGCATCGGGCATCGCGGCAAGCTCGGTGTTGGTCGAGCCACAGCTGTCGAGCCACAGAGGCTCAGGCGTCATCATTCGCTGATGGTAAGGGTTCGGCTGTCGTCGTCGTTGACGCTTATTCGCACCGTCACAGTATCGGCAGGCAGGGCGGCAGCTATGCGCTCGGGCCATTCAATGAGGCACACCGCGCCTGAGTCGAAATAGTCCTCGATACCGAGTTCAAGGGCTTCTTCGAGGTCTTCGATGCGGTAGAAATCGAAGTGATATATCAGTTCGGCGGTAGTGTCGGAACGGTACTCGTTGATAAGCGCGAAAGTAGGCGAGGCCGTTTCGCCCGGCTCAACGCCGAGAGCTTCAGACAGCGCATTTATAAAAGTGGTTTTGCCGGCTCCCATATCGCCGTAGAAAGCGAATACCGTGTTATCACCCATAAGGGCTGCAAAGCTGCGGGCGGCTTCGGGAAGAGCCTCAAGCGAAGGGATTTCTATTGTTTTCATACAAGAATGTGTTTTGGCGACAGGCTGATCAGCGGCACAAGCATCTCCTCCATCGAGATTCCGCCATGCTGGAAAGTCCCGTCGTAATATTGCACGTAGTAGTTATAGTTGTTGGGATAGGCGAAGAAGTCGCCCGGAGCAGCGAATATATACGCCGAGGCCACACCGGGCGACGGCAGTCCGAACTGCTGCGGCTGCTTTATCTCATACACCTGCTTGGGATTGTATGCCAGGTTTTTGCCGAGCTTGTATCGCAGGTTCGTATTGGTGTTCTTATAGCCCATCACCTTCACGGGATTATCGACCCTGATGGTGCCGTGGTCGGTGGTGAGCACTATCTTGTAGCCTTTCTCGGCTATACGGCGGAATATTTCGAGAGCCGACGAATGACGGAACCACGCCTCTGTCAGCGAGCGGTATGCGGCATTGGTAGAGGCAAGTTCGCGAATCATCTTCGACTCGGTGCGGGCATGCGACATCATATCAATGAAGTTGAACACTATCACATTGAGGTCGTTTGCCTCCAATCGGCCAAACTCGCGCAGAAGGCGCTCGCCTCCGGCACCGTCGTTTATCTTGCTATACGAAAAAGCATTGCGGCGTCGGTAACGCTCCAGCAATGTGGATATCAGCGGTGACTCGTTGATATTTTTTCCTTCTTCCGAATCCTCGTCAACCCACAGTTCGGGGAACATTTTCTCTATCTGCGCCGGCATCAGGCCGGAGAATATGGCGTTTCGGGCATACTGCGTGGCCGTGGGCAGGATAGAGGTATACAGGCTTTCGTCGATATTGAAATATTCGGCAAGCACGGGCTTGATGGTACGCCACTGGTCGAGCCTGAAGTTGTCGATAAGTATGAAAAACACCTTTTCGCCTGCGTCGAGCATCGGGAAGACTGTCTTGGGAAGCACCTGCGGACTCATCAGCGGGGCGCCGTCGGAGTCCATCCACGAGGAATAATTACGCTTAACCCATTTGTAAAACTCCGAGTTGGCCTCTTTCTTCTGTATGGCGAGCAGTTCGTCCATATTTGTGCCGGCTCCGGCAAGCTCCATCTCGCGGAACACAAGACGCTCGTAGAGAGAATACCAGTCGTCGATACTGTCGGCGGTATTAATCAGCGAGCCAAGCTCGCCGAACTCCTCGCGATAGTCGCGTGTGGCCTTCTCCTGCACCAACGACGCCGAATGCAGGTGCTTTTTTATCGCTATCAGAATCTGATTGGGATTGACAGGCTTTATGAGATAGTCGGCAATCTTGCTACCCACAGCCTGATCCATAATATTTTCCTCCTCGCTCTTGGTAATCATAATCACGGGCGTCTGAGGCAGGCGCTGCTTCAGTTCCGAGAGAGTTTCGAGTCCGGTAAGTCCCGGCATGTTCTCGTCGAGGATAATAAGGTCGAAAGGCTCGGCAAAGGCCATGTCGAGCGCGTCGCGTCCGTTATTGGCAGTGACAAGCTCGTAGCCCTTGTTCCTGAGAAACAGCAGGTGGGGCTTGAGGAGGTCGATTTCGTCATCGGCCCACAGTATTCGTGGCTCGCGGCTCATATGCTGCAAAGATAATGTTTTTCGCACAAAAACTCAACCGCTCACCTGCACCTCTATGCCTGTGGCGCGGCGGATTTTGTCGGCTATGACGTCGAGTTCGGCGCGCGGTATGCGCTGCAGCGATGTTTCGGGCGTGGGACGGTCGATAGTATAAATCATTATTTCGCCCGGAGCTATGCGGCGGTAGGCGTCGATAAGGGCGTCGACCTCGGCATCTGTGGTATTGTCAACAGGCTCGCCGCGATGCTCACCGCGGGTGAACATGGTCTGTATGATACCCTGGCGCCCGAACGACGCAAGACTCTCGATAGTGCGCTCCACGGAGTAACCCGGCGCCGGACGGTCGAGCAGGCGCACAGTGCTGTCGAAGGCGCTGTCGAGTTTGAGAATGTTGTTATCGACCTTGCGCAGAGCCGCCGCCACCTCCGGACGCGATATGCGCGTGGAGTTGGTAAGCACGCTTATCTTCACGGCGGGGAAATACTTGTCGCGCAAGGCAATGGTGTCGTCGATAATTTCCGCGAAATGGTGGTGCAAGGTCGGCTCTCCGTTGCCAGAGAATGTTATCACGTCGAGCGGGGCATTGTCGGCCTTGAGCTGCTGTAGCTTGGCCTCGAGGAGTTCCCGCACTTCTTCTCGCGCGGGCAGTCCGCTCGTTCCGGCGCCTTGCGCGTTATAGCCGGCCTCGCAGTAGAGGCAGTCGAAAGAGCATATCTTGCCATCGTTAGGCATCAGGTTTATGCCGAGCGACGCCCCGAGCCGCCGCGAATGTATCGGGCCGAAAACAGTTTCGTGAAACAGTACTGTCTGCATCGTGGTTTCAATCTATTTTACGGGTAAATAAACGGGATAACTGCGCTATGGCGAAGCCCACCACCACGACGGTGGCAAGCACCATGCCCACATCGCCCCATTCGAGGCGCACAGGGTAGGCCTCCACCGACAGTGCTGCCGGGTCGCCGTCGAGCCTTATCAGGCCGAAGCGCTCCTGCAACAGCGACAATCCCACTCCGAGCGCTATGCCCACAAGGCCTCCGACTGCCGTTATCAGCCAGCCTTCGGCTATGAACACCCGCCGCACCGTGGAGCGCGATGCCCCGAGCGAACGCAGAGTTGCCATGTCGTAGCGCTTCTCAATCACCATAAGCGATAGTGTGGACACGATGTTGAATGAGGCCACAACGAGTATGAACACGAGCATGAGGAAGGTAATCCACTTCTCGACTGAAATCATACGGAAGGTGTCGGCCTGCTGGCGCTCGCGCGACAACACATCGAATCCGTCGCCAAGCATCGCTCCGATATCGGACGCCACACGGGCAGCGTCGGCACCCGGCTCAAGGCCTATGTCTATGGCCGAGGCCTCGTCGGCGCGGTATTCGAGCAGGCGCCTCAGCGCGTCGAGCGGCACTGTCACGCAGTCGTTGTCATACTCCGGCTGGTCTATCTGGAAAACAGCACTCACAGCCACCGGCAACCGGCGGTATGCCGCCGCAGGGTTGGCAGGGTTGATGCGGCCCACACGCCGCGGAGCATACAGCACCGCCGCCGACATTCCGCCAGGGCGCAGGCCTGTGTGGAGCGCCACACCCACCGACAGCTGCGCGGCAGCCAACGTGTCGGCGCCGACGTGCGCCTCCATAGCATATGCGCCGTCGATTATCACAGGCGAAAGATCCGGCGCGCCGTAGGCACCGGGGTCGGAGCCGGTGACCCTCACCGGCATCTGGGCATCCCCGGCCACAAGAAGGGCACGCTCCTGCAACGTGGGGCTGGCCCATGCCACGCCCTCTATTCCCGACAATGCCACTGCCACGGAATCAGCCCCGGCAAACACCTTGCCTACCTTTACCACGGCCTTAAAATCGGGGTCTATGCGCCCGAGGCGAGTATGGGCAAGATCGGAAAAGCCGTTGAATACCGACAGCACCACCACGATGGCCATAGTGGCAACAGCAACGCCCGCCAACGATATCACGGAGATAACGTTGACGGCGCGATGCGATTTCTTCGCAAAAAGATAGCGTAAGGCGATGCGGAGCGCGAGCATTGGCCGGTACTGGCGGCTACTTCTCGAGCAGCGAGTTGATATTGTCGATATAATCGAGCGAATCGTCGAGATAGAACTGTAGCTCGGGCACCTTGCGGAGCTGGTGGCGAACCACCTGGGCCAGCTCGTAGCGCACGGTCTGGCGCGATTTGTTTATATTCTCCATCACGGCGGGAGCCTGTTCCGAAGGGAATACCGAAAGGTATGCCTTGGCTATCGACAGGTCGGGCGAAACGCGCACGGCGCTCACCGACACTATCACGCCGTGGGTCTTGGCTGTCTGACGGCGGAATATCTCGCTGAGTTCCTTCTGTAGCAGGCGCGAAATTTTTGCTTGGCGGGTAGATTCCATAATGTTTTCTTTGAGGGCGTTTAATGCCTGTTATTGTTCTATAACAAGCAGGAGCGACCCTTAGTTGATGATATCGAATCCTGTATACTTGCGCAGGCATTCGGGCACCACTATGCCCTCGGGAGTCTGGTTGTTCTCCAGCAGGGCGGCCATGATGCGCGGCAGGGCGAGGGCCGAGCCGTTCAGAGTATGGCAGAGGTGCGTCTTTTTATCCTCGCCACGGTAGCGGCATTTGAGGCGGTTTGCCTGATAGGTTTCAAAGTTGGATACAGAGGAAACCTCAAGCCAGCGCTCCTGAGCGGCGGAGTATACCTCGAAGTCGAAGGTAATTGCCGATGTGAAGCTCATATCGCCGCCGCACAGGCGCAGTATGTGCCAAGGCAGGCCGAGCTTTTCAAGAAGGCCCTGCACGTGAGCCTTCATCTCCTCAAGGGCGGCGTAAGAATTTTCGGGCTTTTCGATACGCACTATCTCAACCTTGTCGAACTGGTGCAGACGGTTGAGGCCGCGCACGTCCTTGCCGTAGCTGCCGGCCTCGCGACGGAAGCAGGCCGAGTAGGCGCAATTCTTTACCGGGAGGCTGTCGGCAGGCAGAATAACATCTCGGTAGATGTTTGTCACAGGCACCTCAGCAGTCGGAATAAGGTAGAACTTATCCTCGGTCACGAAGTACATCTGTCCTTCCTTGTCGGGGAGCTGGCCCGTGCCGTAGCCCGACGCCTCGTTTACCACGTAGGGAGGCTGCACTTCGAGATAACCGGCCTCCGAAGCCTGATCGAGGAAGAACTGAATGAGGGCACGCTGCAACTTCGCACCCTTGCCAAGGTATACGGGGAAACCCGCGCCTGTTATCTTCACACCGAGGTCGAAGTCGATCAGACGGTACTTTTTGGCCAGATCCCAGTGCGGAAGCGCGTCGGGGCCGAGGTCGGGCATATGGCCTCCGGTGGCTTCCACCACATTGTCGGCGGCAGTCTTTCCTTCGGGCACGCCCCCGCAGGGAATATTGGGTATATTGAGAAGTTCGGCAGTAATAGCCTCTTCGGTGCGGGCAAGTTCTTCGGCTATAGCCTTTTGCTCTTCTTTGAGCACGGCCACGGAAGCCTTGGCTGCCTCTGCGTCCTCGCGGCGGCCTTCCTTCATGGCGCGGCCTATGCTGTCGGCCATACGCTTGAGCTCGGCGGCGGCATTATCGTTTTTAAGCTGCAGGCCACGACGTATATCGTCGAGAGCGAGCACGCGGTTGACGGGCTTCTCGCCGTCGAAACCTTTCACGGCCAGACGCTCTACGATAAATCGCGGGTCGGCCTTTATCTGTTGTAAGGTAAGCATTCCTTTTGTAGTATTAAATAATCTTTTCACATAGCCACATAGTCACTCAGCCACCTGACCACCTGACCACATAACCACTTGTTCACTTAACCACCCGACCGCTTAGCTAAGCAGCTGGCGCACCTTGGCCGAGATAGCGCGGCCGTCGGCACGTCCGGCAAGAGCCTTGGTGGCCACGCCCATCACCTTGCCCATCTCGGCAGCCGACGAAGCGCCAACTTGTGCTATGATGGCCTTCAGCTCTGCCTCAAGCTCTTCTTCCGACAAAGCCTTGGGCAGATATGCCTCAATCACGGCAACCTCGGCAAGCTCTGTCTCGGCAAGCTCCGGACGGTTCTGTTCCTGATATATGCGGGCACTCTCACGGCGCTGCTTGGCCATCTTGACGAGGATTTTCATAGCAGCCTCGTCCGACAGCTCGCCATTGGCGCCGGGAGCGGTTTTACCTTCTATAAATTCTTTCTTTATGCCCCGCAGAGCCTGCAGGCGCACCTTGTCTTTGGCAAGCATCGCGGCCTTGATGTCGGCCTCGATTTGTGTATAAAGATCCATTTCTTTCTACCGGTTGGTTTTCAAACGGCAAAGATACAAAATTTCCCGCCCACCACCGCCATTTTCCCGCGCATTTCGCCACTTAAAGCAACGCGCTAATTAACATCAGATTGATTTTCGTATTTGATAGTTCCTTCGCATACCATACCTTCAAAAATCCCATGCAACACTGTTTTAGGACGGGATGGCAAATATTCTGCAGGACGAATCAAGCCCATCGATTCAATTTGATTGAAAAGGCGAATCAAAGAACGGCCTATTGCCCAAGATAAATTCACAGGAACAGCATTCCCAATCTGTTTATATTGTGCTGATAGATTGCCGCAGAAAGTCCATTCATCAGGGAAAGTCTGAATCCTCGCATATTCACGCACAGAGAGAGGCCGTGTTTCAACAGGATGACACCTTTCTGTCTGCTTTTGCGCCGGAGCACAAGTTAACGTCAAACTTGGCTCATCCATAGAAAGGCGCCTTGCCATTCCTGTCTTCCCGCCCCCAAGATTATAACTTCCTTTCATATAATCTTTTGCTACATCTTCAGGAAGATCTCGCCAGTCACCGCCTTCAGGCACAAGCTCCATGACGCGTTTCTTGGACTGCGGATATTGTTGACCGTCCGAGGACGGCACATCTTTGTCATATAGCGCACCTTTAAAAAAGGCATCTCTCAATGTCCGCACATCACAACACACATCTGGCCACTCAAAAGACACATGGCTTGAAATATCATTGCGAATAGCAATCAGAATCAAACGTTCTCTTTTTTGAGGAACATTATATTGAATCGCCCTAAGAACTCGCGGCTCAACCAAAGTATATCCCAATTCAGCAATCACATTTCTAATCGTAGCCAAAGTCCTCCCATTGTCATGTTCCAACAGACCTCGGACATTCTCAGCCATAAAAACCAATGGTTGAATTTCTTTTATAGCTCGCGCCATCTCAAAGAATAATGTACCACGAGTTTCCTCAAAGCCAAGTCGCTTGCCCGCATAAGAGAATGCCTGACATGGAAAGCCCCCTGAAAGAAAATGCACCTTGCCTTCATAAGGACTAAAATCAATATTATGTATATCTCCTTCAACCACATTCCAATTTGGGCGATTAGCACGGAGTGTCTGACACGCAAATTTATCAAATTCGTTCAATAACACGTGGTTGAACCCAGCTTTTTCCATACCCAAAGCCAAGCCTCCGGCCCCTGCAAATAATTCAACAGAGTTATAAACCGCAGACGGAGAAACTATCGTCTCCTGCTCCCAATTGGTGTTAAGCATTGCATCAATCTCAGGGACACCGACTAATTCCTCAAGATAAAAGAATCTACGACCGGAATCATCAATGTGCACTATATGCTTGCCTTTGCGCACCCACGCTTCCACAGTTGCTCTGGAAACGCCCAATAAATCTGAAAAATTATTTAACGAAATTACTCTATGCGACATATTATTTATTCAGGTTATTTATTCAGGCTTTCAAAACCTTCGTAAGTCGAAAACGCAAGAAGATACAGAGCTGTAAGAAGATCTGCGTGTTCCTTTGCAAGTTCTTCATACACGTAATTGGACAGAGCAAGATTTTTATTCTCATTCACTACATCCTCAATAATAATAGGAAGCGCCATACAAAGTTTGTAGAACGCCATACTGTCACCGAAGACCAGTTCATAGAACTTATCCATCGACATACGCCGAATTTTCTTATGAGAACGGGGTTGCTTGTCGAGAGTCATTTTCCAAATCTCATCTTTTGATTTCTTGGATATAACCTCTACAAGATAACACGTCGCCTCATCATCATCAAGCAATTTAGCCTGCATCTTCATATACGTTTTTTGTGAAGATGCAGAATTCATCGTATTATGTTTATTTTTAAGCTCTACAAATATATGCAAATCCGGATTTTCCACATCAAAGCCCTCTTTGGGCACAACCCATCCATTCCCGGCATAGTGAAACAGATACTGATGGAAATACCCAATCTTATTGGTATTCGATTTATCTATTTGGCGAAAACATTCATCTTCAATTGCTTCCCTGATGGATTTGCCATATACTTTGGAATCAAATGTCAGTTTGATTGGATCTACAATGTTTTCGTTAAACTGTAGCAACGTAATATCACGACGATAAGACTCAACCGTTCGCTTTACATGCTCATAAATGTCATCGTCTGAGATGAATCCAAGATTATATTGACGCCTCATAATATCTTAAATTATTTGTATCCCAAACCAAAACAAATATTTTACCACTATAGGCAACTGTATTTATATGCCGGATATAATGAACTTTCAATTTCCTAATAATTATATTGTCATATCTGATTGGTATGGATTGCAAAGATACGAATAAGTCGAGCGCAAAAACAAATATTCTTATTTGATTTTGCCGAGCGTGAGTCTAAGGCGATTAGCCAAAGATACGAATAAGTAGGGCGCAAAAGCAACTAAATTTATTTTTACACCACGCGCATTTCGCCACGGGGAGGGATTTTCGGATTGATCGGCGGGGAGGATGCGGGCGATTGGTGCAAACGGATAGGATATTGGTGCAATTGGGAATTTTGGCAGTGGGTTTGCGAATCTTTTTGTAATTTTGGCGCACAATCTGAAAGTCAACACACATACCACCATATGGAGGAAGTAATTCGCCAAGGCTTTGAGCGCCTTGAAAGGATATCGGCCGACTACAGCCGCATAGAGGATTCGTGCGTGTACGTGCATCTCGATTCGGAGCTGAGCAAGCAGCTCGAAAGCCTCGAGATGATGCACCGCCGGGTCGACGGTCTGATTTGTTTTCTCTTCGTGAAAGGGACTATTAACGTCAAATTCAATTCCGACGAGTTCGTTATCGACAAACCATCGATGCTTGTGGCGCCTCACGGCTCTCTGATAAACCTGCACTCCGACAACTGGCGCGAGGCCGAAACATATATCGTGGCGATGTCGTCGAGCTTCGTGCAGAACATCAACATATCGTTCTCGTCGATATCCATAACTCCCCTGCAGGAACGCCCGACTCCCGTGCTGGAGGTAAAGGAACGCGAACTGCCTGTGCTGCTTCGTTATTTCGGGCTGATGCACTCTGTGATGAGCGACAAATTCAACCTGCAGCTCAACCGCCATATTTTGAGCAATCTGGCGGCGGCATTGTTCTACCACATAATGGTGCTTGTCTACAAACGTGCCGAGGTAAGCGTGGCCGAAAGCTCGGCGCCGAGGCGCAGCAGCTATGTGCAGGATTTTATGAGGCTTGTGCATATGCACTTCACCCGCGAGCGCTCCGTAAACTTCTACGCCTCCCAGCTGTTCATATCGCCCAAGTACCTGTCGCTGCTTGTCAAGGAGGCCACAGGACGCTCGGCCGCCCGGTGGATCGACCACTTCGTGATTACGGAAGCCAAGAACCTGCTCCGCTTCTCTGGCAAAAACATTCAGCAGGTGGCCTACGCGCTCAACTTCTCGAACCAGTCGTCATTCGGCAAGTACTTCAAGCATCTCACCGGAATGTCGCCTACAGAGTTCCAAAAGTCGTAGGCCGGCGGAAGACTCTCTCCACTATCTGGGCAATGGCTCCGTCGCCGGTAATGTTGCAGGCGGTGCCGAAACTGTCCATAGCTATGTAGAGGGCTATCATCATGGCATTGTCCGCATCGGAAAAACCGAGCATACCGCTCAGCAGGCCGAGCGAAGCCATAATAGCACCTCCGGGAACACCGGGAGCCGCTATTATGGTGATGCCGAGCATGGCTATGAACCCGGCAAACATACCGAAGTCGTAAGGAATGCCGTGGAGAACCATAAGCGCCATGGCGCAGGACACTATCTTAAGCGTCGAACCCGACATATGGATAGTTGCGCACAACGGCACGGTGAAACCCGCGATATCGCGATTGACGCCCATGGCGACAGTGCGCTCGAGCGTCACAGGTATGGTCGCAGCCGACGACTGCGTGCCAAGAGCCGTGAAATAAGCCGGCATCATAGTGGCCAAGGCCTTGAACGGATTGCGGCGCGAAAACGCCGATGCCACACAATACTGCAGCACAAGCACACCTATGTGGAGAGCAAAAATAACGACTATTATCTTGATAAATGTCGACAGTATCGAGCCGACAGTACCGGCCATCGTCATACCCATGAATATACCGAAGATATAAAGCGGCAGCAGAGGAACTATCGCCCTGCCTATCACGAGATTTATGACAGTGCGGAAATCTTCGAGCAGGCTCTTGAGAGTGCGAGCCAAGGGCAGTACGGCACAGCCGAAGCCAAGCACGAAGGCAAGCACCAGCGATGCCGTGACGGTCATCAACGGCTCTATCTCGATATTGAAAAAAGCATCAGGACCGGCCACCGAGCCACCTGTAGCGGCAATATAGGCGTCAGGCTCTATAAGCGACGGAAATGCGAAATTGGCAGTCACATATGCAAGCGCGCCGGAGCCGAACGTCATCAGATATGATATGGCCACGGTGGCAAGCAGCATGGCGCCGGCTCTACGCCCTATGTCGGCAATGGCAGGTGCCACAAACCCCACGATAAGCAGCGGAATCACAAAGCCCAGAAAAGAGCTGAACAAGGAATTGAAAGTGGCAAAGCAGCGCGCCGCCCATACAGGCAGCACCATTCCGGCAGCTATGCCGAGAACTATCGCTATTGCCACGCGGGCGAGAAGCCCGATACGGGGAAGAGGATGTTTCATGGTAATCTCTTGTCCGAGGCCGGCACAAGGCGCGCGGAGGCCTCCCACAAGGTGTAGATAGGTATGAATACTATAAATAAGGTAAACGGATCGCCGGTAGGAGTTATCAGGGCGGCAACCACCAGAAGCGCCACGATGGCGTGACGCCGGTAGCGGCCGAAGAAATCGCGCCGCAGCACTCCCATCTTGCCCAAGAGCCACGCGAGCAACGGCAGCTCGAACACGGCTCCCATCATAAGCAGGAGCGTAAAGAAATTATCCATATAGGAATCCAGCGACACGATAGGCCGTATGGCTTCGCTAAGCCTGTAATCGGCAAGGAACCTCACCGTGAGCGGAAATATAAGGAAATAGCCTGCGGCAACACCGAGATAGAACATGACATTGCCGAAAAAGAACGCACGGGTGATGCCACGGCGCTCGTGTTCATAAAGCCCGGGAGCCACAAAGCCCCACAGCAGGTATATGACCACTGGAAATCCGACAATCAGAGCCACCCAGCACGAAGCCGAGAGATGCACAAACAGCTGCGAGGCAAGCTCGAGGCTTACCACATCGACCTCGAAGCCGTCGGCAGTAGTCTGCCCCGCAATACGGTCGAACAACTCATAGACGGGGAACGACGGGCTGCACGGCGCCATTATCACATTGTCGAAAATCCACGGCATAGCCACAAATGCGCCCACGCCGAGAACGGCCACCACAGCCACCACGCGCACAAGCACCCGGCGCAGGGCGTCGAGATGGTCCCAGAAAGTCGATTCCTTGTCTGCCACGGCCGGACAGGGGGTGGGTTAATCGCGGTCTTTGCCGCGTGGCTCGTCACTTGCAGCCGCACCCGGAGCCTTGGGCTGCTCGTCGCTGTCGAGAGGCTTGTTAAGCTCCTCCTTGGCTTCCTGCATACCCTTGCGGAACGAATGTATGCCCTTTCCGAGGCCTCGCATCAGCTCAGGAATCTTGCGGCCGCCGAAAAGAAGAAGTATGGCAAGGAATATTATAAGCCATTCCCAGCCACGGAGATTACCAATAAAGAGGGGTATGAGCAGGAGTGTGTGCATGATTCGGTTGTTTTGATGTGTAAAGTTAGGCATAATTCACCGAAAATCCCTAACTTTGCTGAGTTTTTAAGGTAATTTATAAACCAACCATAATGAAAGCATATGTATTCCCGGGCCAGGGAGCGCAATTCGTAGGCATGGGCAAAGACCTCTACGACAACAACGCCGAAGCCCGCGCCCTCTTTGAAAAAGCCAACGAGATACTCGGATTCTCCATCACCGACCTTATGTTCGCCGGTACCGACGAAGACCTCCGCCAGACCGCCGTAACTCAGCCGGCCATCTTTATCCACTCAGTGCTTTTGGCCAAGAGCCTCGGTGCCGACTTCCAGCCCGACATGGTTGCCGGCCACTCCTTGGGCGAATTTTCAGCGCTCGTGGCTGCCGGAGCACTCAGCTTTGAAGACGGCCTCCGCCTCGTGGCTGCCCGCGCTCGCGCAATGCAGAAAGCCTGCGAGCTCACCGAATCGACCATGGCGGCAGTCCTCGCCCTCCCCGACGAAAAGGTTGAGGAAATCTGCGCCGGTATCGAAGGCACGGTGGTCTGCGCCAACTACAACTGCCCCGGACAGCTTGTTATCTCCGGCGAGGTAGCGGCTATCGACGCTGCCTGCGAGGCCCTCAAGGCCGCAGGAGCCAAACGCGCCCTCAAGCTCAAAGTAGGCGGCGCCTTCCACTCGCCCTGCATGGAGCCTGCCCGCGCAGAACTCGCTGCAGCTATCGAAGCTACCGAGTTCCACACCCCGGTATGCCCCGTGTTCCAGAACGTGGACGCGCTGCCCCACACCGACCCTGCCGAAATCAAGGCCAACCTCGTGGCTCAGCTCACCGCCCCGGTACGCTGGACACAGAGCGTCCGCAACATGATTGCCGACGGCGCCACAGAGTTCGTAGAACTCGGCCCGGGCAAGGTGCTGCAGGGCCTCGTTGCCAAAATCGACCCCTCCGTAAGCGTGAGCGGCATGCAGTAAGCCCCTCCGCAAAAATATAACTGTGCGCACGCCACCCCTCGCCATTCCTATGGCTCCAAGGGGTGGCGTGTCATATACAACACAAACCCGACAAACCAACGATTTAGGCGAGGTTCGGTTTTTTTTCGTACATTTGCGGCTTATTAGCAAGGAAAATATGATGGAACGACTCAAAGCATATCTCTCAAGGCCTCAGGTGTGGGGGTTCTTTGTATCAGTGGCCGTACTGGCCATAATATCACTGGCTTTTTTCTACCCCGACAATTTCGAGGGCAACAGCCTGAGGCAACCCGATATGCAGCAGGGCGCCGCAAACGGCCACGAGGCGCAGACCTACGAAGCAGAAACCGGAGAGAAAGCGCTGTGGACAAACGCCCTCTTCGGAGGCATGCCCACCTTCCAGATTTCGCCGAGCTACCCCTCGAACAGCCTCTTTACATGGATTAACACCGTGTACGGACTCGGGCTGCCCGCACCTTCGAACCTGCTATTCATGATGATGGCGGGATTCCTGATACTGCTCTTCGCCCTTAAGATGCGATGGTACTACGCATTGATAGGCTCCATCGCATGGGGATTCTCGTCGTACTTCATAATCATAATAGGAGCCGGGCATATATGGAAATTCGTGGCGCTCAGCTATGTGCCGCCCACTGTTGCCGGATTCATAATGCTTTATCGCGGACGCTATGTGGCCGGAGCTGCCATGCTGGCGCTGTTTGCCATGCTGCAGCTCAACGCCAACCACCCGCAGATGACCTACTATTTCGGCCTGACGATGGCCATTCTTGCCATTTCTTACCTTGTGGAAGCCATACGCGGCAAGCGCCTGCGCAGCTGGTTCGCAGCCTCTGCCATAGCCCTGGGATGCGGCGTCCTCGCTCTCGGAGCCAACGCCCCGTCGCTATACAACACCTATGAGTACGCCAAAGAAACCAAACGCACCCAGAGCGAGCTCACCCCGTTGGAAACAGCGTCTACCGGCGCTCCGACAGAACGGCCTACAGGAGGCCTTGCCAAATCAGACATAGTGGGCTGGAGCTACGGCCGGGCCGAGATGTTCTCGCTCGTGGTACCCAATGTGCGTGGCGGAGCCTCCGCACGCCCCGAGCAAGGCTCTATGCAGCATATGAGCCTTGCTATGCTCGATGATGCCTCCGAATATGCCGACAACGCTTCTACCTCGATGCTGCTTCAATACCTGTCGCAGTACTTCAACAACTCAGAAGGTACCAACGGTCCCGTGTATGTGGGTGTGCTCGTGGTAGTATTCTTCATTCTGGGCTGTATTATCGTTCGCGGGCCGCTCAAGTGGGGCCTGCTCACGGCCACAGTGCTGTCGATGCTTCTGTCGCTGGGCTACAATCTCGAATGGCTCACCGACCTGATGATATACAACTTCCCGATGTACAACAAATTCCGCGCCGTAGAGAGCATTCTCGTGGTAGCTGAATTCTGTATGCCCCTGCTGGCCATTCTCGCACTGGCGCAACTCTTGCGCGACGGCGCGACGGCGTGGGGCAAGTACAAGAAGCCTCTTCTCGTGGCATTCGGCCTTCCGGCGCTTGTGGCGCTCGTGGCCGTGGCTGCTCCCGGCGCTTTCGGCGAAGCGATCAACGATACCGACCGCGCATACTCCGAGCAGCTGCAACAGCAACTTGCCCAGTACTACGAGCAGAACGGCGCCGACAGCAACCAGATTGCAGCCGCAGTATATGAATTGTCGCTCTCCAATCCGGCCAACATAGAGGCCATAACATCGCTGCGATATGGCTTGGTGCGTTCCGACGGCTGGCGTTCGCTGCTGTTCCTCGCGCTTGGCGCCTTTGTAATGATACTTTTCTATAAGCGCGCCGTGCGCCTCGGCGTGGCTGCGGGCGCATTCGGAGTGCTGATATTCACCGACCTTTACCAGACCGACAAGCGCTATGTGTCGCACAGCTCCTTCGGGCCGGCCGACCCTGCAGGCGAGATAACATTCACCCCCGACGAGATAGACCGCGCCATCTTGGCCGACAATGACGGCACATACAGGGTGTTCGACATACCGGGATTCCAAAACGCCGACAGGTCGTACTTCCACCACACCCTCGGAGGCTACCACGCAGCCAAGCTCAACCGCTACGAAGACCTCATACAGCGCAAGCTGATGCCCGTGCTGCGCTACGGATACATGCCCGGCTCGCCTGTGCTTTCCGACCCGCGCATAGGCCAGCTCGGCAACGACCTGCGCACCGGCTACCGGGTGGCCGACATGCTCAATGCCCGCTATGTGATAACGGGCGACCCCGAGCAGCCGCTCGCCAAGAACCCCGACGCCCTCGGCAACGCGTGGCTGGTAGACAGCCTCGTATGGGTCGACGGGGCAGACGCCGAAATGGCAGCACTCGACGCTTCGACCCTCGACTTTGCACGCAGCGCCGTGGCCGACCGCAAGTTTGCCGGAGCGCTGCCCGAAGAGGCTCCGTCGCTCGCACCCGGCGACACCATCTATATGACTTCGTACACCCCTAACGAACTCAAATACCACGTGTCTACAACCAACGGCGGCGTGGGAGTATTCTCCGAAATATACTTCCCGTGGGGCTGGCACGCCGCTATCGACGGCAAGCCGGCAGAACTCGCCCGCGTAAACTACGTGCTCCGCGCCTTGGCACTTCCTGCCGGCAGCCACGAAGTGAGTATGACATTCGCGCCCGAGTCTATTAAAACATCATCAGGCATTGCCTATGCCTGCGTGACTCTGATATATCTGCTCGTTGGTGCCGGCGTGTTCACCGAGGCACGACGCCGCAAACTCATCTAAGCCTCCTCTGCCGATGGGCGTACTGGCATATTACAAGCGTTGGCGGCACAGCAAGGGCTTCGGCATACACTCGCCGTTCGCTTACCGGTTCATAACGGAGGTGCTGTGCCAGCCGCTGCCATACTACGCCTACAGCCACACAGGTTCGGACAAGGACCTGAGGCTGCTCGTGCGCCTGCTCGCCTTTTTCAGGCCTGAAAGGATTATGATAATGTCGCACAATCCCGGGCGCTACACAGCGATAATAAAAACAGTAGCGCCGCAGTCCGAAATAGTGAACTGCGACGCCGACTTTATCGTGGCCGACATTGCGGCATATATTGAAAAGCCTGTCAACGCCCTTCTGATAGGGCGCGATGCAATCGAACGGGCTGCGGAACTACGCTGCCGCTACTCCTACGGAATGGCTTTCTCTAACGACAGTTCCCGCGCTGTGTTCGCTGCCCTGCCCCACCTGCCGAGGCAGGATTTCAGCCTGCGTTTTTAAGAGGGTGTTAAAAACTTTTAGGGACGTGTCTGCCCTGCACCGGTAACGAGGTATTTGTACGTCGTAATCTCACGCAGCGCCATAGGGCCACGGGCATGCAGCTTCTGGGTAGATATGCCTATCTCGGCACCGAAGCCGAACTGTCCGCCGTCAGTAAAAGCCGTCGACACATTGGCATACACACAGGCGGCATCGACATTGTTGAGGAACTGTTCTGTGGCATCGCGGTTCTCCGCCACTATGCACTCGCTGTGCTGCGAGCCGTGGACAGCTATGAAATCAAGCGCCTCGTCTATATCCCCCACTGTCTTAAGGCTCATACGGAGCGATAGCCATTCGCGCCCGAAATCCTCGTCGGAAGCGCGATGCAACAGCGGGTACGCACCTTTCAGCGCCTCGTAGGCCTCCTCGTCGGCATATATCTCGACATTGCGGTCGGAGAGGTGGTAGCATATGGCAGGAAGATCGGACAGGCGCGAACGGTCGACTATCATACAATCCAAGGCGTTGCAGACGCCCACGCGGCGCGTCTTGGCATTGAATATTATATCGCGCCCCGTGGCAATGTCGCCCGAGGAGTGGAAATACGTATGGCAAACGCCCGCGCCTGTTTCTATAACAGGCACCTGAGCATTCTCGCGCACCCAGTCGATAAGGCCTCGGCTGCCACGCGGAATCACAAGGTCGACAAGGCCTCGCGCACGCAGCATGGCAAGCGCCTCGTCGCGGCTGTTGCCCAGCAATATGGCGCTGTCGGCAGGAACACCCGATGCCTCGAGAGTTTCGCGTATTATAGCTATGGCTGCGGCATTGGTGGCGGCAGCCTCGTGGCCGCCCTTCAGCGCACAGGCGCTACCTGCCTTGAAACACAAGGCAAAAACATCAAAAACCACATTGGGCCGCGCCTCGAATATAACGCCTATCACGCCGAACGGCACAGAAACCTTGCGCACAAGCATGCCGTTAGGCCGCTTGAAGCTTTCGAGGGTTATGCCAAGGGGCGAGGGCAGCGCTGCCACCTCGCGCATACCGTCGGCGATGGCGCCCACACGTTCGGGCGTGAGAAGAAGGCGGTCGTATCGGGAATCGGAGGGGTCGAGAGCGGCGCAGTCGGCCGCGTTAGCTTTAAGCAGCTCCTCCTGCCGTGCCTCCACGGCATCAGCCAACGCCCGCAGTATCTCGTCGGTACGCGCCGGGGCTATGGCGGCTATCTGCCGCGAAGCTTCGCGGGCCTTGCAGAATATATTGTCGTTGTCAGTTGTCAAGCTCATTGTCACGGAATTTAATGGTTTCGTCTACATAAAGGAAATCGGCATGGATCAGAGGCTTCGCGCCGCTCTGCCCTGCCAAGGCGCAGGCATCGGTTGCACCGGCAGTGACGCGTCCCCACGCAATCACATGGCCGTCGGGCGCGCGCACAGTCACTATGTCCTCGGCCTCAAAATCGCCCTCCACACGCTCCACGCCCAGGGGCAGCACACTGGCACCGCCGCGCATAAGGGCCTCAGCCGCCCCGGCATTCACATACAAGGAACCCTTGGCAAATGAATCGCTGTGGGCAATCCATTTCTTGAGGCCAGATGGCGCCGCCTCAGAGGCCACAAACACCGTGCAGGGTACCGATGGCTCGCCCACGGCGGCAAGCGCGGGTATTATGCCGTCGCGTTTGCCGTTGCCTAACACCACTTCGATGCCTTCGGCAGCAACGCGGCGCGCAATGCGGCATTTGGATCCCATACCTCCTCGGCCAAGGCTCGACTTTGCCGAGCTTATAAAGCACGTGGGATCGTCGGCCGTCTCCAGGCGCTCGATCAGCTGCGAGGCCGGGTCGGAGGGATTGCCGGTAAATAGCCCGTCGATATTGCTGAGTATTATTAGTTTGTCGGCGTTCATCATAGCGGCTATCAGCCCCGACAGCTCGTCGTTGTCGGTAAACATCAGCTCGGTAATCGACACCGTGTCGTTCTCGTTCACTATAGGCACCACTCCGTGGCGGAGCATGGCGTCCATACAGTTTTTCTGGTTGAGATAATGCCGGCGCTCGGCAAAATTCTCCTTCGTAGCCAGCACCTGGCCGCAATGTATGCCGTGCTCGCGGAAAAAATCGTAATACCTGTTTATGAGCTTGGCCTGCCCCACGGCACTGAACAACTGCCTTGCAGACACTTGGTCGAGACGTCCCAGACCGTCGAGGCCGCGCAACTCGCCGCGACCCGAAGCCACGGCTCCCGAAGAAACCACCACAAGCTCCACGCCTGCGCGGCGCAGCTCTGCGAGCTGGTCGACAAGGGAGCTAAGCCTCGTCACGTCGAGCATGCCGTCGGCTCTTGTGAGGACGTTGCTGCCTATCTTTACTACTATTCGTTTTGAATATTCTGTCATCTATGCGTATGTGCCGTATCTGTTAAGAGGGTGTTTAATAATATCTGCTAAAGCACAGGTTGGTGTATTTTTGTTTAAACTGTTCATTATGAAGAGGGAGCATAGCGGTGGCTATGTGACCGATGAGTAATGGGCAGGTTAACAAAAAGACGCCAAGAACGCACTATTGTTAAATACTCTCTCAAACGACATCATCGTATAATACCTGCCGGGGCGGCATCAAAGGCTTCGCCTCCAAAAATTTTGAGTGTCTTTATCCCTTCGCCTCAGTCACATAGCAACCGCTATGCTCCTTCGCCTCAGTGATAAATCCATCTCAAACTTTTTGGCCTGTGCTTTAACAGATATTATTAAACACCCTCTAATCTAACAATTGCCAAATACAGATGTGTTCGGTCACATAAGCCTCATCTTGTATTTAGCCATAAAATCGGCCAGCCCGGGATGCTTTTCAAGAACGGCGGAGAGCACTTGGTCGTCGGTCCACAACGAACTGGGCAGATCGCCTTCCACAAGGCGCACTTCCAGCGATATGTCGTCGTTGCCCACCGCCTGCCTCAGTTTCTGCTCCAGCCCGTTTATTTCCTTGGAGAGTATGTCGAGCTGTATCGACGAGCTCACGCTCAGCACGAAGGAGTCGCCGCGCGCGCGCACCGGCTCGATAGCGCTCAGAGTGCTCGACAGCACCGGCTCGGAAGAATACTGCGCCACGCAGCGCCCCCATGCCGAAGCTATGTCGGCATCGGAATATGCCGCCTGCCGCTTTTGGGCCGCCACGGGAGCTTCTGCCGGTTTTTCAGGCTCTGCTGCCGCGCGGGCAGGGCGGCGGAGCGAGAAGGAGCCTATGGTATGCGCAGGCCCGTGGCTCTGCGGCGCCTGCGGTTCGACGGCCTTGTACCGCACAGCCGGTTCTTGCACGCGCTGAGGCTGCACGGCAGGGGCTGCCGTGCCTTGCGGGACACCCGGTGCCGCTGCGGCCACGGGCGTGGCTGCGGCTACGAGCGGTTTCAACTGCCCCCCGCCACTCCCGCTTTCATCGGGCGAAGGGCTGAGTAGTTGGCACAGTCTGATGAGCGTCAGCTCTATTAAGAATTGCTTGTTGCTGGCCTGCCTGAAATTGAAATCGGCATCATTGCAAAGCTCCATCGCCTTGTACAGGAAGGTGGGGTGAAGCTTGGCGGCACGTTCGGCCATCTCGGCCCTGATGTTGTCGGGCGCCTCCAGAAGGCATATCGTGGAAGGGTCGGACGCCACCATGAGGTCGCGCATATATAGCCCGAGGCCGTTGATAAAGAACTGCGAGTCAAATCCCTTGGCCCTTATCTCTTTATATATGAGCAAGGCTGCCGGAACGTCCTGCGCCACGAACGCATCGACAAGACGGGAATAATACCCGTGGTCAAGCACATTGAGGTTCTCTATCGTTGCGGCATAGGTGATATTGCCGCCCGAACTTGCCGCCACCTGGTCGAATATCGACAAGGCGTCGCGCATGGCTCCGTCGGCTTTCTGCGCTATGACGTTGAGCGCGGAAGCCTCGGCCTGTATTCCCTCCGACGCAGCCACGCGCTGCATGTGCGCCACCATGTCGGATATGGATATACGGTTGAAGTCATATATCTGGCACCGCGACAGGATAGTGGGGATAATTTTGTGCTTCTCCGTGGTGGCAAGAATGAAAACCACATATCCCGGCGGCTCTTCAAGAGTCTTAAGGAAAGCATTGAAAGCCTGCGAGGTGAGCATATGCACCTCGTCGATGATGAACACACGGTAACGGCCCACCGACGGCGGCACCATCACCTGCTCTATCAGGCTTTTCATATCGTCGACACCGTTATGGGAGGCGGCGTCAAGCTCTATGATGTTCAGCGAGCGATTTTCATTGAATTGCCGACAGGAATCGCACTCGTTGCAAGCCTCGCCGGAGGCCGTCCGGTTGGTGCAGTTGATTGTTTTGGCGAAAATACGGGCACACGATGTCTTGCCCACGCCCCGCGATCCGCAGAATAGATAAGCGTGGGCAAGGCGCTCGGCCGTTATGGCATTCTTGAGCGTGGTGGTAAGGGCCTGCTGGCCTACCACGCTGTCGAATGTCGACGGACGGTATTTCCTTGCCGATACGATGTATTGTTCCATGTCGTCTATACGTCCCGTACATATCCGGGCAAATGCAAAGATAAGTTTTTTTTACCTACCCGCAAAAGATTTAGAGGGTGTCTTATAACAATATCTGACAAACGCTCTATTAATCAGCCGAAGAGGCCGAGGTCGTCGGCACGCGATGCTCCGAGATGCTCGTAGGCGAGCGTCGTCACTTCGCGCCCGCGAGGCGTGCGCTTTATAAAGCCTTCCTTGATAAGATAAGGCTCGTACACTTCCTCTATCGTGCCGGGATCCTCGCCGAGGGCCGTGGCTATGGTGGAAAGACCCACCGGGCCGCCCCTGAACTTCTGTATTATGGTGTGGAGTATCTTATTGTCGATTTCATCAAGCCCGTAGCGGTCGATATTGAGTGCCTCGAGGGCGTAGCGGGCTATGGCGAGGTCGATTTCGCCCGAGCCTTTGACCTGGGCGAAGTCGCGCACACGCCTCAGCAAGGCATTGGCTATTCGTGGCGTGCCACGGCTTCTCATCGCTATCTCGGCGGCAGCCTCCTGAGTGCAAGGCACACGCATAAGCGACGCCGAGCGCTCCACGATACGCCTCAGCACGGCGTGGTCGTAGTACTCGAGGTGGCATTTGATGCCGAAGCGCGCGCGCAGCGGCGAGGTAAGCAGGCCGCTGCGGGTGGTCGCTCCCACGAGCGTGAACGGGCTCAGGGTGAGCTGCACGCTGCGCGCCCCCGGCCCTTTGTCAATCATAATGTCGATGCGGTAGTCCTCCATAGCCGAGTAGAGGTACTCCTCCACCACGGGGCTAAGGCGGTGTATCTCGTCGATAAAAAGCACATCGTTCTCCTCAAGAGAGGTAAGTATGCCTGCAAGGTCGCCCGGCTTGTCGAGCACGGGACCCGACGTTATCTTGAGTCCCACGCCGAGCTCGTTGGCCACAATTCCGGCAAGCGTGGTCTTGCCCAGCCCCGGAGGGCCGAAGAGCAGTATATGGTCGAGTGCCTCGGCACGCATGCGCGCCGCCTGCACGAACACCCTGAGGTTGTCGATAATCTTCTCCTGGCCGTTGAAACTCTCAAAACGCCCGGGACGGAGCGCTTTCTCGAAATCGGCCTCGGATGCCGTCGGGGAGGCTTGGGAGCGAATGTCGAAATCGTCGTCAGCCATCTATGGTCTGTCTTATTTTATTATAAATCATATCGGGACGTATGGCCGAAAGGCACAGCAGATCGCCCCGGAAGCAAGGTTTGTCGCCAAACACCGAACACGGGCGGCAACTCAGCGGCAGCTGTATGGCAGAATCATCGGTCTGCCGCCAGCCCTTGAAGCCGCAATAAGGGTGGGTGGCGCCCCATATGCTGATAGTCGGCGTGCCCGCTATGGCTCCAAGGTGCATATTGGCCGAATCCATGCTCACCATGGCGTCAAGATGGTTCAGCAAGGCAAGCTCGGCCTTGAACCCGTAGCGCTTCCCGGCAAGCGACCATACGGAGCCATATTTGGACGCCCAGCCGTCGAGCACCGCTCGCTCGTTGTCGCCTCCGCCAAAGAGGAAAATCTTAAGCCTTTCTCCGGCGTCGACATCGGCTTGAAGCCGCGCCACCACCTTCTCCATAAGATCCGGCGGATAGATCTTGCCGGCGTGAGCCGCGAACGGAGCTATGCCCACCCAGCGCTCGCCCTCCTCCTTGGGCAGCGTGATAGCCGCGAACAGGTCGGCATCGGCAGCCGCGCGACCTCCGTACAGGCCGTCGAAACGGTCCTCTATCGGTAACCCGGCGTGGAAAAACGCCTCGCGGTAACGCGCCCGCTGCGACACCAAGGGCAGCATCACCTTGTTGTGTTTCCGCGTAAGCGCCCTTCGCTTGGCGCGGGGCTTGTATATGCGGGCGGTCCTAATACCGCTCATTCGCAGAAATACCGACAGCAGGCGGGTGCGCAGCACATTGTGCAAGTCGACAAAGACATCAGGCGAGTAGTCGGCCACCATATCGGCCGCAAGCCTACGAATGCCGCCCACGCCCTTATACTCCGTCTTAACATCGGCGCCAACCACCGTGAGATTCGACGGGGCGTCGACGAATATCGACGTCATTGACGGACGCGTGAGCAACACAAAGCGCACATCGGGATAGCAACGGCAGGCACTGTAAACCACAGGCACAGTCATCGCCACATCGCCAAGGGCCGAAAAGCGCGCAAGAAGCACGGTACGGTAGCCCTGCCGGTTGCCGGCAGCCTCACTTGGCGCCATACAGCACGGGGTTGGTGTCGGCATCGTTGTACATCTTCATCTGCCTGTACACCTTCATATATTTGCGCCCGGCGGCGATATCGTCGAGCAAGGCGCCGATTGCCGACACGAGGTCTGTCCTCTGCTCTTCAAGAACCGCGAGCTTGGCCGCGCAGCGGGCACGATGCTCCTCCGAAGCGTCGGCTCGGCCTGCCTCTGCCGCCATATGGTAGATTTTGAGCGCGAGTATCGACAGGCGGTCGAGCGCCCACGCAGGACTCTCGGTGTTGATGGTGGCGTCCGCAGCAACTTCGACACCTGAATACAACGTGCGGAAATAGCTGTCGAGCTCTTCCACCATGTCGGTGCGTTCCTGGTTTGAACGGTCGATGCGGCGCTTCAGAGCCAGAGCCTCCACCGGGTCGATGTCCGGGTCGCGGATTATATCCTCCAGATGCCACTGAACGGCATCGATGCGGTTTTTCGCATACAATATTCCCTCGATGCTCTCGGGAGCGTAAGGCTGGCGGGTGGCAGCGTCTACATCATCATCGATATGATAGTCGGCAACCGACTGTTCAAATATACCGTAGCTTTTTTCTGCAAAGTTCATAAATGTCGGTTTAAAGTTACCCTACAAAGATAATATATATATATGTAAGCGCCAAATTCAATCACCGCCCATTTCGCGCAGCACCGCGAGCGACTTCAGCGACGTTAGGGGCGCAAGGTGTATCGAGAAGTAGCGCATCATATGGTCGACGGCAGCATTGCGCTCGGAGCGGTTCGCCCTGAACAGGTGCATGCCTCTGTATCCGAGCCGGGCAAGCAGCGGCACCACGGCGGCTTCGGCCGGAGGCAGGAAGTCGGAATGCAGCGGCGCCGTGGGCCTGAAACAGGCATCGCGCATATCGAAGTGCATGCCGGGCTCCCACTCCGAAACATCGGGTTCCACACCGAGCATGGCCGCAAGGCGGTACAGGAACACAAGATGGAAGTTGGCCAGCGCGGCAGGCCGGCGCATCGAATCCAGCACCGCCACCGAGCCGAACAGAAAATCGCTCAGAGGGCTGTCGGCCTCGGCTCGCCTCAGAAGCAGGTCGAGCGTTTCGGCCAGAAAAAGCGCCACAAGGCCCTTTACGGGCGAACCGTCGAGAGCCGGGCTGCCCTTGAGGGGGCGCAGGTCGCGAATAGTGTGTATCTCCCTGCCGGGACGCAGCTCGCACTGCCCCTCGAAGAGAGCCAGAGGTGTGGTGAGCGCCCGGCGCCTGCGGGCCTCGCGCCCCGAGCCGGCAGGAAAGGCGAAAGCCACGCGTCCCAGCTCGCGGCTCCATGCCGAAACGATGTTCTTGGTGTCGCTATGGCGCACGGTGCGCAGCGCTATGCAGTGTAAGGCGGTGTACATATTTGCAAAGATATACAACATCGGCGGTCTTTGCAAAACAGGCACCCGGCAAGCACTCTATAATGCCCTGTTTTAACAGCAAAAACGCATTTTTGGCAGGATAAAAGGGCTAATTTTGTAAAAAAAACTTAAAAACAAGCCAAAAAGCAAGCCGTATTTGGCCGGAGCGAAAAATAGTTGCTATATTTGCACTCGCAAAAAGCGCGAGGCCCATTCGTCTATCGGTTAGGACGCAAGATTTTCATTCTTGAAAGAGGAGTTCGATTCTCCTATGGGCTACCAATCACTACAACGAAACAAAAGAACAACCGCATAAAATGGCAAACCACGATTCGTCTAAGAAGCGCATTCGCCAGACAGCAACCCGCCGCCTGCGCAACCGCTACTATGCCAAGACGGCCCGCAACGCTGTCCGCAACCTCCGCAAGATGACCGACAAGGCTGCTGCCGAAGCTCGCTACAGCGAAGTAAGCTCGCTGCTCGACCGCCTTGCCTCCAAAAAGACCATCTCCAAGAACAAGGCTTCCAACCTGAAGAGCAAACTGGCAAAGCACATTGCCAAACTCTCAGCGTAATCAGCCCACGCTCTTAAGAGATCCCCGCCCGCGGGGCTATAAGGCCCATTCGTCTATCGGTTAGGACGCAAGATTTTCATTCTTGAAAGAGGAGTTCGATTCTCCTATGGGCTACTTCTCTACCGAAGCTCCGTCAATCAACGACAGGAGCTTTTTTTATGCAGAAACACCACCCCCATATGATACGCAACCTACTTTTCGACCTCGGAGGAGTGATAATCGACATCGAACGCGACAACTGCGTCAAGGCATTCGAAAAACTCGGCCTCGAAGATGCCGACTCCTACTTCGGAGATTACGCGCAGACCGGAGTCTTTATGGCCATAGAAGACGGCAGCATAGGAACAGACACCTTCCATCGAGAGCTGCACGCCAAACTCCCCGCGCAGGTTAGCGACAACCAAATAGACGACGCCTTCCAAGCCTTCATCACCGGCATACCCGCGCACCGCCTTGCAGAGCTAAGACGCCTGCGCGAAGCCGGATACCGCATCTACCTGCTCAGCAACACCAACCCCATAATGTGGAACGGCGTGATAGCCCGCGAATTTGAAAAAGAGGGAATGCGCCGCGAAGACTACTTCGACGGAATGGTCACATCTTTCGAAGCAGGCTGCGTGAAGCCCGGCGAAGGCATATTCCGCCACACGGTGGAGAAATTAGGCATCAAGCCGGAAGAAACCCTGTTTTTCGACGACTCGGAGAGCAACACCCGCGCTGCCGAAGCACTCGGGTTCAACACCGCATGGGTACGCCCCGGTACTGAATTTACCGAATACCTGCCCCGTTAGCCATGGCTGACAGCCCACGCTACATCGTCGCCGTAGGCATGTTCGACGGGCTGCACCGAGGCCACGCCTTCGTGCTGCGCCAACTATGCCGCGAGGCCGCCGCGCGAGGCCTCAGGCCCAAGGTGCTTACATTCTCCGACCACCCGATAGCCACACTGGCGCCCGAACGCGCCCCCCGGCTGATAATGCCAGCCGAATGCAAGGCCGCGCTTATCACGTCGGCTTTCGGCATATCGGACGTAGCGCTTATGGACTTCTCGCCCCGGTTCGCATCTATGACCGGACGCGAATTTCTCGAAAAACTCCGCCACGACCACCGGGCCGACTGCATAGCCATGGGATTCAACAACCACATAGGCTCCGACAGGCTCGACGCCCGCGCGGCCTCCGATCTCGGAATAATCGACGTGGTACCTCTCCCGGCACTCCCGGAGGGAGAATGCCTTTGCAGCTCGGCTGTGCGCGAAGCCATAGCCGAAGCCGATTTCGACGTTGCCTCACGCATACTCGGTCGCTCCTTCGACCTCTGCGGCACCGTGGTAGAAGGCAACAAGCTCGGACGCACCATCGGCTACCCCACCGCCAACATATCGCCCTCATGCGGCAGCAGGCAGCTGCTACCGCCCGACGGGGTTTATGCCGCAGACGCCTTTACCGCCCCCGATAAAGAAAAACACAGGGCAATAGTAAACATCGGAGTAAGGCCAACCGTCGATAAAAGCGGACAGAACCGCACCATAGAAGCCCATATACTTGATTTCGACGCCGACCTCTACGGCACAGAGCTAAGACTCGAATTCATAACGCGGCTCCGCGATGAAAAAAAATTTGAATCGCTCGACGAATTGCGCCGCCAGCTCGATTCAGATGCCGAATCAGCACGCCGCGTGCAAGAGGGTTAACAGATATTCCGGAACACCCTCTAAAAATTTTTTGCACCTTCGGCTAAACCTTTTTTCACAATATTTGTCATATTTATACATTAGTCGATTTTTTTTCGTACCTTTGCGAAAAGTAAAGCCATGGCAGATATACAGCATAACATAGATACACACACCATCGAGGCCGAAACCGTCCACAGCGCGCCCCGCAAGGGCAACAAGTTTGCGTGGATAGCGTTGGCTCTCACCATAGGCGCATGGTGCGCCCTTATGTGGAGCAACGGCTATGTGGCGCTCGCGGTAGGCGCGCTCGCCGTAACCAGCGGTTTCATAGGGTTGCGCGGCAGTTCCATAAACATCAAGCGACTGTCAATCACCGCAATTATAGCATCAACAGTACTTATAGTAGTCCTCGCCGCCTTCCTCATCGTAATCAAAATAGGAATGGCCGTATAACAAAGTTCCTAACTCCTCATCCCTCATTCCTCATTTTTCTAACTCCCAAATGCCTGAACTGCCACATCATCAAGGCAGCAGTGGCAATGGTAGCCACCACATCGGACAGCGGGAACGACACCCACACACCAAGCAGGCCAAACTCCCCGGGAAGCCACAGCAACAAAGGAATAAGGAAAATCACCTGCCGCGAAAGGCTCAGGAATATTGATTTGCCCGCCTTTCCTATGCTTTGGAAGAAAGCTGTCGAAATAATCTGGAATCCGACCGCCCAGAACCATACCAGACAGGTACGAAGCGCGTAATCGCTTGCCGCTATGAGGTCGGCATCGGTTGTAAACGCGCGAGCCACAACCGACGGAATAATAGTGCCGACGAGCTGACCCACCACAGTAACCACAGTGGCCGCAGCCACAGCAAGCCAGTAAGCACGCTTTAAGCGGTGAAATTTTCGCGCGCCATAGTTATATCCCACTATGGGCTGCATGCCTTGGCAGATGCCGAGCACCACCGTCACCAGCAACGAGGTAAAAGTAACCATTATGCCCGCAGCGCCAATGGCCCTGTCGCCGCCCCACTCCGCCAAAGAGCGGTTCACAATAGCGTTGACGGCACACGAAGCCGCATTGACAAGCGCCGGAGCAGCTCCTATCGACACTATCGACACTATCACGCCCCAGTCAAGGCGGAAAGTGCCACGGCGGAAGCGCAGACTCACATCGGGCCTCATAAAATGCCACATCACGAACCACGCCGAAGCCGCCATCGCTATATCCGTGGCAATAGCCGCGCCGAGTATGCCCATATCAAACACCTTTATGAAAAGCGGATCGAGCACCACGTTCACCACCGCGCCGAGCAGCATCGTGGCCATAGCCTTCTTAGGGTAGCCCGACGCGCGCATAATATTGTTGAAGCCGAACGCGATGTTGGTAAGCAGCAGGCCCGGCATCAGCGCGAGCATATATTCGCGGCCATAGGGCGCTGTCACGTCACTGGCGCCGAAGGCGTGAAGCATAGGGTCGATAAAGACAGTGAACACCAGTATGTATATGGCGGCATTCACCATTGTGAGAGTGAAGGCGTTGCCGAGTATCAGCTCGGCATGAGGCCTGTCGCCCGCACCGAGCACTATCGACACCCTCGACGACGAGCCGACGCCCACAAGCACGCCTATGGCCGTGGCCAGATTCATAATGGGAAATGTGACGGCAAGCCCGGCGATAGCGTCCGGACCCACCCACTGGCCTATAAATATGCGGTCTACCACATTGTAGAGCGCCATAACGAGCATACCCACCACCGCAGGCACGCTGTATTCCCACAGCAAGCGCCCCACAGGGCGTTCGCCGAGCTTTTCAAGCCTGTCCTTGTTATTCGCGTCCATAAACTACCTTATGCCATAGAGATATGCGAGCAGAGCCATCTTGCCGCGCATAGTCTGCCGCGGCGTGAACTCGGAGTTCACCCACATATATCTCTGATTGAAGAAAGATTCTTGCTGAGGCCACTCACTCCAGGCGGGATAGCACCTGCGGAGCAGCAGCCGGGCGTCGCCGCCGTTATTCGCCGTCCACGTTTCCGTGCCGTTGAACGGTGTCTGCCCCGGGTGGGTGCCCGGCGCACCGTCGTTGCGCCCCGTGGAGTACACATCTGTTATATGGCGGCTTCCAAGCCCTGTCATCTCCACTATGTTGGCAGGGTTGCGGCCAAGCCCCCAGCCGGCCTCGGCATACATGGCGTCCTCAAGCTCGCGGCGCCTGCTGTCGGGTGCTACAAAGTGAGCGAGTATCACCAGGTGCATGTTTTGCGACGTGTGGAAGCGATTGTCCGAAGCCACCCTGCGCGACGGCCGCTTAGCAGCGGGGCGCAGATGATAGGACTCTGCATGCGAGTTGATACTCGATACCAGATTGGCATAATACTCCGGGTAATGCCGCTTATGAGGACAGACCAGATAAGCCGCCGCGCCCCATATCTGGCAATATGCCGACCACTTGCCGTCCACATAACTGCGGCCGAACAGTGTTGAGTTTCCGTCCTTGACACAAGCATTGGCCACCATCTCCTTCTCCCACTTGCGGTCGCCGGTGAGGTTATAGAGATACGCTGCCGCCATCTGGCGGAAGTCTGCCGCACGCATGCCCATATCGCCTATGTCCTGGATGTCATCTTCCTGCTTGTCCTTGCAGCTGCGGGCATAGCGGTATGCCTTGACAGCCTCGCGCGTATAATAGTCGGCCAGCCGGCTGTTGCCGTTTATCCTGAAAGCCTCGGCCATCATGGCGCAGTTGGCGGCATTGGCCCATGCCGCCATAGTGGTGCACCCGGCCTGAAACATCACGCGCCAGTCTGCCGACGGATTCGTAACTCCCTGCGAATAAGCCTTGCCGTCGCGGATACTGAGGAAGAAATCGACTTCGTTGCGCGCCTCGTCGAGAAGGTCGGGAATACCGTTGCCGCTTTCGCGTATGCCGAGATTGTCGTCACCGAGCCGGCCTCCTGTCAGAATATAGGGCAAAAGCATATCGTAGATATTGCTCACGTGGGCGATATGACGGTCCCAGTCGAAAGCGTCGGAGTGACCTCCGCGAACATTTTTTGCCACGGGATTACCCGGCAGGCGGTGTTTCCAGAACACCGACGCCTCCGCCTTTTTGAAATGAGGCTCGTCCCAGACGTCCATTCTCAGCTTGCGCCATTCGGGGTGCCACGGCTGCAGGTCTGTCTTGTATATCTTGAAATCGTCCGCCACACCTCCGGCCACAAACTGCGGCTGGCGCGGCACGGGCAGCACCCTCGGCGTGTCGACAGGCTCGTCAAGCCGCATATAGTAGTAGCCCCTTACCGAGTAGCGGAACGGCTCGCGGTAGATATCGGCCGACACTTCAAAATCGGGGCTGCACCCCACTCCTTCAACCACGATGCGGTAGCGCCCCGGCTCGGCGGCGACAAAATCGGCGCTCCACACATCGGAGCCTGTCAGATTTTTCTTTCCCGCCTCATACTCAGCGTCAGCCTGCCGCTTCCATTGCCTCACCGTGCCGGCCTCTTGGCGCGAGCCGGTGGCGGGATTGTAGAGATACACCTTGCGGCCTTCCCACTCCTGATAGTCGCGCATGCCTCCGTCGCCGAGCCACATATAGAGGTCGGCGAGATTGACCCGGCCGCCGGGAGTATAACCGATACGATTCACATGCACCGACTCCGAAACCGTGTTCCATACGTCGAAGCACACGGCGGCTTCCGCAACGTCCGAGCCGAGAAAACCGGGTATGCGCACCTTATAGCGGCACCCCTGCTTCATCGAACGCGGCAGTTTGAGAAATATCCAGTGGTCAAGCTCGCTGTGCAGCCTCGAATCGGTATTCATAGGCTTCGACTTGCGCCACACCTCAAGCGGCGATACCGAGGTAAAGGCACTGTCGTCGGGCGAACTTATGCTCCACAGCGAGGGGTTCTGCACATTGGCAACATCGAGCCTGCTGCCGAACACCACGAGCGAGTCGTCGCCGGGAGCAAAGGCGTGTCCCAGATAGGCACTCGGGCCGGTGCCGTTGTCCCTGTAGCGCACCTCGCCGTCGCGGAAATGCACTGCCAGATAATCTTTGTCGACAAGATCGACCCCGAGCAGCCTCGTAGCATATGCGTCGACCGACAGCAATAAGACCAGAACAGACAATAATGCGCGGTATAGTTTCATACAGGATATCAGAGGGTGTTAATAAGAAAGGGACAACCGCCTTCGACGGATGTCCCTTTCTTGAGTTATGGCTTTGGTGGTTGGGTTCTGCGATTATTCGGCGCGGGACTGTGCCAGTGCGCGCTCGTAGTATTTCTTGATATCCACACGCGTGCTTGCCACATACTTGGGATAATCCTCGATGATAGCCTTGTAAGCCTCGGCTTCGTCGGCATACTTGCCCTGAGCGCGGTAGATGTTGGCTTCCTTGATAAGGACGAACGGAACTATTTCAGGATTGCCGTTGGCTGTGGATATTGCCTTGGAGTAGCATTTGAGCGCCTGATCGAGCTGGTCGAGATTCACGTGGCAGTCACCCTGAAGGGTGTACACTCCTGCTGCGGCGATTTCGTCGTCAAGCGACGCGTCGTCGAGGTATTCGAGAGCCTCGGCATACTTGCCTTCCTGATAAAGGCGGATTCCGAGTTCTGCCTTCGCACGGTTGCCGCTCTTATATCCGGCCTTTGCGGCATCGGCGTAAAGAGTCATAGCGATAGAATCGTTGGCGGCGGCATCGGCCTGCGCCACGAGCTCGTCGGCCTTGCGGCTTCCCGACTGAGCCACGAGCAGCCATACAAGCACACCCGCAACCACTACGATAAGGCCTATGGCGAGGCCTGTCAGAGTTTTCTTATTGGCACGTGCCTTGGAAAGAATTTCCTCGGCGTGGTCGAGCTGCTCGGGAGCTGCGGTATCTTTTTTTTCCATTTATTTTGTTGGTTTCTTATTTATCAAGTCCATAGCGAGCGGCCAGTGTCCGCTTTCGACCTGCAAAAATAATGCTTATTATTAAAATATGAAAATTTCCGAGGCTCATTTTTTATATTACGGCCCAAAACAGCTAAATTTGCAATCCAAAAATATCGAAATACAGCAATGAGAGATTTGGAAATCATCACCAGCGCCAAAGTAATGGCCTACGAAGAACTCGACGCGCCCGTCCGCGAGCTTGTCGACGCCGCCCGCGCCGCCACTGCCGGCTCGTACGCGCCTTACAGCCATTTCAAGGTAGGGGCTGCCATACGCCTGTCGAACGGCTCGATCGTCACCGGGGCGAATCAGGAAAACGTAGCCTATCCCTCCGGCACCTGCGCCGAGCGCTCTGCCTGCTACTGGGCCGGGGCGAATGCTCCCGAGGAAACGTTCGAGATGATTGCCGTGGCCGCCGTCGGAACCGACGGCCTGCCTTGCGCCACTCCCGCAGCCCCTTGCGGGGCATGCCGCCAGGCACTGCTCGAATACGAGATGCGCGCCGGGCATGATGTGCCTGTAATCCTCGCCGGAGCCTTGGAGATATACTGCCTGCCTTCGGTAAAATCACTGCTGCCATTCGCATTTACAGAATTTTAACCGCTATGGACTTTATAGAAGAACTAACTTGGCGCGGGATGCTGCACACAGCAATGCCCGGCACCGAAGATATGCTTAAAGAAGGTATGGCCACGGCATACCTCGGCATAGACCCCACGGCCGACAGCCTCCACATAGGGCATCTCGTGGGAGTGATGATGCTCAAACACTTCCAGCGTTCGGGCCACAAGCCCCTCGCACTCATCGGAGGAGCCACCGGCATGATAGGCGACCCCTCGATGAAGAGCCAGGAACGCAAGCTTATCGACGAAACCACGCTTCGGCACAATCAGGAGGCAATAAAGGCCCAGCTGGCCAAATTCCTCGATTTCGACAGCGACGCGCCCAACGCCGCAGAGCTTGTGAACAACTACGACTGGATGCGCGAATTTTCATTCCTCGAATTCATACGCGACATCGGCAAGCACATCACCGTCAACTATATGATGGCGAAGGACTCCGTGAAGAAGCGCCTATCGGGCGAAAGCCGCGAAGGAATGTCGTTCACGGAATTTTCCTACCAGCTCCTGCAGGGCTACGACTTCCTCCACCTCTACCGCACCAAGGGCTGCCGCCTGCAGATGGGCGGTTCCGACCAGTGGGGCAACATGACCACAGGCTCCGAGCTGATACGTCGCATCGAAGGCGCCACCGACGCGTTCGCCCTCACATGCCCGCTCATCACCAAGGCCGACGGTGGCAAGTTCGGAAAGACAGAGAGCGGCAACGTGTGGCTTGACCCCAAGCGCACCTCGCCCTACAAGTTCTACCAGTTCTGGCTGAACGTGTCGGACGACGACGCCGAAAAATACATCAAGATATTTACCGAGCTTACCCGCGAGGAAGTTGCCGACCTCGTGGCACAACAGGCTGCCGACCCCGCCCAGCGCCCGCTCCAGAAGCGCCTCGCAAAGGAAATAACCAGCATGGTGCACAGCGAAGCCGAATGGCAGGCCGCCGTTGAAGCCTCGCAGATACTCTTCAGCAACAAGGCCGCCGACGCCCTGCGCCACATCGACGAGCAGACCCTGCTCGACCTCTTCGAGGGCGTGCCCACTTTCGAGGTATCGCTCGACGACATCAACGGCGAAACACGCCTTGCCGACCTGCTTACCGAAAAAGCCCCCGTGTTCCCCTCGAAAGCCGAAATGCGCAAGATGGTGCAAGGCGGCGGCTTCTCAATCAACAAAGAGAAAGTGAGCGACCCGCAGGCCACAGCGTCGGCCTCCATGCTGCTCAACGGGCGCTACATCATAGCCCAGAAAGGCAAAAAGAATTATTACCTGTTAATCGCAAAATAATATGGACAACAAGCCCCACACGCCGCCGGTGCTCGCAGCCGAGTTCTCAAACGAACGCGAAGCTGCCATAGCCTGCGGAATGCTGCAGACCAACGGTATCGAGGCATTCGTAGTATACGATGCTATGGCCACAATCTACGGCGCAGGAGCGACGTGGGCGCCGGTAAGGCTGTACGTGCGGGCTGACCACGCCGAAAAAGCGGCAGAACTATTGGCCGCCGCAGGCGACTAAGATGGAGGCAGACCGCATCTGTCTGACACCATCAAAAAAAACAATATTATCATGGCAAATTGGTTTGAATGTAAAGTAAGGTACGACAAACTCCAGGAAAACGGAGCTGTAAAGAAAGTAACCGAACCCTATCTTGTAGACGCCCTGTCGTTCACGGAAGCAGAAGCACGAATCACCGAAGAACAGACTCCCTTCATATCGGGCGAATTCAGCGTGTCGGCTGTGAAGCGCACCAAAATCGCCGAAATATTCTTCAACGAGGACGGCGACCGCTGGTATCTTGCCAAAGTAGGATTCATTACAATCGACGAAAAGACAGCCGCCGAGAAGCGCTCGACATCGCTCATTCTCGTGCAGGCATCGAACTTCAAGGAAGCACACGAAAACTTTGTGAAAGGCATGGCCGGAACAATGGCCGACTACGACATACTGTCTATCTCCGAAACACCGCTGATGGACGTATACAAAATGAAAGTAGTAGACTGATGAGCCCGGTTGCCGAGGCATTGAAAACCGTCGCCGCCACCCTCCCTGCGGGGGTGGAACTGGTGGCGGTCTCCAAATTTCACCCGGCAGAGGCCATTGCCGAGGCCTATTCCGCCGGACAACGCATCTTCGGCGAGAGCCGCGTGCAGGAATTATCCGCTAAAATACCGGCGCTTCCCGCCGACATACGGTGGCACTTCATAGGCCACCTCCAGACAAACAAGGTGCGCAAGCTGCTCGAAGCAGGGCCTATAGCGCTGATAGAGAGCGTAGATTCCGAGCGCGTGCTCGATGCCATCGATGCCGAAAGCGCACGGCTCGGCATCACCAGCCGCGTACTGATGCAGGTACACGTTGCGGCCGAAGAAACCAAATTCGGATTCACCCCCGAAGAAATAGAGGCATACTTCCGCGACAGGCGCTTTGAGAGCCTTCGCGCCACCCATATATGCGGACTTATGGGAATGGCCACCAACACCGACGACACCGCCCGCATAGCGGCCGACTTCAAGGCGATAGCAGACCTCAGAAAGCAGATACTGGCCATTGCCCCCGACCTGCGCGGCTTCGACACCCTGTCGATGGGCATGAGCGACGACTATCCGCTCGCCATAGAGGCCGGCTCTAACCTTGTGCGGGTAGGCACAGCCATATTCGGAGCAAGAGCATACTGAACGATGGAAAAGTTTCTGACCATAATCATACCGGCACACAACCGGAAAGAGCTTGTGGGACGCACCCTGCACTCGCTTGAGGCGCAGACCGCAAGGCCGCTCGATATAATTCTGGTCGACAACAACTCATCCGACGGTACACGCGAAGAACTGACGCGCTGGCAGTCGGCGCTCGACGCCCCCGATTTTACCATACGAGTGCTCGACTGCGACACTCCCGGCGCGGCAGCCGCCCGCAACAAGGGCCTCGAGGCCGTCACCACGCCGTGGGTGATGTTTTTCGACTCGGACGACACCATGCGTCCCTCGCACTGTTCGCGCGTAATCGACACAGCCAGAAGCAATCCGCAGCTCGCCATCATAGGCTGGGACGTGGACATGCACCTTGCCGACGGAAGCACACGCAGAGGTCGCTTCGCCCGCACCAGCAGCTGGATCAATATATTCCACGGCGGTTTCGCCACACAGCGGTGGTGCGCCCGCACAGAGCTTGTACGCAAAGTAGGCGCGTGGAATCCCGCCGCAATGATATGGAACGACATCGAACTCGGAACGCGCCTGCTCAGTGCCGGCGGCGAGATTGCCTGCATCGAGGGCGAGCCAAGCGTCGACGTGTATCACACCTCCGACTCCATATCGGCCCAGCCGTGGTTGCAAAGGCTGCAACGAATGGACGCAACAGCCGCCATAATAGAAAGCGAGCTGCCGCACGAAAAGCGCCACTGGGCAGATTATAAGAGGGTTATCGCCGCAGGAGAGGCGCTGCGTTGCGCGCCGAAAGAACCGGGAGTGGAAGCCGCGGCACGCGCGATGTACGGTCGCGCCCTGTCGCGCGCCGGCACCTTCAGCCGCCGTATGGCGCTACGGCTCGCATTCAACCACATACGCCGCTTCCCGCGAGGGGCAACCGCCATCCTAAGCTTTTTCAAATGAAACTGTTTCGCACAATAATCCTTCCTGCAACCATAGCGGCACTTGCTTGGGCGGCCTTGTCCTGCTCAAGCGACACCGGCAGCAGGGCGATACCTCCCTGCGAGATAACAACGCCTCTCGACTCCCTCTTCTCCACGATGTTTCGCCCCGACGAGCCCGGAGCCATAGTAGGCGTGGTGCGCAACGACTCTATCGTTTACCTCCGAGGATTCGGAAAAGCATCACTGGCGCCGTCACGCCCTATGACAGACAGCACGATGCTCAATGTGTGCTCGATCACGAAGACTTTCGTGGTGGCAGCCGTGACAAAGCTTGCCGAAGCCGGGAAACTCAGCCTCGACGACAGTGTGGCCGAGTATTTTCCGCAATTTGAAGGGCATTGCTTCAAGGAAGTAAAGCTCCGCCACATTCTATCGCACACAACCGGCCTCCCCGACCTCAGACCGCGCAACCCGGACCAGTGGGACACCTACGTGAAAAGGCATAATTCCACATTCGGGGAAGGCAGCGACTACCTGCTGTACGGACGCGAGGAAGAACTCATACGCTTCTACGAATCGGTCGACAGCCTGCTGCACAATCCCGGCGAAGGCTTCCACTATCAGGAACCGCCGTTCATGCTGCTGTCGTACGTGATATCGCAGGCCGCCGGAATGCCATTCGACCAATACATGACCGACAGCATATTCTCTGCCGCCGGACTACGAAACACGGCCTTTTTCGACCCCGACACCGAATTTCCCAACGAGGCGCACGGCTACGCCCCAGTAGAGGGACAACCCGGCAAATGGGCGGAATACGACTACGGCGAAGCCGAATTTTTCCCGACCCGCGCCGACAGAGGCCTGTACACTACCGCCGCCGATTTCATAAAATGGCAGAAGGCATTTTATGGCGGCAAATTAATATCGCCGGAAAACGTGGCCCGCACCATAGCATGGCAGACAGGAACACGCCTGCCAAACATAGGTTATGGTTACGGTATTTTTGTGGAAAACAAGCCTGAGATGCCCTACAAGGCATTCCATATGAGCAGCAACGGCGGGTTCTCCGTCTTTGAATCAGTGATACCCGAGGCCAGAATCTTCTATTTCGTGCTATCAAACCGCCCCGACTGGAGCCGCCTCGCCACAGGCCATAAAATCGACGCCGTGCTGCGCTCAAAAGACTGGATTTAACCAATGAAACTACCGTCCTCGATAATAGCTTCGGCCTTTGCCGCGATAATACTCGCGCAAGCCTGCACACCCGCTAATAAACATACTGCCGACACATCGGTGAAAGACGCTCTCGATTCGCTCGTAGAAGCCTGCTTTCCCGGCCACAATGCCCCGGGAGCATTTGTGATGGTGGTGCGCGACGGCAGCACAGTGTACACCAAGGCGCAGGGAATGGCACGGCTCGACTCGGCTTTTGTCATTTCCGACACCACGGCGTTCAACATATGCTCTGTGTCGAAGCAGTTTTCCGCCGTGGCGCTGCTCAAACTCGCGCAAGACGGACAGCTGTCCCTCTCCGACAAGGTGAGCGACTACTTCCCCGACTTCAAAGCACCGTTTTTCAAGGATATAACGCTGGCACACCTGCTGTCGCACACATCGGGTCTGCCCGACCTGCGACCACGCAACCACGAGCAATGGGTGGAATACCTCAAGGACAATGCTTCGATTTTCGGTTCGTCGCGCGATTTCAGGCTTTACTGCCCGGAAGAAGAGTCGATACGCTTCTACGAAAAGCTCGATTCCATCAACTTCGCTCCCGGAACCGGCTACGACTATCAGAATCCGACATATCAGCTTGTATACTACATCGTAGAACACGTGACAGGCACAAAGTTCGACGAATGGATGACAGAGAATATATTCCGACCTGCCGGAATGGAACACACGGTATACTTCGAGCCTGAGCGCCATATCAAAAATATGGCGCACGCCTACAGGCAGAATGCCGACAACGGCAAATGGGAGGAATACGATTATGGCGAAGCCAATTTCTTCGGCACCAAGGCCGACGGCGGCATATATACCACCGCGCGCGACTTCGCCCTGTGGCAAAAGGCTCTGTTCGGAGGCAAAATAATAGCCGACAGCACATTGCAATCGGCCATAACACCTTATATCAGCACCCCGGAGCCACATACCGGCTATGGCTACGGCCTCTACATCGAGAACCGGCCAGACCGCCCCGAAAAGATATACCATACCGGCGACAACGGGGCATTCTACATCTTCGAGGGAGAATTTCCCGAAAAGAAATTATTCTACCTCATATTCGCCAACCGCGACGACTGGAACCGCGAAGAACTCGTCGAAAAATTCGACAGCATCTTCACCGCCGCCCGCTGGCTATAAGGATTTTACTCCGGGTCGTAAGTCTGGTAAAGCAGGTCGTTGTAGGGGAAACGAGCCAAATGTATCTCGCGGGCCATAGTGTAAAGGCGCGCCTTTAGCTCGTCGATATTGACTCCCTTGCGGGCCGACACAAACACACAGTTATCGTTCATCTTCGCCATCCACGATTCTTTCAGCTCCTCGAGTGTGGTGTTGCACCGTTCGCGCGGAGTGAGGTCGTCTTCGTCCTTGGGCGTGCAGGTGTATGCGTCGATTTTGTTGAACACAAGCAGCATGGGCTTGTCGGTACCGTTGCATACCTCGCGCAGTGTACGGTCCACCACCTCTATCTGCTCCTCAAAGTTAGGGTGCGATATATCCACTACGTGCACCAGTATGTCGGCTTCGCGCACCTCGTCGAGCGTCGACTTGAACGAGTCGACAAGATGGGTGGGGAGTTTGCGGATAAATCCCACGGTATCGGTAAGCAGGAAAGGCAGATTGTCGATTACCACCTTGCGCACGGTGGTGTCGAGAGTTGCAAAAAGCTTGTTCTCGGCAAAGACGTCGCTCTTGCTCAGCAGATTCATAAGCGTCGATTTGCCGACGTTGGTATAACCGACCAGCGCCACACGGGTAAGCTTGCCGCGATTCTTGCGCTGCACGGCCTTCTGACGGTCGATAGCGCGCAGTTCCTCTTTGAGCAGCGATATGCGGTTGAGGATAATTCGGCGGTCGGTTTCTATCTGTGTTTCGCCGGGACCGCGCATACCTATACCGCCACGCTGGCGTTCGAGGTGCGTCCACATGCGCGTAAGCCTCGGCAAGAGATACTGGTACTGGGCAAGCTCGACCTGCGTCTTGGCGCTCGCAGTCTGCGCGCGCTTGGCGAAGATGTCGAGAATGAGGTTTGTGCGGTCGAGAATCTTCACACCCAGCTCTCGCTCGATGTTCAGCACCTGCTTGGTGGAGAGGTCGTCGTCGAAAATCGCCATCGATATGTCGCCGTCTTCCTCTATGTACTGCCGTATTTCTTCCAGCTTGCCCTTGCCCACGAAAGTGCGGGGATTCGGATAGTCGAGCCGCTGGGTAAACGTCTTCACAGCCTCTGCACCGGCCGTGTCGGCAAGGAACGCAAGCTCTGCGAGATATTCGGCAGAACGAGCCTCGTCCTGCGTTGGCGTCACAAGGCCTATGAGTATCGCCCTCTCCGGAGTGGCGCCTTTGTCGACGGTAGCAAACTGTTTCATAATATTGTGGTTATCAGCAGTACATCGCCTCGATTTCGTCGGCATATGCCGAGTTTATCACCGGGCGGCGTATTTTCAATGTATTGGTAAGTTCGCCGTTCTCGATGGAGAACTCGCGGGGAAGAAGCGTGAAACGCTTTATTTTCTCGAATCCGGCAAATCCTTTCTGCAGACGCTCTATGCGCTCGGCAATGAAACGGCGAATCTCGTTGTTCTGCACAAGCTCGTCGAGCGAGTTGAACTGGATGTGCTTGCGACGGGCATACTCCTTCAGCGCCTCGAATGCCGGTATTATAATGGCGGTGACGTACTTGCGCTGGTCGCCTATCACAGCCACCTGCTCTATATAGCGATCCTCGCCAAGACGGCTTTCGATAGCCTGCGGAGCGATATACTTGCCGTTGGAGGTCTTGAAGAGGTCTTTAAGGCGCTCGGTAAGAACCAGCGAGCCGTCGGCATCGAAATAGCCTGCATCGCCCGTGCGGAACCAGCCGTCGGCGGTGAACGCCTTCGCGTCTTCCTCAGGACGCCCGTAGTAGCCGCGCATCACTGTCGGACCCTTTACAAGTATCTCGTTTTCCGGGCCGATCTTCACCGACACGCCATCGAGGGTGGTACCCACGGTGCCGAACTCGTAGCCCACTGCCGGATAGCAGGTAACCGTGGCAGTGGTTTCCGAAAGGCCGTAGCCTATCACTATGTTGATGCCGCAGGCGTGGAGAAATTCCACTATCGTCGACGAAAGCGGCGCGCCGGCAGTCGGGAATATATTGCCATTGTCGATGCCTATGGCTGCACGCAGTTTGGAAAACACCATACGGTCATAGAAGCGGTAGCGCTGCTCGAGCAGCCACGGCGCGCGAAGCCCCTTGCGGGCATAGTCCATATTGCGCCTGGCGCCCACGGCAAGAGCGCGCTCAATCATAATCTTGCGCGCACCCTTCATATCGCTGATCTTGTCCTGAATGGCCGTGTACACTTTCTCCCAGAACCGGGGCACGCTGCACATACAGGTAGGACGGGCTATCTTGACGGCTTTCTGAATTTCTTTCGGGTTATGGTTTATCGCCACCTTCATACCCATTGAGAGGCAGAAGTAAGTCCACGCCTTCTCGAATATGTGGCTCAGGGGGAGGAAGCACACCGAGGTGTCCTCGTCCGAAATGGTGTCGAGGCGGCGCTTGTGCATGTCCACGGCGGCATCGAAGCAACTGTGGGGCAGTATCGCCCCTTTGGGCTCGCCGGTGGTGCCCGATGTGTAAATCAATGTGGCAATATCGTCGGGAACGGCCTGCGAGGCACGCAGCTCCACTTCGGCGCGGCATTCGGCCGAAGCGGAAGCGCCAAGAGCCACAAGGTCGGCAAAGGACATCGAGCGGGTATCGTCCGAATCCTTGCAGACACTCTCTTCTATAATTATCACATGCTCGAGTCCGGGACACTCAGCCGCGATCGAACGCACTGCGGCGTAGTGGTCTGCACCGCCTACAAAGATTGCCTTCGCTCCCGCATCTTTTATTATGTAGCGCACCTGCTCGGGGCTTGATGTGGAATAAATAGACACCGGCACGGCGCGATTGCGGTAGCAGGCAAAATCGGCCACCACTATCTCGGGACAGTTGGGCGAGAATACCGCCACCTTGTCCTGAGGGCATATGCCAAGAATCTCCAGCGCGCAGGCCGCCGCCTCCACACTGTCGGCAAACTCGCCCCACGTGGTGGGCAAAAGCCTGCGGTTATCTATATCTATACGGCTGAAAGCTTCGCGCTCACGGCCATAATGAGCCACCTGTTGTTTTATAAGATGGGTAAGTATATTAGGCATCTATCTTATTTTCTTCGGTTTTTCGATGCAAAGGTACAACCTTTAACTTTCAGTATTAACAATTTGGCAGGCCAAAATGACGTAGCGTTAACAAATGTTTCCAACTCGATGCAGTTATGTTAAAATAGATTAATCACTCAGGGCGAAATATCCCGCGTTTTTGGCCGCGAATGGCCAAATACGTAATTTTGCGGCAGCACTGCGCCACAGACAGCGCCATAAGACATTCCGTTAAAACCATGACAAACATAAGCAACTTCCTCGCCGACTGGCATCTCGAAGGCCTCGCGGTAGGCCTCGCCACCTTTCTCATAATAGGCCTTTTCCACCCGGTGGTAATCAAGTGCGAATACTACTTCGGTGTTCGGTGCTGGTGGTGGTTCCTTGTCTTAGGCATCGCCATGTGCGTGGTTTCCATGCTTATCGACAACACAATCGGCTCCACGCTCGCGGGCGTGGTGGCATTCTCGTCGTTCTGGACCATAAAGGAGGTTTTCGAACAGCAGGAACGCGTCCGCAAAGGGTGGTTTCCAGCCAATCCGCGTAGAAAAACAGCGCCACGCAAGTAAATCACGGCATTTCTTTCGTATCCGTTGCCCTTTTGCCACAAGTTATAAGGCATCTGATAGCGATTATGCCGCAAATATTTTGTACATTTGCGAGCCGAAAACAACTCTTGAAAAATTAATTAATTTATAAACCATAATTTTTTCATGCAAAGCAAAGGAAATTTAGGAAGCATCGTTGCCGGTGTCATTGCTGTTTTCTTGGTGTTAGTATGTCTGTTCTATCTTTCGTTCACATTCATCTCCAATAAGTACGAAAGCCAGGCAGCAGCATACGCCATCGAGGAATCAGGCGACAACGACGACGCAGCCTACAATCAGGCCTATAAGCACTACATGGACTCGCTCGCCGACAAAAAAGTGTACTTAGGCTCTTACACTCTCAACGAAGTACGCAAATGGGGCGTAGGCCTCGGCCTTGACCTCAAGGGCGGTATGAACGTCATTCTGCAGGTCGACATGCCCGACATGATGCGCTCGATGAAGAGCGGCGACACCGACTCGGTATTCGAAGCCGCCCTCGCCGGCGCCAACAAGATGGTGACAAGCCATCAGACCGACGACTTCGTAAGCTCGTTCGTAGACCTCTACCGCGAAGCCAAGCCTCTGGCCGACTTCTCAGTGGTTTTCCAAGGCATTGTCAACTCGGGTATGAGCGACGACGCTGTACGCACCACTCTTAAAGAGCAGGTGAAAGACCGCGTGGACAACTCCGCTACCAACGTGCTCCGCAACCGTATCGACCAGTTCGGCGTTGTTTCGCCCAACATTCAGGTGCTCAAAGGCAAGGACGGACAGATCCTCCTCGAGCTTCCCGGCGTGAAAGACCACGAACGCGTTCGCGACCTTCTCCAGCGCTCGGCAAACCTCGAATTTTATGAAACATACCGCGTAGAGGAAATCGCCAACTCCATCAACGCCCTCGCAAACGCCCTCGCCGCCGACACCACCGTGAACGCAGCGTCCCTGATGGCACTCATCGGCCAGGGCGCAGGCTACGGCGCCACCGTGGGCTACGCACCCGATGCCAAGACCATGGCCGCAATCGACGCCGTGCTCGCATCGCCCGTGGCAAAGAACATACTTCCCTCCGACCTTCGTCTGCGCTGGGCTGTCAAACCCACCGTGCGCACCGACGAGAACGGACAGGCGCACAACTTCGGAACCGCTCTCTACGCCCTCCGCGCCACCGGCGGCAAGGCAGCCCTCGACGGCAAGGCCGTAAGCGACGCATACAGCAACTTCGACCCCCTGCGCGGCAACGAGGTATCCATGCGCATGAACGCCGAAGGCGCCCGCAACTGGGCCCGCATCACCGGCCAGAACGTAGGCAAGCAGGTGGCAATAGTGCTCGACGACAAAGTATATTCCGCTCCTAACGTAAACGACAAAATCGAAGGCGGACAATCGTCGATTACCGGCGACTTCGACCTCGACGAAGCCCGAGACTTAGCCAACGTGCTCAAGAGCGGCCGTATGGACGCCAAGGTGCACATCATCAGCGACATGGTTGTAGGTCCGTCGCTCGGCAAGCAGGCCATCGAAGCAGGTTTCATCTCCTTCGTGGTAGCTCTCGTGCTGCTTATGATTTTCATGATTGCGTTCTACGGCATGATTCCCGGCCTCATTGCCAATATCTGCCTCGTATGCAATCTCTTCTTCACCATCGGTATCCTTGCTTCTTTCCAGGCAGTGCTCACTATGAGCGGTATCGCCGGTATCGTGCTGTCGCTCGGCATGGCCGTTGACGCCAACGTGCTTATCTTCGAGCGCACCAAGGAAGAGCTCCGCGCAGGCAAGAACGTGCGCAACGCCCTTGCCGACGGCTACAGCAACGCCTTCTCCGCCATCTTCGACTCCAACCTCACTTCGATTATCACAGGCATAATCCTGCTCGTAGTCGGCACAGGTCCTATCAAGGGCTTTGCCACCACGCTCATCATCGGCCTTATCTGCTCGTTCTTCACAGCAGTATACCTGAGCCGTCTGTTCTTCCTGTGGTTCTCGCGCAGCAAGGCATTCAACAACCTTACCTTCGCCACAAGCCTCTCCCGCAAGATGTTTGTAAACGCCAAAATCAACTTCCTTGGACAGCGCAAGATAAGCTTCGCCATCGTTGGTGCATTGGCTGTAATCATCGTGATATCGCTCTTCGCCCGCGGCCTTAACCGTGGCATCGACTTCTCCGGCGGCCGCAACTACGTTGTGAAGTTTGAACGTCCCGTTGACACCGGCGAACTCCAGAGCGTGATTTCGGCACAGTTCCCCGGAGCCTCCACCTCGGTAATCACCATCGAAAGCTCCAACCAGGTACGCGTGTCGACCAACTACAAAATCACCGACGAAGCTCCCGAAGTAGAGCGCGAAATCACCGGCAAGCTCTTTGAGAGCCTCAAGCCCTACCTCCGCGACGGCATAACGGCAGCCGAATTCTCGACCACCGACGCAAGTCAGGGCATCGTCAGCTCGCAGCTCGTGGGCCCGTCCATCGCAAACGACATGAAGAACAAGGCATATCTCGCCGTGACAATCTCGCTGCTGGCCATGTTCCTCTACATTCTTATCCGCTTCCGCAACATCGCGTTCTCGCTCGGCGCTCTCGCCGCAGTAGCTTTCACCGCATTTACAATCGTGGGCTTCTACTCGCTGTTCTACGGCGTGCTGCCCTTCGCAATGGAAGTCGACCAGACATTCATAGCGGCGATATTGACAGTCATCGGTTATCAGATCAACGACACCGTGGTGGTATTCGACCGTGTGCGTGAAAACACAGCCCTCTATCCCAAGCAGGACTTCTTCACCACCATCAACACCTCTATCAACACCACCCTGAGCCGTACCATCATGACATCGTGCTCCACCCTGCTGGTGCTCCTGTGTATCTTCATTCTCGGTGGCGACGCTATCCGCAGCTTCACCTTCGCGATGCTCTTCGGCGTTATCATAGGCACACTCGCCACTATCTACGTGGCCTGCCCTGTTGCCTACCTCGCCGACAACCGTCGCAAGGCAGTAGCCAAGAAGTAAACCGACTCCCTTTCGATTCATCATACGCCGGGGCGGCTCCACAAGGGGCCGCCCCGCTTATTTACAAAGCTGTCGCGATTTTGCAGAGGATTCTTTTTTTAGTACTTTTGCCTTATGGAAGCAAGCAAACCGACTTTACTGGTAGTGGGTGCCGGAGGCTTTATCGGGGGCTTTGTCGCCTCCGAGGGACTGCGGCGCGGATATGATGTCACGGTGGCCGTGCGCCAATCGACATCGCGCCGCTACCTCTCCGACGAACGCCTTAATTTTGCCGTACTCGACTACGACGCCCCCGACGCTCTGGCAACCCAGCTTCAGGAAGCAGCGCCGCAAAGTGGCGCGTGGGACTACGTGATATACAACCTCGGCGCCACCAAATGCGCAAACTTCGCCGATTTCAACAGAATAAACTTCGGCTATCTGCGCACTTTCTGCGAGGCGCTTGCCAGCAAGGGGATGATGCCGCGCCGGCTGCTCTTTATGAGTTCGCTGAGCGCTCTCGGCAATCCCGGCGACCGCGATTACGCCCCCATCGACGCATCGACGCCCGCAAGACCGAATACCCGCTACGGACTCTCCAAAATAAAGGCCGAAACATATCTGGAATCGCACCCCGACATTCCGTGGACCATATTCCGCCCTACGGGCGTGTACGGCCCGCACGAGCGCGACTATCTGATGATGATAAAGAGTATCGACAGCCGCTTCGATTTCGCGGTAGGCTTCCGCAAGCAGCTGCTCACCTTTATCTATGTCGACGACCTCGCGGGAGCGATGTTCGACGCCATAGCCGCACCCGCCACCCTGCACAAAAAATACATAATCAGCGAGCCGAGGGCATACACGCAGGCCGAATTCCGGCGCATCGTGGCCAACGCCCTCGGCAAGAAATGGGTGATACCCGTCAAGCTGCCTCTGTGGGCGGCATACGTGGCATCTGTGGTGGCCGAGAAAGTGGCCGCTGTCCGGCTCAAGCCGTCGACACTCAACCGCGACAAGTTCAAAATCATGCGCCAGCGCAACTGGAACTGCTCGGTGACCGACGCTGAGCGCGACTTCGGCTTTACCGTGCGCTTCCCCCTCGAACGAGGAATCGCCGAAACCGTCGAGGCATACCTCAAGGAAAAAGCAGGAAAAAAATGAAAAACCACGTGCGCATAGTTCGCCTGCTTACAATCCTTGTTTCGGTTGGCGCCATAGCCTATATGCCCAAAATGCTGTCCGGCATGCAGCCCGACTCGTCATTCAAAACATTTGTGTGGCTGTTCCCGCTCTATATCGCCGGGTCGGGAGTCTGCGCGTGGCTCTGCGCGGAAGGCCGCATCGAAATAAGCTATATCCTGCTTGTATTAGCCATATTATCGACCGTGCTGCTCGGATATGCAGTGACCCTGCCATGAATATCGACCAATACATAGCCGACCATATCGATCCGGAACCGCCGCAGCTGCGCAGCCTGTACCGCCGCACGCACATCGAGCGCCTCTACCCGCGTATGTGTACCGACCACGTGCAGGGACGCCTCTTGGTGATGCTCACGCGCATGATACGCCCGCACCGCATACTCGAGCTCGGCACTTTCAGCGGCTACTCCACCCTCTGCTTTGCCGAAGGCATGCCGCCCGGCTGCACCATCGACACCGTGGAGGTCGACACCGAGCACGCCGACGAGATACGCGCCGAATTCGACCGCTCGCCGCGCGGCGCCGACATACGCCTGCACATAGGCGATGCCGAGAACCTGATTACATCGCTGGCGGACGAAGGAGAACCATTCGACATGGTTTTCGTAGATGCCGACAAACGAGCATATCCGCGCTACTACGAACTGCTGATGGGCATACTCCGCCCCGGAGCATACATCGTGGCCGACAACACGCTTTGGGACGACAAAGTACTCCGCGAAGACGCCAACGACCCGCAGACAGCCGGCATACGGGCATTCAACGACCTCGTTGCCGACGACAACCGCGTGGAAAAAATAATCCTTCCCGTCCGCGACGGCCTCACCCTGATACGCGTACGCTAAACAGAAATATAAAAGCGGGCTATATCATTGTCATCTCATTACACAACAATGATATAGCCCGTAAACTTTTATTATATAAGGATGCTGTCACTCAGGTGCGTTGGCGCCCCATTTGTCCATAAGGCGGTCGTATTCTTCGCCTGTTATCTGTATAACGGTGCCGTGGCGCGGGTGGAAATCCATTGTCACGCTGTCGTTTACCACCTTGAAATTTTCCAAGTCGGCGGTTTCGGTAAATTCATAGCGTCCGTTCGTGTACACGTCGTACATAAGAATGTACTTGTCGGTACCGATAAGCTTGAATGTGCCGGCGCCCTCCACGGGCTGGTCGGTCTGCTGCTTATAGTCGGGATATTCTGTCCACTCACCCGATGTGAGGCTGCGGGTGGTGGCCGTCTTTATACCGTTGCCGTGTCCCTCGGTCTTATAGAAGAGATGATAAACGCCGTCTTTCTCCACAATGTCGCCGTCGATGCACGACTTGCCGTTTTCAGGCAGGAAGAAAGGCTTCGGCTCGCCTTCTATGTCGGTAAAATCCTCGTTGGCATAGGCATAGTATATTATATCGGGGCCGTTGCCATGCTGCATCGACCAGTACACGAGATACTTGCCGGCCTCGTGATCGTATATGCTCTGGGGCGCCCACACTCGCTTCAGGTCTTCCTGCCCGGCGTATTTCTGCTGTATGTTGACCACGGAGTGGGTCCAGTTTACCAAGTCGTCCGACTTAAGCAGCACCATGGCGCGGTTTGAGTCCCAGCCCTTACCCGATTCCATGTCGGTAAGCACCATATAGAAAGTCTTTCCGTCCTCGCCGCGAAGAATGTGGGGGTCGCGCACACCGCCTGTCGAGCTAATTTCGGCAGAGTTCAGCACCGGCTTGTTGCCGTTGAGCGCCTTATAGTTGAATCCGTCGCGGCTCAGGGCGTAGTGCACCGATTCGTCGGCCTTGTCGTTGCCGGTGAAATAGACAAACAGGTAACCTTCGGGAGTCGTTTCTTGCGCTGTGTCAGACTGCGAGCACGAAGCCATGGCGGCAGAAAACAGCAATGCGGGAATGAAATATTTCATGGTAATGCTATTATGATTGATTCGTTCACAAAATTACGGCAAAAAACGCGCACCCCGAGCCTCTTATTAAGCATAAAAGTATAATAATTCGTCATCAGGGGCGATATGCGACGGAAATCCGCAGCAGGACGTCAACATCTGAATCAACTCGCGGCTATCTCGAAAATTATTAGTAACTTTACGCACATTTTATGGCTTTCCCGCAACTAACGATGCGGCGACAGACCGATTCACTCTCATCATAGTGCAATGAATATAAGGCGACGCTTATTTATATGGCTTGTAATTTCGCTGACAGCTCTCGGCGCCGCCTTTCCGGCGTCGGCTCAGCAGGAATTTAAGAGAAAGCTCGAGCAGGTATCGTTCGTGCCCAAAGGCGCGTGGATTTCCGGCGTGAGCGTAAGCTATTCTCAGTCCGACCAAAGCAAATACCAGTTCCTCATTATCGAGAATATCAACGGCGACACCTACACCTTCAAGGTAAGCCCTATGCTTATGTTCTGCTTCAAGGACAACCTCGCGGCAGGAGGCCGATTCTCATACTCCCGCCAGCGCACACGCCTCAGCTCGGCCGACATAGTGCTCGACTCGGAAACGTCGTACAATATCGACAACCTATACAGCATCAGCCACAGCTACCACGGCACGGCTCTGTTCCGGTCGTATCTCAGCCTGGGGCGCAGCACCCGCTTCGGACTCTTCAACGAAGTGCAGCTACAACTCGGCGGCGGCCAGTCGAAGCTGGTCAACGGCGTGGGCGATAATCTGTCGGGCACATACCAGCGCACGTTCGACTTCAACGTTGGTCTTGCCCCGGGTCTGTCGGTGTTTCTCAATAACTATTCCGCCATCGAGGTCAACGTCGGCGTGCTCGGCTTCAACTACACGCACGTACACGCCGTTACCGACCAAATATATGAAGCCGACCTGCGCACACAGCGTGCCAACTTCAAGATAAACCTCTTTTCAATCACTTTCGGAGTGACATTCTACATCTAAGGTATGGCAAAGCTCAGATTTCTGATTATCTCGGCATTGATGCTGGCAAGCACCGCCGGAGCCTTGGCGCAGAATATTGTCCGCAAAAGCGAACGCACGGCCGAACGCGACTCGATAGAGCGGGTAATCGTGGCGGGCGACACGGTCGACATCATACTGCCTGAACGCAATTTCGGCCGTTTCGACCGAGGCCTTTTCAACTATATATTCATACCGAAAGGCAAATGGGGATTCGGCATCACCGCATCGTACGGCGAGCTGCAGACCGAGGACATAAGCGTGCTATCGCTCCTCAAAGACCTGAACTTCAAGGGCAAGATATACTCTGTGAAGCCCTATATATCATACTTTGTGCGCAGCAACCAGGCCGTGGGCCTCAAACTCGACTACAGCCGAGGCATAGCCGACCTCGGAAAGCTCGCCATCGACTTCGACGAAGACCTCAACTTCTCCCTGCGGGACGTGAGCTATTACCAGCAGAGCCTCGCGGCATCGTTCTTCTACCGCAATTACGTGGGACTCGACCACAATGGACGCTTCGGCATCTTCAACGAGGTGGAACTCGCATTCGGCAGCGGCTCATCGCGCTTCAAACGCATATTCAACTCCGAACCGCGCGATACCAAGACCATATCCACCCAAGGCTCGCTCAACTTCAGTCCGGGCGTGTGCGTGTTTATTCAGGACTATGTGTCGTTCAACGTGTCGTTCGGTGTTTTCGGCCTCAAATGGCGCCACGAGCGCCAGTCGACCGACGGCATAGACGAAGGCAGCCGCACGACATCGGGCGCCAACTTCAGATTCAACATCTTCAACATTAATTTCGGCCTGATGGTCGTGATATGACATATGCCCAAAGGACTGCACAGCATAGCAACACTCTTTTCCGCAATAGCATTGATGCTCTGCGGCTGTATCAGCAACGACATACCGTATGCACGCATACAGCCCAACTTCACGAGCCTGCAGGCCGAAGGACAGGATGCCGGAACGCTTATCGACACCGTGGCGCGCACGGTCACCCTCACACTGCCCGAGGAGGTCGACATTTACAATGTTGCCATTACCGAATATTCCATCACCGAAGGCTCCGAAATAGTCGACAATCCACTTACGGCGCCGATAGACCTGTCGTCGCCCCTCACCGTGGTGCTGCGGCTCTATCAGGACTATTCGTGGAAAATAATAGGCAACCAGACCATAGAACGCTACTTCGAGGTGGCCGGACAGATGGGAGAATCGGTAATCGACGTGCCGGGGCGCCGCGTGCTGCTCACCGTCAACGCGTCGTCCGACCTGTCGGCTCTCACCATAGTCAGAGCCAAGCTCGGGCCTGCCGGAGCATCATACTCACCCTCTCTTACCGAAGGCGCCACATTCGACGGCCGCTCGCCGCTGAGCGTGGTTGTCGAAGCTTACGGACGGGCGCAGACCTGGACCATATACGTGCAGACCATGGATGTGTCGGTACGCACAGTTTCGGCCGACGCGTGGACCTGCGTGGCATGGATTAACTGCCAGGGCGAAGCCGGCAAGGACAACGGCGTGGAATACCGGCTCTCCTCAGATACCGAATGGCTCAAAGTAGACAAAGCCGCCGTAAGCCAGAACGGCGGCAACTTCACCGCGCGTATCGACCACCTGTCGCCGGGTGCCACATACACCGTCCGCGCTTATTCGGACACGGACTACGGCGAAGAGATAAGCTTTACCACCGGCGCCGTAGTGCAGCCGCCCAATATGGACTTCGACAACTGGTGGCTCGACGGCAAGATATGGTGCCCGTGGGCAGAAGGAGCCGACGCATACTGGGGCACCGGCAACCAAGGCGCCGTTACCCTCGGGACCTCCAACACCACCCCGACCGAGGACACCCCAAGCGGGTCGGGCTGGGCGGCACGCCTCGAAAGCCGCTTCGTGGGCATAGGCGCGCTTGGCAAGCTCGCCGCCGGCAACCTCTTTGTAGGCAGCTACGTGCGCACGGTGGGCACCAACGGCGTTCTGAGCTTCGGACGCACGTTCAAGGAGCGTCCCACAGGGCTCAAAGGTATGTTCAAGTACCATTCAGCAACCATCGACAGAGCCTCCGACGAGTTCCGCCAACTTGCCGGACGGCCCGACACCTGCATCGTATGGGTGGCTCTGATTGACACCGACGAGCCACTCGAAATACGCACCGCGCCGAACGACCGACAGCTTTTCGACCCTGCCGCCGACTATGTGGTGGCATACGGACGCATGCAGTCGGGCGAAAGCGTGGAAAACTGGACACCGTTTATCTTCAACCTCGAATACAAATCCACGTCGAGAGTGCCCAAATACATACTTATCACCTGCTCCGCAAGCAAATACGGCGACTATTTTACCGGAGGCTCCGGCTCTGTGCTTACTCTCGACGATTTTGAACTGACATATGATTATTAGACTGTTAACGATTCTGCTCTGTCTGGCTCCGATATACTGCGCCGCAGCAGAAACCAAAGCCGACACCGCCGCCACAACAACAGAAAAAGCGAAAACAAACTACATACCGGCGTTCCACGGCACTTTCAGAGCCTTCTACGAAATGTCGACAGCGACCGGCGAGAGCCGGTTCATGGTGCGCAACGCGCGCCTCGCCGCAGGCGGGAACGTCCTTCCGATAGCGAGCTATTTTCTTCAAGTAGACCTCTGCGACAGAGGCAGGATGAAGATTCTCGACGCATACATCAGCGTGTCGCCCGCCAAAGGACTCAAACTTATGGCCGGACAGATGCGCGTGCCTTTCAGCGTGTCGGCATCGCGTGCTCCGGCGCTGTATTACTTCGCCAACCGCCCCTTTGTGGCCAAGCACTTCGGCAACCTGCGCGCCGTGGGTGTCAAAGCCGGATACACATTGCCCTCCATGCCGCTCTACTTTGAAGGCGGAGTGTTCAACGGCACCGACATGTCCGACCACACAGGCTGGAACAAGCACCTCACCTACTCCGTCAAGGCCAACTACACATCTTCGTTCGGACTCAAGCCTGAGATCGGATTTATGTCGCGCCTTCCGGGAAGCGAGGGTGTGCGCATCAACCAGCTCAACGCCTCTCTTTCATGGAAAGGCGCCGGCTGGTACATAGAAGGCGAGTACGGCTACAGGCACTACACCGGGAAGTCGCACAAAGCATCGCATGCTTACAGCATATTCGCCGACTACGGCTTCCCGCTTCGCTCGCGGATAGTGAACAGATGGTCGTTTCAGGCACGTTTCGACGGGCTTACCGATGCCAGCAACGGCAAATTCAACTCCGAGGGCAAACTGAAAACCACGTGGCCTGCCTGCCGCAGAATCACTGTCGGAACCACTGCCTCATACCTGGCCGGGCCTGTCCACTGCGATTTCCGCATCAACTTCGAGCAATATTTCTATAGCTCGAAGGAAGCCGCGCCCGACCCCGCCGACAACAACAAGCTCGTAGCCGCCCTTATCCTGTATTTTTAGTACCGCCGCCGTAGCGGAAGCGTTCGTGGTAATAATTCTCCGACCGAACAAGACGCACAATACCGTAGGACAGGCCTGAGGCAAGCACCATAGGCAGGAACAGGGTGAAGTTACCCGTCATTTCAGGAGTGAGGAACATAGCCATGAACGGCGCCCGAATCACTCCGGCAAACACCGCGCACATACCTATCAGTGCAAAATCACCGGCGGGGAGCGCGCTGCCTGTAAGCTTGTTGGCCATCACCGCGAAGAGCAGCCCGGCCAGCGAGCCTGCGAAAAGCGTGGGCGCGAAGTCGCCCGCCACTCCCGCATATGTGGTCCAGCCCACCGCCACGGCCTTCACCGCAAGCAGGGCGCCGACGATAGCAGCAAGCGTCCATACATCATCTGAAGAGGCTTGCGCGAAAGGCCCGGAAGCCCACAGCGCGCGCCAGTCGCCGTTGAGCATCTTATCCATTACCCCGTAGCCCTCGCCGTACAAGGCCGGGAAGATATAGAGTAGCAGGCCCATACCCGCACCTGCCACCAATATGCGGGTCCACTGTCCGCCAAGACGGCCGAGAAGACGCCCAACACGCTCAACTATATCGCTGTAGTACAACGAATACACCCCTGCGAATATGCCCAAGCCGACTACTCCGAGATACGCCGAGGTAGGAAAGGGAAAGGCCTCAGCCAGAAAAACATCGAAAGTAAAGCCTGTAAGCATATAGCAGGTAAAGGCCGAGGCAAGGCAGGCAAGCAGAAGCGCAAACACTGTCACCGAAGTGAAGGGCAGCCGCAGTATCTCCAAAGTAAACAGCATACCGCCCACAGGAGCCTTGAATATGGCTGCGATACCGGCACCCGCCCCGCAGCCTATGAACAAGCGCACCTGCTGCGGCGTCAGCCCCATATAGCGCGCCATATTGCTGCCTATGGCAGCTCCCGCCACTGCTATAGGGCCTTCCGCCCCGGCCGAACCGCCGAAACCGAGGGTGAACACATTGGCTGCCAAAGGGCCGTATATGTGGCTCTTCTTTATGTCTGAGCCTCCTTTTCGGAGAAAGGCAATGAGTTTGTCGGTGCTTCGCGACAGATTCTCGCCAACCACAAGCCGCGAAAACAGAGCCGCAAGCACAAGTCCGGCGAGCGGCAACAGGAGAAGGACAGGATTCGCCCCCGGAGAAATAAATACCGACATCAAATCGGAAACCCACTTTATCGACCATTTAAGCCCCACGCACGCAAGCCCAGTGGCGAATCCTACCGCCGAGGCAAGAAGCATGACAAAAGACTGCGACGGCAAGCGCCGCATCTTCCGCCTTACGAAGGAGCTTATATCCCGAAGCTTGGTTTCCGACATAGGATAGATGTATTTTAGAGGGTGTTTCAATATATAATGGTTCCGCCGGGCAATTTGTTGGCTTGCAGACAAAAAAACGAGCAGTCGCGGACAAATTGCCAACGACTGCTCATTCCTATTAATCATTCCATTTCTGTATCATATGCCGGGGCCGCGCCTGTGCATGCCGGGAGGAGGCCCGGGGAAGTGACGGCCGTCGAAATTACGGTCGCGCGGCTGCTCGCCCTTGCCGAAAGTGCTGAATTTATAGCTTATCGTCACCATTACGTAGCGTGTGAGCGAGTTATACATCGAGTG
>CAJTSR010000007.1:0-10707 GCA_910579035.1 uncultured Muribaculaceae bacterium | reverse complement strand
GTGACACTGCGGCGAACACTCGAGCGCTGTCCGAGCAAGTCGTATGCCTTGAGCGACACTGCCGCATTGCGTCCGCGAAGGAACTGGTAGGACAGCGAGGCGTTCCACATCCATGTGCGGGTGTCGTAGCCCTGCGAATAGCCCGACGTGGCCGAGTAGTTGAGGTCGGAGCTGAGCACAAAACCGATCGGCGTGGTGTAGGTGGCATAGAACGAGCCGCCATAGGAGTGCACGTTGCGGTTGGCGCCTTTCTGCATCGAGTTGCTCACGGTCTGGTAGTTGTAGCGCGGGCGCAGCTCCAGTTCGAGATTGTCGGGACGCCACGCGAAGCCGAGGCTCTCGCCTACCATAAACGTACCCACACGGTTGCGCTGGGCGTTGGTGTATCCTATGCTGTTGGAGTACGACAGGAACAGATGGTTGTTGAAGGTGAAAGCCTTGTTTCGGAGCGGGAACGACACCATGTTCATACCTCGGATATTCCACACACCGTTGACGTTCTCGTATGTGGTGGTCTGGCCGCCAGTTTCGGGGTCAAACGAGGTTTTGGAGATAATCGAGTTCTGCTGGAACTGGGCATCGACCATGGCCATTACAGAGCGCTGGGCCTCCTGGTTGAAGTCCTGAAAACGCAGTCGTGCATTGTGGCTGAACGTCGGTTTGAGGTTCGGATTACCTATCACCACGCGCAGAGGATCGGAACGGTCGGCCACGGGCTGCAACTGGGTCATAGAGGGCTGCGAGGTGCGGCCGTTATAGTCAAGGGTCATACTGCGCGATTTGCTCATTTTCACACGGTAGCGCAGGAAGGGCGCCAAATTGAGCACATTGCGTTGCGGAACGTCCTTGGCGTGGTCGATAAGGTTGAGCGAGCGCGACATCTGGGGCACAAGCGACAAACCGACGTTCAGCTGTGTCGCTTTCGACACATGGCGGTAGCCCAGACGTATGTCCTGACTCATATAGTCGTTGCGGAAACGGTTTGACAGCTCGGGGTTGAATATAAGCTCCTCGCTTATCACGGGGTCGCCCTCCCAGCCGTCGGGGAACTCCACGGGGTGGTCGTAGGTAAGCTTGTCGGCATTGTTCCACCGGTAGTTGAACGAATATGCGAACGTAAGGAAGTTGCCCTTCGAGGCGTCGCCGAGAGGCTCCGTCCAGCTCAGGCGGCTGCTAATGCTGTTGCTCCACGTATGGTTGTCGGCATACTGGTCGTAAAGGTCGATGGAGTCGTTAAGGAGAAAGAATTTATTCCACGAATAGGAATTTTCACGTTCCCGGACATTGCTCATACGGTAGTTGACGAACAGCGACAGGGAGCGCCCCGGCTTGGAGCGGAATTTGTGGTTGTATATCAGGCGGCCTCCGAATTCAAAGGAGTTGCCTTTCGACAGGCCGGTATTGATGCTTCGTGTCACTTCCGACCCTCGCGGGTCGCCGGCGAATGTCGCCGACGAGTCCAGACTCGCCGAGCGGTTATAATTGAGCGATATGTTGGGGCGGAACTCGAAGGTATTGAACGAGTCGGGATTCCACTGCACACGGAAGTCGGCGCGGAAGTTATGACCCTTGTCGCGGGCATATTTATCGCTCACGGTGCGCGATGTCGAATCCTCGAAAAGATATTGGCGGTCAGAGTGCGAGCGGGTGTCACGGTCGGTATGCGAATACATAAGGTCGCCCCCGACACGGAAAATCTCTTCCTTGCCCACATTGAAGTTCATACCGAACGACTGGGCCGAAGTAATGCCGTTGGTACCTCCGAAGCGACGGAAACGCCCGCTTGCTCCATCGGCAAAGCCCGGCTCGTTGACATTGTTGGCAGAGCCGAGGAAGGTAATCTGGTTGCCGTTCCAAAAACGGTTTACGGTGAAGTTGGCCTTATATCTGTCGTCTGTGCCATATCCGGCCTCGGCATTGCCGAACCAGCCGTTGTGCATGCCTTTCTTCACCGTGAGGTTTATCACGGTTTCCTCCTCGCCGTCGTCAACGCCGGTCATTCGGGCAAGGTCGCTCTTGCGGTTCACCACCTGCAACTTCTCGACGATGTTTACAGGCAGGTTTCGCGAGGCCACCGTGGGGTCGTCGCTGAAAAACTCTTTGCCGTCAACAAGTATCTTGCTTATTTCCTGTCCGTTGGCCGTAATCTTGCCGTCGCTGCTCACCTCCACGCCGGGAAGACGCTTAAGCAGGTCTTCGACCACGGCGTTGGGCTGCGTTTTGTACGATTCGGCGGCGAACTCCACGGTGTCTTCCATCACCTTCATCGGGGTGCGTATGCCTGTGACAGTGGCTTCCTTCAAGGCTATGGCGCTTTCGGCAAGTGCAAAGGGCTTGATGGTGCGCGCGGCATCGCCCATATTGAACTGGCGGGTCTGGGTGGCATATCCCACATACGATGCCTCGATTATATACTTGCCGGGCTTGACGTCGACGCTGAAACGTCCCTGAGCATTGGTTACGGCAGCCTTCACCACGGCTGAATCTTTGGCGGCGAGCACTCTCAGAGAAGCCTGTATCAGTCCCTCGCCTGTGGCAGCGTCCACTATGCTGCCTCGCAACACAGCTGCCGGCGCCGTGAGTGTCCCCATCAGCGCCATGGCAGCAATCAAAAAGAAATATCTAAATCCTATTGGTTTCATGTTACAAAATTAACCATTATGCCCCGCTATGCCAACAGGGCCTCTACACAAGGGCTTCTTTCATAGAAATAGCCGCGTGATTTATCGACGAATAGACATTTTAGAGGGCAACCGGTCGACAAAACTGTCCGATAACTCCACCAAAAAGGACTCTCGATTGTTAATACCGTACAGGCGGGTTATATTTGCAACCCGGGTAAAATCTCCTATGCTGAAGAACAGTTCCTGAGATAACATCACCCTCATAATTTCTACAATCCGATGCGTTTCATCACCAAAAGCATATTAACAGCACTGTTTATCTCTGTATCGGCAATCTGCCACGCCTCCGAAAGGCCCGGCAGAATGACCGTGCTCGAGTCAGGGCCGGCCACGATAGGCACATATGCACCTCGCCTCGAAGACGCCACGCCCGACACATCTTTTATGGCGAGTCTGCGCCCTATGATGTCGAAAGGCATCGCGCCGTCTATCTACGAACTGCCCTACTCCATGCGCGGGCACTCATACCACTGGAAAAGACTATGGACCAACACCGCCGTGCTATGCGGCGCATACGTGGGCACTCTGCTCGTGCTCGAATGCCTGCCCGAAGACGCCACTTCATGGAACCGCGCATCGCTGCAACAGACACCGCCACTCAAAAGATGGTTCAAGAATGTTTTCAAGCGAGGGCCGGAATGGGACCACGACAACCCGATTTTCAACTATGTGCTGCACCCCTATGCCGGCGCGGCTTACTTTATGGCGGCACGCTCCTGCGGTTTCAACTTCTACCAGAGCCTGCTGTACTCCGCGTGCATATCTACCATCGGCTGGGAATTTGGCATTGAGGCCTGCATGGAACGCCCGTCGATACAGGACATATTCGTGACGCCTCTCGTAGGAAGCGCTATCGGCGAACTTTTCTATAAGCTTAAACGCAATATCGTCGCACACGACTACCGCCTGTTCGGCTCGCCGGTTATCGGCAACATTGTGGCATTCCTTATCGACCCCGTAAACGAAGTGGTGGGGCTTTTCGCCGGCAATCCCGCGCGCAAGCTCCATCTGGCACGCAACCGGGGTGTCACCTCCTCGCTTATGCCCACAGCCGGCAACGGCTCTTTCGGCTTCGCCTTTACCTGCACATTCTGAGGCAAAATAATGAGCCTGCTCCGCGCTTTCGCACAGGCAGGCTCACATTATGCCGCCGAATCGCGGCCTCAATATATTTCGGGTTTACTTGCGGCGCGACTTGAAGAAGTCTTCAAAGAGGTCCATCTGGGCCTGGTTCGGCATCTTGTCGAGGAAGAAACCGTTGCGCATAATCATCATACTGGCCTCGCCCTGCTTGTAAGGCGCCCAGTAAGGAAGAGCCTCGGCGTTGGGATCGCCGGTCTTGGTGAAATTAATCCAATAGCTCGACATTATTTCGAGCATATGGGTTTCAATCTGGTTCATTTCCACCGGTTTGAACTTGTAGCCGTATATAAAGGGCATTTCGGCCACATGGGTTGCGCCGCCACGGGGGCTGCGGAGTATGGTGTTTTCCGAGTCTTGGTCGAAGTAGTACATATATACCTTTCCCTTGCCGGTGCGGCTCTGAAGATTGCCCCATGCGTAGGAGCACCAGCCGAAGCTTCCGTCACGGAATATGTCGGACAGGGCATAGCAGGCCTCCTGCTCGTTCGTGGCCGGATATTGCTCGAAGATACGCGGGGCAAAATCGCCGTATATCGAATTTACACGCGCACGGTACATCTCTACAGGCATAGGGCGGCAGAAAAGCGAACCTTCGTCGGAGTTCCAGCCCACGATGACGTTGACATCGTTGTAGATGCCCTTTTCATAGAGCTTGTACTGGTCGTCGGTGATGGCGTAGCCGTCGACAATGGGCCAGAAGCCTTCCATCGAAGTGCTGTCTACAAGCTCCTTGGTCGAGAGCTTGCGCATCTGCTTGATGTTTTTCTTACCCATGCGTTTCTGGAAGGCAAGACCTTCTTTCTCGGCTGCCGCGCTGTGAAGTATGGCGGTGTTGCCGTTGCGGCTGTCGCCCACGGGCCAGAAAGAGCTGCCGCTCTCGCATATGGCGCCACGGAATAGGCCCTTGGTCAAGGGCGAGCCGCAGAGAATGCTCACAGAGATGCCTCCGGCCGACTCACCGGCGATGGTCACCTTGTCGGGGTCGCCGCCAAAGGCCGCAATATTGTTGTGGATCCAGCGCAGAGCCTCGATTTGGTCGAGTATGCCGTAGTTGCCCGATATCTTATTGGGCGACTCGGCGCTGAGCTGCGGGTGCGCCATAAAGCCGAGCGCTCCGAGGCGGTATTCGATGCTGCAATAGATTATGCCCTCTTCAACGAAGCTTTCCTGCGTGCCCATATAGCTGCCGGTAAGGAATCCGCCACCGTGAATCATCACAAACACGGGCAATTTTTCATCGGTGCTCTTGGCCGGAGTGGTAACGCTGAGATAGAGGCAGTCCTCGCTCATGCCGCCGTCCTGTCCGGGAGCTGCGGGCTGAGGCGGACGGGCACCCCATTCGTCTGCTTTATACACTCCCTGCCAGGGAGCCTTGGGCACAGGCGCTTTCCAGCGCAGCTCGCCCACGGGGGCTTCGGCATAAGGGATTCTTTTATAGAGCGCGGCGCCGTTATGCTCCACACCCTCGATGTCGCCCTGCGTCACTTTTGTATGAAGTATTAGCGCAGACGAATTTAGCGCCGTGGCTGCAAGTACCGCGAACGCTGCAATCATCTTTTTCATAGCTGAAATGTGTTTATTAAGGTATGTTTAGTTATGAGAATGCAAGTATTGCTTTTTGGTATGAGGCCATAGTGGCTTTGGCAAAGGTGTCGGCAGAAAATTTCCGCACATGGCGCCTTCCGTAGCGCGACAGCTTGTCGCGGTATATGCGGTCGTCGATTATATGGAGGAGTTCGGAGGCAAGGGAGTCGGCATCGTCGGGGTTGACATACACCGCGCCGTCGCCACCGGCTTCCTCGAGGCACGACCCTGTGGCGGCCACCACGGGCGTGCCGACAGTGAGCGATTCCACCACGGGCAGACCGAAGCCTTCATAGCGCGAGGGGTACACACTGGCGTCGGCATCGGCGTATATGTATGGCAGATCGGTAAAAGGAACGCCTTGCAGGTGTTTCACCCTGTCGGACAAGCCGAGGCGCTCTATCTCGCGGCGCACGGAGTCGGCATACGCACCGTCCATACGGCCTACTATCACCAGATGCACGTTCTTCGGAAGGAGGGCGAGCGCACGCACGACCAGCAGTTGGTTCTTGCGGGGCTGAACAGTGCCAACGCAGGCTATGTAATGCGCGGGCAGGCTGTATTTCGCACGGACCTCCTGCCTGCGCTCCGTGTTTATGTCAAGGCTGAATATAGGGTCGACACCCTGATATATCACATCTATCTTTGACGGATCGATGCCGAAATCTGCCACAAGGTCGCGCTTGGTGCATTCGCTTATGGCTATCACGCGCGTGGCGATGCGGGCCGAACGCCCGTACTTGAAATCATATATGCGGCGGTCTACGGCCTTGTAGTCGGCCGGCGAGCGACGCCATATCACATCGTGGATTGTCACAACCGACGGGCATACCCCGCGTATGGTCATAGGCAGCTCGTTCGACAGGCCGTGGTACAGAGCCACGTTGTCGCGCTTGAGGTCAAGAGGCAGGTCGACAGTGCGCCAGAAAGCCCTGCCAATCCCGCCAAACGATGTGTCGGGCACAGTGAGGCTTACATTCTCGCGGCCTAACAATGGCTCCAGACGCTCGTTGGGCATATTCTTGGGCGCGTAGAGCCTGAACTGTGCCGACGGATACGCAAGCGACAATATATTGAGAGCGTAACGGCTGTAATTGCCAAGCCCCGTATTGTTCTGGACAGCCCGCTTGCCGTCCATGCCTATTATAAGATTATTGCCGCTATCTGCCATAATCTATCAAGGCTTGCACTGCCAGTGCGTACGACTCAGCGCCAAAACCGGAGATCGAGCCGGCACAGTTGGCAGCAATGAGCGAACGGTGGCGTATCTCTTCGCGCGCAAATATATTGCTCAGATGCACTTCTACCACCGGGCGCTCAATGGCGGCAATAGCGTCGGCGATGGCGAGCGATGTGTGGGTGTATGCCCCTGCATTGAGAACCACGCCCATGCAATCGCTGTCGAAACCGCAGCCGTGCAGCGTGTCGATTATGGCGCCCTCGCAGTTCGACTGCATATGGCGTATCTCAATACTGCCGAATCGCTCGCGGACAGAGCCTATAATATCGTCGAGGGTTGCAGTGCCGTATATGGCCGGCTCTCTGCGTCCGAGCAGTTGCAGGTTAGGCCCGTTGATTATCTGTACATACCGGCCCATCAGCGCATCTCCACTTTAGATGTCGGGGGCAGCTCGTTGTTACGGCGGTCTACAGCGTCGATAAGCTCGTGGGCAAGATGCACGAAAGCAAGAGCCGAGGCGGTGTTTTCAAGCGCTATGGGCGAGCCGTTGTCGGAATGCTCGCCTACGGCGGCCACAAGCGGTATTCGGGCAAGCACTGGCACGCCGTACTCGGCAGCCAGCGCATCGACAGCGCCCTCCGGGCCGAACAGGAAGTAGCGTTCGTCGGGGTGCTTTTCGGGCGTGAACCACGCCATATTGTCGACAAGGCCGAGAACAGGAACGTTTATCTTGTCGTAGCGGAACATCGCTATGCCTTTGCGGGCATCGGCAAGAGCCACCTGCTGGGGAGTGGTAACGACCACGGCGCCGGTTATGCCGAGAGTCTGAACGAGGGTCAGGTGTATGTCGCTCGTGCCGGGAGGCATGTCGATAAGGAAATAATCAAGCTCGCCCCAGTCGGCCTGCTCTATGAGCTGCTTCAAGGCATTGGAGGCCATAGCCCCGCGCCATACCGCAGCACTTGCAGGATCGATAAGGAAGCCTATCGATAGCACCTTGACGCCATATTTCTCAGCAGGTATTATCAGATTGCGGCCTTCGACTTCGTGCATATACAGTTCCTCGTTTTCCAGTCCGAACATCTTGGGCACGGACGGTCCGAAAATATCGGCGTCAAGCAAGCCCACGCGGTATCCCTCGGCAGCAAGGGCAACGGCCATATTGGCGGCCACGGTCGACTTGCCGACGCCTCCCTTGCCCGAAGACACCGCTATGATATTCTTCACACCGGGAAGTGCGGGAGCTTTCTCCACCTTGGGCGCGGCCTGCCGGGTGGCAGTCTTTATTTCCACTACGGCCTCGGGAGCGGCACGGTGTATGGCGGCTTCGGCCGACTTAAGCAGAGAGGCTTTGAAGGGGTCGGTAGCTTTGTCAAAAATCAGAGTGAAACTCACATTGTCACCCGCTATGCGGATATCGTCTTCCACCATTCCGAGTTCCACAAGGTTTTTACCCGATCCCGGGTAGCGCACCGTTGCGAGCGCTTCTGTTATCAGTGCGGGATATAGCATATCAATCTATTTTCAATGGTTTAACGTCAGCGGTGCCCTCAAGCGTGCCGCGCGAATACGACCTGTATGTGTCCTGTGGTATATCGTCGGCTCCCGGCGGTTCTTCGAGAGAGTCTGCTCCCGGCAGGAATCGTATATATTTGATAGTAAGGCCTCGTGCGAGCCACTGGCGCTCATAGTGCGTGCGTATGTTAAGTATAGGGTCGTCGGCCGACAGCACCGCGTAGAGGTCAGGCGTCGATTGCTGCACCTCCAAGCCGTTATGTCCGGCCATCATCGATGTATAGGCAAACAGGAAGGGGCTGTCGGTCTTAAGATGTATCAGGCCTCCCGGCACAAGCACCTTGCGGTACAATTCTATGAATCGCGTGCCGGTAAGACGTTTATTCACCTTCTTCATCTGGGGGTCGGGGAAGGTAATCCATATCTCCGACACCTCACCGGGCGCGAAAAAGCTGTCGAGAAGCTCTATCGACGTGCGCAGGAAGGCAACATTCGCCAAACCTTCGTCGCGGGCCTGGCAGGCACCTGTCCACATACGCGCGCCCTTTATATCGATGCCGATGAAGTTCTTGTCGGTAAACTGCCGGGCAAGCCCTGTGGTATACTCGCCTTTGCCGCAGCCAAGTTCGAGCACTATGGGATTGCTGTTATGAAAGAATTCTGCATTCCATCTGCCCCGCAAAGGAAATGCTTCTTCTTTAAGACGGCCGAACGGATATTGAAACACCAAATCGATGGTTTCCATCTCGGCAAATTTTCGCAGTTTGTTTTTTCCCATATTATATCTTTGATTACTTGAGGCACGCAAGCTTCGCAGTACTACGCGTGCCGTCGGCACATTCGCACCTTACAATGAATAGAGAGCCGCCCAGCGGCTCGGTATCTACAACGGCCCTATGGCCTGACACAGACGCCCGCATAAGCAGAACACCCTCCATATTGAAAAGTTCCACCAATGCCAACTCGGCAGTCGCGCTCTCCACCAAGAGCGACTCTCCCGAAAAGCTTATGGCGATATTCGATTCGGCTTTATCAATACTGCCGATTCCGGCAGGAACTTCGTTTATTGAAAACTCACGCCACTGGTCGGCGGCGCTGAAAGGCTGCGCCATATTCTCACCGACAGACAGCACGACCTCGCTCTGCGGCACTCCGCGCCACACATCGGCTCCAGTCACCGGCACAGCGCTCAGCCCAGCAGCATCTATAGCGCGCAGTGCGGCGGCACCCTCCATCGCGCTATCTCCTATCTCAGCCAGCGCTGCAGGCAGCTCGACAGCGCACAGCGATGAGGCATTTGCCAAGGCATAATTCTGAAGCGAGGCCAAAGACTGCGGCAACTTCACATCGCACAAAGCCGAACAACCGAACAAGACGCCGGTGCCAATATCCGCCAGGCCCTCATAAAAGGCCGCAGAGGCAAGAGAAGCGCTGCCGGACATAATCCAGCCACCTACGTGCTTCAACGCAGCACAGGCGCTTAAATCGGCCTCTTCAAGGCCGCTCTCAGAAAAGGCATACTCGCCGATTTCGCTAAGCGCCGCTCCAAACTCAAAAGACGACAGGCTCACACAGCCCATAAACGCCCTGCTACCTATCTTACAAAGCGCTTCCGCCCCATCCACGCGCTCAAGCGACGCGCAGGCAGCAAAAGCAGCATCCCCCACACGCAAAGCGCCATTGAGATTCAGAGCCGACAACGACGCACAAGCCTGAAAAGCGGCATCGCCAACGGCGACACACCTTCCCAAGGACAAATCGCTCAAATACTCACAGTTTGAAAAGGCGCCGCTCATAAGCTCCGCACCATCGCCAACGGCAACACTGCGCAAAGCACTTCCCGAGAAAGCAAAATCGCCTACCCGCACTCCGGCCGGCAGCACAAGCTCTCTGAGAGAAGAACCCGCGAAGACAACCGCAGGAACAAGGGCGCCTTCAAACGACTCGCAGCCTCCGATAGCCTTGCCATAGTAAGGCATTATAGTGAGGCCGCCAATATCGAGGCGACGCAAGGCAGGCATAGACTCCACCAAGAAATAGAAGTCGGAGGCGTCGGCACTGCCAGTCAGAATAAGCTCATCAATATCATCAGAACCGCCCACAAGCTCGCAAAGCCGCCCCGGAGATACCTCCAAGGTAGCAGCACAAACCACATTGCATACCACAAAAAATAAACTGAAAATATAAAGGCGGACCATAAATCGCGAATAATCCACAAAAATAGTGAAATTCCCCAAGCCCGCAAAATTAATTAGGTGGCGCGGGCCCACGGTCGCACGTAGGGTCGCGATATATCGCGGCCCGGCAGGCGGACGGCGGACGGCGGGCGGGTTGACGGGTTGACGGGTTGACGGGTTGACGGGTTGACGGCGCGGCAGGCCGACGGGGGCGGTGGCGGCGGCGGGATGGCGCGAGCATAAAAAAAAGCCCGGAGGGCTGCTGCCTTCCGGGCCTGAGAGGGGGCGGTTACCTACTTTCCCACTTTCGCAGTATCATCGGCGTGGCGAGGTTTAACTTCTCTGTTCGGAATGGGAAGAGGTGGAGCCCTCGCGCTATTGCCACCTTGGTTTCTTTACGCTGCGGGTCGCGGCCGCTGCCGCG
>CAJTSR010000006.1 GCA_910579035.1 uncultured Muribaculaceae bacterium | reverse complement strand
ATAGAAGCAGATTTTTAGCCATCTTATTTAAAATGCCACAAAGGTAATCATTATCAGACTCTTCCAGCGTTTTCAGCCTACTTTTTGCATATTAAGCCAAAAAACTTGGGATGGCAACCAATACTTTCATAGAATCCATCAACAATTTTACCACATAATACTTTATGCGCTGGAATGAACGAATGTGTCAAGAACAAATTAGGTCGCAACCTCTGATTCGCAGAGTGTTACGACCTAATTGTCTATGATTTAGAAACTGTGCCTTAGTCCTCGATGGCTGCCTGCGCCGCGGCTACGCGGGCGATGGGCACGCGGAAAGGCGAGCAGCTTACGTAGTTCATACCGAGTTTGGCACAGAAGATTACCGACGAGGGTTCGCCACCGTGCTCTCCGCAGATACCTACCTTCAGTTCGGGGTTGGCGGCACGGCCCTTTTCTACGCCCATACGTACGAGCTGGCCTACACCTACCTGATCGAGAACTTCAAAGGGATCGGTCTTGATTACGCCGTGTTCCTTGTAGAATTTGAGGAACTTGGGAGCATCGTCGCGCGAGAAACCGAATGTCATCTGGGTAAGGTCGTTTGTTCCGAAGGAGAAGAAGTCGGCAACCTGCGCTATTTCGTTAGCGGTGAGGGCAGCACGCGGAACTTCGATCATAGTGCCTACCTTGTAGTGGATCGAGCAACCTTTTTCTTCAAATACCTTTGCAGCTGTGGCATGGATTACATCTGCCTGGTTCTGGAGTTCTTTGAGAGAGCCTACCAGAGGTACCATTATTTCGGGGTGCACATCTATGCCGCGAGATTTGCATGCGAGAGCGGCCTCGATGATGGCACGGGTCTGCATTTCGGTAATTTCGGGATATGTGATACCAAGACGGCAGCCACGGTGACCGAGCATCGGGTTGAATTCTTCGAGAGAGTCAACCTTAGCCTTAACTTCTTCGAGTGTAAGACCCATTTCCTCTGCAAGCTCTTTCTGAGTAGCTGTCTGATGAGGAACGAATTCGTGCAACGGGGGATCGAGCAGACGGATTGTCACGCCGTAGCCGTCCATCGCCTCGAAGATTCCTTCAAAGTCGCCACGCTGCATAGGCAGGAGCTTGGCAAGAGCGGAGCGACGGCCTTCAAGATCAGAAGCGAGAATCATCTCACGTACAGCCTTGATGCGGTCACCCTCGAAGAACATATGCTCTGTGCGGCAAAGGCCGATGCCCTGAGCACCGAACTTACGAGCCTGACGAGCATCGCGGGGAGTGTCGGCGTTGGTGCGGACGAGGCACTTTGTATATTTGTCTGCAAGATTCATGATGGCTGCGAAGTCACCGTCAAGCGCCGGTTCGGTTGTGGGTACCTGTCCGTCGTATACTTCGCCGGTAGAACCGTTGAGCGAAATCCAATCACCCTCACGGTAGAGTTTGCCGTTCATTTCAACGGTCTTGGCAACATAGTCCACCTTGATTTCACCGGCACCGGACACACAGCATTTGCCCATACCGCGAGCAACCACTGCAGCGTGCGATGTCATACCGCCACGCATTGTGAGGATACCCTGTGCAACAGCCATACCACGGAGGTCTTCAGGCGATGTTTCGATACGCACCAGAATAACTTTGCGCTTTTTCTCCGACCATGCTTCTGCGTCCTCTGCCGAGAACACTACCTGACCGGAAGCAGCACCTGGCGATGCCGGAAGACCCTTGGCTACGACCTGAGCGCGCTTGAGTGCGGCCTTGTCGAATACCGGGTGGAGAAGTTCGTCGAGTTTCTGAGGCTCCATACGGCGCAGCACGGTCTTTTCGTCGATAACGTCGGCACGAAGCAGATCCATAGCGATTTTCACCATAGCTGCACCTGTGCGTTTGCCGTTACGGGTCTGAAGCATCCACAGCTTGCCGTCCTGAATGGTAAATTCCATATCCTGCATATCCTTATAGTATGCTTCAAGACGGTCAGCAATTGCGAAGAGTTCCTGAGCGCAAACCGGCATTGATTCTTCAAGCGAAGGATATTTGGAGGCACGTTCTTCTTCGGAAATACCCTGAAGGGCAGCCCAGCGACGAGAGCCTTCGAGTGTTATCTGCTGGGGTGTGCGGATACCGGCCACAACGTCTTCACCCTGCGCATTGATAAGGTATTCGCCATTGAACATATTCTCGCCCGTTGCAGCATCGCGGCTGAAAGCCACACCTGTGGCGGAGTTGTCGCCCATATTGCCGTATACCATTGCCTGAACGTTAACGGCGGTACCCCATTCTTCAGGAATCTGGTTCATTCGGCGATAGAGAATGGCGCGCTCGTTCATCCAGCTGTCGAACACAGCGCAGATGCCGCCCCAAAGCTGCTCCCATGCGTTGTCGGGGAAATCCTTGCCGGTATATTCCTTCACGGCTGTCTTGAAGAGTTTTACAAGGTTCTGCAGGTCTTCAACCTCGAGCTGGGTGTCGAGTTTGTAGCCTTTTTCTTCTTTAACCTTGTCCATGATTTCCTCGAAAGGATCGATGTCGGTCTTTTTCTTGGGTTTCATGCCAAGAACCACGTCGCCGTACATCTGCACGAAACGGCGGTAGCTGTCCCATGCGAAACGGGGGTTGCCGCTCTTCTCTGCGAGGGAAGCCACGGTGGCATCGTTCATACCGAGGTTGAGAACGGTATCCATCATACCGGGCATCGACGCACGGGCGCCGGAACGCACTGATACGAGAAGGGGATTGGCAGGATCGTTGAATTTCTTTCCGGTGAGTTCCTCAACGTGTGCTATTGCTTTTTCCACATCTTCCTTGATGCGGGCAACAACCTCGTCGCGGCCATATTGGGTATATTCGTTGCAAACCTCGGTTGTGATAGTGAAACCGGGAGGAACGGGCATGCCCAGAAGATTCATCTCGGCAAGGTTCGCGCCTTTACCTCCAAGGAGGTTTCTCATCTCGGCGTTACCTTCGGCTTTACCGTCGCCGAATGTATAAACTCTTTTCATTCTTTGGTTATATATTTATTAATATAAAATTTGTGTTCCATGCCATAGAGCCGCAAGGCGGCAAAGCATTTGCTTTTGTGCAAAGATAGCAATTTTTGCCGAAATAATACAACTGTGGCGGCTCCGCGGCATCAAATTTTTATGTTTTTGAACTGTTTCAATCCGTCTTAATTCCGGGTATTGGTTTGTCAACCACCGAAGTTATCGTAGTGTATGCTTTCGGGAGCCACACCAAGGCCGTCGAGCATATTTTCCACAGCCTTGCTCATCGGGCCGGGGCCGCACATATAGTATTCGATATCCTCAGGGCTGTCGTGGTCCTTCAGATAATTGTTATAGATAACCTGATGCACGAATCCCGGTGTATAGGCCACTCCGGCTGCATCTGCTGCCGGGTCGGGGCGGTCAAGGGCAAGATGGAACTTAAAGTTGGGATATTCTTTTTCAAGTTTAAGGAAGTCGTCGAGATAGAATACCTCGTTAAGCGCCCTGGCGCCATAGAAGTAATTCATCTTGCGGTCTGTGGTCTTGAGGGTCTTGGTCATGTGCATGATTTGCGCACGCAGCGGAGCCATGCCGGCACCACCGCCGATCCACATCATTTCAGCCTTGGAGTCGAATATCGGATGGAAATCTCCGTAGGGGCCACTCATCATCACCTTGTCGCCGGGCTTAAGAGAGAATATATAGCTCGATGCTATACCCGGCATCACTTCCATAAAGCCTACTTCGGGCTTCGGTTTCATTGGCGGCGTGGCAATGCGGACTGTGAGCATTATACGGTCGCCTTCAGCAGGATAGTTGGCCATAGAGTACGCGCGGACTGTCGTTTCGGTATTACGGCACTTGAGGTCGAACAATCCGAATTTTTCCCATGCCGGGAGATATGCCGGCCCGATAAGGTCGCGGTCGATATCCTTGGCATAATCCATCTCATATGGCGGAATCTTAATCTGGGCATACGAACCCGGAATAAAATCCATATGCTCGCCTTCAGGCAGAGCAACGATAAATTCCTTGATAAATGTAGCCACGTTGCGGTTGGATATCACCTCGCATTCCCACTCCTTCACAGAAAGCACAGATGCCGGAACGACGATATCCATATCATTCTTCACCTTTACCTGACAGGCAAGACGCCAGTTATTCTTCAACTCACGACGCGTAAAATGCACTGCCTCGGTAGGGAGTGCCTCTCCCCCGCCCTTTTCGACCTGAAGACGGCACTGCCCGCAGCTACCTTTGCCGCCACAGGCTGACGAAAGAAAGATATTGTTGTCGGCCATTGTCGACAGCAACGACTTGCCGGCCGCCGTCGTAAGCTTCTCATCGCCATTCATCGTTATTGTCACATCGCCGCTCTGCACAAGCTTTTTCTTTGCGAAAAGCAACACCAATACCAACAACAGTGTCACACCAAGAAAGAAGCCCACGCCTGCGCCAACCGTAAGCCAAGCCCCGGGTGTCACGGCACACGATACTGAATATATAATGGTATGCATATGCTATTATAGTTTTATGCCGAGGAAGCTCATAAAAGCGATACCCATCAGCGCTGTTATTATAAAGGTTATGCCAACGCCCCTCAGCGGTGCAGGCACCTTGGAGTACTGAGCCACACGCTCGCGCACGGCTGCCACGGCAGTAATTGCCAGAAGCCAGCCTATGCCCCAGCCGCCGCCGGCGCACACTGCCGTCCAGACACTCGGGAAGTCGCGCTGCTGCATGAAGAGCGAACCGCCAAGTATGGCGCAGTTCACGGCTATCAGAGGAAGGAAGATACCAAGAGAGGCATAGAGCGCAGGCGCGTACTTCTCGACAACCATCTCGACAAGTTGCGTCAACGATGCTATAACGGCAATAAACACAATCAGCGACAGAAAGCTAAGGTCAACATCGGCAAACTCTTCGCCAAGCCACACAAGCGCACCCTCGCGCAAAACATATGTTTCAAGCAGGTAGTTGATCGGCAGGGTTATCGTAAGCATAAAGGTCACAGCTATGCCAAGACCGAAAGCCGTCTTCACATTCTTGCTGACAGCGATGAACGAGCACATACCCAAAAAGTATGCGAATATCATATTGTCGATGAAAATCGACCGTATAAACAGATTTAAGTTATCCATAATTTCGGTTTTAACCTGTTATTTCTCCTGCAATTCCTTGTTCACACTACGATGCACCCATATGACGCAGGCAACGGTTATCAACGCCATCGGGGGCAGTATCATAAGACCGTTGTTGACATATCCTGCCTCATAGAAGCATTCAGGAACCACCTGATAGCCGAGGAGTGTGCCAAATCCGAGCAACTCCCGGAAAAATCCCACTATCACAAGTATGGCCGCATAACCGATGCCGTTTCCCACGCCGTCAAGAAAAGACGGCCACGGACGGTTAGCCATCGCAAACGCCTCAAGACGCCCCATCAGTATGCAGTTGGTTATTATAAGTCCGATAAATACCGACAACTGCTTGCTTACATTATAGGCATATGCCTGCAATAATTGCGATACTATTACCACGAGCCCGGCCACGACAACGAGCTGGACTATTATTCGTATATTTGTCGGTATCGTATTTCTAATCAACGATATAATCACATTGCTAAAAGCAAGCACGGCGATTACCGAAAGCCCCATTACGATAGCCGGTTCCAGCTTGGCCGTAACGGCAAGCACGGAGCATATACCCAGAATCTGAACGACTACAGGGTTATCCTTTGAAAAAGGATTAAAAAAGACTGTTTTATTCGACATTTTTTCCGTAATTTCTATTGCTGGTCAAGCGATTTCAGGAATGCGCCGTAAGGCGAAAGGCAGTTGTCGAGCATCGCTCCGACACCCTTGCTTGTGATAGTGCCGCCCGACACTCCGTCGACATAATCTTCATCTCCGGCAGGCGTCTGCCCTTTTTTCACTACCACGACAGGCACAAAACGTCCGTCTTTGATAAGTTTCTTGCCTGAGAACTGGCTCGAAAAAGCCGGCTTTTCGATTTCGGCTCCAAGTCCGGGGGTTTCACCCTGATGCGCGAAGTAAGCTCCGTATATCGATGTGCCGTCGGAATCAACCGACACATATCCCCATATCGGGCCCCACAAGCCTGCGCCGTATACGGGCATCACATACTTCACGGCGCCATCATCGAGCCGGCATTCGTATACCGGCAAAAGACGCTCCGCTGCAGGTTCTTTGCTTTGCCGGGCCACGTCTATTTCAAACACATCGGCTCCCTCTACCCTGTTGCCGTTTTCATCAACAAGAAAAGTAGAAGTCACATATTTGTCATATGCCGATATGATATCGCTTTCAGGCACAGATATTTCGATACTGGCCAAAATCTGACGCATTTTGTCAGCGTCCGCATTGGCCTGCTGGCGAGGTTTCAGCGATATCGATGTGAGTGCAAGAGCGGTGCCAACAACCACTACAAGCACTATTATATATATTAATGTGTATGTATTGCTCTGCTTGTTCATTGTTGTACACTTTTAGTATTTAGGCGTTTCATACGGCGACGCATATTGGCTTGCACCACACAATAGTCTATCAGCGGGGCAAAACAGTTCATCAGCAGCACCGCGAGCATGGCTCCTTCGGGATAGGCATTGTTATAAGTCCTTATTATGATTGCCATAGCTCCCACGAGAAAACCATATATATATTTGCCGGTATTTGTGCGGGCGGCCGTCACAGGGTCGGTAGCCATAAAAACAGCAGCAAATGCGAAACCGCCGAAGAGCAGCTGGTCAAGAGGCGATATGTACGAACCGGGATAAACCGGCGATGCACACACATTGGCAAGCCAGCCGGTAAGCAGCCCGCCGGCAATTACCGACACTATGATGCGCCACGAAGCGATGCCGGTGGCAAGCAATATGACGGCGCCGATGAGAATGCAGAGTGTCGACGTTTCTCCAAACGAACCGGGAATCAGACCCACAAAAGCGTCCCAGGTGCTTATAAGGCTTCCGTCAACCCCTGTGAAGTGCACACCGTGGCCGGCCTGCGTGGCTATCTGGCCCAAAGGCGTGGCACACGAGAATCCGTCAGGCAAAGCCTCGGCAAAACCGAATGCTGATCCACGGGCCACATACACATCGTCGCCCGACATTTGGGCCGGATATGCAAAAAAGAGGAACGCACGAGTAACAAGCGCAACATTAAGCACATTGTACCCCGTGCCTCCGAATACTTCTTTAACAAAAATCACAGAAAAAGCGACTGCCACGGCAAGCATCCACAACGGCAGCTCTGCCGGACAAATCATCGGCACCAAAATGCCTGTTACCAAGAAGCCTTCCTGTATCTCCTCGCCGCGCAACTGTGCGAAAGCAAACTCTATTCCGAGGCCGACAACGTATGCTACGACCACTCGCGGAAGGATAGTAACCAACCCGTAGAACATCAGTTCCCAAAACGGGAATTCTGTCGCGCCTTGCGCAAGCCAGTGCTGGTAGCCGGTATTATACATACCGAACAGAAAGCACGGCAAAAGGGCGCAAACCACGATTATCATCGTGCGTTTCGAGTCGATGCTGTCGTGTATATGCACAGCTCCGCTACGAGCCGACGTGGTCTTGGGCGTGTAAAGGAATGTTTCCATTCCGTCATACACCGAATGCAGGGCGCTCAGCTTGCCCCCCGGCTCGAAATTCGGCTTTATTTTATCAAGGTATTTACGTAGTTTTGACACTTTATATGCAGTTTAATACGTTTTACTGTAATTCTTTACGCAGATAGTCCAGCCCGTTGCGCACAATCTGCTGCAAGGGCAACTTCGATGTGTCGGCATATTCGGCTGCCGCGAAATCCTCAGGAGCCACTTCGTATATGCCGAGTTTTTCCATATCCTCTATATTCTTCGACAGTATGGCTTTGACAAGATACTCAGGCAGGATATCCATAGGTATCATCTTGTCATACTCGCCGCTCATAATCATTGCGCGACGGCCTCCGTTTATACGCGCGTCAGGCCTGAAAAGGCGGCCAAGGAAATGTCCGGGGAAAGAACGGCTCTGGCTCATTTTTGACGGCGAAAGCGAAGCCCAGCCCATAAACTCGTCAACATCATCTCCTTCGGGTATCACGGTAATCTGGCGATAAGGATAGCGAAGATAACCGTCGGCGTCTACCACCGTTCCGGTAAACACATTGCCGCTTATCACACGGAGATGACGACCGTCGGTAGGAATCAGCTTCCCGGCAATACTGTCGACAGACGCCCCGCATATTGTGCGCACAAGTGTCGGCGCAGCCACTTCAGGGCCGGTCACACCGACCACTGTTCCAAATTCGTAGTCACCTTTTCGGGCGAGCCGTCCTATGCGTCCGAGCGTAGGCAAATCAAGAGTCCACACCACCTCACCCTTATTGACCGGAGCGATATTGGCAATCTGCACGCCCACGTTGCCCGAAGGATGCGGTCCTTCTACCTCGACACACTCAGCGCCGGAGTAATCACCAGGATTATATTCCGGGCTATGCGACAGATACACCTTGCCACGGCTAATCTTCCGCAACACATCTATGCCGGCAGCATAATCAGCCTTGTCGAAAAGGCATGAAAAAACGGCAAACGATGGTGCAAGGGGAGCAGAATCGAAGGCCGTTATAAAAATATCCCGAACGCTATCATCGGGATTAGGCACAATATCATAAGGACGTTGCCGCATAAGGGCAAGCATACCGCTTTCTGCGAGAAAACGCTTTGCCGAATCCTCGTCGGACGGCTTGCACAGTTCCGGACCCTTTACCTCTGCCGAATTATCGGCTTCTACCTCTATTCTAATAACTTTGCGGCGCTCTCCGCGCACAACGGCTTTCACCCGTCCTGCAACAGGCGAAACCACCTTGACCTCAGGGTTCTGTTTGTCAAAAAGCAAAGCAGAACCTGCGGCTACGGCATCGCCTTCCTTTACGGCCGTCTTGGCAAGCAAGCCGGGGAAATCATCGGGACACACGGCAAAAGCACTTGACTGAGAACCAACGATTTCAGCATTATCAGCCAAAGCGCCGGCAATACTCAGGTTCAAGCCTTTCTTAAGCTTTATCTTCATGGGTTATATTATAGTTTAGCTAAACGGCTGCAAAGTTAGCAATTTTTCATTTAAGAACAGCCCTCAAATAAACAAAAAACGCCATCTTCCTCCTCGCGCACAGCACATTTGCACCAACATTCATACCAGACAATAGCTGCTATCGAAACTTTCACTAAATACAAGCCTCGCGCACAATCGGAAGTTTGTTCTTTTGCACAAAAATTAATCGAATTATGGAAACTCCTTTAATCATCTGGTGCTGCACCGTCGCTCTCATTCTCCTTCTCCTCTTAACGCGCCTTGTGCCACACCACGGTAAGAACCACAAACACCGCACACGCGTTTTTGAAATAGGAACCGAACGCGAAGAATTCTTTGTTCCCGGCGACCCTCTGCAAAAATATGACACAACCGATTACAACGATGATTTCTGACGCAGCGGCACCCTCGCCCGAAGAGCTTGGCCGCTTTTTATCGCAATACGGCGCATGGCTTCTCGGAAGCGGCTCCACCTGCATAAGAGTCGAGAAAAACATAAACCGCATGGCACACGCTTTTGGCATGGCCGCAGAAATAACCATAATGCCTCGCCATCTGCAGATTGCAGTTTGCAGGCGCGGGTGCGACGAACTTGCCACCCATCTATCTGCCGTCCGGCAGACGCCCACAAGCTTCAATATAATCACACGGCTCAGCGAACTGAGCTGGGCCGTTGCAGACGGACGCATAGATTTCGACACCGCCAAGCAACAATTCAACCAGATAATATCTTCCGACCGGCAGAGCAAAGCGGCAGTACTGCTGATGGTGGCACTGGCCAACGCATCGTTCTGCCGGCTATTCGGCGGTGATGCCGCCGCTATGGCAATCGTGGGCATAGCCACCCTGTGCGGATATTACATCAAGGCCGTCCTCGTTGAACGCGGAATCGACATAAGAGCCGTGTTCATAATCTGTGCATTGGTTTCTTCAATACTCGGAGCCACCGACATACTTTTCCCCCATGGCTCCACGCCATATATAGCCGTTGCCACAAGTGTGCTATACCTTGTGCCCGGCATACCGTTCCTGAACTCTTTCAGCGACCTGCTCCACCGCCACTACATCTGCGCGTTCAGCCGTTTTGCCGACGCCGTGATACTTACAGGCTGCCTGTCGGCCGGACTGTGCGGAGGCATGCTGCTTATGAAAATAGGCATGTTCTGACATATGATAGTACAAATACTCCAAGACGCCTTGTTCGCGGCAATAGCCGCCATCGGTTTCGCTGCCATAAGCAAACCGCCACGCAGAGCATATCTCTATTGCGCAGTAATAGCGGCGGCAGCCCATTCATTACGGTTCATACTCATGTCCGGCAATATCAACATAGTCGTGGCAACAGCCATTTCGTCGTTCGCTGCCGGAACAATCGCTGTTTTCTTATCTCCCGCAGCAAGAACACCGGCCGAAACATGCCTCTTCCCTGCCCTGCTCCCCATGATTCCGGGTATGTACGCGTACCGCTCGTTCGGAGCTATGGTGATGTGCATTCTCGGCGAGCGCGAAGCAGAATTCAACCATTATTTTTATCTTTTTGCGTCCAACGGCTTTACTTGTGTCGCCATTTTGCTGGGAATGGTTACAGGAGCCACCGTGCCGATATTCATCTTCAAAAAAATATCTTTCCAAGCCACAAGATAGAAAAGAATTATCTACCTTTGCACAAAATGGAATTACGACAGCTAAAATACTTTATCCGGGTTGCCGAATGCCTTAACTTTTCGGAAGCGGCAAAAGAATCGTGCATCTCACAAAGCACATTGTCGCAACAAATCAAACAGCTTGAACAAGAACTGGGTTCTGAATTATTTTTGCGCAACAGCCGCACCGTGGCTCTCACTGAAGCCGGAATGGAATTGCTGCCATACGCGCGCGCAACGATAAAGGACGCCGACGCGTGCATTGAGCGCATTCGCGACCTGAAGGACATACTCACGGGCACGATGAATATAGGCGTAACATATTCCTTCAGCCCAATTCTTACCGAAACCATTTTTTCTTTCATAAAAAAATATCCGAAGGTAAAGCTCAACATTTTCTACAAGCCAATGTCGGAGCTTATGGATATGCTGCGCGACCGCAAGGTGGATTTTGTGCTCGCATTCAAGCCCTCGGCACCGATGGAAGGCATCGAATCGCATATTTTATTCCAAAACTACCTCGCTGCAATAGTAAGTTCCACCCACTCGTTGGCTACGGAGAAAAAAGTGAGCCTCGAACAAATATCCCAATATGGCATAGCCCTACCCTCCAAAGGGCTTCAGGCGCGTAATATGCTCGACAAGGTACTCGAACGCTACAAATTCAACCTTAAAGCACGGATAGAACTGAACGACCCCGACATATTGCTCAACCTCGTGCGCCAAAGCAATCTCGTGACGGTTCTCGCCGAAGCATCTATCCACAACGAAAGAGGTGTCAAAGCCGTGCCTATCGACATTCCCGACAACGAAATGGTAGGATGCGTACACACTCTCGAGGACTCGTATCGCAAGCACTCGATGCTCGAATTTATTAAAATGCTATGCCAATCGGTAGCTGTGCGGGAACGTATTAATTCGTGGTTATAGCCAAGATTTGGATCTGGAACAGCCAAAAATATGTCGTAAAACATACTTTTTCGATATTTTTTTGCGTTATTCCCGATTTTGTTCGTAATTTTGCGCAATAAGCACCTATTCCAATTTTTCCACACACATTCACTGCTATGATAAAATCAGCCCTTGAAAAGGTTATCAACGAAGACATGGCCGAGATATGGTCCTTGCTGTCCCAAGAAGAAAAACGCGCGGTGGCTGAAAATCTGGTAATACACACTTTCAAAAAGAACCAGCTCATATATGCCGAAGGCGACGACCCTGAATATCTGTGGGTTCTCTTCAAGGGCAAGGTAAAGAAAACCAAGGAAGGTGTGGGCGGACGAGTGCAGATTTTGCGCCTTATAAGGCCGGTGCAGTACTTCGGATACAGGGCTTATTTCGCAGAACAACCATATATTTCAAGTGCCACGGCTATAGAGCCGTCAATGATAGGAGCCGTACCTCTGAGCCTCGTAAGGCAGCTGATTCAGAACAACATAAACCTCGCGTGGTTCTTCATCAAAGAACTTTCGCACAATCTTGGCGGCTCCGACACCCGCATCGTCAACCTCACACAGAAGCACATACGGGGTCGACTGGCCGAAGCTATAATCGTGCTTCTCGACAATTACGGCTACGAGGAGGACAATTCAACCCTGAAAATATATATGGCGCGCGAAGACCTTGCAAACCTGTCGAATATGACGACATCCAACGCCATACGCACCCTATCGACATTTGTCAACGAGAAAATACTTGTTGTCGACGGACGCCGCATAAAGATAGTGAACGAGCCTATGCTGCGCAAAATCAGCAAGTTCGGGTAAGGCTGCCCGAACAAAGGCAATGGCGCATATATCGCAGATTCAGAACGGCGAGAGCATGACGCTCCGGCAGCAATTGGCATTGACCGCCAAACTGTCGGGTCCGGCTATTATGGCCCAGCTTTCAACCATTCTTATGCAGTACATCGACGCCTCGATGGTGGGAAGGCTCGGCGCAGACCAGTCAGCCTCGGTCGGCCTAATGAACAGCAGCCTGTGGATGTTCTGGGGCGTATGCTCGATGCTTACCATGGGTTTTTCCGTTCAGGTAGCGCACAGACTCGGGGCAAAGGACACTGACGGGGCAAGAGCGGTGCTACGCCAAGGAATAGTGGCCTGCCTTATAGCCGGAACCGTGATATCGCTTTTCGGCCTGTCGATAGCCGGGCAACTGCCGGTATGGCTCGGCGCTGAAAGCTCCATATGCCACGGAGCCACAGTCTATTTCGCCACTTTCATCTCGGCTCTGCCGATACTTATACTGAACTATCTGGCAGGCGGAATGCTGCGATGCGCCGGGAACATGAAAATACCGGGACTGCTCAGCGTGTGTATGTGCCTACTTGACATCATCTTCAATTTCTTCCTCATATTTCCGGCACGCGAAATATCTATCGGAGGCATCGACATTGCTATTCCGGGCGCGGGCCTGGGGATATTCGGAGCTGCATTGGGCACCGTGGCCGCCGAGTGCATCTGTGCCGCAGCTCTTATGTGGTACTTGTGCCGTCGACAAGAGGGACTGAACCTGCGTGGCGCGCACGCCAAAGGCAGCTACCGCCCTACCCTCGAAATTCTGCGCAAGGCCGCAAAAATATCTATGCCTATGACAGCCGAACATATAATCTTCTGCGGGGCACAGATTACCATAACCATTATAGTGGCGCCACTCGGAGTTGTGGCAATCGCAGCCAATGCGTTCGCAGTCACGGCCGAAAGCCTATGCTATATGCCCGGCTTCGGCATCGGAGAGGCGGCGACCACGCTGTGCGGGCAGAGCTACGGCGCAGGACGCTTCGATCTCGTGCGCCGTTTCTGCCACCTCACCACCGGTCTTGGCATAGCCATTATGAGTCTGATGGCGTTGATAATGTACATCGGCGCTCCGATTATGATGCAAATTATGACGCCGGTGGCCGAAATAGCCTCTGCCGGTGCAGAAGTATTGCGAATCGAGGCGTGGGCCGAGCCGATGTACGCGGCCTCCATCGTCACATACGGAGCCTTTGTCGGAGTAGGCGACACCCTGCTCCCGGCCATTATGAACTTTGGCAGCATATGGCTCGTGAGAATACCCCTTGCTGCCGTAATGGCGCCTATGTTCGGCTTGAAAGGAGTATGGATAGCAATGGCTGTCGAGCTGATATTCAGAGGCATAATATTCCTTTGGAGAATGAAGAGCGGTTCTTGGCTCAAAAAAGGACGGAATCCGGGTGAAAACGAAGCGGCCGTCGAGGCATAAAACGAACCGGCGCACAGTATTCCGCACCCTGCGAAAACATTTGCGCCGCCTATTTGTATATCTGATAACTATTGCATATCTTTGTGCATCACCAAGAATATAAAAATACCATTACATAACGATTCCAAATGGATAACACCGAACTCATCAAACAGGTGACAGCCAAGGCTCAAGCTTGGCTGTCAGATGGCTATGATGCCGAAACTCAGGCCGAAGTGCGCCGCATGCTTGACGCCGACGACAAGACCGAACTCATCGAATCTTTCTATAAAGACCTCGAATTCGGCACCGGCGGCCTTCGCGGCATTATGGGAGCCGGAACAAACCGAATGAACATATACACCGTCGGAGCTGCAACACAAGGCCTTGCCAACTATCTGCGCGAAGCTTTTGCCGACCTTCCCGAAATAAGCGTAGCTGTAGGACACGATGTTCGCAACAATTCCCGCAAATTTGCCGAAATAGTTGCCGACATATTCTCTGCCAACGGCATAAAGGTATACCTTTTCGACAGCTTCCGCCCCACCCCCGAGCTATCGTTCGCAATACGCCAGCTCGGCTGCCAGAGCGGCGTGAACATCACAGCATCTCACAACCCCAAGGAATACAACGGATATAAGGCTTATTGGAGCGACGGCGCCCAGATTATCGCACCGCACGACGTGAACATAATCGACCATGTGAACCGCATCACCGACGTGGCCGACATCAAGTTCCAAGGCAATCCCGCCAACATACAGATTATCGGAGAGGAAATGGACCGCCAGTTCCTCGACGCAATCCACACCCTCTGCCTTGACCCGGAAGTAATCAAACGTCAGGCCGACCTGAAGATTGTCTACACCCCTATCCACGGCACAGGCGTGAAAATCGTGCCGGACTCGCTGCGTAAATGGGGCTTCAACAACATTATCCATGTACCCGAACAAGACATACCGTCAGGCGATTTCCCCACTGTGGACTCCCCCAACCCCGAAAACGCCTCTGCCATGGCTATGGCCATTGCCAAGGCTCAGGAAGTTGACGCCGACCTCGTTGTGGCTTCCGACCCGGACGCCGACCGTATCGGCTGCGTAATCCGAGATAACGACGGAAAATACCAGCTTATAAACGGCAATCAGATTGTGATGATTCTGCTCAACTACATAATGCTGCGCAACCGCGAGCTCGGCCGCCTCAACGGCAACGAATATGTGGTTAAGACAATCGTCACAACCGAAACCATAAAGGCTATCGCAGAAAACCAGGGCATAAAGATGTACGACTGCTACACCGGTTTCAAATGGATTGCAGCCGTTATCCGCGACCTCGAAGGAAGTGCCCGCTACCTTGGCGGAGGCGAAGAATCATACGGATTCCTTGCCGAAGACTTCTGCCGCGACAAAGACTCGGTATCTGCCATATCGCTTATGGCCGAAATATGCGCGTGGGCCAAAGACCGAGGCATGGACTTCAACCAGATGCTTCAGGAAATATACCTCAAAAACGGCTACAGCCACGAAGAAGGCATATCGGTAGTTCGTCCCGGCAAGACAGGCGCCGACGAGATACAGCAAATGATGAAGAACTTCCGAGCCAATCCTCCCCGTACTATCGACGGAAGCAAACTCTGCTGCATCAAGGACTATGCAGACCTCAACTGCACAGACCCGACAACAGGCAACGTCACCAAGATGGACTTCCCCACCACGTCCAACGTACTTCAGTACTTCACTGAAGACGGCACCAAGGTATCAATACGTCCTTCCGGCACAGAGCCCAAAATCAAATTCTACATCGAGGTTCACGGCAAGATGAACGATGCGGCAGATTATGCCCGCTGCAACGCCGAAGCCGCCGAAAAAATAGCACGCATCAAGAAAGAGCTCGGCATCTAATCGTGCCCATATAACCATATCAGCAGCTGAGCCGTAAGCGATTTTACGGCTCAGCTCTTTTTGCTATATGAATCGAATAATCACTCAGCTATATTCCTCGCCTTGCGGAGATTTAATCCTTGGCTCATTCAATGGCAGACTGTGCCTATGCGACTGGATATCGGCGGAACGCCATAGAGCCAAAGTCAACAAGCGCCTGTCCGGAACATTGAACACCGATTTTGAAGACGGCACTTCTTCCGTGCTCGAAACTGCCGCAGCACAGCTCAACGAATATTTCTGTAGCACGCGAAAAACTTTCAGCGTGCCGCTGCTCTTTGCCGGGACCGATTTTCAGAAAAAAGTATGGCAGGAATTACTCGCTATTCCTTTCGGTAATACCATGTCATACCGCGAATTAGCCGTTAAAATCGGCTCGTCTGAGACTGTCAGGGCGGTAGCCAACGCCAACGGGGCAAATGCCCTGTCGATATTCGTCCCCTGCCACCGCGTCATAGGCAGCGACAACTCCCTTACTGGTTACGCCGGAGGTATCGACGCCAAGAAATTCCTTCTTAATCTCGAGAAAGCCTAACGACGACCAAAAGTGTAACCGATGCCGAGCATCAGATTGTTAGGATCCTTGAAGTTCCGCAACTGATAGCCGACATTGATATAAGCGTTACGGAACACATATGTTTTGAGAGCCAATGTCTGGTAAAATATAGAAGTGTCGGGACTATCTGCTATAATATTGCGTCCCAATCCTATATTAATGCTGAAAATAGGCATCGTCAGCTCAGCGTGAAGCGACAGACCTGCTGAGAATCTTTCTTTGAACGACTGCTTATAGAACAGCATTTTATCCGACGGGGTATTTTCCACAAGATTCTGTTCGAGGCTCACACTTTCGTCGTATTGCATATCAAGCGACACACCGGCACGGAACATAGGATTAAACGCATACATCGGCGCGAACGTAAGACCAAAAACAGCAAATTTGCCCGGCACGATTTTTGGCGATTCGTCCAAAGTGATTATACGCTGCCTCGGTGCTCCGTATAGCAGTAAATCATAGCCCATACCGGCCTCAAACTCAGCCGGAGCCAAAGGCAATTCCCCGGTTTTGCGCGCAGGAGCAAAAGTATAGCTCACTCCTATCCTTGCACCGGCTGTATTGACCCCCGCATTCGGAAGCGCCGTATTACCGTTGGAATAATGCGAGCCTTCAACACCCGCCGTCAGCTTCCATCTGTCATTCAGCCTGTAGCTCAATATCAATCCGAGATTAAGATAAGCATTGACGCTCGACCCTATGGTTCCGTTATTCGGATTCAGATCCGAATCGTATTTTTTCCATCCGGCCGAAACACCGAAGTTCCACTCGTAGTCCAGCGACAATCGCTGCGACAATCCTGCAAGCCTCGAGCCTTGAAAAACATAAATGTTTACAGGGTGTCCGAGCGACGCCCCCGGAAGCGTGGCCAGATAAGATATCCCTACTCCCTGATACGCATGGCGGTACAACTGTCCGTAGCGGGTGTTTGGAGCAAATTTAAAGGAATACCGAAAATGAGGCGCAACAGCCGATTTTATATCGCATTCTCCGTTCTCGCCTTTAAGGTAACTGTTGGTGGGGATTACCCACGACGGCCTTATGTCAACTCCCACGGAATGATCAGTGGTCGGACTATCTGCAAATACAGCCACTTGCGCCATCAGCGCAAAAAAAGCAGAGAATATATATCGTTTCATATCGGAATTTCTTCTTCGGTATCAAGGTCGAAAGCCTTGGTTGTGCATCTTATTTCAGCCGGGACAAACAAAAGATATTCGCCTTGTACAAAACCTTTAAAATCGGCGAAAGCCGGATTAGTCACATAGACTGTAAACCACATCGAATAGCATACATATGTAATATCCGCGACAACCTGAAAAAGACAACGAGGCGGCACATCGTACTCTATCTTTTCATAATAGCTCAGTTCCTTGGTAAAAATAGAACCCATCGTCGTTGAAAACGGCACGGTGTCATCTATCTCTATCATCTTGCTTCCGTCCCATACAACGGCCGGCACCACAATCTCCGAATCCCCAAATATATGGGAGGAATTAAGCCGATCTCCGTCAAATGGCTTGAATTGAGCTATTTGTGCAATGCCGGCTGCAAAAGTCTTGGGACTATCGGACGAATTTACATAATTATACGTCCGTCTTTGATATGAACGGTCTGCCTCGGTATAATAGTCAAGAGCATACGAAACTTCAGACACAACAGAATTAGGTGCCGGAGCAACTTTTACATACTCCATAGCATAGGATATGCCCGACGGGCGCTCGATCGTTATGCAGACACTATCCGTATACAAGCTCTTGTCAAGATTCAGAACCACCTCGTTGGTCTTTGGGTTGTATTCGGCCGTCAATGAGAAAAAACAGCCATCGGTCAGTTCTATCTTATCAACCACTTTATTAGGCTGGAATACTTCCTCATACGACGATTCGCCGATCAGATTCACACTTACGCACGGATAATCAGACGATTGATACGATGCGCCATACTGCAAGCAGCTCCTTCCGCCTGTCGGCTGCAACACCCGCTCGCTCACCGAAACAGTCATACCGTTGCGGTCAACAAACACTTCGTCGTTGCAAGATTGTGCAAGTGTGCAAAATAGCACCAAGGCGACGGAGAGAATATTGTGATTTAGGTTTATAATTTTCATAAGATTCACAAAAGTATATATAAATTGGTCATACACCATAAGCAGGATTCATAAATTATGTTATAAAACGCAAAAACGCCATCTTACCTATTTCGCTTGTATCAGCACAAAAATAAGTAACTTTGCGTTGTTTTTAATAATACAATATGAAAATTGACATACGAGCCGAACAAGAAGGTGACTTGACAGCTATCTGCTGCTTGATAAAAGAAGCGTTTGCTACAGTAGCCGAAAGCGACCACCGCGAACACATATTGGTTCAAAAGCTTCATAGCTGCGAATCATATGTTCCGCAGCTGTCATTGGTGGCAGAAACCGACACGGGAGAGATTGTTGGCTATATCTTGCTCTCAGAGGTATTAATAGTGCAACATAACCATCAAAGAACAAAGTCTTTGGCAGTTGCGCCACTCGCCATAATGCCCGAATACCAAAACAAAGGAATCGGAGGACGCCTTATTGGCGAAGCACACAAAAGAGCCACGTCACTCGGATACGACACAGCCGTGCTTCTCGGACACAAAGACTACTACCCGCGTTTCGGCTATCGAAAGGCCATTGATTTCGGCATAAAATTTCCCTTCGATGTCCCCGACGAGTTTTGCATGGTGGTTGAATTAAAACCCGACTCAGCAAAAAATATCAGCGGCACAGTGCTTTACCCGAATATTTTCTTTGAATGACTAATCAAGCAATTATGAGAAATATTCGTTCATGCATCGCGCATCATCTACTGTTATTAGCCATATTCATACCGATATTTACGAAAGCCCAGAACATCGATAGCCTCATGCGTGTCGAAGCAGACACATTCATATCGAACCTGCCCGAGGGACTTCAGCAAAAACAAAAATCGGCCATAAAATCGGCCATAAACGGCGACACCGCCGCACTTCGCCGGGTAAGAAACTCCAGAAATGCCGAAGCTGAACTTTCGACGGGAGTTAAAGCGACATACCTGAACCACTCCATGCGCCTGTACGAAATCGAAAACGACACCACGACGCTCCCATTGCTCATATACCTGCACGGCGGAGGGTGGACTTTCGGAAGCATCAATAGCTGCTCTCGGTTTTGCGACGCCATTGCCGCGTCGGGAGCAGCCCGCGTACTTGCCATTGATTACAGCCTGGCCCCGGAAAGTCCATTTCCGGCTGCACTCAACGACTGCACCACCGCACTCAAGTACGCCCATGCAAATGCAACCATTTTAAAAACCTCCCCTACCCTTATAAGCATAGGAGGCGACAGCGCCGGAGGCAATCTCGCCGCAGCTACCGCGCTGAAATGCAGCCACCTGCCAATCCGATCGCTGATTCTGTTCTACCCCGTAACCAAAGCTTACGCCGACGATTCCGAGTCGTGGAACAAATATGGCCACGGCTACGGACTCGACGCAGACCTGATGGCCGAGTTCAACAAAGCCTATACCATCAGAACCACACCATACAACCCACTCATAAGCATAAGCTTGGCAAAAACAGGAAACCTTGCCAAGCTACCGCCAACGCTGCTTGTCGGAGCCGGACGCGACATACTGCGCGACCAAGGCAAAGAGTTTGCCGACCACCTTCCTGGCATAGTCCGACGGGTGGAGTTTCCTGGCGCCGTGCATCTGTTCATAACCGTGCCGGGGCAGCCGACAGCATTCAAAAAGGCAGTTGAACTATCAATCGACTTCCTGTCAAAACATTGACAAACAATAATGGCGCCGCCAATGGCGCCATTATTCTATTTCAGCGGTTCACCGTCCTGCTTATTATCCCGACAATCCAAAGCAGCACTATCGCGCCGACAATCGAGGTTATAAGGCTGCCTATGACGCCTCCGGCACTAATGCCTATCAAGCCAAACAGCCAGCCGCCAAGAACGCCGCCGATTATTCCCACGATAAGATTGACCACAAGGCCAAAACCGCCTCCGCGCATCAGCTTACCGGCCACAAAACCGGATATAAGCCCGATAATAATAAACCATATAAAATTCATATTCTGCAATTTATATTTGTTGAATAAACTTTAAACGGCAGTATGGCAACTTTGGTTCATAAAAAAATTCAACACGTGCTTTGATATACCACGCATATCCATACTTTAGCAAAAAACAAACTTTGAGCCATTTTTTTTGTTAGTTAATAAAAAGTATGCTAACTTTGCAGCGTTAAAACCTGTGCGTGGCTGCAAGGTTAACAACAAATCAACCATATTCCACTCTATTTTTATGCCATCTCATAATAATTTGGTTTATTATGGTTTGACTTTCGGCATAGTGTAATTTATGCTCACCCCAATTACGCACAATCTCCCTCTATTTTATAGTAATCTATATATACGACATATACAGCGGAGTCTTATTGCTCGAATAATGGCTGAAAAGCTCCAATGTAATCACCGAAACAATGTACAACATTACAGAACTTAACGAAATGCCGGATGCCGACCTCAAATCAGTAGCTGAGGGAATGGGCATCAAAAAAATCGACCTTTCAAAAAGAGAAGAACTCGTATACCGCATACTCGACCAACAGGCTATCGACCGCGCCGCCGCCACAACAGCCGAGCGCAAACGTCGCGCAGAAGCCACAGGGTCGGCCCAAGAAGAAAAAACGCCTAAAAAAAGAGGACGCAAGAAAAAAGAACCACAACCGGCAGAGCCGGCCGCCCAGGAAGCACCCGCTGTAGCCGAACCGGCTTCCGACAGCTCCCCTTCAAGCGAGCCGGCTGAAAACGCTCCTGTAGTGGTAGAGCGCAAGCGTCGTGGCCGTCCACCTAAAAAGCGCCCCGAAGAGCCGGCGGCAGCCACACCTGCCGAAACAGTGCCTGAAGCAACTGTGCAAGAAGCCCCTCAGGCAGCTCCCGAGGGCAATATAGCGGTAGAAGCCCTAACAGCTGAAATCACGAGCGAAAGTACTCAGGCAACCGAGCCTGAAAATCAGACAGAAAACACCGCCGAAACACAAACCCGCCAAGAACGCCCGCGCGGACAGTTCCTTCCCGCTGGCGACGGATCTCTCGGCGAATTTTTCCCGCGCAGCCAAGGCCGCAAGTTCGTGCCTCGCAACCAAAGAGAAAAAGAAGAGCAAGGCACCCCCGCGCCACAGCAATACAACGGCCCGGCCCAGCCAGTAATAATCGGCGAACCCAACCAACAGAACAATCAGCAAAACGGCAAAAAGAACAAAAAGAACCGTTTCAACCAACAGCAGCAGCGATACGACTTCGACGGCATTCTTGAAGCCACCGGCGTACTTGAAATCGTTCCTGAAGGATACGGATTCCTCCGCTCTGCCGACTTCAACTATCTGCCCTCGCCCGACGATGTATATGTCACCAACCAGCAGATTAAATCGTTCGGGCTGCGCCCCGGCGACGTTGTGGAAGCATATATCCGTCCCCCTCGCGAAAACGACAAATACTATCCGCTCACCGGCGTACGCCGTGTGAACGGCCGCTCGCTGGAATTTATCCGCGACCGCGTGGCATTTGAGCACCTCACTCCCCTCTTCCCCGACGAGAAATTCGACCTCACAAGCGGCCGTTCCTGCACACTGTCGACAAGGGTGGTAGATATGTTCTCGCCCATAGGAAAAGGCCAGCGCGGGCTCATCGTAGCTCCCCCGAAAACAGGTAAGACCCTCCTTCTCAAAGACATCGCCAACGCCATTGCGGAGAATCATCCGGAAACATACATTATGATTCTCCTTATCGACGAGCGCCCCGAAGAAGTAACCGACATGCAGCGCAGCGTCAATGCCGAAGTCATCGCTTCCACATTCGACGAACCGGCCGACCGCCATGTGAAAATAGCAGGCATAGTCCTCGACAAAGCCAAACGAATGGTCGAATGCGGTCACGACGTGGTTGTGCTGCTCGACTCCATCACACGCCTCGCACGCGCATACAACACCGTGGCACCGGCTTCGGGTAAGATACTCTCCGGCGGCGTCGACGCAAACGCCCTCCAAAAACCAAAGCGATTCTTCGGCGCGGCCCGAAACATCGAAGGTGGTGGCTCGCTAACCATCATAGCCACAGCACTGACAGAAACCAGCTCGAAGATGGACGAAGTAATCTTTGAAGAATTCAAAGGAACCGGAAACATGGAGCTCCAGCTCGACCGCAAACTATCCAACAAGCGCATATTCCCCGCCGTCGACATCATGGCATCGAGCACACGCCGCGACGACCTGCTACTTAGGTCGGAAACGCTCAACCGCATGTGGATTCTGCGCCGCTTCCTGTCCGACCGCAACTCCGTCGAGGCAATGGAATTTATCAAAGACCGCATGGAGCGCACAATCGACAACGAAGAATTGCTCCGCACAATGGGCGACTAACCGATTTTTTTGCTATTTTTGCATTCTCATTAATCTTCCGCAATGGCATCAATACCCGAAGCAAGTCCCGAACTCATAGCCCGGCTAAGGCAGCCGGACACTGTTCGCGCAGCCTTTACGGAAGTGATAAAGCTCTACTCCGAGCCTCTTTACTGGCAGATCAGGCGTATGGTGCGAAGTCATGACGACGCCAACGATCTTCTCCAAAACACCTTTATGAAAGCATGGGGCTCGCTCGAAAATTTCAGAGGCGAAGCCCGGCTTTCGACATGGCTTTACAAAATAGCCATTAATGAAAGTATCAGCTTCATCGAACGCGAAAAAAAGAGAGCCGGAATTTCGCTGGACGAGCACGAAGGCACTATCGACATAGCCGCGCAACCCGATATAGACGGCGACAGCCTTGCAGAACGCCTGCAAGAGGCTGTCGCACGCCTGCCTGAGAAGCAGCGGCTTGTATTCAACATGAAGTATTTCGACGATATGAAATACGAGGATATGTCGCAGATACTTGGAACATCGGTAGGCGCCCTGAAAGCATCGTATCACCTTGCAACAAAAAAAATCGAGCAATATCTCGAACAATTAGATTAAACCATCAGCCCCGCAACGAGTCTTATCAATTAAAAGATACATCGTATGGCAAACGAACGTCAAAACATACTTGAATTAGCCCGGAAAGACGGTCTGGCCGTTCCCTCGGCCGGACTCAGTGTGCCTGATGGCTACTTCGACTCTTTTGCCGACAAGATGGCGGCCATGCTCCCCGAAAGGCCCGAGCTTGAACACCCGGACGAAATCAAGACCGAAGGCAAAAGACCGCTATGGAACATTGTCAGGCCCTATGTATATATGGCCGCTATGTTCGCCGGCGTATGGCTTATGCTGCAAATGTTCACTATGATGACAGGCGCCAACCGCCTTCAGCCCATGGACAGCAACCCTGTATTGGCCGAAGCCCTTATGAACGATGACTTTATGGATAATTACATCTATAACGACGTTGACGACTGGGAACTTGTCGACCAAATGATAGAAGACGGCAGCCTCAATACAGACGAGCCATTCGACTTTGAAGATTTCACAGCCATAACGCCCGACTCGGAAACTGAAGCCGCCGACGTTATACTACCTCAATAAGCTATCAGCCAAGCCATATGCATCTCCGACTCTGTTTTATAGCACTATTCGCCATAAGCGTGGCCACAACCGTGGCTCAGCAGCTTAACGAAGAAGACCGCAACCGTTATATCAACGAAATACGCGAATACAAGCACGAATTTCTGACTAAAGAGCTGTCGCTAAGCAAGGAACAGCAGCGCGACTTCTTTCCCGCATACGACGAAATGGAAGACCGTGTGCTGCGTATCGGCACAGACACTCGCGAACTCGAACGGCAGGTAAGTGAAAATGCCTCGGCCTCCGACGTCGAGATAGAAGCCGCCGCCACCGCCGTCTACAACCAGAAACTCAAAGAAGGAGAAATCGAAACAGAATATCTCGAAAAATTCAAAAGCATACTTTCTCCCCGGCAACTGCTCTCCCTCAAGAATGCAGAAAAAAAATTCACACAACAACTCTTGCGCCACCACCGCCGCCTGAGCCGTGAACGCCACGAAGAAGGACGACGGGGCCCCAACCGTTGAAAATGCCAGTTAAAACACCTTCCGAAACACTCTCGGCTGCCTGCTCGGCAGGCATAGCCAAATGCACACGTCCTGCCGGTCGATTATGGACCGGCAGTATTCTTGCCGGGGCCTACATAGCCCTCGGCGGCACATTATCAGTAATAATAGGATTCGGATTCCCCGAAATAACAGCCTCTAACCCCGGACTGCAACGGCTTCTTAGCGGCCTTGTGTTCCCTATCGGCCTTATGCTTGTCGTGGTACTCGGAGCTGATCTCTTTACCGGCAATAATGCCCTGCTCATACCTCCCTTACTGCAACGCAAATTAGGATTCGTGCCGGTTCTTCGCAATTGGAGCGTCGTATGGCTCGGAAACTTTATAGGAGCGCTCGCTTTCGCCTATTTTATGGTCTTTCTCACAGGCTTGTGCTCGAATCCCGTTTACACCAAAGCCTTGGTGTCGATGGCCGCTGCAAAGACATCAGCATCTTTCGGCATTATTTTCCTCAAGGGAATAGGCGCTAACTGGTGCGTCTGCCTTGCCGTATGGCTTGCGCTCAGCGGCCGACGTCTTGGTGAAAAACTCCTTGCCTGTGAAATTCCCGTGTTCGCATTCGTGGCACTCGGCTATGAACACTGTGTGGCAAATATGTTCTTTATACCACTCGGAATAATGCTTGGCGCCGATATCGACATTGCCACAATGCTCACCTCCAACATACTGCCCGCCACACTCGGCAATGTAGCTGGCGGAGCACTCTTTGTCGGCGCCCTGCACTACTATCTCAACAAAGACTGACCGCAATTGTGTTAAAACAATGTTAAAACGCAACACAACTATTGCACAACCCGGGAATACTGCTTAACTTTGCATCGCAAAACAAAAAATGGCGATTTAGTGTAGTGGCCTAGCACGCCACCCTCTCACGGTGGAGACCAGGGTTCGATTCCCTGATTCGCTACAAAAAGAGCTTCCGAAAGGTAGCTCTTTTTTTGTATACCCATCGCTCCGTGGACTAACTGCGGCGCATGGTAAAAGATCCATTGATTTTTTTACTTTCTCAGGGAACTATTTGGGCAATATTGCATCTAACTTTGTAAAGAGAAACCAATGGTAAATAATTCTGATTATAATAAATCCTTTACCGACATGATAGAACGACATGAAAAGATCATTTTCAGCGTCAGCTTCTTCTATGCCAATAACGATATCCCGTATGAGGACATCAGGCAGGAGGTTTTGATTTCATTATTCAAGGGATATCGCCATTTTCGGCAAGAATGCTCGGAAGCCACTTGGGTATACAAGGTGTGTATCAACACTTGCTTGTTCTCTTTACGAAGATTCTCCCCTAAGATAAAAATGCTTACATTGGAGGACCTCCCCACCATACACTTTCAAGATGAAACCGATAATGAATATAAGGAGAAAATTGAATGGCTGTATGCTCTGATCTCTCAATTGAAACCAATGGATAAGGCCTTGATATTGATGTGGCTTGACGAGTTAAGCTATGAAGAAATAGCCTTTAATATGGGCATACCACGGAATACGGTTGCATCACGACTATATCGTATTAAAGAAAAACTATCATCACGGAAGGAGGTATAATTATGGAACTTGAAGACTTAAAAACGGCATGGCAATCGGTTAAGCCTCATATTGATTCACAAATCAGTGAAGAGGCATCACGCAAAATAATCTTAAAAAAGAATGATATAAAATCACGGCTTTTACAAAGAATTTTGTGGGACGGTATATTTACAATAATTTGCCTTGTCCTTATGGCAACTTCCTCAGTATGGTCGCCATTAAAGCTCCCATTATGGTGGCTTATAGCGATGTGTTCCACAATATTCACAGCCCTCCTCTATGGAGTCAAGATATATATATCCATCAAGTCAATCAATCTGTGGGACGATACAAACAAAGGGATTCTGACAACCATAGTATCAATCAAAAAACTATATCGCAATATTGAGCTTGCGACTGCGATAGTGATAATTCCATTGCTCATATGGCTATCCTTTACCCCTTTGTTTATCCATACTTGGAGTATGTTTTTCGTGTGGGGTTTAACATTGTTTGGATTTGCGTTGGAATACCTATGGTATAGAAGCAATATTAAGCGATGCAATAGCCTTGTAGATTGGGAAAAGGAAGAACTGTAATATTGGCAATCGTTACACCCTAATAAATAGAATATTATGAGAAAAACCGTGTTTTCAATCATTCTCGCAAACATTGTCGGAATTTTCGTCATTGCTTGTTCCACTGATGCCAAAAAGCCCATCAGCATCAGTGTTGACGAAAATGTCGTAGTCGCTTTATCCAACTACGTCGATGGAGATTCTGTCAATGCAACACCCGCTTGTCTTCTGGAGGACACAGTGAGAATTTCCGAGCTACTTTATCATTCGGAAGAGGACGAAATAACAGTGCCATTCAAATTTTCTGATACCACAAAGTACGCAGAAATAACCGAACGCAATCTTGAGAAGAGAATTGCCATAAGCATCAATGGGCGAGTAGTATCTACACCCGTTGTCAAAATGAGAATAGAAAATGGCGCTTGCTCCGCAACCCTTCCCAAATCTCAGATATTGGACATTTTCCCCAAAGTTAGAGTTGAAGATTTCAACTCTATTAAAAACTAAGAGTATGTTTACTTTTGGCTTATGTTAAGATTTAGAATGATTTTTCGAGTATGTTTTGAGATTGAATGAAGGAGTTATGGGGTTCCATAACGACTGAATGAAAGCTTGAAACAGGCCGAAAAAGCTTCTAAAGATTTCATAGAGTTAAAAGTAAACATACTCTAAGCACCGACAGACACTATTTTGAGGCTGTGTGTAAGCTCTTTCTTGAAGAAAACATCTTGATTCAAATAGCCGCAGCAATGTTTTTGGAGCATTATTACACAGCCTCTCAAATCTGTATCTAAAGATTTTGTATATTTGCAGTTATGAAATCTTTAAGCTTGTACTTCTCGCCTACGGGCGGCGGCGAAAAAATTGCCCGCGCCATCCAGAATGGTATGGACGCCAACGATTGCGACTATCTCTATTCTTTGAATCTCACCAAGGAACCTTTGACTGAGCTGTCCGGCAAATGCGACAGCGAGCTTCCCGTAATTTTCACAGTCCCGGTATATGGCGGCCATATGCCAAAGATTGCTGCCGCACGATTCGACAAAGTGCGAGGCTCAGGCCGTCAGCCCGCGATTCTCGTAGCAGTATATGGAAACCGCGCCTTTGAGAACGCCTTGACCGACTTGGACGCTTTTGTGCGCGAGCGCGGATTCATACCTGTTGCCGCTGCCGCATTTCCCTGCGAACACTCATACAGCTCGGAAAGCACTCCTATCGCAGCAGGACGTCCCGATGACGCCGATCTGAAATCGGCAGAAGAATTCGGGCGCCTGATTCGCGAGAAATTGCAGTCGGGCAATCCGACAAGCGTCAACACCTCGGACTTAAAAGACGAAGCGTCGCCCGAAACATCGGTTAAAAATTTCGTTTCATTTGTCAAAGAGTATCAAGCCCGTCAGGCAAGCACACCAAAGGTATATATTCCTGCTTTAGACTCCGACAGATGCGTCGAATGCGGAGAGTGCCGGCAGATATGTCCCACCGGCGCTATCCGCGAAGATTTCTCGACCGATGCCGCCCTGTGTATAAAATGCTGCGCTTGCGTAAAGGCTTGTCCTGCCGGTGCGCGGACATTTCAATCGCCTTTCGCCATACCGCTCTCCGAGAATTTCGCTGACCGCAAATCCCCTCACTGGATATTATAGGATTCCTTATACTGACTACACGACAAACGGACGCAGACCTTCTCTGATAACGCTCGGAGCCGAACTGTCGGTAATGTCTACAATAGTGCTGCCCTCCCGGCCTCCTTCTCCGCAATCTATAACCACGGTCACATCTTGAACCGTGGAGTAGCGAAGACCGAGCGCCCGGGGGTCGGAAGCTTCATCGAGGGCATCCTCGCTATCTCCAACAGGCACCGAAGCGCTCATCAGCGGATTGCCCAAGGCTTCGGCCAAGGCGAGAGCCACATTATGGTCCGGGACACGCACGCCCACGCTTTTTCGCCCCTTGAATATCTTAGGCAGACTCGTGGCCGCCGGAAGTATAAATGTAAACGGCCCCGGCAAATACTCCTTGAGATACCTGAATGCCCTGTTATCTATCCGCGCATAGTCGGCTGCCTGCGACAAACCCGAACACACTATCGACAGCAAATTCTTGTCCGGATTAATTCCTTTCAGCCTGCATATCTTCTCAATGGCACGATTATTGAGCGCGTCGCAGCCGAGAGCATAGAACGTGTCTGTAGGATATACTATCACTTCGCCACGGCGCAAGGCGGCTACAGCCTCATCGATATGGCGCTCGTTTATAGAATCAGGATATATGTCTAAAATCTTCATGGTTTCCAATAGCTTATGCGTATATCCGAAGCGCCTGCATATTTGCCGAGCAACTCCCGCGCCATATTCTCGGTTTCTTCGGCAGTCATCTCAGAATCACCATACATATTGATAGTCATAAGCAACCGCCGGGTGTCTTCGGAGAGTTTTGTCCGCTCGTTATCCGAGGTAGGCGTGCCTATGCCACCCACGCTGTCCCTGAACACCGGCAGCCCTTCTATGTTCAGCAATCCGCGGCCTATGGCTTCGTAAGGCTCGTCTTTCTCGCCAACGCCGAGAGTAAGAGTGTCGCCCTCTATCTTGTCCGCATCGAAACCGCCTATGGAGTGTCCCGAACGCATCGACAACAGATTTATCAAATCTATTATCGCCAACGTTCGGTATAGCGCCATCTCCTTGACAGCCCGCCTCATCAGCGCTTCCGCGCTTGGCCGATAGCGGTTTGGGTCCTTCCCGAAAGCTTTGTATGCAGCCCTTGTGGCGTCGATTGCCGGGCGCAAGCGCACACTCTCCATCGGAAACGACTTGTGTATATTGGCCGCCTCCGCCTCTATCTCGCCCCAAAGCGCATCTGGAGTTGGAGGATTGACCACCTCTGCCTCCACAAGTATCACCCTGAGAGCCGGAGCGCCCGTTATTATCTTGTTGTCAAATTCTATAGTCATAATGTTGCAAATTTACGCATATTTTCCGTGGCGGCAAAGAGAAAGATATGCAATAAATACGCATATGGCACGTTAAATTAAACATGAAGAAAACGATAGGATTATACGTCTTTGTTTTGTCCTTCTGCGTGCTATTTGCGCCGAATGTCTTGGCGCAGACCGACGCCCAGTTTTCGCAATATTACGAAATACCGACATTCTACAACCCCGCAGCAGTGGGTAGCACCGAATATCTCCGCATACGCGGCGGAGCCCGCCTGCAATGGGTTGGCATCGACAATGCTCCACGTTCGTTCATAGGCACCGCCGACATGCCTTTCAAATTTGGCAACAAGCGAGTGGGCTTCGGCATAATAGCCAATCAGGAGAGCGCCGGCCTCTACAAATCGCTGAGTATCGGTGCCCAGATAGGATATAAGCTGCGCAAGCTCGGCGGCGAATGGACTGTAGCGCTCCAAGGCGGCATATACGACCAGGCATTTAAAGGCTCCGAAGTCTTTATTCCTGACGACGACGATTTCCACCAAAGCACCGACGACGCCATTCCCAACACCGATATCCACGGCACGGCATTCGACGCGGCCGTCGGCCTATGGTACAGCCACAAATACTTCAACGCCGGCCTGTCGTGCACGCATCTCACATCGCCGACCATAACAATGACAGCCGAGAACGCCGCCGGAGGCTCCGAAACATCGGGCGAGCGCAAATATCAGTTTCAGGCCCGACGCACATTGTATTTCACTGCCGGCAGCAATATCCCGATTAAAAACACGTTATTTGAAATAATGCCGTCTGTGCTGGTAAAGAGCGATTTTTCGTTCACGAGCGGCGAAATAAACGCAAGAGTGCGCTATCGCAAATTTTTATCGGCCGGCATAGGTTACCGCTGGAACGATGCCGTCGTAGTGACACTTGCAGCCGAAATCAAGAACTTCTTTATCGGCTACAGCTATGACTACTCGACATCTGCCATTCACAAAGCCTCCTCGGGAAGCCACGAACTTATGGCGGGATACAGCCTAAAAATCGATTTGTCCGAGAAAAACCGGCACCGCCATAAAAGCGTGCGGATAATGTAACGAACACGAACAATTTCTTGCAGTATGAAGAACGCAATCAATATACTACCCTATTTTATAGCCGCAGCCGCGCTTGCGTCGTGCGCCACCGGTGGCAGAAGCTCTGCCGGAGGCGAAGTCACGGGCGTAGGCGGAACGTCCTGGGCCGAACCGACACCATACGGCATGGTACTTGTCGACCGAGGCTCTATGAAAGTAGGCGTGGCAAAAGACGACTCCCTGTGGAATCTCGAAGCCAACGCCCGAGGCATATCCGTCGACGGCTTCTGGATGGACGAAACAGAGATAACCAACGGAAAATACAAACAATTCGTGCTATGGGTTCGCGATTCCATAATACGCGAACGCCTTGCCGACCCCGCATACGGCGGCAACGAGGATTTCAAGATAGAGGAAGACCGCGAAGGCAACCCCATAACGCCTCATCTCGACTGGAGCCGCCCCATTCCTTGGCGCAATCCTAACGAAGACGAGCTGCGCGCCATCGAAAGCGTATACCGCACCAATCCTATCACCGGCGTGCGCGAACTCGACGGCGAACAGCTGAACTACCGCTACGAAACCTACAACCAGACCGAGGCCGTCAAACGACGCAACAGGCTGAATCCCCGCCGCAGGGAGTACAATACCGACCGCCCCGTGCCTACCGACATGCCTATGATATCAAAAGACACCGCCTTTATAAACGAAGACGGCGAAATCATACGGCAGACCATATCGAGGCAGCTAACAGGCGACTACGACTTCCTCAACACATACATAGTCAACGTATACCCCGACACCACGGCTTGGGTGAATGACTTCGAGAACGCATACAACGAACCGTATGTGCGCATGTACTTCGCCCACGGCGGTTACACCGACTACCCGGTGGTAGGCGTAAGTTGGGAACAAGCCACGGCATTTGCCAACTGGCGGACGGACTATCTCAAGCGCTCGCTCGGCAAAGACGGCATCTACATCGAGCCATACCGCCTTCCCACCGAGGCCGAATGGGAATACGCCGCCCGCGCAGGCATCGACGAGAATATGTATCCTTGGGACGGCGACCTTACCATGAGCGACGACAAGGGCTGTTTCTACGCCAATTTCAAGCCGCAGGAAGGCAACTTTGTGAAAGACGGCCATGTGATAACATCTCGAGTCGGCACATACGCCCCCAACGATTTCGGCCTGTACGACATGGCCGGTAATGTAAGCGAATGGACCTCAACCGCATATACCGAAAGCGTGGGCAAACTCACCAACGACCTGAACCCGCAGTACAGGTACGACGCGGCCATAGAGGATCCCTACAAGATGAAGCGCAAGATAATTCGCGGAGGTTCTTGGAAAGACGTGGCCCACAACATACGTTCCGACCTCAGAATGTGGGAGTACCAGAACGAGCAGCGCTCATATATCGGATTCCGGTGTGTGCGCACACAGATCGGCTTTGCAAAAGGCCAGAAAGCGAACAAAAAGAACAAGTAAGAAATGGGAAAGATACATACATACCGTAGAGGACTCAGCGCGTTCATAGCCAGCGAAAACGGTCAGCGGTTCTTCAACTTTGCATACTCCATCGGTGCCGCCGTGGTGATTCTTGGCGCATTGTTCAAAATACTCCACCTCACAGGTGGCAACACCCTGCTGTCTATAGGCATGGGAACGGAAGTTCTTATGTTCATACTCACCGCCTTCGACCGTCCCCCGCGCGAATACAACTGGGAGGAGGTATTCCCTGCCCTTAAAGGCAAAGACGCGGCAGCGGAGCCTGCCTCGCCATTTATTGCACAAGCCCATAGCAGCGCTCCTCACGCTATGCCCGGTATGGAGCTGGGTTCCGACGACACCCGCTCGCTAAGCGAAAGCATAGCCAAAATGGCCACGGCGGCAGAGCAACTGTCGTCGATGTCGGATCTCGCCGCAGCCACTCAGGCATACCTCAGCCATATGGAGGCAATAGCAGGCGACATGCAGCAGCTCCACACCACCACAGAGGCTCTCAACAAGGTGTCTGCCGTGCTTTTGGAAAGCTATAGCGCCATAACCGACAATTCCGCCAATATCAGCGAAAGCTCCAGAGGATATGTGGAACAGATGAAGGCCCTCCACCACAACATAGGCGGACTAAACGCCATATACGAGCTGCAGTTGCGCAGCATTTCGAGCCAGATAGAATCAATCGACCGTGTGAACAGAGGCATCAAAGACATTCGCGACATGTACGAGAAGAGCGCCGGACAAAGCGCCCGCTACTGCGAGGAAACCGAAAAGATGACACGGTATATGCAGCAGCTTAACAGCGTATATGAAAAAATGCTGACCGCGATGACTGTCAACATGTTCCGTCCCGGTGCCGGAATGCCCGTCGACGGCGTTCCCGTGCAGCCCGAACACGGAGTACACGTAAACGGCAACTCCACAGCCCTATAAGCAGCACCTATGGGAGCAAACAACAACAGGCTGTCGCCAAGACAAAAGATGATAAACCTCATGTACATCGTCTTGACGGCCATGCTCGCGCTTAATGTTTCAAGCGACGTCCTCGACGGCTTCACGCAGGTACACGACGGGCTGAAGCGCTCCAACTCCAATGTGGGACAGCGCAATGACGCCATATACGCACAGCTTGAAGCTGCAAACGAACTGAACCCCGGCAAAGCACGCGTATGGCTTGACAAGGCCTCCGATGTGCGCCGCGAAACAAAGGCGCTATACGAACATATCGACACTCTCAAACATATAATAGTGCGAGAGGCCGACGGTGACGACGGCGACCCGGACAACATTGAGAATCGCGACAATCTCGAATCAGCATCGGTGGTAATGCTGTCGCCGTCCAATCCACGTGGAACGCGCCTTAAAAAGCGCGTGGAAAAATATCGCGATTATATCGGCGTGCTTATCCCGGACACTGCAAAACGCAACAACATAACAGAGGCATTGTCGACAGAAGACATCAGACAACAGGAAACCCTCGCACCGCGCAAATGGGAAGAGGCCAAATTCGACCAGCAGCCAGTGGTTGCCGCCATAACCCTTCTGTCAAAACTGCAGAACGACATTCTGTATGCCGAAGGAGAGGCGCTGTCCTCACTTCTTTCACAGGTTGACGCCGGCGACTTGCGCGTGAACGAGCTTAACGCATACGTGATGCCTCAGTCGCGTCTTGTGATGCGCGGCGGCAAATACTCCGCCAACATCGTGCTCGCCGCCGTAGACACCACCCAAAGGCCCGAAATATTCATCAAGGGAGTAAAACTTGACAACGACAAAGGTCTTTACGAAGTAAACACCGGCTCGACGGGCAACTTCGACTATACTGGCTGGCTACAGGTAACGCATGGCGACGGTACTGTTACGCGTCACGATTTCGCATCGTCATACACAGTGATAGAGCCTACGGCAACTGTGTCGGCCACAATGATGAACGTGCTATACGCAGGCATCGACAATCCTGTGAGCATATCCGTGCCAGGAGTAGCCACAGCCGACATCAGCGCCACTATGACTAACGGCACACTTTCGCGACAAGGCGACAAATGGGTTGCCCGTCCGAACGCCGTCGGGCAGGACGCGGTGGTAACCGTTACCGCCCGAATGGACGAACGGCCTGTGAACGTGGCCAACACCACATTCAGAGTGCGCCGCCTGCCCGACCCTACCCCGTTTATCTCGTACAACAACAAATCGGGAGCTACCGAGCATTATCGTGGCGGCAAACCATTCCAGAAAGCTATGCTTTTGGCATCGCCCGGACTCGAAGCGGCCATCGACGACGGCCTGCTTGACACTCCTTTCACGGTAGAGAGCTTTGAAACAGTGTTTTTCGACTCGTCCGGCAACGCCATGCCGGAAGTAAGCGCCGGCTCAAAATTCTCGCCTCGCCAAAAACAGCAGTTCCAACGTCTAAGCCGAGGAAAACGCTTCTTCATATCACGCATAAAGGCTAAGGGACCCGACGGAATAACCCGCAACCTGTCGCCGATGGAAGTCATTGTAAACTAATTCAGCATGATGCATAAAATATTCAAGTCAATACTTTTTGCAGGCCTGTTTCTTGCGGCCCTGCCATCGGTCGGGCAGGAACAGTCCGGTGTGGTACGCCGACGCGGCGCCGACAGGAACGCTCCCAAGCAGCAGGACGGCACAATGGTAACCGAACGGATGCAAAACTTTTTTTCCGGCGAGAACATTGCCGTCAGCGACGCAGACCGACAGTGGATGCGCGTCATATACCGCGCCATCGACCTCGACAAGGACAAAAACGCCCCGCTCTATTTCCCTGAAGAACCTATAGACGGACAAGAAAACCTTTTCCGCATAATAATGCGTCTTGTGGCAGCAAACACCGTGCCCGCCTATGAATATCTCGACGGACGCGAAATCTTCACCGACCAATACCGCGTGAAAACCCGCGACGTCCTCGACCGCTTCTACATACCCTTTACCGAGGCAAAAGGCTCGACCGAAAAAAATCCTAAATTCACTATAGAAGAAAGCGACGTGCCATCAAACGAAGTGCTGTCCTACTATGTGGTTGAGCGTTGGGAATTCGACACGCGCAACAACCGCCTCCGCTCCGTAGTGGAAGCCATATGCCCGGTGCTTCACCGAAGCGGTGACTTCGGAGGCGACGCATTAAAATATCCTATGTTCTGGGTACGGTTCGCCGATATTCGCCCCTATCTTGCCGCGCAGACCATCTTCGTGGACGACGACAACAACCTTCCCACCTGCACATACGACGACTTTTTCACCCTCAATATGTACGATGGCGACATCTACAAGACTCGCAATCTGAAAAACCGCTCTATGGCCCAGCTTTATCCCGATCCCGATATGCTGAAAAAGGCTCAGGACAGCATACAGGACAATCTGGATAATTTCGAGAAGAAATTATGGGTGCCTTCGCGCGAAGAGGTAATAGCGATGCGCGAAGCCCGGGAACTGGCTGCCGATTCCACAGGTAATATAGCGGCAACTGAAAAAACCTCCAACACACGAGCCGTGAAGCGCTCCACCAAACGCTCCTCAAAGAAAGTGAAGGAACACAAACCAAAGCAATCTTCAGGATCGTCAAGCGCCGTCCGTTCAGTTCGCCGCAGAAAATAAGAAGTTAATAATATACATATGCAGAAAAGTCTGATTGCACTGGCTATCGGCACTTTCGCCCTTGGCATTGCCGAGTTTGCAATGATGGGCATTCTCGGCGATGTGGCCGACAAGCTCGGCGTAAGCATTGTTTCAGCAGGTCATCTCATATCGGCATATTCCGGGGGCGTCGCCATAGGCGCTCCCGCTCTTATATTCCTACGCAAGTTGCCCCTAAGGCGACTCATGCTGCTTCTCGCAGCACTAATAGCGGCGGGAAACGCCTTTGCTGCCATAGCGCCAAACTACTGGACATTGCTCGTGGCCCGATTCATATCCGGGCTGCCCCATGGCGCGTTCTTCGGCGCGGGGGCAATAGTATGCTCCCGCCTCTCATCGCCCGGACACGGCGCGCAGGCAGTCGCTGTCATGGTTGGCGGAATGACTCTTGCCAACCTTGTGGGTGTGCCCGGAGCCACATTCATAAGCAATGTGCTGTCATGGCGCATAGCTTTTGCCATCGTGTCGCTCTTCGGCATGCTCGCTTTTGCAGGCATACGCCTGTGGGTGCCCGTGCTGTCCGCACTTCCCGACAGCGGCCTCAAAGGGCAATTCCGTTTTCTTCGCAGCGCTGCACCTTGGCTTATCTACGCCGGTGTGTTTTTCGGACAAGCCAGCGTGTACTGCTATTTCAGCTATGTAGAGCCTATTATGACAGAAGTCACAGGCTTCTCCTCTTCCGCCATGACACTTATAATGGTGCTTGCCGGCAGCGGCATGGTAGTAGGCAATATCGCCGCAGGCAAACTCGCCGACCGTTTCCGGCCGTCGCTCGTCACCGGGTGCATAGCCGTTCTCGCCGCCATACTCATGCCATGCATCTACTTCTGCGCACCCTACAAGCTACCGTCGCTGATTCTGATGTTCGTTGCCACAGGCTGCCTTTTCGGACTTGGGGGCCCATTGCAATATCTCATTGTGAAATTTTCCAAAGGTGGCGAAATGCTCGGAGGAGCCGGCATACAGATAGCTTTCAATGTGTCGAATGCAATGTCTGCCGCCATCGGCGGACTGGCTATAAGCCAAGGACTCGGCATAGCTTCTCCGGCCATAGTCGGCACCCCGTTTGCAATAATCGGAGCGATAGCACTCTTTATATTGTTCCGCCGTTACCATACCCAAAACGCATGAGCGAAGTCATTCTAATAAAAAATATGGTGTGCCGCCACTGTATCACTGCCGTGCAGTCTGCTTTTGAAAAGGCCGGCATACCGGTCGATAGTATAGAGCTTGGAAAAGCCCTTATGTCGCGACAGCTTTCGCCCGACGAAAACTCCCGGCTCGAAGAAGCGCTCCACGATCTTGGTTTTGAGATAATTTCCGGCCATGAAGAAGCGATAGTCGAAGCGGCAAAACGAGCCATTATGCACCACGTGCGAAACGAGAGCGAATGCCGGTTCAAACTTTCGTCCTGCATTGAAAAACAACTCGGGCTCCCCTACTCCAATGTGAGCCGCATATTCTCCAGATTAGAAGGCCGCACATTGGAAAAATATCATATAGCACAGAAAGTGGAAAGAGTCAAGGAACTGCTGCAGGGCGGCGAACACACACTTGAAGAAATAGCCGATATGGCAGGCTATTCGAGCGCCGCGCATCTGTCGCGGCAATTCAAAGCAGTGACGGGAATGAGCCCCACCCGGTTCATACAGACCTCCGGGACTCGGAAGCCGCTCAACGAAATATAGCGCTTGCCCTTTTGGCAAAAATGCCTATCTTTGCGTTTTGTTATGAAGATGAACTCATGCACTATGCTGCGCCGCGCCGCAATCACGGTTTTTTCCTTGATTTTCGTCTGGACGGGCGCAATGTCCCTCGACCTGCCTGTAAAAAAGGTCAAGGGCGTTGAATACTATTACTATAAAGTAAAAAATAAAGAAACGGTATATGGCGTGTCAAAGCGCCTCGGCCTAAGCCGCGACGAGATTGTACGTTATAATCCGTCCGCTGCCGACGGCCTGAAGAAGAACATGATGCTGTACTTTCCCGTGGCTGATTTTCCCGGCGAGGGAACATCGGTTGCGGACGAGCCGGAAGTGCAGATCGACACCATAGCGGCAGACAGCATCACAGTACCGCAAAAAAGCGGGTCTGTAGCCATAATGCTGCCATTCGACCTTGACTCACAAGAGCAGTCCCGTCAAGGCAAGCTAAGTGTGGATTTTTACAAAGGCGTGCTCATAGCGGCCGACACACTTGCCAACCGGCCCGGGAATGTCGAGATAAAGGCTTTTGACACAAAAGGCGACATAGAAACTGTCAAGAAGCTGCTTGCCACCGACCCGTTCATAGCCAAAGCATCTGTCATTATAGCTCCCGAAGACGAAAACACCCTGAAAGCCATAGCCGACAGTGCCGCCATACGAGGCAACTACGTGCTAACCCTTATGAATGTGCGCGACTCGGCTTATCTTACGAATCCGTTCGTGATTCAGGCCAATATTCCGCAGCTGGCTATGTACACACTCGCGGCAGACGCAATAGATGAAGACTTTCAAGGCTATACCCCCGTGATACTTCGCAACATTTCGGGCCGCAATGAAAAAGAACCGTTTACCGCATACCTGAAAAAACGCTTTCAGGACAAAGGCATAAACCAGGTAGAAATCGAATATGACGGCTCCTTGACAGCCTCTGCACTGAACAGTCTGCCTGTCAACGCAGGAGAGAAATATGTGGTTATACCATCCTCCGGCACCCTCGCCGAATTTAACAAAATAGCGTATGTCCTGAAAAACTGGAAGGACAAAGTTCTCGCAACCGAAACAAGCACGGACACTCCCGACGTGGCCGTTTTCGGCTATCCTGACTGGACCGCCTTCCGTGGCGACGCGCTCGATATGCTACAGAGGCTCGAAGTGACTGTATACTCCCGTTTCTTCGACGATTTCGAAGGTTTCGATGCCCGCAATATCGACAGCGATTTCCGCCGTTGGTATGGCAGTCCCATGATTGAAAGTGTTCCGTCGCAGGCCCTGCTTGGCTTCGATGCCGCAAGCTGTATCATCAAGAATCTGCGCGCAAACGAAGGCACTTTCAATCCGTCCTATCCCACAGTTTACCAAGGCATTCAGTCGGTATTCAAATTCGAGCGTTCAGGCGAAGGATTCGTGAACACATCTCTATACATAATCAAATATCGTCCTGACGGACGCATACAGTCACGCACGATATGAAACGATTCTTGCTCGCACTGGCATTGTCCGTGCTCCCGGTAGCGCTGACGGCTGAAACCCACTATAAACCGCGTATTTCCGTAGGCGGAAAAGCAGGCGTGTCGATGGCTATGATGTCGTTCTCGCCATCTGTAAAACAATCCTGGAATATGGGTACTGCCGGAGCTGTGACATTCCGATATACCGAGGAGAAGCTTTTCGGCCTCGTTGCCGAGCTCGGATGGGTTCAACGTGGCTGGAAAGAAAATTTTGAAGAGCACCCCTTCGCGTACTCCCGCTCGCTCACATACATAAACCTGCCTATACTCACGCACATATATTTCGGTTCGCGCAGATTCAAGACATTTATCAATCTCGGCCCCCAGATTGCGTATATGATAGGCAGTTCTATCAGCTCTGACTTCGACTACGCGAACCCCTCGTCCGTTACGAACTTTCCGTCGAACAGACAGACCGAGCAAATGCGCGCAGAAATAAAGAATAAATTTGATTACGGCATATGCGCGTCTATCGGATTTGAATTTTATGTCCAGCCACGCCATTCCGTCACTGTCGAAGGCCGTTATTACTATGGCCTTGGCAACATTTTTCCGTCAAGCAAAGCCGACACATTCGGCGCCTCCCGCAATATGAGCATCGAGGTCACACTCGGGTACAATTTCAGGCTGCGATAGGCTTCTGCCCGCATGCCGACTTGTGCATTTCACGCTTTTGCAGTAATTTTGTAATCGAAAATATAGCATAATGTTCGGAATCAAACGTCTATATTCATATATGCTGCAACGGTTCTTGCCGTTGCTCACTATGACGTTTTTCATATGCCTGTTCATCGTGCTTATGCAGTTCCTGTGGAAATCCATAGAGGACCTTGTGGGCAAAGGCCTTTCGGTCGGCGTCATATGCGAGCTGTTTTTCTACGCCGCTCTCTCGATGGTGCCTACCGCCCTGCCCCTCGCCGTGCTTCTCGCCTCCCTTATGGTTTTTGGCAACCTCGGTGAAAAATTCGAGCTTACGGCAATGAAGGCGTCCGGCATATCCCTTTTCAGGATAATGCGGCCTCTTATCGTGTTTATGGCCTTTCTTGCTGTCGGCGCGTTCTTTTTCCAAAACGACGTGCTGCCGATAGCCAAGACCAAGATGTGGACGCTGCTTTTCTCTGTGCGTCAAAAATCGCCGGAGGTGGAAATACCGGCGCGCTCTTTCTACGACCAGATACCGAATATGAACCTGTACACCGAAAGCAAGAACCCTGAAACAGGAATGCTTTACGGTATGATTCTCTACGACTTGTCGCGCGGCTATGACAATACCCGCGTGATACTTGCCGATTCGGGCCGATTCAACTTCACCGAAGACAAGACACGCCTCTTCCTGCACCTCTACAGCGGCGAAATGTTCGAGAATATGCGCGACAACTCCATGGGGGCAAGCTCGTCGCGTTATATGCCCTTCCGGCGCGAGCACTTCGACGACAAGCAGATATATTTCCCATTCGACGCCAACTTCAACCGCATAGACGAAGGCGGCATGCGCAGCCAGTACATAGGCCAGAATGTGCGTCAACTTATGCACTCCATCGACTCCATCGGAAGAGAAGTTGACTCGGTAGGCACGCAGTACGCCACCGAGATACGAAACGCACCCTACTTCGGACTCACCCGCACCATAACCCAGCGACAGCCCGACGGAACATTTGAAAACATCGAACGCCCGCAGGTAGCACTCGACCAACCTATCGACATCGACTCAATAATCACGGCACGCGGGCCAAGCCTGCAAAAGAGCTACCTCACCCAGGCTCTCGCCAAGGCAAAACGCCAAAAGCAGGAATACATGTACCGCAGCCTCGCATTGTCGGAGCAGGCAAAGCTGATGCGCCGCCACGATATCGAGATGCAGCGCAAATTCACCCTGTCGTTCGCCTGCATAATCTTCTTCTTTATCGGTGCTCCACTCGGCGCTATCATAAAGAAAGGCGGCCTTGGTATGCCCCTCGTAATCTCGGTGCTGCTATTCATTGTCTACTTCCTGATAGACAATGCCGGATATAAGATGGCTCGCGACGGCAAAATGCCCGTTTGGGAAGGCATATGGCTTAGTTCTTTCGTGCTTCTGCCTATGGGAGTGTTCTTCACATACAAGGCTGTGGGCGATTCCGCCGTGTTCAATATGGACGCATACCGCAACTTCTTCCGCCGCCTTATAGGCAAGACGATGGCTCGCGACCTCACTCTTAAGGAAGTACGTATGACCGAGGTCGAGCCGTCAGTAGCTGCCGACATGCTCAGCCACTTCCTCGAAAGCGCCATAGCCACCAAGCAGAATATGGCAGCGCTCACGCCTCTAAAACGCTTGTTTGCCACGTCACATACAGCTTTATTGAGGCAGGAGCTGAACAATCTCGTGGATTATATGTCTAATAGTTCGGACATATACACTATTAACTTGCTAAACCAATACCCATTCAAGCCCACGTGGCGCAATCTGCCGGTTATTATCGAAACCACGCAGAACCTGCTCAAACGCTGCGGCTCCGGGGTAAAAGATATTACAGACAATGAACGATAAAATACACCTGGACAGCATCGAAGATGCGATTGAAGACTTCCGCCAAGGCAAAATGGTGATAGTGGTCGACGACGAAGACCGCGAAAACGAAGGCGACCTCATTGTAGCTGCCGAGAAAATAACGCCCGAGCAGGTGAATTTTATGCTCAAAAATGCTCGCGGAGTACTATGCGTGCCCCTTACCATATCACGTTGCAGGGAACTGGAACTGCCCCACCAGGTAGAACAGAACACCTCTATGTTGGGCACGCCGTTCACCGTCACCGTCGACAAACTGGAAGGCTGCTCCACCGGGGTAAGCATCGAAGACCGTTGCGCCACCATACGCGCGCTGGCCGACCCGGAATCCGTTCCTGAAACATTCGGACGTCCCGGCCATATAAACCCGCTGTATGCCCAAGATGCCGGCGTGTTGCGCCGCAGCGGCCATACGGAAGCGGCCGTAGACCTCGCTCGCCTTGCGGGGCTGCAGCCCGCCGCCGCCCTCATGGAGATAATGAGCGACGACGGTGAAATGGCACGCCTGCCCGAGTTGCGCCAGCGAGCCGACGAATGGGGCTTCAAGCTCATATCTATCCGCGATTTAATCGCATACCGTCTTGCGTCCGAACTGCTTGTCGAGCAGGGTGTGGAAGTGGATATGCCCACTGCTTACGGTCATTTCAGACTTATCCCCTTCCGCCAGAAGAGCAACGGGCTCGAACACATCGCCATCATAAAAGGCGACGTAAGCACCAAAGAACCTGTGCTTGTACGCGTGCATTCTTCGTGCGCCACAGGCGATATATTCGCGTCCAAACGGTGCGACTGCGGCGAACAGCTCCACAAAGCTCTGGAAATGATTGAGAAAGAAGGTCGCGGCGCTGTGGTATACCTCAATCAGGAGGGACGCGGAATAGGCCTGATGGACAAGATACGCGCATACAAGCTTCAGGAAGAAGGCCTCGACACGGTAGAAGCCAACATACACCTCGGCCACGATGCCGACGAACGCGATTACGGTGTGGGCGCGCAGATACTCAACCTTCTCGGAATACACAAAATGAGGTTGATGACAAACAACCCCGTGAAACGTGTCGGACTTGAGGGTTACGGACTCGAAGTAGTCGAAAACGTTCCTATCGAAGTAGAACCGAACCCTTACAACCTGCGCTACATGCACACAAAGAAAGAGCGTATGGGTCACAGTCTGCACCGGGTAGAATAACAAACGGCACCACATGGAACTTGAAGACGCTCTCCGCAAAAGCGGGGAAGATACGGCACGGCTCTCCGAAAGGCTGCGCCGCGAGGCTATCGACGGTACTCCGTCGACAGCTACAGCCAAAAAGCTGTTAGAAACCTCCAGAATGCATGTTGAATGCCTTATGGGGGTGGGAATGCACGGCGAGGCTGTTGCCACGGGCGCGGCCACGCTCGCAACCATAATTGTATGCAGGATAAACCCCGAGGATATGGCAGGAATGTACCTGAGCTATCTTCAGGGGCTGTACCTTATGTCGCTGCCGCTCGCGTCCGAGCCGTCCGGCGACGAAGAAACACAGAACCACCTTATCACCGTGGCAATGCAGCTTGGAGCGCTTAGTGATATAAGCTATAAAGGTCTTGACGGCGGCAATGTATGCCCCGCCCCGATTCGACAGCAGGCTGCACAGATTGACGCCATGTTTAAAGAAGCTCCCGCCGAATTTTGGGAATTCGACGGGAAAAAGATTGTGCCGCAAAGCGCGCTCGACATATTGTCGGACTGCCTCGCGCGCCTGAAGGCTGTCGGCTTCGTTGATTAGGCTATCGTTATGCCTGTAAATCCCATAAAGGCCATAGCCAATATACCGGCCACGATCAAGGCTATGGGAACGCCACGCATAGAACGCGGCACGTCGGACAGCGCCAGCTGCGTGCGTATGGCAGCAAACAGTGTAAGCGCGAGTCCGAAGCCTATCGCCGTGGCCACGGCATAAACAACAGAGTGCATCAGCCCGAAATCTTTCTGGGCAACTATAATGGCGACTCCGAGCACGGCACAGTTGGTGGTGATGAGTGGCAGAAATACGCCGAGCGCCGCATACAGCGCCGGCGATATTTTTTTCATAATTATTTCAAGCATCTGCACCAGCACTGCTATAACCAGTATAAAAGCGATAGTCTGTATGTACACAAGCCCGAGCGGCAAAAGCACATAATGCTGCAAGAGCCACGTCACGGCTGTAGCCACCGCCATAACGAAGGTCACAGCCATACTCATTCCAAAGGCCGACTCCAGATTCTTTGAAACCCCTATAAAAGGGCAAATGCCTAAAAACTGGGCAAATACTATATTATTGACCAATATGGCCGAAAATATTATCGATAGATATTCAAGCATAACTTTAGCGGGCGTACAAACGGTTGAACAACGCGATAAGCAGGCCGAGGACAATGAACGCTCCCGGAGCCAGCACAAAAATCAGGGCGCCGAAATCTGCACTGTACAGTTGGTAGCCGAATACAGCTCCTGTGCCTAATATCTCACGCACGGCGCCAAGTATGGTAAGGGCGATTGTGAAGCCAATACCGACACCCACACCGTCGCACAACGAAAGTAGCACACCGTTCTTCGACGCGAAAGCCTCGGCGCGACCAAGCAGAATGCAGTTAACGACTATTAGCGGAATGAAAATTCCCAATGTGGCATACAAAGAAGGCAGGTAGGCCTGCATAACCATCTGCAGCATCGTCACAAAGGACGCTATCACAACAATGAACACAGGTATGCGTACTTTGTCGGGAACAATGTTTTTAATAAGCGAAATGGCCACATTCGAACAAATGAGAACGAACAATGTGGCAAGTCCCATCGACATACCCGTCATTGCCGACGAAGTAGTACCCAAAGTAGGACACATTCCGAGGATAAGCACAAAGGTGGGATTGCGCTTAACGATACCGTCGAATATTATACCAAGCGCTTTCATTGGCTGATTTCATTAAGTTCGTCAATATGGTTAGCGACAGTTTCCACCGCGCGGTTCACGGCCTCGAGAAAGGCGCGCGAGCTTATAGTGGCGCCTGTAATAGCGTCGATATCACCCCCGTCGGCCCTCACCCCGAAAGGAGCGTTTTTGCCGCGGATATCGTGCGTGGTTCCGGCTTCGGAAAACCATGTGCACATACGCTCGCCAAGCCCGGGGGTTTCGGTATGCGACAACACCTTATATCCTGTCACACAACCGAGAGTGTCGAGGCCCACCAAAACAGTGAAACGCCCCGAAAATCCATTGTCACTATACGTTTCCACTGCCGCGCCCACGTTTCGGCCGCTCAAAAATGCCGGAAAAATAGTCTGGCCATCCTCGGTATATATCGCCTGCGCAGAGGGGGCGTTATCAAAGTCTGGCAGGACCTCTGCTATAGCCTCATTGCGCATATTTTCCCGCGCTTTTGCTATAGGTTCCCGTGTAAGACTGTCGACTCCGGCAAGCGCCGCTCCGATGAGCAGGCTCAGGCCGCAGAGGCTTACAGTCATAGTAGCCATAGTCGATTTCATACCGCCACCTCCTTTCGTTGCCTGGGCGAAAAACGGCTTGGACGCATATGTCTGTTAATAAGAGGTGTGGCACCGTTCATTATCAGTATGGCAAACGACATACCTTCGGGATATATTCCCCAACGGCGTATCGATGCCGTTATCACACCTATCATAAATCCGTAAAACAGCATGCCGCGCTTGGTCATCGGAGATGTTACATAGTCCGTGGCCATAAAGACAGCTCCAAGCAGAAATCCGCCCGAAACAATGTCTATGCCCACAGGATAGCCGGCCATAATGTCTATAAAGGCCAATCCGAGGAGTATGGCGCCCGGTATGTGCCACGACACCACCTTGGTAACGAGCAGATATACCAAGCCAATCAGAATCGCAACGGCACTAACCTCGCCCATAGAGCCGCCCATATTACCCAAAATCATATCTTGGGGAGTGAACTCTGCCGTACTCTGCCCCATCTTCACAAGCGATAGAATGGTGGCGCCCGTGGCTCCGTCGGCATCGCCGAATCCAGCGTCTGGCAAGGGCCAGGTGCTCATAGCTGCAGAAAACGAGATGAACAGGAACACACGTCCCACAAGTGCCGGATTGAAAATATTGCAGCCAAGGCCGCCGAAAGCCATTTTTGCGATGCCTATGGCGATGACAGCACCTACGGCTACCATCCACAACGGCAGGTTCGACGGCAAGTTGAGAGCCAACAGCACGCCTGTGAGTACCGCCGAATAATCGTTTATCGACAAAGGCCTGCGCAGCATATACTTGGTAATCAACCATTCTGTGGCCACACAGGTAGATATCGAAACCAACAGTACCCACAATGCCGGAAGACCGAAAAAATATAACGCACAGAAAACAGCCGGAACAAGCGCTATAAGCACATGTGCCATCGCCCCAGGCGTGGTGCGCGAGGTATGTATATGCGGTGATGGTGAAAATTTCAATAGCTCACTCATACAGTTATCGTTTACATCTTTGTTTTGCCACTCTTATATAATCAAGTATCGGACGATAGGACGGACAGGAATAGCTGCAAGCTCCGCACTCCAGACAGTCGGACACTCCGGCAGCATAGGCGTCGTCCCACATACGCAGACGGCCGTAGGTCGATATAAGGTACGGCTCAAGCCCCATGGGGCAAGCATCAACACACGCCCCGCATCTCACGCAGGCACGCACATTCGGTTTGACTCCGGCATCCAAAACTGTAAGACCTGAGGTTCCCTTCATAACCGGAGCGTCGAGCCTAACCGCAGCACGACCCATCATAGGGCCTCCTACAATAATCTTTGGCGACGCGGGAAGCGTGAAAGGCATTTCATTGAAAGGCGTGCCGATTGCTGCGATATAGTTTTTACGCTCCTGCGGATTTATGTCGCCCGTGATTGTAACCACACGCTCTATGAGCGGCTGCCCTGTGGCCACGGCCTGCCATACGGCAAATGCCGTGGCAATATTGTGCACCACGGCTCCGACGCTTGCCGGAAGTTTACCTGAACCGATTCTGCGCCCGGTCACGGCCTCCACGAGCTGCTTTTCGCCACCCTGCGGATACTTGGTTTTAAGAACCCGCACACTTATGTCGTGCGCCGAGTCAAGTGCCGCCGACAGCGAGGCCGCCGCCTCCGGCTTGTTATCCTCGACAGCGATAACCGCCTTGCCGATTCCGGCCGCCTTCATCATTAACTCTACCCCTTCGACTATGCGTCCGGGATAAGCACACATAAGGGCATCGTCGCACATCAGGTACGGTTCACACTCGCAACCGTTGATTATCAACATCTCCGGGCGTGCCTCCGACTTGACATCGAGCTTGACATGCGAGGGGAATGTTGCGCCGCCAAGACCCACGACACCCGCTTCCGATACCTTGCGGCGTATCTCTTCGGGCGACAGTCTTTCCGACAGGAGCCTGTCGCTCTCACCCGGTATCATATTAGCCCAGTATTCTTGGCGCAATTCGGTATCAGCGCGGTGCTCCTCTTCATCGGCCTCGATTACTATAGCCTGAGTTGATTTCCCCCATAGGAGCGCCACCGGCACTATCTCTGCCACCGTGCCGCTGATTGGCGCGTGCAGCCCTGCCGACACGAACGCAGAATTTTCAGCTATAAGCATGCCTCGCCTCACCTTGTCGCCTTTCGACACAACAGGACGCGCCGGTGCCCCGATGTGCTGCGACAAAGGGACTACCGCCTTTCTCGGCAACTTCAATAGTTCGATACCTCTCGAAGCTTCTTTGTGCGCCTCGGGGTGTATGCCACCCTTCTTAAAGGTATTTCTCATAGGTTACTATATCTTTTCGTTAACAACAGCAGGAGCAAATGTCGCAGAGATGGCACCTGTGGGGCATACTCCGATACATTTTCCGCAAGTCTTACATTTTGCTGCATCTACATATGCTAAATTACCGTTTACGTCTATAGCTTCAAACGGACACTCCCTCGAACATTTGCCACAAGCTATGCAGGCTGCAGCACAAACCTTGCGGGCCACAGCCCCTTTATCACGATTGCTGCATGCCACCCATACACGGCGTTCTCGCCGTCCTACAGGGCGCAATTCCAACAAACGACGAGGGCATTCAGCCGTACACGCACCGCAACCGGTGCAAGCCTGAGGGTCAATTTCCGCAAGTCCTGTTTCGCGGTTAATCGAAAGAGCACCAAAACGGCATGCCCCCACACAGTCACCGCAGCCGAGGCAACCATATGCGCACCCGCTACGGCCTACCCCCACAGCGTCCATAACAGCGCACGATTCCGCTCCGTCATACTCATACACACGCGGACGAACAGTACACGAGCCATTGCACTTAAGCACAGCCACAAAGCGCTCCCGGTCGGCAGCCGGCGCAACACCGAGAATTTCCGACACCGAATCCATCGCGCCTGCCGATGCACCGGGACACACAAGGCCTTCCAAAGAACCTTTTTCAACACACGCACATGCAAAATCATGGCAGCCATTCCGCCCGCACGCTCCGCAATTGGCTCCCGGCAATAAGTCTTCTATACGGCTGATACGCTCGTCTTCCTCCACGTGAAATCTCTTTGCCGTGAGATAAAGCACAAGCGCACCCACAAGCCCGAGGACTCCAAGAACAACAATAGTATATATAACAGTCTGCATAATCAAATCTTTATGACAAACGATTTCATTCTATTATTATCCAAACTGGATGCCGCGAAACTTTTTTGCCCCATATAAAAAGCGCCGCAAACGCAAGCGCTATCGCTACAAGCCCGGCACCTCCAGCCGCCCCGTCACCAAGTCCGGCGGCAAGGCACACAGCCATCACACAAATCATCGAAGCAAGTGGCAACACCACAAGAAGCAGAATAGATGTAAGCACCGTGTTTTTCCTCGCTCCGATACTCACCGTACCGCCCTCCGACACGGAACTTACAAATCCGGCAGGGATAAAGGCGTCTACCACCATACCCGCTTTGTCGGAGCCACTTGTATCAGAACCGCATTTATGCACAAGTGCGCAGCCTGCACACGAGCGCGCGCCATCCTCCATAACAACCGACACGCGGGCCGTAGAACCACGCACTTCTTCCACACGACCTCGATGCACCACGCTATATCTCGAATCGTCCATATATACTTTATAATTGGTTTGATTTTGGTCAATACTTACTACTTGATTCCGGCCAGTTCGAGTATCTGCGAGGGCGTGGACACAATATGGTCGGCATATGCCTCTTTCAACTCGTGGATCTTTCTGAAGCCCCAGCTCACGCCCACAGACTCCACGCAGGCACGCCGGGCTGTTTCCATATCCACGCCGGAATCTCCAACATACAGCACTTCCGCCTTTGGCGTGGGACACATCGAAAGCGCCTTGAACACAATCGACGGATCCGGCTTGCGCGGAATGCCCTCCTCATTTCCCAACACTGCCTTGAAATTGGCTGTCGGGAAATAATGCCCGATTATTTTGGTAACGGCTTCCTGATATTTGTTGGAAGTCACGGCAAGATTAACACCCCTTGATGTGAACTCTTCAAGCATTTCCGATATTCCCGGATAAGGCTTGGTGGCATCGCAGCAATGCTCGTCGTAGTAGCTCTTGAACACCGCCAGCATATCTTTCACATTCTTTTCGCTCCGGGCATCGTCAGGGAGTGCGCGCTCCATAAGGCGCCCCACGCCGTTGCCTACCATATTAGGATATATCCACAATCCATGCTGCGGAAAACCAAGCTCGCGCAAGGCATAATTGGTAGCTTGCGCAAGGTCGTCGATGGTATTCAGGAGCGTTCCGTCGAGGTCGAAAATCACATAAGTTTTCATAGGGCAAAATTATGGAAAAATTTCCATAATCTAAACAAAGCTTATACCAAAAATAAGTGAAAAATTTCACACCGCGCCATATCCTCCAAACATATCGACCTGACACTCCGTTACGGAATTTTTTTCCGCTGTCAGCCGACATTCTCCAAAAATAAAAATTGCACTTTCGGGGCGAATTTAGTACTTTTGTGCCGTACAACTAAACCAACGGTGCAAATGAACACCAATAGTCTTGTTTCCATTTCGGACATAACAAAAGAGGAAATGCTCGACCTGCTCGAGCGGGCCAGTTATTTCGAGGCTCATCCAAACAGCAAGTTGCTCGACGGACGTGTTGCCGCCACGCTTTTTTTCGAACCGTCAACCCGCACCCGTCTTAGTTTTGAAACAGCGGTAAACCGTCTTGGCGGCAGGGTTATCGGTTTCTCAGACGCTTCCACATCAAGCACGTCAAAAGGCGAAACCCTCAAGGATACCATCAAAATGGTGTCGAACTATGCCGACATAATAATTATGCGGCATTTTCTCGAAGGAGCGGCAAGATACGCCACCGAGGTTACCGACGTGCCGGTAGTCAACGCCGGTGACGGAGCGAACCAGCACCCGTCGCAGACCATGCTCGACTTATATTCCATACTGAAAACACAGGGCAAACTCGAAGGACTCAACATAGCCATGGTGGGCGATCTCAAATACGGCCGCACCGTGCACTCCCTGCTTATGGCCATGAGATATTTCAACCCGGTGTTCCATTTCGTGTCCTCGCCCCAGCTGAGAATGCCGCAGGAATATATAGATGTGTGCCGCCGCGAAGGCATAGCTTATACCGAGCATACCGAATTTTCACCCGAGGTAATAAACTCCGCCGACATACTGTATATGACCCGTGTTCAGCGTGAGCGTTTCTCCGACGCCATGGAGTATGAGAAAGTGAAAAACCTCTACACTCTCCGAAACGCCATGCTCGCCGACAGCAAGCCGAACCTGCGCGTACTCCACCCGCTGCCACGCGTCAACGAGATTGACCGCGATGTCGACGACAACCCGAAAGCATATTACTTCGAGCAGGCCCGCAACGGCGTATACGCCCGTCAGGCCATAATTACACGTGCATTAGGAATCCAAATACCACCGAAATGACAAGTGATAAAAAAGAACTCGCTGTAGCAGCCTTGCGGGCCGGCACAGTTATCGACCACATACCGGCTCCGGCACTTTTCGCCGCCGTCCGCATACTCGGCATCGAATCGATGGACAAAAGCGTCACCATAGGCAACAATCTTGCCAGCGGACGCCTTGGCTCCAAAGGAATCATCAAGGTGGCCGACACAGAATTTCCGCAGGACGTGCTTGACCGCATAGCCATAATAGCCCCCACCGCAGTAGTCAACATAATACGCGACTACGAAGTGGTGGAAAAACGCCCGGTCAACCTGCCCGACGTGATAACGGGAATAGTCCGTTGCCCCAATCCCAAGTGCATTACCAACCACGAGCCTATGCCCACACGGTTCGACGTCACAAACAAGTCGGCCGTGGAACTTCGCTGCTATTATTGCGGCCATAGCGTAGGCTCCGACGAGGCACCGTCGCTTCTATGAAGCAGGCGTGGAAAGGGGGGACCCTGCTCTACCCGCTCCCTGCCGTGCTTGTGAGCTGCGGCACAAACGAGGCGTCGAACCTTATCACGGTAGCGTGGACAGGCATAGTCTGCACCAACCCGCCCATGCTGTACATATCTGTGCGGCCCGAGCGCTACTCCCACGGCCTGATAAGCGCCAATATGCAGTTCACCGTCAACCTCACAACGGCATCCATGGCCCGCGCCACCGACCTCTGCGGAGTGCGTTCGGGCAGGGACTCCGACAAATGGGAGTTGTCTGGCCTTACCCCGTATCCGGGAGTGGCCGTGGAATGTCCTGCCGTTGCCGAGTCCCCGCTGTCGCTTGAATGCCGCGTACGCAGCATAACGCACCTCGGAAGCCACGATATGTTTATCGCCGAGATAACAGGCGCCTTGGCCGACGATATGTATATGGACGCCGACACCGGCAAGTTCTCTCTTGAAAAAGCCGGACTGATGAGCTACAGCCACGGAGGATACTACACTCAGGGAGAGCTCCTCGGCACATTCGGATTCTCAGTAAAGAAAAAGAAAAAACAATAAATTTCAATATTCACTTATGCTCCACGACACAGCACTTTTCGACCTAATCGAAGCCGAAGGACGCCGCCAGAAAGACGGCATCGAACTCATTGCTTCAGAAAACTATGTAAGCGACGATGTGATGCGCGCCATGGGCTCGTGCCTGACCAACAAATATGCCGAAGGCTATCCCGGCCGACGCTATTACGGCGGTTGCCAGGTTGTAGACCAGGTTGAATCGCTCGCGATAGAACGCATCAAGCAGCTTTTTGGCGCTGAATACGCCAACGTGCAGCCCCACTCGGGCGCGCAAGCCAATATGACCGTGTTCCTTGCCTGCCTTCAGCCCGGCGACAAATTCATCGGCCTCAACCTGAGCCATGGCGGCCACCTCACCCACGGCAGCCCCGTGAACTTCTCCGGCCTCGTGTACCACGCCCTTGAATACGGAGTGAACGCCGAAACCGGCTGCATCGACTACGAGCAGATGGAAGAAGTTTGCCGCCGCGAACGTCCCAAACTGATTATCGGCGGAGCAAGCGCCTATTCCCGTGAATGGGACTACGCCCGCATGCGTACCCTTGCCGACGAAATAGGAGCTATATTTATGGTAGATATGGCACACCCTGCAGGCCTCATCGCCGCAGGCCTGCTTGACAATCCTGTGAAGCACGCGCATATCGTAACCTCCACAACCCACAAGACCCTGCGCGGCCCGCGCGGAGGCATCATTCTCATGGGACGCGACTTCGTTAATCCCTGGGGCAAGAAAAGCCCGAAAGGCGAGCCGCGCATGATGTCGCAGATTCTTGACTCTGCCCTTTTCCCCGGCGTACAAGGCGGCCCCCTCGAGCATGTGATAGCAGCCAAAGCAGTGGCATTCCACGAAGCGCTCCAACCCGAATTCCGCACATACCAGACTCAGGTAAAAGCCAATGCCGCAGCACTTGCCGCAGCTATGAGCGATATGGGATACAAAATCGTATCAGGCGGCACCGACAACCACTGCATACTTATCGACCTTCGCACCAAGTTCCCCGAACTCACGGGCAAGGTTGCAGAACGAGTTCTCGTCGAAGCTGACATCACCGCTAATAAAAACATGGTGCCCTACGACAGCCGTTCGCCCTTCCAGACCTCGGGCATACGCCTCGGAACTCCCGCAATCACTACCCGCGGCCTCAAGGAGTCTGAAATGGGTGTCATTGCAGAAATGATCGATACCGTGCTGGCCGCACCCGAAGATGCCGCCACAATAGCATCTGTACGCAAGGCTGTGAACGAAATGATGTCGCAGCGTCCTATCTTCGCCTGGTAAACTGTGCTGAAAGGAACAGTATATTTCATTATTGTCGCCGCCGGAGGGGGTACCCGCTTCGGCGGCGATATTCCCAAACAGTTTCTCAAACTGGGAGGTAAGCCCGTTGTATGCCATTCAATCGACCTCTTCCGAAGTGTGGCTGCATCTTCCGGCATTAAATCGGACATAGTGCTCGTGCTAAGCGAAAACCATCACGACTTATGGCGCAAGCTCTGTGCCGAAGCAGGCTACACATCGCCCCTGATAGTGACCGGCGGTGCCACGCGAGCACAATCTGTCGAAGCTGCAATCGCAGCAGTCAACCCGACGGAACAGGACATTGTGCTCGTTCACGACGGCGCCCGCCCGCTGGCCGGCGAACCGCTTGTGCGTCGGATAATCGACACCTGCCATTCGGGAACCCCGGCAGTAGTCCCGGCTCTGAAACCGACAGATTCCCTGATGGAGCTGAGCAACGACGACTCCGCCGCCCCGGTCGACAGAGCCAGATATCTTGCCGTACAGACACCGCAGGGATTCAACGGCAAGCTCCTTGCCAACGCGTACCGCACATGCAGAGCTGACATTGCCCGTATGACCGACGATGCCTCTGTGGCTTACGCCGCAGGTTGCCGCGTGCAATATGTCGAAGGAAACCCATATAATCTGAAGATTACCAATCCGGCCGACCTCGAAATTGCCGAAGTACTGCTGCGCCGATGCTCTCACTCCGAAATTACGACATAAAGTACATCAAGGGCGTAGGGCCTCAGAGAGCGCAACTGCTTGCAGCGGAGTTAGGAATACGTTCCGCCTACGACCTCCTGCACCATTTCCCGGCAAGCTACGTAGACCGTTCAACCACATACTCCATACGCAGCCTTGTCGACGCCAACCTCGACGAATTGCCATCGGTACAGGTGCGTGGACGCTTTGTGTCGCTCAACGTGGTAGGCGAAGGCGCCAAGATGAGGCTCGTAGGACTATTCTCCGACGGCACCGCCACCTTGGAATGCGTATGGTTCAAGGGTGTGAACACGATGAGGCGCCGCCTAAGCACCGGGCAAGAATACGTGCTGTTCGCAAAACCCTCGCGCTTCAATTCCACATTACAGATGTCGCACCCCGAGGTCGATATTCCGGGGTCGACATTCGCACAAGAAGGACTCCGCGGCGTATACCCGCTTACAGAGCGACTGCGCAGCAACAATTTCGGGAGCCGGGCATTCTATGCCTCAATCGCCTCTTTTTTGGCAGGGCGCACAACGCCTTTTGCCGACATGCTTCCCCGTAGCGTGGTCGAAAGCCTCGGCCTTATGTCATACGATGCGGCCATACGCGCCGTGCACCTCCCGCCGGACCCGCGCACACTCCAGATGGCTCGGCTACGACTTAAATTCGAGGAGCTGTTTTACATTCAGGTAGATATCCTCAGGCGCTCCCGAAAGCGCAAAGAGTCCATCGCCGGATACTATATGCCGAGGGTAGGCCGTTGGTTCAACGATTTTTACTCGCAGTGCCTCCCTTTCGAGCTTACAGGGGCGCAGAAAAGGGTTATCAAGGAAATCAGAGCCGACATTATAGGCCAGCGGCAGATGAACCGTCTTGTGCAGGGAGATGTGGGCAGCGGCAAAACACTTGTCGCGCTTATGACCATGCTATTGGCGGTTGACAACGGTTTCCAGGCCTGCCTTATGGCTCCCACCGAGATATTGGCCACCCAGCACTATGAAACCATATCGGGTATGTGCGCCAAAATAGGACTTAACGTGAGGCTGCTGACCGGCTCAACCAAGGCGTCGCAACGACGGCAGATAGCCGAAAGTCTTGCCGACGGCTCGCTTCACATTCTTGTAGGCACCCACGCTGTAATCGAAGACAAAGTGCAGTTCTCTCGTCTTGGATTCGTGGTAATCGACGAGCAACACCGCTTCGGAGTGGCGCAGCGCGCCCGCCTGTGGGCCAAGAGCGAGATTCCGCCACACGTACTTGTGATGACGGCCACTCCCATACCGCGAACTCTCGCAATGACTGTGTACGGCGACCTCGACGTGTCTGTAATCGACGAGCTTCCGCCGGGACGAAAGCCTGTGTCGACCGTCTTGCGCTACGACGAACAGAGAGATCGCGTAGACAAAGCCATCGAATCACAGCTCAAGGCCGGTCGGCAGGTATACATAGTGTACCCTCTCATCGAGGAAAATGAAAAACTCGACCTGAAAAGTGCCACAGAGGGCTTCGAGCGCATATCTGCCCGTTTTCCGTCCTACAAGGCGGCTTTCGTGCACGGACGTATGAAGCCATCCGAGAAAGATGATCAAATGACTCGATTCGCGTCAGGCGAGGCCTCCATACTCGTTTCTACCACAGTGATAGAAGTGGGAGTGAACGTTCCCAACGCCACCACCATGATAATCGAGAATGCCGAACGGTTCGGACTGTCGCAGCTCCACCAGCTCCGCGGACGTGTGGGCCGAGGCGCCGACCAAAGCTACTGCGTGCTTATGACAAAGCATAAGATTGCAGCTGAAACAAGGAAGCGGCTCGAAATTATGACATCGACCAACGACGGCTTCGTAATCGCCGAGGCCGACATGCAGATGCGCGGCCCCGGAGATATCGAAGGCACTATGCAGAGCGGGCTGCCCTTCGAACTGAAAATAGCCAACATGGCACGCGACGGCCAGACAATACAGCTGGCACGCGGCGCGGCAGAAAAATTACTCGACGACGACCCCGACCTGACTTCGCCTCAAAACGCCAATTTTGCCAGAGCACTTGCACTGATGACAGACCGCAGTACCGACTGGAGCCGTATCAGTTGAGTTTTTTTGCTGTTTTGTGCATTTTACTGTATCAGGAAAACGAAAAAATCGTAACTTTGCGACCATTAATAAACCAAAAACGTATAGATGTCACTCGACAAAATTAATCTTTGGCGCACCACTCGCGATTATATCTTCATAACCCTCGGTATGGCGATATACGCTTTGGGCTTCTGCGCGTTCATCTTGCCACAGAAAGTCGTTATCGGAGGTGTGGCCGGCCTCGGCACCATAGCATATTTCACATTGGGAGTCCCGGTGGCTGTGGCACAGTATGCCCTCAACCTTATGCTGCTTGCCATAGCATACCGCGTAGTGGGCAAGAAGTTCGTATTAGGCACCATATTCGGAGCCACAATGATATCTGTGTGGGTCGGTATCTTCCAACCTCTTTTTGAAGGTGTGAGAATAACCGACGAACCTTTTATGAACATCGTGATCGGCGGTATTCTCGCAGGCATCGGCGTCGGCGTGGCATTCACCCACAACGGCTCCAGCGGAGGCACCGACATAGTGGCGGCGATGGTATCGAAGCATACCAATGTGAGCGTAGGCCGGACAATGCTGTATACCGACTTCTTCATCATTTCGTCTTCCTACTTCATATTCCACAAGCTCGACCTGGTGGTATACGGCTTCATCGTATTAGCCCTTACGTCCTATACGGCCGATATGATAATAAACACGAACCGTCAGGCCGTGCAGTTTACCATTTTCTCTAAAAAATGGCAGGAAATAGCCACAGCGATAAACAATGAAGCCAAACGCGGCTGCACTGTTCTTACCGGAATGGGCTGGTATTCAAAGCAAGAAGTAAAGGTGCTGTTGGTGATGTGCCGCAAAATCGAGGCTGTAACCATATCTCGCATCATAAAGAGCATCGACCCGCTGGCATTCACAACCCAAGCGAACGTCAACGGAGTATACGGCAAGGGCTTCGACGAGCTGAAAGTCAAGATGAAAACACCATCGCACGCACACTCCGAGGAGCACGCCATTGAAAGCAACAGCGACAAGGCGATATCCAAATAAAAAGTTTTTCCACAAAGCGGCTTGGGGCAATATTGCCCCAAGCCGCTCGTTTTTAATAATATGGGAACTTTATGCAGAATAATACTGGCACTGGCAGTATCTGTGGCTATTGTGCAGCCTGCGACGGCGAGAACATTTAACGACAAGATACTCAACCGCCCATATGCCGACAGCCGCCGGTGGCACCTCGGTTTCTCTGTTGGCGCCTATGCTTCCGATCTGAGATTCACACATAACGGATTCATAACAGAAGGCGGAGAAGAATGGCGCATGGAGCAGCCTGACTACCAGCCCGGATTCTGTGTCAACGGTCTGGTCGATTTACGCCTGAATGATTATTTTGCCGTACGATTCTCCCCGGGAATGTACTTTGGCAGCCGCGACATATCCATGCTCGAAACGACATCGGGCAACACCGAGCGCCAAAACATAAAGTCGACTCTGATAGTGCTTCCCTTCGATCTCAAATACTCGGCAATGCGCTTCCGCAATTCACGCCCATACTTCGTGGCGGGAGTGATGCCGGCCTTCGATGTCGGCAAAAAAAGAAGCGATTTTCTCAAACTGTCCTCAAACGATTTCTTTATATCTGTAGGATTCGGCTGCGACTTCTACCTTCCTTATTTCAAGCTGAACCCTGAAATCAAATTCTGCTTCGGACTTGCCGACGTGCTGCAGCATAAAAGACCTGACTTGGCCGACAACCCCGACAAATTCAAGTTTACGCAATCACTTGCCAAAGCAAGTTCAAAAATGATTGTCCTCACTTTCTATTTTGAATAATTAATAAACCGGGCGATTCCTAAATGGAGTCGCCCGGCAAACTATAGTTGTCGATAAAGGAATCAATCGAATATGTGCTTCAGCTTCGAGAAAATTCGACGGCTGTCGCTTTCGGTAGGTTTGATATTGGGAGCATCGCGCAGCGCCTCGAATGTCTGTTTCTGCGAATCAGAAAGATTTTCGGGCACATACACCATTATGTTTATAAGCTCGTCGCCACTACCGCCGTTTTCGATATCGGGCAGACCTTTGCCACGCATTCTAAGCACCTTTCCGGGCTGGGTGCCGGCAGGTATGTTCAGGCGGGCGCGTCCTGTAATTGTCGGCACTTCGACCGAGCCACCGAGGGCGGCTGTAGGAATGTCGAGCATCAGGTTATAAATCACATCGGCACCGTCGCGTATAAGCTCAGGGTGCTTTATCTCCTCTATAACCACGAGCAAATCGCCGGGAACACCTCCGCCTTTGGGGTAGTTTCCTTTTCCGCGCAATGCGAACGTCTGGCCTTCATAAGCTCCTGCCGGTATAGAGAAACTTACTTCCTGCTCGCGACGTTCAACGCCCTCGCCGTTGCAGTATGTGCATTTTTCAGATATCACCTTGCCCGAACCGTCGCAGGTAGGACAAACCACTGTAGCACCGCCGAAACCGAACTGGGCGAACTGGTTGTCCTGCACATGCCCTTGACCGTGGCAGGTAGGACAAGTGGCAAACGCCACACCGTCCTTGGCTCCTGTGCCGTTACAATGCGAACAAGCCACAAATGTAGGAACACGCAGAGTCTTGTCCACGCCTTTGGCAATGTCCTCAAGCGATAGTTTGACGCGTATACGCAAGTCGCTGCCACGACGTTGGCGACGTTGCTGGCGCCTGCCGCCGGTAGCTCCTCCAAAACCACCAAATCCGCCAAATTCTTCGGCAAAGCGCCTCAGTATGTCGTTTATGTCCATACCTCCGGCGTAGTATGCACCTCCGCCACCGCCGGGGAATCCCTGAGGTCCCATCGAATGGCCGTACTGGTCGTACATCTGGCGCTTCTTATCGTCGCTGAGCACATCATAGGCTTCGGCAGCCTCTTTGAATTTTTCTTCGGCAGCCTTGTCGCCCGGATTCCTATCCGGATGATATTGAAGTGCAAGCTTGCGGTAAGCTTTCTTTATCTGGTCGGGTGTTGCATCGCGCCCCACTCCGAGTACTTCGTAATAATCTCTTTTATTTTCCATATCGACGCTCCCGGTATTATTCGCCTACTGCAACTTTTGCGTGACGGAGCACTTTGTCATTGAGCATGTAGCCCTTCTGGGTTGTATCAATCACCTTGCCTTTGAGGTCTTCCGACGGAGCGGGAATAGTGGCGATTGCTTCAAAATAATCAGCGTCGAAGGTGGCACCGTTGCTCTCCATAGGCTTCACACCCTGGCTTTCAAGATATTTCATAAGCTTATTATATATCAGCTCCATACCTTGGCGCACGGCTTCGGCCGACGTGTCTGCTTCGGCGGCAGCAAGACCGCGCTCGAAATCGTCGACAATGGGCAGCAGACCGAGAAGCACGCGCTCGCCGGCATTTTTCAGAAGATCGGCTTTTTCTTTTGTGACACGCTTGCGGTAGTTGTCGAATTCAGCCATAAGGAAAAGATACTCTCTCTTTTCCTTTTCTACCTCGGCGCGCGCTTCGTCAAGCTCGTTCTGCAGACGTGCGTTTTCATCAAGCTCTTCTGCCTCGACGTCTTCATTTTCGTCGAGAATATCCATTACCTCGGGTTCTTCCACCGAGGACTCCTGCTGTGCCTTCGGCGTTTCTTCGTTTTTATGTTTGTTGTCGCTCATAATCTTGCTATGTTATATAGGAAGGTTTGCAGCAAAAATGCGGCCAAAAAGTGTTAAAGCACTACGGCTTCCAGAAATAATAACAAAAAAGTAAGTATAACGTTCACCCTTGGCGACTCTTATGGGTGTCTGTACCTGAATGTTTCACAACCGGCGAACAGACCGACGGCGCTATCTGCCAAAATGTCATTATCGAATATGCCGTAGACAGAAGCCCCGGAACCGCTCATCGACGCATACAAAGCGCCTGCTTCAAGCATTCGCCTCTTCACATCGGCTATCTCAGGCCGCAGCGGGAAGACCGACTGCTCGAAATCGTTGGCAAGCACAGCCGACGATTGCCACTCGCATATCGGCTTCGTAGTTTCTGCACATACATTCTCGCCCTCGGCCAAAGGGCGCGGTCTTACCCCGGCATATGCCTCGCGTGTAGACACGGCCTCCGACGACGGCTTGGCTATGACAATGCTCTTGCCGGACAATGCCGGCAGTTCGACCGGGGAAAGTATTTCACCCACTCCCTCGGCCATCATCGGACGGTTATATATGAAAAACGGACAGTCCGCACCGACAGTCAAGGCTACTTCTGCCATCTTGGCATCGCTAAGCCCCAAACCAAACAGCTCGTTGGCTCCGCGAATGGCAAACGACGCGTCGGCAGAGCCGCCGCCAAGCCCGGCTCCGAACGGTATCTGTTTTTTCAGATACACATCAAGAGCCGGGAGTGCGCGGCCTATATGCCTCTCGAGCGCGCGTAGCGCCTTTACAACAAGATTGTTTTCGGCGTCGCAACCATCGATCTCCTTCTCCATATGGAGGCGTATCCCCTCCTCGCGGTCTTCTGCCGCGATAAGTTCGAGAATATCGCACCACGGCACAGGCACCATAATCGTGGCAAGGTTGTGATAACCGTCGGGGCGCTTTCCGAGTACCCGCAGACCGAGATTTATTTTGGCATTAGGAAAAAGTATCATATCAGAAATTTACTCTGAAACCGATCGAAGGGTTCCACGCGTGTACCTTGTAGTCGGCAGTAAACGTAAGTTCTTTTCCTGAGAGCAAATCGGCATACGAGCAGGAAGCACTGTCAACACCGAGTCCTGCCACATATAGCAAGGAGGCATCTATGCTGAAATTACGCACCGGCGAGAACGAGAAACCTACCGACGGTTCAATCTTGGTCATACCCGGAGTTTCAGGATTGTAATGGGTCTTGCTCACAGGAGATGTGTCTACCATAAGACCCGCACGGATATCGAATCGATTTGTCAGCGAATACTGAGCACCAAGATGGAATGTCCACGAATTGCTGTAGTCCTTGGTTATATACTGGTTGTAAGGCGTAAGTTTTTCGCTTAGGAACTCTATGTCAAGAGTCTTGTATGCGCTCCAGCCTGTCCATTGGGCATCGAATGCAAGGACAAGTTTATCGAGCGGCTTGTATGCGACACCCATATTGAGAATGGCTGCAGCAGGCATGGCGGCAGTAAAATTAGCCTTGTCGAGAATGTTGAGCCGCTCTTCGAGCAGTTGACGGGCTATCTCGTTGCCGTACGCCACTGCCGCATCGCCGCATTTCACTTTGAGCGACATCTTGCTGCGGAAAGACGCTCCGACAGTTATCTTGGAGTTTATATCCCACATAGCGCCCACATTCACACCCACTGTCGTGGCCGCGCGTCCTTTGAGGTTGATAGACGCCGGAGTGTCGGTAAAACGATAGTCATTCCCTGTCATAGCCAAAAGAGCGTTGACCGATTCAGTGGGCACCAATCCCTTTTCAAGGTCGACATTACCGAATGTAATCATAGCACCCGCACCAATCGAAAGGCCGGGTATAATCTGCCATGCGAGCGTGGGTTGAACCGTGAATGCCTTCAACGACACCTTCTGGTTAAGGACGGCGCCGGGCCAGTTCGCGCCCCAGTTGATGCCGCTGCCATAAGGCGTGTAAAAGCTCACGCCGGCCTTGAAATTATCGTATACTTTCAGACCGAGATTGAAAGCCATGGGCGTCGACGGGTCGTTAGAGGTCTTGTGTGTAACGCCGTCGGGAGTAGTTGCAGAAGCATGGGCAAAAATCCCCGTCACCGAGCCTTGAAAATCAAGGGTCTTGTCAAGGAAGCCAAGACCGGCGGGATTAAAAATCATACTTTCAGCACCGAGTTTGAGCGCCGTGCCCGTATGGCCCATACCATTTTGGCGCGCGCTCAGAGTGTTGATCTGATAGCCTTCTGCAAAAGCACAAAAGGAAGCCGAAACCACGAGGATTCCGGCCAATAAAGAACGTTTAATCATCTATAAATTTCAATTATAACAATAAACCTACACGGATCAGACCGGACGGTTTACAACATTAACGGGATTCCCGCCCATATAAGCCTGTATGTTCCCGAGAGCTATCTCGAAGAGGCGTTCGCGGGCTTCTACTGACGCCCATGCCAGATGCGGGGTTATGAAACAGTTGCGAGCCGTCAGCAAGGGACAATCCGCTGCAGGCGGTTCCTGAGAAAGCACATCGAGTCCGGCAGCGGCAATACGGCCCTCGTTGAGCGCGGAAGCTAAAGCAGCCTCGTCGACAACAGGTCCGCGCGAAGTATTGAGAAGTATTGCCGAAGGCTTCATAAGCCCTATTGTATCGGCATTCACAAGAGCCCGCGTGCTGTCTGTAAGAGGGCAATGCAGGCTTACCACATCTGCCGAGGCAAAAATCTCTTCAAGCGGCATCTTCACATACCCGACGGGCAGCTGTGACTCGTCTTTCGATGTGTACACGGCTATCTTCATGCCGAGCGATGCAGCAATCGCTGCCGTGGCGCTTCCTGTATTACCGAATCCGATTACACCGAATGTCTTACCGGCAAGCTCGGTCCAATCGTAATCACGATATGTGAAGTCGCTGCACTGCGCCCATTTTCCGCGAGCGTTTGCGGCGGCATAGTGCTCTACCCTGTTGGTTATGGCAAGCAAAAGCGATATCGCCGTTTGAGCCACCGAGCGGGTGCTGTAAGCCGGAATGTTTGTCACAGCGATGCCGGCTTTGGCCGCCGCATCGGTATCAACGATGTTGTACCCTGTGGCAAGCACCCCTATGTACTTCAGCGATGGAAGCGCGGCGATGGTGACGGCAGAAAACGGCACCTTGTTTGTCAATACCATTTCGGCACCGGCACAGCGCTCCACAATCTGCGACTCTTCTGTGCGGTCATAAACCTCGAAATCGGCAAAGTCTGTAAAGCGTCCCCATCGTGAGTCCCCGACGGGGTATAGGGTTACCCCGTCGAGGCATACGATTTTAGCCATTATTTTATAAGGTATTGCGATGAGATCGACTGGTTGCAGTGCACACGGCGGATCGTGTCAGCAAAAAGACGAGCCACAGAGATGATGGTGCACTTGGGACAATCCTTGGTATAAGGAATCGAGTTGGTGAAAATCATCTCGGTAAGTCCGCTGTCGTTCACGCGCTGGGTGGCAGGGTCGCTCATGATGGCGTGGGAAGCAAGGGCACGAACCGACTTCGCACCGTTTTCCATCATAAGGTCGGCGGCCTTTGTTATTGTTCCGGCGGTATCCACCATATCGTCGACAAGAATCACATTCTTATCCTGAACATCGCCGATCACGGTCATTTTGGCCACAACGTTGGCCTTGGCGCGCTGTTTGTGGCACAACACCAGAGGCACATCGAGATATTTTGCGTAGTTGTTGGCACGCTTCGCGCCGCCTACGTCGGGAGTGGCTATCACCATATCGGGCAGCTTGAGGCTCTGTATGTAAGGAATGAACACAGACGAAGCGTACAGGTGGTCAACCGGCACATTGAAGAAGCCCTGAATCTGGTCGGCATGAAGATCCATGGTTATCACACGGTCAACACCTGCCGTCACGAGCATGTCGGACACGAGTTTTGCGGCGATAGACACACGTGGTTTGTCCTTGCGGTCCTGACGGGCCCAGCCGAAATACGGCATAACGGCTATCACCGACTTAGCCGACGCGCGCTTGGCGGCGTCAATCATCAGGAGCAGCTCCATCAGATTGTCGCAGTTCGGGAATGTGGACTGTACCAAGTAGACTTCGCAGCCACGGACAGACTCTTCGAAGCATACTTCGAATTCGCCGTCGGCAAAATGCTCGATTTTCATCGAGCCAAGTTCTACACCAAGTTCTTTGCAGATTTCCTCGGCCATGTACCTCGACTTGGTGCCTGAAAAAATCTTGAAAGGTGAAAGTGTTGTATCCATTGGATTGAATATAGGGAAATGTGAGTCTTTTTTAATTCTTTTTTACCGTTTTGTGTTTTTGTGCCACAGCAGGACGCAGAGGCTCTATCCTGTCGGAGCATATCTTCCATATAGCGGCGCCGTGCGCAGGCACTTCAGCCACAAAGGGACACGAAGACGCGAAAGTCTTTCCGCCTTTTGCCCCGGTAAGAAGCTCCGACGCCTCCGGGTCGACACCCTCCGGGAATCCGAGCACGCCGAAAGCATGGCGGGGAATATTGACAGAAACCTTGCTATCCTCATCTCCGAAGTTGACTATTACCACAAGCGCCTCGCCGTCGGCGTGCCTCATAAACGCATAGTGGCGATGAGGGTTAAGCCCGGGATTCTCAAGATTGACATACATCAAATCGAAAAATCCTCCTTCACGAATCGTTTTTTCTTCGTTTGCCATTCTCAGCAAGGTGCGGTAGAAGCCTCGCAGTTTTTTCTGCTGCGGAGTAAAGGGTCCGTTGCACGCGCCTCGGTTCAGCCAACGGCGCACTGTCGCCACGCTCCAGTAATCAAAGATTGTGGTACGTCCGTCGTGTCCGCTGAAGCCTTCGGCATCCGTGCCGGGTTCGCCGAGCTCCTGCCCGAAGTATATCATCATGGGGCCTGTGGAGAAGAGCGTGCTTACCACCATCGACGGCACCGCCCTCGCAGGGTCCGAGGCATAGTACGGCGAGGCGAAGCGCTGTTCGTCGTGGTTCTCAAGGAAGTTAAGCATCTTGTGCCCTACTCCTTCCACTGTCTGCCAGCAGCCTGTTATACGCGCAGCCGAATGGTTGGCCGTTTCTACAGCACGCAGTGTGTCGTACAGGTTTACCTTGTCGTACAAATAGTCAAAGCAAGCATAAGCCAAGAACGGGCGGTATAGAGCCACGTCGTATATCTCGGCTATGAATATTATATCCGGATAACGGTCCTTTACCTGCGGTATGGCCCAGTGCCAGAACTCCATCGGCACCATGTGCGCCATATCGCATCTGAAACCGTCGATGTCTTTAGAAGCCCAGAAGCGGAGGATGTGGAGCATCTTGTACCACGTGTCGGGCACAGGGTCGAAATGCCTTGAGCCGTCGCCATAATCCACGCCATAGTTCAGCTTAACTGTTTCATACCAGTCATTCACACCGGGGAATGCTGTAAAGCAATCGTTCCCGGACGCTTTTGCCGGAAATTCCACGTATGCGTCGCTGCCTGAACCAAGATCTATATGAGGGGCAAACTGCTGCCTTGTCATATAGTAAAAGTTATTGCCGGGCGCAAAGAACATTTCGTGATTGTCGGCCTGTCCGAAGTCCTCTATGCCATTGGGCTTTGCATCGGAATGGTACTGACGTGCCACATGGTTGGGCACAAAGTCGATAATCACTTTAAGCCCGGCCTTATGCGTGCGCTCCACAAGCGCTTCAAACTCGGCCATGCGCTCAGGCACATCGACAGCCAAATCAGGGTCGATGTCGTAATAATCACAGATAGCATACGGGCTGCCCGCCTTGCCTTTCACGATATGCGGATTCTGGCGCCGTATGCCAAACGAGGTATAGTCGGCATCGTGGGCATGCTCTATCACGCCGGTATACCATACGTGCGTGGCTCCCAAATCCTTTATAGCCTTAAGAATGGTCGGATTAATGTCGTTGAGCTTTCCCGAGCCGTTTTGCTCTATGGAGCCTCCGACAGTCGGCGCCTCACAATAGTTTGTAAAAAGACGCGGAAGCAACTGATAGATAATTGGTTTGCAATGGCTGTCGGTAGTTTCTATAGACATAGGGCTATGATTGTGATTGCAATTTTGATAATTTATGGGACTGAGGAGAAGGATTCCACAATCCGGCCTTGCGAAGCGCGGCACGAGTATGGATATACCCGCTTACAAATACATTTTTAATATGCTTGAGGTCGAACACGGCATACGATGCAAGCTCCGGAGTCTGAACCGACACGTCGCACAGAGCCATATCCTGAGCCTGATTCGCCTTTGCCATCAGGTTGTAGGTACGCAAAGCCACATCGATAATCGAGGTATATTTCTTTTTCGGCCTCAGAGGGCTTACATTGATTCCTATCAATGTTTCGCACTTATCCCTCAGAATCCAAGCAGGGTGATTGCGCAGCACGCCTCCGTCAACATAGTGCACTCCGCCAATTTCTACCGGCTTGAACACTATCGGAATCGAGCACGAAGCCATCATACGCGGAGCTATGGCTCCCTCCGAGAAAAACGCGGGCTTGCCTTCGTCGAGATTGGTAGCGCCAATATATACCGGCATTCTCAAATCCTCCAGACGGGTCGGGCCGCCAAGCGCCTTGAGCACGAAGTCGGCAAATCTGTCGATACGGAATATCCCGCCTTTGCCGAAATTCAATTCGGCAAAATCGCGGAAGCCGGTACGAGCAAACATATCCGCCATCTTCAACGGCTCCACGCCTCCGGCATACAGCACTGCGACAACAGAGCCGGCACTAACGCCGGCAATAGCGTCAGGACGAAGCCCGGCCTCTTCAATGGCCATAAGGGCTCCTGCGTGCGCAAATCCTCTGGCACCTCCCCCACTGAGGGCGACACCAAGGCGGTAAGGGCGGTCTATATGTTCGTTATCCATACTCTGCCTGCTCAAATCGCTTGCAAAAGTACTCAGAAAAAATAGCTTTCCCAATTTTTCGGGCGTCTATTTTTCTACAGACACCTTTTTTTGGTTCTAACATTATCAAAACCCATCTAAACCCTCTTTAACATTGTTTGAGCAGGTTTAAACCGCAAATACATTATTTTTGCACCATAAAATCGCACACACCGACAAAATTGGTTAGAAAGATAATACATATCGACATGGACGCGTTCTACGCGTCGATAGAACAGCTTGATAATCCCGACTTGCGAGGCAAGCCAGTAGCCGTCGGGCAGGCCGACGGACGCGGCGTGGTTGCAGCGGCGAGCTACGAGGCGCGTCGTTTCGGCGTACGCTCCGCAATGTCCTCGTCGAAAGCCCGACGCATGTGTCCCAATCTTGTTTTTGTTGACTGCAGGTTCGACCGCTATAAAGCTGTGTCAGCCCAAATCCACAGTATATTCCACCGATATACCGACATAATCGAGCCTATTTCTCTCGACGAAGCCTTTCTCGACGTTACCGACAATTTCACCGGCCACGAACTCGCCGTAGATATAGCCAAGGAAATAAAGCAAGCCATCAGAGCCGAGCTCGGGCTTATAGCATCGGCCGGAGTTTCATACAATAAATTTCTTGCCAAAATAGCGTCGGACTACCGCAAGCCCGACGGGCTTTGCGTGATAGCCCCGCAATATGCCGCCGACTTCATCGCCCGAATGCCGGTGGAAAGCTTTTGGGGCGTGGGGCCCGTCACAGCGGCAAAGATGCACGCTTTGGGCATATATACAGGCGAAGACCTCCGCCATTTCTCGATTCCCGAGCTGAGGCTTCATTTCGGAAAGGCAAGCAGGCAATATCACGACTTTGCAAGAGGCATCGACAACCGCCCCGTAGAAGCTTACCGTGTACGCAAATCCGTAGGCTGCGAACACACATACGACCACGACATAACAAACGCCGCCGAAATAAAAAAACAGCTCGCAGCACTCTCGGCAGAGCTTGAACAACGGCTCGCCAACAAGAATTTCAACGGCAGCACTCTCACCTTGAAAATTCGTTTTTCCGATTTCACCAATCTTAGCCGGAGCATTAGCGGAATAGAGCCGAATCCTAATGCGGACACAATCAATGCCCAAAGCCTGCTACTGCTCGAAAAAGCGGATATTGGCAACAGACCCGTAAGGCTGCTCGGACTGACCCTCAGCATTTCCGATAAGAACGACACCTCCTCCGACCCGAGGCAGCTGCATCTCGATTTCGACGAATAGACACAGCCCAACAATAATCGTTAACTTTGCCCGTACCACCAACTCAGGCCACAATGATATACTCCAGAAGAATCCTTGAAGAAACCATCGAACGGATTGGCTTGCTGCCATTCTTTTCCAACAACATACCGGGCTTTTCAGTCGAAGAAATGACAGAGCCGGGGCTTCTTTTCGGCGGGAACGAATTTGACGGGGCCTGGGAATGGAAAGGGCCGGTAATACGCAGTATCAACGCTGCATACGGGAAGTTTTTCCGCCGTAAGGCCGGCTTCGTAAGTGCCGAAGCACTACCCGACTTCCTCAACTACCGGCGCCACGCCTATCCTTTGGCCGAAGGCTCGACCGAGGAGCTGATACTGGAAGTGATAAGCAATTGCGACGGTATAACATCTACGGAATTACGCCGTGAAATATTCGGCACACCGCAGCGCTCACGCAAGGCAGACATGCCTGTCGACTTGGTTTCCGGCAAAGACAAGGCATCGCGAGGAAGCCTCGAAACCCCGCTTCAACGCCTCCAGATGTCGGGGCGCATAATAATCTCAGATTTTGAGTACAAGCACACTCGCAGCGGCGAGCGATACGGGTGGGGAATAGCCCGGTTTGCTACACCCGAAAGCGTGTACGGTCGTGGAGTAGCGCGACCCGCCCGCACTCCCGCTTCTTCGTTTGCAATGATTGTAAAACGGCTTTCAGAACAGTTGCCCGACATCTCACTTCACCAGATTCGCCGCCTTTTGGTATAAGACGGGTTTTGGTTGATTTTATGGCGCGGCATTCGTTCCTTTGGTTGGAATACGCAAATTTCGCACATAAACCAACCAAAATAACATGGCATACATCAAAGTAAAATTCCGACCACCGTCCTCTGCAAACAGTTTTGGCTCTGTATATTACCAAGTTGTTCACGAACGCCACGTGCGCCGCATAAACACCGCATACAAGGTGTTGTCATCGGAGTGGGACAAAGACCTATCCTTTCCCTCTCCAATCAAAAACTCGCCACGGGCAGCCGCCGTGCTCTCGATACAGGAAAGCATAGCCCGCGATACCCGAAGGCTTGCCAAAATAACACAGTACTATGAGAAAAGCGGGTACACTTTCGGCGTAGACGACATCGTGTGCGACTTCGAGCGGTACAGCCGCGAATGCACGCTCTTCAGCTTCATGGAGATGCTTATCGCGTCCTTCAGGCAAAACCACAAAATAAGAATATCAGAAACGTACTCCGCGGCCCTCAACAGTTTCAAAAGATTCCGCGCCTATGAGGATATAGCGCTCGATGCCGTTAGGAGCGACATAATCGAGGCATATCAGGCCTACCTGCAAGCCTGCGGCCTTGTGCCAAACACGGTGTCATTCTATATGCGCATACTCCGCGCAGCATACAATCGCGCCGTAAAGCGCGAACTCACAGAGCAACGCAATCCTTTCCGCCATGTGTACACCGGCGTTGACAAAACAATAAAGCGCGCCCTGCCACTGAAAACAATAAAAAAGCTCAAGGCACTCGACATATCGCTTGTGCCACAGGTGGAATATGCCCGCGACATGTTCTTGCTCAGCTTCTATCTGCGCGGAATGAGCTTTGTGGATATGGCGTATCTCAAAAAAGAAGATTTGCGGCACGGATATATCACATACCGACGCAGAAAGACAGGACAGTCGCTCATAATAGCATGGACCGAGGAAATGCAGCTAATACTCGACAAGTATCCGCGAAATCCGACACAGTACCTGCTCCCGATAATCAACAAAACCGAGATAAACGAACGCTACTGCTATCGCAACACAGGCTACAACATAAACCGCAACCTGAAAAAACTCGCCGAGATAGCCGGCCTCGATGTGCCACTCACGATGTACTACGCCCGCCATAGCTGGGCTTCGGCGGCAAAGTCAAAAGGTGTGCCGATATCGGTGATAAGCGAAGGAATGGGTCACGACTCGGAAGCCACCACACGCATCTATCTGTCCTCGCTCGACACCTCGCTGGTCGACAAGGCCAACCAGCTAATCCTCAGCTCGCTTTAACCAATGTGCCGTCCTCGGCAATCACCACCCTGTGGGTGCGGTACAGAAGTCCGGCAGCTTTCTTGAAATCTTTTTTACTGCAATTGAATATCAGCTGTATACGTTCGGGCGAAGACTTGTCGCCCACAGGCCCTGCATGGGGCGCTTCAAGATATTTCAGTATTTTATCAGCGAGGGCTTCCGTACGACGAACCGCGATATCATTGAGGGTAAGGTCAATCTTGCCGTCTTCCCTGACCTGCTTTACATACGCAGTCACATTCTCTTCCAGTTCGATCGGACGGAATATCTCGTTGGAATATATTATGCCACGATGCAGATTGTCTACAATAGCCTTGTAGCCTATCTCCGTATGTTCGTATATGAGAGCGCTCACTTTCTGCCCCGGCTTATACTCAGGCACGACATTGCCTAAAAAATGGTCGATTTTTGCCGATGCCACGATTCTCTTGGAAGCATCGTCCACATATATGTACACGAGGTATATGCCTCCGCGACGCATTCTCACTCTCTGCTCGCCGAAAGGCACAAGCAAGTCTTTAGGCAGCCCCCAGTCAAGAAACGCCCCGATGTCGTTGACCGCCGACACGCTCAGGAATGCGAACTGCCCCACAGTTGCATACGGTTTTTCCGTGGTGGCTATCAGGCGATCCTCCGAGTCGTTGTAGACAAAGACCTCCAGCCTGTCACCGGGCTTTGAGTCCTCGGGCAAATACCGTGTGGGCAGCAATATCTCTTTTTCGTCATCGTCGGCACGCAGATATGCGCCGAAATCGACCATTCGTACCACTTCAAGTGTCTGGTATTTACCGAGCTGTATCATCGTATGGGGTATGGGTGTTTCTTTAGTGTTCTATGTTATAGTTTGCAAATGTCGGCATTATAAGCTAAATTTGCAACATACAACACCAACATTCGACAATGTTATTTTGTTTTTTCCAACAATGACAGACAATATTATCAAAGACACCCTGTTGAAATATTTCCCCGCTATTGACGAGGAAACGATAGGCAAGTACATAAAAATGGCAGATTTGTACCGAGAATGGAACGCGAAAATCAACGTGATTTCGCGCACCGACATCGATAATGTCTTTGAACACCATATCCTCCACTCGCTGTCGCTGGCAGCCTTTTTGGGACCGCTCAAAGAAGGCACCCGCATTCTCGACCTCGGCACAGGCGGTGGATTTCCGGGCATACCGTTGGCTGTTTTTTATCCGCACTGCCAGTTCCACCTCATCGACCGTATAGGAAAGAAGATACGCGTGGCAAATGAAATTGCCGACAGCATAGGCCTTGCCAACGTCACCTTCCAGCATGGCGACTCAGGCGAATGCCACGAGCGCTTCGACTATGTGATAAGCCGCGCGGTAATGGCTCTCGGCGCTCTCGCATCGATAGCCATGCGCAACGTGGCACCCTGCAAGGGCAAAGGTTACGCCAACCGATATTCCCCGGGCATCGTCTGTCTTAAAGGCGGCGACCTCGCCGACGAAATAGAAGCCGCAAATAGGGCTGTGTTCGATGTCCCTGTGTCGGACTTCTTTTCAGAACCATTTTTCAAAACAAAGTCAATTGTCTACGTGCCCAAATGTTGAAGGTAAAGCAATTCGTATTTAATCCTTTCGGGGTAAGCACTTTCATAATATACGACAGTGAAAGCAAGGCTGCCATAGCCATAGACCCGGGAATGCTCAACAGCGCCGAGCAAAAGGAATTCGACAGCTACATAGCCGAAAACAATCTGAAACTCACACAGATTGTGAACACCCACTTGCATCTCGACCACTGCTTCGGGAATAATTACGTGCGGGACAAATATGGCATAAAAGTTGCCGCGCACCCAGACGATGCCTTCCTTGGCAACAGCCTCGTAGAACAGGCCTCGCGTTTCGGCATCAGACTGACAGGCAATGACACCAAAGCAGGCATTGACATTGAGCTCAAAGACGGCGACAACATAAAAGTGGGAGCGCACACGCTGAAAGTGCTCCACGTTCCCGGACACTCCCCCGGCAGCATAGCGCTGTATAGTGCCGAAGGCGGCTTTGTGATAGGGGGAGATGTGCTTTTCAAGGGTTCGATAGGACGCACCGACCTTCAAGGCGGCAATCTCGACACCCTGCTCGACAGCATACACTCCCGCCTGATGACGCTTCCTGACTCCACCAACGTATTGCCGGGACACGACCGCTTTACTACAATCGGAGCAGAACGAGCCACCAATCCCTATATTTGACACTACTCCCAATATTTTGATTAGGAGCGAACCACAACGCAGCAATAGGGGTTATTAAAGAAAACTTTTCTGCTTATTCATCAGTTATGGACAATTTTACATACTACTCTCCCACTCTCTTTGAATTCGGACGCGGCGCTGAAGAAAAGGTAGGTATGATGACCTATCTCACAGGCGCCACCAAAGTTATGATTGTCTACGGCCGAAATTATGCCAAAAAGAACGGTCTTATAAGCCGCATATCCAATTCTCTCAACACTTTGGGCATAGAGCACGTCGAGCTCGGGGGCGTACAGCCCAACCCGACCGACGAACTTGTGTATGAAGGAATCAAACTCGCCAGAGCAAAAAAGATAGACGGACTACTTGCCGTTGGCGGAGGCTCGGTGATTGACACGGCCAAAGCCATAGCAGCCGGAGTTCCCTACAAAGGCGATTTCTGGGATTTTTTTTCAGGCAAGGCACAAGTAGAGGAAGCCTTGCCCGTAGGAGTGATACTCACAATACCCGGTTCGGGCAGCGAAGGCTCCGGCAACTGCGTTATAACCAAAACAGACGGCGCCGTCAAGCTGAGCTTGCGCACAGACAGCATTTTAAAGCCGCGTTTTGCCATTATGAACCCTGAAATGACCTCCAGCCTCTCAGCCAAACAGACCGCCATAGGCGTTGTCGATATGATGGTACACATCATGGAGCGTTATTTTTCTATCACCACACGTGTGGAAGTAACCGACCGTTTGGCGGAAGGACTGCTGATGGCTCTTATGACAGAAGCGCCCAAAGCTTTGGCCGATCCGTCGGACTATCAGGCACGTGCCAATATAGAATGGGCCGGCACACTCGCCCACAACGGTCTGGTTGGCTGCGGCCGTCGCGAGGACTGGGTGTCGCACTTTATGGAACACGAAATAAGCGCCCTCTACCCCGATGTCGCCCACGGAGCGGGACTTGCCGTAGTGCTGCCTGCGTGGATGTCCTTCATGGCACATCACAAGCCCTCGAAAGTGGCGCAGTTGGGCCGACGTATCTTCGGTGTCGATGTGCGCGACGACCGTTCGGCGGCCATCGAAACAGTAGCTTCACTCAGGGCTTATTTTACCGCCGTGCTTCGTATGCCGACCACGTTCAAGGCTCTCGGCATAGAAAATCCCGACATTGACACCCTCGTGGCGAAATTACACGAGAACAAAGGCGAAACCATAGGCGGGTACTACAAGCTAACAGCAGCCGATACCCGACAGATATACGAACTGATGCTCGATCCGTCACAAATAAACGGAAACACCGAATCCGAAGCAAGCGCTAACTGATAGAATAAAAGAGCTGTAGCCATCAAAGATAATGACTGCGGCTCTTCTTTTTTTCGAGCCGGCCGAATATGTTTTTTATCCGTTTTTAAGCGTGATAATTGCCTAATTGCTCGGGTTTGCCTATTTTTGTAGTCGCGTTTGAAAAAATGGAGCAGATACTCTACATATTGCCTCGCGGCCTTGCCATCGGCGTCCTCATTTCGGCACCGATGGGTCCCATAGGCATGCTGGTGATTCAGCGCACACTTGGCAAAGGACGGTGGCCTGCTTTTTTCACTGGCGCAGGAGCAGCGCTAAGCGACCTCGCATACTGCCTGCTTACAGGATTCTGCCTCAGCTTCATAACCGGATTCATCGACTCCCACCAATTCGCCATACAGATAATAGGCAGCATAGTGCTTGCCATTTTCGGCATATACCTCTTTCGCAAAAATCCCACACGATCGCTGAAGCGCGCCGAGGTGAACGCGGCAAACTACTGGAGCGACTTCGCCACCGGCTTCCTGCTGACATTCTCCAATCCGCTGATTCTCTTCTTCATAATCGGCCTGTTCGCCCGATTCAATTTCATACAGCCTGAATATGCCATACATCACTACATCGTGGCATATGCCGCCATATTCTGCGGAGCCATCCTGTGGTGGTACGGAGTCACAGCGCTTGTGGGGCATCTTGGAAAACGTATCAATATGCGCTCACTCAAACTCATCAACAGAATCATCGGCTTTATATTGGCCGCAATGGCTGTGGCAGGTGTATGTATGGCAATTATAGAACATCTATAACCGTAATGCTAAAGATACCGTTCATTCCAAAAGACGACTCACTGTCCATAATCGATAAAGGCGCCCATATACGAATCAGTTCGGTCAACTGGCCGGACGCACAGCAGTCAAGCCCTGTTTCGGAATGCTTTGCCTGCCACGACGGCGCCACCCTAAAACTGCTTTTCAGAGTCAATCAGCCCATAGCGCGGGCCGTGAATGGCGAGAACCAGTCGCCGGTAAGCCAGGACTCGTGCGTTGAAGCATTCTTCCAGCCTGAGGACTGCGGCGAATACTGGAATTTTGAGTTTAACTGCATAGGTGCTGTCAACGGCTCCCACAGGCTCGTCCGTCCCAATCCGACAAGACTTACCGACGCCGAGATTGCCACCATAGGCCGCACACCGTCGCTCGGCACAGAGCCTTTCGGCGAGCGAGTCTGCGCCGACGCGTGGACACTGCTCGTAGAAATACCTCTTGCCATCATTGGCATAGACGCATCTGCAGGAGCAACGATAAGAGGGAATTTTTATTCCTGCTCGTCGAAGTCGGCAAAGCCCTACTACTTGTCGTGGAATCCGATCAACACCGAGAATCCCGATTTCCACCGTACTGAATATTTCGGCAAAATAGAGTTGGAGGCCATACCGGAATCCGGCATTCGATGAATTGGCCTGAAAACTGGAAAAAAGAGAATGGAGCAACCTCCGTTGGATATTTTTTTCGTAATTTTGCCTTAATGCGGGCAAGGACGGTCGAACCGTATGCCGCCTGAATCTACCGACATAAACAAACAAGATGATACTTACCTCAGCTATAGGCACTTTCGGTCGATATTGCCTTTTTATAAAAAAAGTGTTCGCGCTACCCGACAGATGGTCGGTATTCCTGCGCCGCACCGTCACAGAAATCAGCAAACTCGGAGTTGACTCAATACCGCTGGTTATGATTATTTCCGTGTTTATCGGCGCGGTCATAGCCATTCAGATGCAGCTTAACATCGCGTCGCCCCTTATCCCGGCCTACTCTGTCGGCTTAGCCACGCGCGACATCGTTCTGCTCGAATTTTCAAACTCCATTCTCTGTCTTATCCTTGCCGGCAAGGTAGGCTCCAATATCGCATCGGAAATAGGCACCATGCGAGTCACAGAGCAGATTGACGCTCTTGAAATAATGGGTGTCAATTCAGCCAACTACCTCGTACTGCCCAAAATAGTTGCGTTTGTGCTGTTTATGCCGGTGCTCGTGGCTCTGTGTATGGGCACTTCGCTGGTAGGCGGCTATCTCGTGGCAGTGTTTACCGACTTGATTACGGTATCGAAATATGTATACGGCTTGCAGGCGCTGTTTCAGGAATGGTACGTGTGGTACGGCCTTATCAAGTCGCTCGTGTTCGCATTCATAATCGCTTCCACATCGTCGTTCTACGGGTACTATGTGAGCGGCGGCGCGTTGCAGGTGGGCAAGGCCAGCACCGACGGCGTGGTAAGCAGCAGTATCTTTATCCTCTTGTTCGACGTAATACTCACAAAACTTCTCCTGCAATGATCGAAGTCAAAAATGTGACCAAGGCGTTCGACGGACGCACGGTACTCCACAATATCAACGCCACTTTCCACACCGGCAAGACCAATCTGATTATAGGCCAGAGCGGTTCTGGAAAGACGGTGCTTATGAAGTCGCTCGTAGGCCTGCTGCGACCCGACGATGGCGAGATTCTCTTCGACGGGCGCAATCTTTTGGCAATGAAGCAGGAAGAGATAAAGAATCTGCGAAAGGAAATAGGCATGCTCTTTCAAGGGTCGGCCTTGTTCGACTCCGAAACCGTGCTCGGCAATGTGATGTTCCCCTTGGTGATGTTTACCAATATGGGACGCGGCGAGATGCGCGACCGTGCATTGTTCTGCATAGAGCGTGTAAACCTCAAAGGAGCCGAAAACAAGTACCCTGCTGAAATATCGGGCGGTATGCAGAAACGCGTGGCCATAGCCCGCGCCATTGCCCTGAACCCGAAATATCTTTTCTGCGACGAGCCAAACTCAGGACTCGACCCCAAGACATCGATATTGATCGACGAACTTCTGAGCGACATCACCCACGAATACAATATCACCACCGTTATCAACACCCACGATATGAACAGCGTGCTTGGCATAGGCGAAAACATCGTGTTCATCAACAAGGGCCATCGCGAATGGGTGGGTGATATGAGCCAGATCTACAACACCTCCAACGAGGCGCTTAATGATTTCGTATTCGCCACACGCCTCTTTCAGGAAGTGCGCGAATATGTTGCCGAACACGGAACTATCGCACAGAGAAAATGAGATTTGCCGACATTCCCGGACACGAGGACGTGAAGGAGCGCTTGCGCGACATGGCTCTAAGCGGGCGCATACCGCACGCGCTACTGCTCGAAGGGCCTTCAGGCGCAGGCAAATTCATGCTTGCGAGGGCGTTCGCGCAGTTCATACACTGCCAGAACAGGACTGCCGGCGGAGATAGTTGCGGCCGGTGTCCGGCATGCCTGCAGCACAGCGCGTTCAACCACATAGACACCTTCTTCAGCTTCCCGGTAGTGAAGAAATCGGGAAAGCCCACAATGTCTGACGACTATGTAGAGGATTTTCGTGCATTTATGACGGAAAATCCGTATATGGATTTCGACAAGTGGCTGCTGGCTATGGATAATATCAATGCCCAGCCACAGATATACGTCGAAGAAGGCAACGAGCTGCTGCGCCGCCTCACATTTATGGCGCGCAGGTCGCAGTACAAGGTTGTACTGCTCTGGCTTCCGGAAAGAATGATGGAAGGCACTGCCAACAAACTGCTCAAATTAGTGGAAGAGCCTTTTGCCGATACCATCTTCGTAATGGTAAGCAACAACTCGCGGCGCATACTTCCCACTATCTACTCGCGCACACAGCGCATAAACGTTCGCCGATATTCCGACACCGAGGTACAAAGCATACTCGAAGCTCGCGGAGTGCCGCCGACCGATGCCGCCGATGCCGCCCGCATAGCCGAAGGCGACACCAATATGGCTATAAGACTCGCCGAAGCGGGTGCCGAAAGAATGCAGCAGCTCGATCTTTTCGCATCGCTGATGAGAAAGGCATACGGGCGCAAAGTAGGCGAACTGCGCGAATGGTCGAAGACTGTGGCCGAACTTGGCCGAGAGCCGGCCATGAAGTTTCTCGACTATTGCAGCAGGCTTTTCCGAGAAAGCTTCGTGATGCACCTGCAAGTCGACAATCTGCTGACCCTCAATGCCGCCGAGCGCGCGTTTACCTCGAAATTCTTTCCTTTCATCAACGAGCGCAACGTAATCGACCTTATGGAGCTTTTCGACAGGTCGAAACGAGATATAGCCGGAAACGGAAACGCTAAAATAATATTTTTCGATCTGGCCGTGCGCACCATCATGCTCATTCGCCGCCAATGACCCCGCCGCCGAACTTCCTGCGCGACATTGCTCTGTACTACACGTCCAGACGTGACGTACAGCCAAAATTCGACACTCTGGCCTTCGTGCTGCCGAACAAACGAAGCGCCATGTTCTTAAAGAAGCACGTGCGCGACTGCCTCAAAGAGCCGACTATGATGCCGCGCTTTATGACTATGCGCACATTCATCAGCCTCAACTCGCCATACCCGGAAGCCAACGAGCGCGAGCAGCTCTTCATACTCTACGACGCATATCTCGAAGCCCTGCATGCCAAAGGGCGCAGGGAAAGCGCACGCGAGTTTGACAATTTCATATTCTGGGGCGATATGATGCTCTCAGATTTCAACGACATCGACTGCGCCATGGCAAACGCCGCCGACCTGTTTAAAAATCTCAAAAACGTAAAAGAGATACAGGCCGACTACCTCGATGCTGACCAGAAAGAGGTGATACGGCGCATATGGGGCGAAAGCAGGCTAACCTCCCGTGCAGATGAATTCTGGCTACACCTCGACGATGAAACCGAAAGCTCTCTCGGAGCCAAATTCGTATACCTGTGGGAAATTCTCGGCGATGTGTATTCAGGCTTCCAGCGAGAGCTCGAACGCAGGAAATTAGCCACGGCAGGCTCGCAGACACGCGCGGCCGTGCGCCGGTTCAAAGAATTATCGCCTTTGGACATCAGCGGCGACACACACTATGTATTCATCGGTTTCAACGATCTGAATACCGCTGAAACCCTCATATTCGACCGCCTTAAAGACCTTGGCATAGCATCATTCTTTTGGGACACTGCGCCTCTCGAACTCGCAGGCTATCTTTCAGGCTCGCCCGGGGCTCGTCCGTTGAGGCGTCTTGCCGAACTCGCCCGCCACTTCCCCATGCCTCAGGATTTCGTGATACGGCAGCGTAGCACTCCTCCGCAGATAGAGGTCATCGGCGTGCCGTCGAATGTCGGCCAGGCCAAAGCGATGGGCGATTCTCTCGAAAAACTGATGGCCGAGAATGCCATAGACTCTTCTAACCCGCTGTCAACAGCCGTGGTAATGCCCGATGCAGGATTGCTGATGCCTGCACTGTTCTCCATCCCGGAAAGCATCGAAGCCATCAACATATCGCTCGGACTACCCTACCGCTCAACAACCTTTGCCTCGCTCCTGCGTGCAATAATCAGCATGCAGCTACGCGCTCGCACCATACACGGAAGCACACATTTTTACTTCGAGGACGTAAACGCAGTCCTTACCCACCCGCACATACAGCTGATAGCGCCGGAAGGAGCACAGAAACTCACAGAACTTATAGCGTCGGAGCGCCTTTACAACCTTTCGGCAAGCCGGATATTGGAAACCGTGCCGGAGTTGAAAGCCGTGTTCACCGCCGTGCGCGATCTCGAAAACGCAGGAGCCGTAGGAGCATATCTCACTGAAATGCTCGACTGGCTTATGGCTGCCATCGACGGGATAAGCGGCGGCACGAACCGCTTTGAAACGATGGCTATCGACTTCTTCAAGAAAGAGATAGAAGCACTTACAGCGCTTATAGAAAGCCATGGCGTACAGATGAGCGAACGGACTTTCCTCCATCTGTTTGAGCGAATGTTCAGCAGCCGCGCCCTGACCGTGAACGGCACGCCCCTGCGCGGAATGCAGGTGCTCGGCGTCCTCGAAACACGATGCCTCGACTTCGACAATGTAGCGATACTGTCGATGAACGAAAAGATATTCCCGCGAAAACAATATACCAAGACAATGATTCCCAACAATCTGCGTCTTGGCTTCGGACTGCCCGACTTCGACAGCCTCGAATGGACCTACGCCTATTGCTTTTACCGACTTATGGCACGGGCCGAACGCGTGGCGCTATTCTATGACACCCGCTCGGAAGCACTCGGCGGAGGCGAAATATCGCGATACATATCGCAGATGCGCTACCTTATGCCGAAGCTCGACATCTCAGTGCGCAATCTTCTGCCCGGAGCCGTGCCCGACGACTCGCGCACTATCACGGTATGCAAAAACGCCACAGTGCTGTCAAAACTCGACCAACTCAAAGCCGGAGGTCCGCTGCGCCTCTCGGCATCGGCTCTGAAAACATATAAAAAATGCCCCTTGCAGTTCTACCTCCAGTACGTAAGGCGAATGAGGGGCAGCGACGAACTCGTAGACTACATATCGGCCTCAGACTACGGAACAATGGTACACAATACCATTCAGAGCCTTTACGAACCATATCGAGGCTCTTTGGTAAATGCCGACATACTCAGCCACCTGCTGTCGCCGGAAAATAAGACAATCGAACGCACGGCTCGACAGCAGATGGTGTCGATGTGCTATCCTGCCTACGCGGCAGACGACACGATACCGCTCCCGGCCGAAGGCGAGCTTGGCTGCGAAATAATATCAGCGATAGTGCGGGCCGACCTTATTGCCGAACGCGACTGCTACTGCCGTCCCGATTTCACTTTCATCGACAATGAATTGAAAATAGACCGTCCGGCATGGCGGATCGACAACGAGCTGGCTGTAAATTTCTATATGTCGATCGACCGCGTGGACCGCATCGACGGCACGAAGCTACGCTTCATCGACTTCAAGACAGGCAGCGAATCAACTTCGGCCAAACTGGCAGAACTGTTCGACGGGGCAAAGCACGAGAAAGACGGTATATTCCAGCTCCTTACCTACTGCGAAGCATATGCCGCCATGGTGGATTCGGCTCCCGACATCACGCCAATGCTACACCCTATGCGCGCACTCGCCCAAAAGCCTGAAATCACACCGATCGTTCTCGACGGGCTGCCGCTCGAAACATACAAGCAGGTAAGCGAGGCTTTCAGACCCATGCTCCACGCCATGATTAAAGAGATATTCGACCCAGAGGTACCTTTCACCCAGTGTGCCGACTCAAAACGCTGCAAGTTCTGTCCGTTCCTTACCTTGTGCGGGCGCGTAGTTCCCGAATTTTAGAGATATGGCCGGTATATATATCCACGTGCCTTTCTGCCGTGCCAAATGCGCCTATTGCGATTTCTACTCGATAGCACGCATAGATCTCGCCGACAGATATGTCGATGCCGTTTGCCGTGAGTTTGAAGCGCGCAGAGCGGAATTAGGCCGGGAAGAAATTTCCACCATATATTTCGGAGGTGGCACACCCTCGTCACTATCAGCAGAGCAATTACACCGCATATCCTCAGCCCTGCCACTTGGCAATGTTGCAGAACACACCATCGAAGTAAATCCTGAAGATGTGGACGAGCGCTCGGTCGAGGCGTGGATAGGAAGCGGCGTGAACCGCGTGAGCATGGGTGTGCAGTCGCTTGTCGACAGCGAGCTGCGCACAGCCCGGCGCCGTCACGATGCCTCGGCAGCAATTTCTGCAATAAGGACTCTCAAAAAAGCAGGCATATCAAATATCAGTTGCGACCTCATATACGGACTTCCGCTACAGACCGTCGACTCTTGGAAATACTCGGTCGACACTCTCCTTGCCGAAGACATTCCCCACCTGTCGGCATACTGCCTCAGCATAGAACCTCGCACCCTCTTCGGCTCGCTCCTGCGCAAAGGCGAGATACACGAAGCTTCGGAAGAAACCATAGTGCAGATGTACGAGTATCTGTGCCGCAGCAGCTTGGCTTGCGGTATGGAGCATTACGAAATATCAAATTTCGCAATGCCGGGAATGCGTTCACGCCATAATTCATCCTACTGGAACAGCACACCGTACCTCGGACTCGGCCCGGGCGCGCACAGCCTCGACAAAGACGGAACAAGACGCTACGTGCCGTCGGACATCAAAAGCTATATCGACAATCCCGAGCACGCAGCTCAAATCGACGAGGAAACGCCACGCGAACGAGTCAATGACATTATCTTCACGCGGTTGCGCACATCAGACGGCCTTGAGATGGACTCCGTTCCCAAAATATTCAGACCCGAAGTCGAACTCAATGTCAGGCTCGCCTTGCGCAAAGGGCTATTGCATCAGAGAGGAACGGCATTCTGCATACCGTCTGAAAAATTGCTTACGTCCGACGCCATAATCCGCGACATACTCATATCGGAGTGATGCGACGGCTCGGTCGGGTGTTCAGTATCAGCGGAACTGTTTCTACTGTCACATTGCTCGTGTCAAGACCGAGTGCTTCCTGATCGGAGATGCCGAGATAGCGTATTTTTTCGTACAAGGACATTATGAACCTGTCGCTGCCCGGGCACGAACTTGATGCCGAGAAGATACGGTGTATTACCGTGAAGCGGAAATCGCCCGGTATTCCGTGACGCCTGAGCGAAGGATATGTGCTCGTAAGGTCGAGGCGACCGGCCTCCACCAAATCCTCCACTATCTGCCTCAGGCACACGCTGAGCATAGGCTGCACCCTGAATCCCACCTTTATACCGACGCTGAACAAGGTTCCCGGCACAAGCTCGTCAACATTATAGCACAGCGTGTCCGGCTCGTCCACATACTCCATTCTCAGCAGCCAGTAATGGTCGGCTCGTTTGGGCTGTTTGTTTATTATAGAGTACAGCACCTTGCTCTCAACCATTTGCGGAGTGTCGGAATGGCTGATATATATAAGGTTGGCAGCATACTTGGGAATCTCGTGGTCGTTTTTTATGTCCGATATGATGTCGTAATACTCCGACGCCTTTTTATACTCAAAATATCTCTTTCTCAACCCGCTGGCCCGATACCATATCACCATCACCGAGCATACCAGACCCGCTATGAGCATCGTGAACCAGCCTCCGTGCATAAACTTTACCGCATTTGCGGCAAAGAATATACCCTCCACCGTTATAAAGAAGGCAAGAAAAAGGCCGGTTACATATCGGTTGAGGCCCTTATGGCGAAGATAGCAGCCCAAGAGTATGGTTGTCATAAGCATCGTCACTGTGATTGCGAGGCCGTATGCGGCTTCCATACGAGCCGACGTGCGGAACAGCAATACCGCCACCACACAACCAAGATAGAGAAACAGATTTATCGACGGCACATAAAGTTGCCCGCGAAGCGCCCCCGGATACTTGATTTTCAATCGAGGCCAAAAATTAAGGTTTATCGCCTCGCTGAATATTGTAAACGAACCGCTTATCAGCGCCTGACTCGCGATGATGGCCGCGCCTGTAGCCATTATTATGCCCGGAACAAGGAACCAATGCGGCATTATGCCATAAAACGGATTGACCGACGCCGACAACTCGCCTTGTCCTATTATCCACGCACCCTGCCCGAGATAGTTGAGGATAAGCATTATCTTGACATATATCCAGCTTACCGTTATGTTAAGCCGTCCGCAGTGTCCTAAATCGGAATAGAGGGCCTCGGCGCCCGTAGTACACAGAAAGACAGCACCAAGCACAAGGAACCAGCCCGGATAATCGACAAGCATCTTAACGGCGTACCACGGATTAAAGGACTTCATAATACCAGGAAAATCGCCTATGTTCAGCACACCGAGCACGCCAAGCATAAGAAACCACGCAAGCATAAAAGGCCCGAAACAGCGACCTATGGCGTCCGTGCCAAACCGCTGGACTACGAATATTATCGTGATTGTGACAAGAGTTATAGCAACCACGGGCGCCGAAGGATTGACGGCTCTCAGCCCCTCTATCGCCGATGTGACAGTCACGGCAGGAGTTATGATACCGTCTGCAATAAGCGCACTCGCCCCTATCGCTGCCACAACATAGAGCCATTTATGGCGCAGACGCCTCACAAGGGCGTAAAGGGCGAGTATGCCGCCCTCCCCTTTATTGTCGGCGCGGAGTGCTATAACCACGTATTTCAGCGTGGTCTGTAGCGTAAGAGTCCAGATTATACACGAAACAGCTCCGATTATATAGTCGGCATCATAAGTAGGATTGACATGGGTTATGGCCTTCATTACATACAGAGGCGAAGTACCTATGTCGCCGAACACTATGCCTATGGTAACAAGCAGTCCGAGCGCGGACAATCTATGAGATGTATGCGATTTAATACCGGTTGATTTCATAATTACATAATGTGATTGCAATTATAACAAACAGACATCATACCGTGTTCAAAGCCACCGCCTGTGCTTTCTGTAGAAGTAAAGCAGAGCCTTGATATGGCGCCGCGCACCCTGCGACAGCAATCTTCCCGAAGTAACGCGTTGATAATGATGCACTATCGAATATGAAGGCTCATAGACGACACGAAGCCCCAAGGCTCTCACAGCCATACAGAAATCAGCATCTTCAGGCCCGTAGAATATATTTTCGTCCAATCCGCCGATAGCCCTGTAAACATCTGCGGCGAACATCTGAGCCGCCCCTATAACATAGAACGGCTCCATAGCCTCTTTCGGTATTTTAGAAGCGACTGAGCTGCGGCGTTTGCCACGCACCACATTCCATATCTTGCTCATAATGCCGGGATACGGCCTGAAACTGGACTGGACATCTCCCCTTCCGCTCACAAGGCGCGGAGCAACAAGCCCGATACCGTCATCGGACTCGAGCACGGCCGCCAAGCCGAGAATAGTGGCGCAATCCGCCTCGGTATCATTGTCGAGTATCATAAGATAGCGGCCACAAGCCTGCCTCAGACCGACATTCCTGCCTGCCGCAACACCAAGGTTCCGTTCTTGCCGCAGTACACGCACCGCCGGAAAAGCCTCGTTGACAGCCTCGCACGTGCCGTCATCGGAGCCGTTGTCAACGAGTATCGTTTCGCAATCCTCGCGCCATATAAAATCTTCAAGAGAAGACAGGCAGGCCAGCGTGAGAGCGCGCTGGTTGAAAGTGAGAATCACGAGCGATACCCGTATCATCCGAAAAGTTTTATCCTGAGCGCCTTAATGGCATGGCGCAGCTCCGACAGGCTTCGGAAACGGCCAAGCTGCCTTATAACGAAGCCAAACGACAGAAAATACCGCAAATTATTGCGGAAAAGGAGCTTTTCCATCTCGGTAGAGCTAAGGTGAGGCAGATTCAGTATCGATTCCCGCTGCACATCGGTCGGCACGTAGTCGTCTGTCGCCAACCAACCATTTTCCTTGCATATGGCATACCATTCGGTACCCGGAAACGGCGACACGATATTGAACATCACCGGCCCTACTCCGAGGCGCTTGACCTCGCGCAAGGTATGAAGAACCGTTTCGCGCGTTTCAAGCGGGCTTGAGCCTATAAGTACGTTCAGCTTCACCGGCACGCCGTATTTCTTAAGCAATTCCACAGCCTTGTAAATATCGGCGGCCGTTTCACCTTTCTTTATATACCGCAGAATGTCGTCATTGAACGATTCCACACCTATATCCACATAGCCGCAACCACTTTCGCCAAGCATGCGCGCTATAGGCTCGGTAATGGCGTCTGCACGAGCCTGACAGCCCCATACCATATTATAGCGCTTCATAATGGCGCATATGGCGGCCGTGCGGTCTTCGTTCCATATGAAGTTATCGTCCATAAAGCCTATGGCCTTGTAGCCCTCTGCCGACAGCGCGGCAACCTCGGCCTCGACACTCGCCGGAGAGCGGAAGCCAATCACAGGCTTGCGCCCCGACACAGCCCGCGACTCTATCTCGCGGGCAAAAGTGAGCGACGACGGCACACAGAATATGCAATGGTGCGGACAATTGCGCGATGTCACCATAGTGGTATACGGCGAACGCACAAGTTTCGGATTACGGTACACGGCACCGCCGAGCAGATGGCGCGCGGGGAATGGCAGCGAGTCAAGGTCGCGAATGAGCGGCCTCGACAGATTGTTGTGCACACCCTCGGCATCGCGCCAAGACAATCCTCGCACAGCATCGACAGGTGTTCCCGACGACAGATTTCCGACAAGCTCGGCCACGGTTTCCTCCGGCTCGCCGCGAACCACATACACGTCGCAGTCCGGCAGGCAGCGTTCCACAAAATGCGTCGGCCCGGGACCCATCAATACCACCTTGACGGCACCTCGGCGTTTTCGTATAATCTTTATTGCCTCCAAATCAGTTTCTATCGACAGATTGACAGTCCACATCAGGTATATGTCCGAGTCATCGTTCCCGATAAAATCTTCAAAAGCCTCGCGATTCTCGCCGGAGTACACAAAATCGCGGTATTTTACCTCGTATTTATCTGCCTTCTCCAATACGGCTGCAACTGTAAGCTCATAAATATTGGGGGCAAGATATACCACACGCGTACAGCCGGCAGTTCGCTCAGCCGCCTGCTTGTGGTCGAAACACGGAGGTACTATAAACGTGAGTTTCATCTATAAAGTAACGAATATGCCATACATTTATTGCAGCATCGGCACATATACCAATCAAAAATCCGACCACTTACGAAATTACATCAAAGGCAGGCTTTTTTATGTTATTTACGAACGGACCAACGTATCCGCTCTATCACGGACATATTTTATGGCGCCTGATTTGTAAAGCAAACGGATATCTTTTGTTGCATTGCGACCCATAAATATGACTATTCTTTGTTTTTTCTTCATTACAATCTGCATTACGGAGAATAATGGTTAACTTTGCAGTACAAACCATGAATTCATGCATCGGATAATATTAATTTTCGCCTTGCTCGTTATGGCCTGCGCGCCCGTCGCCAGCGCCGAAATAAAATTTCGCACAATAAGCACTACCGACGGCTTATCGAACAACCACGTCAACGCTGTTTTCCGCGATTCAAAAGGATTTATGTGGTTTGGCACAGCTTCTGGCCTTAACCGCTACGACGGATACTCATTCAAAGTATTTCATCGCGAGAATGCTGATTCCACCTGCCTGCACGACAATTACATTCAGGAAATACAGGAAGACAAAGATGGCAATCTTTGGATTTTGGCCGGAGATGAATACACGATATACAATCCTGAGCTGGAAGCATTCAAGCGCTTCACTATATCAAAGGCTAACGCCGAAGGACTTCCTGAATGTCCCAATATTATCAGAATTGATGGCAATGATTTTTGGTACGCCGTAAGAAACCAGGGGCTATACCGCCGTTCTCAGGACAACAAGACCAGGCATATTCTCCAACTGCCCACGGAAGCTGCCGGAATCACCGACATATCGGCTGCAGGCGAGCACGGAATAGCTCTCGCCACGAGCGACGACGGCGTTATGTACATAATCGACTATCTGTCGAACAAGTTGCGCGATTCTGTCCGCATTCCGAATGCAGGAAATGTTCTCACCGACTACTCCATATTTATCGACAGCAACGCATGTGCATGGATATACAGCATATGGGGCGCCGACTGCTACGACATCACACAGAAACAATGGCGTAAGGCACCTGTAAAATTCAAAAATATGCCGATCCGCTCTATAAGCGAGGACGGTGAAGGCAATATATGGATAGGATACGATAACAACGGCGTGGAGGTAATATCGCCCGACGGTAGCAGCAAACTGTTCACCCATATGCCTCTCGACAAATTCTCGCTTGGCAACAACTCGGTAAAAACCATATTCCACGACAAAGACAATGGAATGTGGGTGGGAACGTATAAACGCGGTGTATCCTTATACTGCCCCAACGAATATAAATTCTCTTCAAGGATAATCAGCGACATCAACTGCATATATCCGTGCGTTGACGACCCTGAATCAGTATGGCTCGGAACTGACCGCGACGGGCTTCTGCGGTACAACCTTGCCACAGGTGAAAAGAGAAATATCGACAAACACAGCGGAACAATCGAGAACGCCATAGTCTGCATCACCCCCGATGACAAAGGAGGCTTGTATGTAGGCACATACAACGGAGGTCTGAAATATTACAAAGGCAATAGCGTGAAGCACATACGCACTTCCGACGGACTCGCCTCGGCCAACGTGTGGGCCATGCTGCATAATGACGACGGAACGCTATGGCTTGGCACCCTCGGAGGCGGCTTGCAGCTATACAACCCGACCGACGGTTCGTTCAGGACGTTCAATAATAAAAATACAGATCTTCCGTCGAATTACATCAGCACCTTGTCCCGTGGGCCGCAAAACACCGTATACATCGGAACCACAAACGGGCTATACACCCTCAATACAAACGATTATTCGATACGGCCCACCACGCGGAATAACTCAAATCTCGGAATAGGCAACAAGAACATAAACCAGTGTCTGACCGACAGCCGAGGACTGCTGTGGGCTGCAACTCGCGAGGGACTCAACGTTTACGACCTGCAAGCCGACACCATCTACGAGGTACCGCTCAACAACGATTATTCCCGAATGTTTATCCTCGGCCTTGCCGAAGGTGCCGGGGAGAAGATATGGGTTACGGCCGGCGGCGAGCTGTACAATGTGACCGTGAACTACAACACCGACAAATCCATATACGAATTCAAGTCGGTATGCTTCGACGAAAACGACGGCCTGCATACTGGAACATTCAACCAGCGTTCGATGTGCAAACTGCCGTCCGGCACAATACTCGCCGGAGGGATGAACGGCATAGCCATAATCGAGCCTAAGAAAATATCGTATGACGAACCGGCCACAAGCATAATATTCACCGACTTATACCTGAACAACACCAAAATCGACATCGGCAAGAAGTACAATGGCAACGTTGTGCTTCCCAAAGCCCTTAATTCAGTCGACAAGATAGTGCTTGAATCGTATCAAAACGACTTTTCCATATATTTTGCCTCCGGCATATACAGCAACTCCGCACTGACAAGATACCAGTACCGACTCAACGGCTACGACAGCCGCTGGATGCCGTGTCCGGAAGGAATGCACCATGTGGCATACACCAACCTCTCGTCCGGGCGCTACACTCTCCAGATAAGAGCCGTGAACGCCGACGGAGTACCGTACGGCGTAACACGGGAAATAGGCATAACCATCAAATCGCCATGGTGGGCAACGTGGTGGGCAAAAACAATCTATGCCCTGTTCACAGCATTTTCGTTCATAGCGCTCATATTATACATCAAAAAGCGCGAGCAGCAGAAATTCCACTTAAAACAGCAGGAGGACAAGGCTAAAAAAGAATACGAGCTGAATCAGCTGAAATTCAGATTCTTCACCAACATAAGCCACGAGCTGCGCACTCCCCTCACCCTGATATTATCGCCGGTCGATTCCATGCTCAAAGAGTGCAGCACCGAAAAAGACCTGCGGCGTCTTTCAACCATCAAGACCAATGCCACGCGGCTTCTTTATCTTGTAAACCAGCTCCTTGACTTCCGCAAGAACGAAATAGCGGGTCTTAATCTGCACTTGTCGTCGGGCGACATGGTTTCGACGCTGCGCCAAATATGCCAGCAATTCGGCGATGTGTCGGAACGTCGCAACATCGACATATACTTCGAGCCTCAGGTAGAACGCCTCGATATGTCGTTCGACAACGACAAAATTACCAAAACTGTAATGAACCTACTGTCTAACGCGGTAAAATACACCCCAGAAGGAGGCAAGATAACGGTATCTCTGAAATACACAGGCGACAAGGTGCTCATATCCGTTGCCGACACAGGCAAGGGAATATCCGCCAATGACAAGGAACACATATTTGAGCGTTTCTACCGTACTTCCGACAAATCAGACACCACCACCGGCACGGGCATAGGACTAAGCCTCGTGGCCGAATATGTGAAACTGCACGACGGCACGGTTGAAGTCAGCGACAACACACCTTGCGGAAGCGTGTTCACCATAATACTGCCCTACAGGAACGACCCCGGCGAACAAACCGCGCCACACCGCGACGAAGCCGCAGACAACCCGGAATCCGCACTTCCCGATGCAGAATCCACCGACAACTGCCGTCCCAAGATACTATTTGTAGACGACAACAGCGACCTCACCCGCTTCCTCAAAGACGAATTTGAAAACGACTTTGACGTAAGCTGCGCCGCCGACGGCGTGGAGGCACTCGCGGCGACTGAAAAGGAATCTTTCGACGTGATAGTAAGCGACCTTATGATGCCAAATATGGACGGAATACAGCTATGCCGCCACATAAAGGCCAATCCGGCCACTGTCGACATTCCGTTCGTGATGCTTACGGCCAAACACGACGTGGACTCTGTGATAGAAGGACTAACCCTCGGCGCAGACGAGTATATAACCAAACCGTTCAACAACGCCGTGCTCGCCATAAAGATAAAACGCCTCACGGCACTTAAACAGCGCGGCATGCGGCGCACCCTCATCGAGCCATCTCCGAGCGAAATAAAAATCACCTCGCTCGACGAACAGCTGGTTGAAAAAGCGGTAAAATACGTCGAGGACAATATGCAGCGCAGCGACCTGACCGTTGAAGAACTCAGCCGAGGCCTCGGCATGAGCCGCGTACACCTCTATAAAAAGCTGCTTGCGCTCACCGGCAAGACCCCGGTGGAGTTCATACGGGTGATGCGCCTCAAGAGAGCTGCCCAGTACCTACGCGAAAGCCAGCTCACCGTTGCAGAAATCGCCTATAAATTAGGCTTCAACAATCCTAAGTACTTCAGCAAGTACTTCAAAGAGGAATTCGGCATATCGCCGTCGGAATACCAGTCGCGCGAGGGAGTATAACATTTTATACCCCCCTATGAAACATGGGTGCCGGGGCGTTAACGCTCCGGCACCGCTGTATAAAACATTTCAAGTGGCTTATTTATAGATTGCTTCATAACTTTGCAATGCAATCCAAACCTAAATCCACCAATGAGAATCAGAACCATAAGCACAGTCCTGCTCGGAACCGTATTTACGGCGGCAGGCGCGTTCGAGGCAGTGCCCGACGGCATATCGGTAGCGACACCCGGCGGAAGCGTGCGACTCAAGGTCGTAGGCGATAAAATAATAAGGGTATCGGCAAGCCCGGAAAAATCATTCCCTGCCGACTCAAGCCTGATAGTAATTCCGCAAGAATCGAAACCACGTTACAAAACAGGCGAAAAAGGCCGATATGTCTGGGTGGAAACCTCTGCCGTAAAAGCCACTGTCGACAAAAAGACCGGCGAGGTAACCTTCTTCGATAACAAAGGCAAGAAAATACTTCAGGAGGCCGAAAGGACGTTCAAGCCTATAACGGTAGAGAACACCGACGCGTACACCGTAAGCCAGAGATTCCGCTCGCTCGATGACAACGAGGGCATCTACGGACTCGGACAGCATCAAAGCAACGAGTTCAACTACAAAGGCAAAAACGAAGAGCTTTTCCAATACAACACCAAAGTATCGGTGCCTTTCGTTGTTTCCACCGGCGGCTACGGCATTCTTTGGGACAGCTACTCGCTGTGCCGCTGGGGTAATCCCGAAGACTACAGCCAGCTCGGCGACATCTTCAAGCTATACGATAAAAACGGCAAGGCCGGCAATCTCACAGGCACATACATAGCAGCTGACGGCAAAACAATAGTGCGCGAAGAACCCAAAATATACTTTGAGCACCTTATTCGCGGCGACCTCGGCCACGTGGTGAACCTTCCGCGCGATTTCAACTACGCCGGAGCCAAGGTAAGCTACGAAGGCGAGTTGGAGCCGTCTGTAAGCGGAGAATACAATTTTATTATGTACTACTCCGGCTACCAGACAATCTATATCGACAACAAGAAAGTGGTAGACCGCCGCTGGCGCACAGCGTGGAATCCGAACAGCTACAAATTCTCCGTGAAACTTGAGAAAGGAAAGCGTGTCCCTGTCAAAATCGAATGGGAACCGAACGGTGGCGTGGCATACTGCGGACTGCGCGCATACAAGCCTGTCGATGATTCGACCCGCAAGCAAATGTCGTGGTGGGGCGAAATGCAGGATATGGTCGACTATTATTTCGTATACGGCACCGACATGGACGACGTGATAAGCGGGTACCGCACCCTCACAGGCAAATCCCAAATCATGCCCAAATGGGCCATGGGTTACTGGCAAAGCCGAGAAAAGTACAACACACAGGAAGAAGTGCTGTCTACTATCACCGAATTTCGCAAACGCAACATACCTATCGACAACATCGTAATCGACTGGCTCCACTGGAAACAGGACTCTTGGGGCAGCCACGAGTTCGACCCCGAACGCTTCCCCAACCCCAAGGCGATGGTAGATTCTATCCACTCGCTCAACGGACGCGTGATGGTGTCGGTATGGCCGAAATTCTACGCATCAACAGAGCATTACAAGGAATTTGACCGCAACGGCTGGATGTATCAGGGCGCTATCCGCGATGACATTCACGACTGGGTGGGCCTGGGATATCTCGGCTCGTTCTACGATGCATACCACCCCGAAGCCCGCAAGCTCTTCTGGTCGCAGATGAACGACCACTATATGCCTCTGGGTATCGACGCATGGTGGATGGACGCCAGCGAACCCAACATACGCGACTGCACAGACCTGCAATATCGCAAAGACCTCACAACGCCCACAGCGCTCGGTCCTTCTGCCAAATATTTCAACGCTTACGCGCTAATGAATGCAGAGGCAATCTACAACGGACAGCGCGGCGTAGACCCCGACAAACGAGTGTTCCTCCTCACCCGCTCCGGCTTCGCAGGCCTGCAGCGCTACTCTACCGCCACATGGAGCGGCGACATAGCCACACGATGGGAAGATATGGAATCGCAGATTTCTGCCGGCCTGAACTTCGCTATGAGCGGCATTCCCTACTGGACCATGGATATCGGAGGCTTCTGCGTGGAAGACCGCTACGTGGCCGCCCAGACACTCTTCAACGAAAAAGGAATCGAAAACGATGACCTCAAGGAATGGCGCGAGCTGAACACACGCTGGTACCAGTTCGGATGCTTCGCCCCGCTTTTCCGCGCACACGGCCAGTGGCCTTTCCGCGAAGTGTTCAACATCGCGCCCGAGTCACACCCTGCTTACAAGTCGATTGTGGCATACACAAAGCTGCGCTACAACCTTATGCCGTATATCTACTCTCTCGCCGGCATGACACACTTCGATGATTATACCATAATGCGCCCGATGGTAATGGACTTTACCTCCGACACCTACAGCCGCGACATCAAGGATCAGTATATGTTCGGTCCGGCTATCCTCGTGGCTCCCGTGTGCGAGTACGGCGCTCGCTCTCGCTCGGTCTACCTGCCCGAAGGCGAACAATGGTACGACTTCTATACCGGAACTCCCGTGGCTGCAGGCAAGAACGTGACAGTCGACGCTCCCTACGAGCGCATGCCTCTGTTCGTGCGCGGCGGCTCGATAGTGCCTTTCGGCGGCGACATACAGTCGACAGCAGAAGAGTCGAAAGAGCCTCTCACACTCTATGTGTACGCAGGCCGCGACGGCAGTTTCTCGCTGTACGAAGACGAAGGCACGAACTACAATTATGAAAAGGGCCTTTGCAGCCACATACAGCTGAGCTACGACGACTCCAAGTCGGTACTTACCATATCGGACCGCAAGGGCGAGTTCCCCGGTATGAAAAACGAGCGCACGCTCAAAATTGTGAAAATCGACGGCAAACAGTCGCAGCCCAAGGCAAAGACCGTTCACTATGCCGGCAAAGAACTTAGCATCAACATCTGATAAATGATTCGCAGATTAATATTGGTTATGTTGCTCGGAGCATTCTGTGGCCTGTTACAGGCCCGGAATGCTCACCAGAGCAATTTTAACGACGGCTGGCTCTTCGCCCTCGGCGACAACGAGTCGGCCTCCAAAACTTCGTATGACGACTCTTCGTGGAGGCGTCTTCAACTGCCCCACGACTGGGCCATAGAAGGTGATTTCGACAAAAACAACCCGTCCGGCACAGGCGGCGGCGCACTTCCCGGAGGCATAGGCTGGTACCGCAAGCATTTCGCTGTCGATTTGCATAATCCGGCCGACCGCGTATACATCGATTTCGACGGAGTGTATATGAACGCTTCCGTATATGTCAACGGCCACCTCCTTGGCACACGTCCTTATGGCTACGTTTCATTTTCCTACGACATAACGCCATACCTCAATGCCGGCGGCGACAACGTGATAGCCGTAAAGGTGGATAACTCCGAGCAACCAAACTCACGCTGGTATTCGGGCTGCGGCATATACCGCAATGTATGGCTTCGCCATCTCGGCCCGGTGCACGTACCTCTATGGGGGCAATATGTAACAGCCAATAAGGGCAAACGACCGGCAATGGTTCCTGCCGAAAATGGCGACAACTGGTGGAATGTCGAAGTAAACACCACTGTGGAAAACACTTCCGACAAGCCCCGCAACATAAAGCTCATATCAGCCATTTATCCTAAAAACGACTTATCGAAATCAAGAGGAGCCAACGCGAGCCGACTGATAGAGCTTGCCCCGGGAGCCTCGCATACGTTCAAGCAGACCATCTCTGTCCAAAACCCGCGATTATGGGATATCCGCGACCCGCAGCTGTACAGAGTGCAAAGCCGCATACTTGATTTCGACACCAAAGAAAGTATAGACACCGTATACTCGACTTTCGGATTCCGCACAGTGGAATTTGACCACGAAAACGGATTTTTCCTCAACGGCCGGAATATGAAAATCAACGGTGTGTGCCTCCACCATGATGCCGGGGCACTCGGCGCGGTAGTCAACCGCCGTGCCATAGAGCGCCAGCTTATGATAATGAAAGAAATGGGCGCCAACGCCATTCGCAGCTCCCACAACCACCCCGCGCCCGAACTGCTCGAACTTTGCGACAGCCTCGGCCTGATGGTTATGGACGAAGCTTTCGACATGTGGCGCAAAAAGAAAACGGCACACGACTATTCGCGCTATTTCAACGAATGGCACGAACGCGACCTCGCCGACCTCGTGGTGCGCGACCGCAACCACCCATCAATCATTATGTGGAGCATAGGCAACGAAGTGCTGGAGCAGTGGAGCCACGCCGATGCCGACACCCTCAGCCTCGAACAAGCCAACCTGCTGCTTAATTTCGGCCATAGCGCCGACATGCTCGCGGCAGAAGGCGAAATGTCGGTCAATTCATTGCTAACCATCAAACTCGCTAACGCCGTAAGGGAGCTCGACCCCACCCGGCCTGTCACATCGGGGTGCAACGAACCCAATCCGGGCAACCACCTCTTCCGTTCGGGAGCACTCGACATAATAGGGTTCAACTACCACGACGACTGGTTCAAAGACGTGCCCAAGAACTTCCCCGGCAAACCGTTCGTAATCACAGAAAGCGTTTCCGCCCTTATGACGAGAGGATATTACCGCATGCCGTCGGACAGCATATACCTATGGCCTGAACGCTGGGACAAGCCTTTCTTTGACGATTCATTTTCGTGTTCGTCGTACGACAACTGCCACGCTCCGTGGGGCAATACCCACGAAGGCACTATGCGCCATGTTGAAAACAACAAATTCATAATGGGGCAGTTTGTATGGACCGGCTTCGACTATCTTGGCGAGCCCACTCCATTCGGCTGGCCTGCACGCAGCTCCTACTTCGGCATCGTTGACCTTGCAGGTTTCCCCAAAGACGTGTACTATATGTACCAGAGCCGCTGGCGTCCCGAAAAGACAGTGCTTCACCTTTTCCCGCACTGGAACTGGCAGGAAGGCAGCGAGGTCGACCTCTGGGCATACTACAATAATGCCGACGAAGTGGAGCTTTTTGTCAACGGAAAGTCCCAAGGAGTGCGCCGGCCTGACTCGGCATCGTACCACGCCTCGTGGCGTGTGACCTACACGCCGGGCAAAGTAGAGGCCGTAAGCCGTAAAAACGGCAAGGAAGTGGCAAGAACAGAAATACGCACTGCCTCCGAGCCGTACCGCGTAAGACTCACAGCCGACCGCACCGTAATATCACCCGACGGCAAGGACCTGTGCTATCTCACAGCAGAAATAGTCGACAAGGACGGCAACCTCTGCCCTACCGCCGACAACGAGATAGTATTCGAAGTAAAAGGTGCCGGCAAGAATGTTGGAGTCGATAACGGCTCTCCCATATCCTTGGAACGCTTCAAGAGCGACAAGCGTCGGGCTTTCAACGGCAAAGCGCTCCTGATAGTGCAAAGCAACGGCGAAAAAGGCAAAATAAACATATTGGCAAAATCCGCAAACCTAAAATCCGCAAACGAAACTATTAACGCCAAATTATGAATCGATCAGTAATAACATCAATGGCTCTTGCAGCCATATCTTTCGGTGCTATTGCCAAAACCCCGGTGTACCTCGACAGGACAGCACCGATAGAGGCACGCGTCGAAGACGCCCTTTCGAGAATGACGCTTGAAGAGAAGGTGCGTCTGTGCCACGCGCAGGCCAAATTCTCAAGCCACGGTGTGCCACGGCTCGGAATCCCTGAAATATGGATGAGCGACGGCCCCCACGGTGTGAGAGGCGAAGTGAACTGGAACGACTGGGGCTATGCCCGCTGGACCAACGACTCCGTGACCGCTTTCCCCGCCCTTACGGCACTCGCGGCCACGTGGAACCCGGAAATGTCGGCCATATATGGCAAAAACGTGGGCGAAGAAGCTCGTTTCCGCGAAAAAGACGTGCTGCTCGGCCCCGGCGTGAACATATACCGCACCCCTCTCAACGGACGTAACTTTGAATATATGGGAGAAGACCCCTATCTCGCCGGAGAAATGGTGGTACCATATATCAAAGAGCTACAGAAGAACGGCGTGGCTGCCTGTGTGAAGCACTTCGCGCTCAACAATCAGGAGAAATGGCGCAGCAGCGTGGACGTATCCCTGTCTGACCGCGCTCTTTACGAAATATACCTGCCTGCTTTCAAGAAAGCCGTGGTAGACGGTGGCGCATGGTCAATCATGGGAGCCTACAACCGCATATGGGGCCAGCACTGCTGCCATAACGAGCGACTCCTCACCGACATTCTCCGCGACGAATGGGGATTTGACGGCTGCGTTATCACCGACTGGGGCGGCGCTCACGACACCCGCGAGGCAGCCCTCAACGGTCTTGACATCGAGATGGGTTCCTATACCAACGGACTCACAAGCGAGAGCGAATTTACTTTCGACGATTACTTCCTTGCCCGTCCCTACCTCGCCATGATACAGAAAGGCGAAGTTTCGGACTCGACAGTGAATGCCAAGGCCCGCAACGTGCTGCGTCTGATTTTCCGCACAGCCATGGACACCGAGAAACCCTTCGGCTCGCTCGCCTCAAAGGAACACTACGATGCCGCCAAACAAATAGGCGACGAATCGATAGTGCTGCTTAAGAACAACGGCATACTGCCTCTCGACCCCGCCAAGCATAAAAACATACTCGTGGTAGGTGAAAACGCCACCCGCATGCTCAATCAAGGCGGAGGCTCGTCGGAACTCAAGGCCAAGGACATATATTCGCCGCTCGACGCACTCCGCAAGACATTTGGCAAGGGCGTGCGCTACGCAGCCGGATACAAGACCGGACGTTCGCTTTACGAAAGCGAGGAAATCATACCGCAGCCCATTCTCGACTCTCTGCGCCGCGAAGCTGTAGAAATGGCGAAAACCGCCGATGTAGTGATATATATAGGAGGTTTGAATAAAAACGGATTCCAAGACTGCGAATCCAGCGACCGCCGCGAATACAACCTGCCGTGGGGCCAGGACCGCATAATCGAAGAACTCGTGGCAGCCAATCCCAATCTCGTCGTTGCCAATATATCGGGCAACGCGTATGCTATGCCGTGGCTCGACAAGGTACCTGCAGTGATACAGAGCTGGTATCTTGGCACGATGATAGGCCCGTCGATGGCCGACGTGATTTCCGGCAAGGTAAATCCTTCGGGCAAGCTTCCTTTCTCATTCCCGAAGCGCATAGAAGATAACGGCGCGCATTCTTTCGGTGAAATATGCTACCCGGGCGTGGAGGACGCCTCAAAAGGTCCTCGCCAGGAATATCTCGATGATATTTTCGTAGGCTACCGCTGGCACGACACCAAAAAGATTCCGGCCCTGTTCCCCTTCGGCCACGGCCTTAGCTACACCAAGTTCAACTACGGAAAACCGACCGCGTCTGCAAAACAGATTAAAGACGGCGAAACCCTCACTATCGAGATACCCATAACCAACACAGGCGACAAAGAAGGCAAAGAGATTGTGCAGCTCTACATCTCGGACGAGAAGTCCTCGCTCCCCCGCCCCGTAAAAGAACTGAAGGGCTTCAAAAAACTGACTTTGGCTCCGGGCCAGACCCAAAACGCATCGTTCACAGTAACTGTCGACGACCTTAAATTCTTCGATGACAAAGCTCACGAATGGGTGGCAGAACCGGGCAAGTTCAAAGTACTCATAGGCGCTTCTTCCACCGATATCAAAGCCACAGTGCCTTTCTCTTACTCCAAGTAAGATAATATTCACTTAACAAAAAGCCGCGCCGGAAATCCCCGACGCGGCTTCGCTATTTATATAGATTAGTGATTATTTGCGGGCAAGTATAAGAGCGGACACAGGTTCTACCACGACCGAGCCGCCCTTGGACGTTCCGAGTCCGGCAGCCTTTATCTCGCCATTGCGGGCAATAACCGTCCATTCTCCTTTGGGGACTTTGGCCACAAAGGGAGCGTCCGAGCCGTTGAATACTAACTTTATCTCGCGCCATTCGTCGCCATTGGCGTGGTTACGTATAGAATAGGATACAACGTTGGGGCTTTGAATTTTGTCGAACACAATGTTCCTGGCTATGTCTTCCGTGGAAGTCATTCTGAACGCGGGGTGCGCACGCCTGAGAGCTATAAGCTCGCGGTAATAGTCGAACTGGGCAGCGTTCTTGTTCTTAAGCGTCCAGTCGATAGCATTCACGGAATCGGGCGATTTGTACGAATTGTGCACGCCTTTCTTATCGCGGAACAGTTCTTCGCCGGCAAACATAAACGGCGTGCCCTGAGAGGTGAACACTATGGTCTGCGCAAGCCTTGCAGCACGCTGCCGTTGCGCTTCCGTAGCCTCGGGCATAGAGGCCGCCAGCTTGTCGGTAAGCGTGAGGTCGTCGTGGCACGACACATAGTTTATAATCTGTGTGGGAGCCGACGCATAAGGGAATTTGGAGTTATTCCCCTTGCCATAGTCCACCTGCGGGTGCTTGGTAGAAGCCACAATGCCGATCTTGACCGTTTCCTCGCTGCCGGGCTTGCCGGTAGCAAAGCCACGGTCGGCGGCATTACTGTAATGCCCTTTCACAGCATCGCGTATATCATCGGAAAATACTGCCACACCTCTCATCTTGCCCACATTCTCCTTGAGCGCACGCTGCTCTGCGGGCAGAGGCGAGTCACCGGCAGTCCAGCCTTCTCCATATACAAATATGGAGGGATTTATTTTCTTCAGCTCGACAGCTACCTTGTTCATCGTTTCCATGTCGTGAATGGCCATCAAATCGAATCTGAAACCGTCGATATGGTATTCATCCGCCCAATACTTCACCGAGTTGATTATGAAGTTGCGCATCTGCTCGCGCTCGGAGGCAGTTTCGTTACCGCAACCGGACGCATCGCTATAGCTGCCGTCGGCACGGTGACGGTAATAGTAGCCGGGAGCAGTAAGCGAAAAGTTGGACTCGTCGTTATTGGCAGTGTGGTTGTATACAACGTCCATCACCACGCCGATACCGGCATCGTGGAGCGCCTTTACCATCTGCTTCATTTCCAGTACGCGCGTAGCAGGATTTGCCGGGTCGGTAGAATAGGAGCCTTCGGGAGCATTGTAGTTGAACGGGTCGTAGCCCCAGTTATATTGGTTTGAAGGCAGATTGGACTCGTCGACCGAATTATAGTCATACGACGGCAGGATATGCACATGGGTTATGCCAAGTTCTTTGAGATGGTCTATGCCTGTCTTGTCACCGAGGACAGAGCGTGTCTGGGGCTCGGTAAGGGCAAGGAATTTTCCTTTATGCACTATTCCCGAGGAAGGATGCATACTGAAATCGCGGTGGTGCATTTCGTAAATCACCGCGTCGGTTATAGATTTCAGCTCCGGTCCGCGGTCCAAGTCCCAGCCGGCAGGATTGGTACGGGCAAAGTCTATTATGGCTGCACGCTCTCCGTTCGTGCCCACGGCTTTGGCCCACACGCCCGGGGTTTCTGCAAGCTGCTTGCCGCCAACTGTGACACGGAATGTATAAAATTTGCCATATAGCTGCTCGGGAACAGATGCGCGCCAAGTGCCTCCGTCGGCACGGTGCATCACAAGCGAATCGACCGCCGGGGTATTGCGCCCCGAGTCATAGATTAATACTTCGGCAGCATCTGCTTTGGGCGACCACAAAGTGAAATGTGTGCCCGTGCCGTCAACAAGAAGCTCGAGGTCGGAGCCGTCGTAAGCCGGCCACGACGAATACTGACTATCGTCCATAGCAAGGACTGTCTGAGAACCGGCCACAGCAACCACGGCGGCCAGCGCAGGGGATAAGAAACTCTTGACGTTCATCAATGGTATCGTACTTGAATCTAAAATATATAAAAAGTAAGTATCTTCCAACAAACTATCTAACCACCACCCGCTTGGCCACAGCAGCCGCACGGACAATATAGTAACCGGCCGACAACTCTATAACTACCGACTCGCCTGCGGCGACCGTGCATTGAGCTGCAAGCACCCCGGTTATGGCAAACACCCTTACCTCTATCTCATCATTGCCGGGGTTCTTCACCTCGACGCCTTGACGCGACACCAAAATTTCGGGTTCTTGCACAATTTCGGATTGCTCGGATTTTTCAGAATCCCGCACTGCGAAAGCTCCGGCGGCATAAGGCACCGACAGCATCACAAACAGCACAAGGACAGCAAGCAATCGTTTCATTCGGTTAAATAGTTGTAATATTCACAAAGGTACAAAATAGACTTCGCAAATCAAAGTCGGCATATGCCTTTTTAAACAATTTTAAGTCACGCTTATGCCATGCAGACCCGCCTAACTCCGCTGAGAGCCCTCTGAAAACAGTCGAAAATACATTTTAATGCTTTTGTGGTTAAAAATAATAAAATCAGTCGTTAAAATTTTAATTTTAGTATGCTTATTATTATATTTGCAACCGAAACAGAAATCACAACCAAGAATCACATAAATAACACAATAAAACACATGTCACGCCAGTTTTTCGACAATCTCGACCTTACGATTCTTCACGCTCTTACATCGAACGCCCGTACCCCCTATCTTGAAATAGCCCGCGAATATGGAGTTTCGGGTGCAGCCGTGCACCAGCGCGTGCAACGCTTGTTGGCCAACAAAGTAATCACAGGCTCAGAGTGCCTCGTGGATCCCGAAACCGTAGGGCTTAATGTTATCGCGTACCTTGGCATATGCCTGCAACCGGACACCGATGTGGATTCCGTGGTTGAAGCATTGCAGACAATACCCGAAGTTACAGAGTGCCACGTGGTTGGCGGACGCTATGACATGATGGTCAAGCTGTATGCCCGCGACAACAAGCATCTTTACGACCTTATAAAGAACCGTGTGCGCACACTGCCTGTGACCTCGACCGAAACTATGATGTCGTTCTCGCAGGTACTTCGCCGCCCCATACCCATCTCCAACGAATAATCCGCACGGCCGGCAATTCAACAAATTAATGCCGGTTTTTATTCTATACCCACAATTTTGATTATCTTTGCACACGGGAAGCCGACACACAGCGGCGCTAAAAAGCAGCGCCCTGTCCCGCTCGGCTTCCCGCTATATTGAATATCAATTATTTATATCATATTACCATGGATATTTCCCATATCGAACACATCGGCATCGCGGTACCCTCCCTCGACGAAGCCATTCCTTTCTACGAAAACATTCTCGGTCTTAAATGCTTCGCAATAGAAGAAGTGGCAGACCAGAAAGTGCGCACAGCCTTCTTCCAAGTCGGCCAGACCAAAATCGAACTTCTCGAAGGCACAGCTGAAGACAGCGCCATCTCCAAATTCATTGCCAACAACGGCGGTCGCGGCGGCATACAGCACGTGGCATTCGCAGTAGCCGACGGCGTTGCCAACGCCTTGGCCGAAGCAGAAGAAAAGGGCTGCCGCCTGATTGACAAGGCACCCCGCAAAGGCGCAGAAGGCCTCAACATCGCCTTCCTCCACCCGAAATCCACTGTGGGCACCCTTGTGGAACTCTGCGAAGACCCCAAAAAGAACTAAGGCTCACAAATATCTATATATCAAACCACTATGAGCAGCCAACTCGAAAAAGTAAAAGAACTCATCGAGCTTCGCACAGAAGCTCGCCTCGGCGGCGGCGAAAAAGCCATCGAAAAACAGCACGAACGCGGCAAATACACTGCCCGCGAACGCATTGCACAGCTCCTCGACGAAGGCTCGTTTGAAGAGCTCGATATGTTCGTGCGCCACCGTTGCACCAACTTCGGACAAGAAAAGAAATCATATCTCGGCGACGGCGTTGTAACCGGTTACGGTACTATCGATGGCCGTCTTGTGTACGTTTTCGCCCAGGACTTCACCGTATTCGGAGGTTCCCTATCGGAAACAATGGCTCTGAAGATATGCAAGGTAATGGATATGGCCATGAAGATGGGCGCACCCGTAATCGGACTCAACGACTCGGGCGGCGCACGTATTCAGGAAGGCATCAACGCCCTTGCCGGTTATGCCGAAATTTTCCAGCGTAACATCATGGCCTCCGGCGTGATTCCTCAGATTTCCGGCATTCTCGGCCCGTGCGCCGGCGGCGCGGTGTACTCCCCCGCCCTCACCGACTTCACCATTATGGCCAAGGGCATATCCTATATGTTCCTCACAGGCCCCAAGGTGGTAAAGACCGTGACTGGCGAAGATGTGAGCCAGGACGCCCTCGGCGGAGCCGAAGTTCACTCTCAGAAGAGCGGCGTATGCCACTTTGCCGCAGAAGACGGCGAAGACGCTATCAAAATCATACGCAAACTCTTCAGCTACATTCCCCAGAACAACCTCGAAGAGGCTCCGCTTGTTGAATGCAACGACCCCATCGACCGTCTGGAAGACTCTCTTAACGAAATCATACCCGATTCGCCCAACCGGCCGTACGACATGTACGAGGTAATCGGCGCTATAATCGACAACGGCGAGTTCCTCGAAGTACAGCGCGACTACGCCAAGAACCTCATAGTAGGCTTCGCCCGCTTCAACGGACAGGCAGTAGGCATCGTGGCAAACCAGCCCAAGTACCTCGCAGGCGTGCTCGACAGCAACGCATCGCGCAAGGGTGCCCGCTTCGTTCGCTTCTGCGACGCCTTCAACATTCCCTTGGTGACGCTTGTTGATGTTCCGGGCTTCCTTCCCGGCACAGGACAGGAGTACAACGGCGTAATCCTCCACGGAGCCAAACTTCTCTATGCTTACGGCGAGGCTACCGTTCCCAAGGTTACCGTAACCCTCCGCAAGAGCTACGGCGGCAGCCATATCGTGATGAGCTGCAAACAGCTTCGCGGCGATATGAACTACGCATGGCCTACTGCTGAAATCGCCGTTATGGGCGGTGCGGGCGCCGTTGAGGTTCTGTATGCAAAAGAAGCCAAGGCATCGGACAATCCCGCACAGGTACTTGCCGACCGCGAGGCCGAATACAACAAGCTGTTCTGCAACCCCTACAATGCAGCCAAATACGGCTACATCGACGACGTTATCGAGCCGCGCAACACCCGTTTCCGCGTAATCCGCGCACTCCAGCAGCTCGCCACCAAGAAAGTTGTAAACCCGGCCAAAAAACACGGCAACATCCCCCTCTAACAGCCGGAATATGAAAAGACTACTAACTACCGCCGCCATAGCCGCCGCTATGCTTGGCACCTCCCTGTCGGCTTCGGCTCAGAGCAGGGGCGCGCTACGCATAAACGAGGTGATGGTGAGCAACGACAGCAGCATAGTCGACGACTACGGCCGACGGAGCGCGTGGATCGAACTTTTCAACGCAAACTTCGCCCCGCTTGAAATTTCGAGTATATTCATCACCAACGATTCGACACAGCCCCGCAAATACCCTGTGCCCATCGGCGACGTGAATACCGAAATTCCCACCCGCCAGCACGTAGTGTTCTATGCCGACGGAGAGCCCAACAAGGGTACTTTCCATACGAACTTCACCCTCGTTCCCGGACAGGACAACTGGATAGGCATATACGATGCCGACGGACGAACACTTATCGACCAGGTGATAGTGCCTGCCAGCCTGCTTCCCAACCAGACATGGGCACGCAGCGAAGACGGATACGGCGAATGGGCCATCCGCACCGGCGGCAACAACGACTACATCACCCCGTCGAGCGCAAACGTTATCAAAGACACCAACAAGAAGATTGAAGACTTTGCCGAAAAAGATGCCAACGGCTTCGGTATGACCGTTATGGCTATGGCTATCGTGTTCAGCGCCCTCCTTCTTCTGTGCCTCTGCTTCTACGGTATAGGCAAGATCGGCGGAGCCGTGTCGATGATGAACAAGATGCGTGCCCACGGTGTGGCCAAGGGCGAAGAGTCCGACATAGCGCCCCATGACTCAGGCGAAGAAATCGCCGCAATCGTAATGGCGCTCCACGAACACCTCAACGCTCACGACACCGAAAGCACCATCCTTACCATAAACAAGGTAAAACGCGCTTACTCGCCTTGGAGCTCCAAGATATACAGTCTGCGCGAAGTGCCCGAACACCGCCGGGCCAAGTGACATCCGCTAAAACAATACAAGCATCGATTCAACAATGAAAGAATACAAGTATAAAATCAACGGCAACATATACAAAGTTGCCGTAGGCGACATCGACGACAACATCGCCCAGGTGGAAGTCAACGGAGTGCCCTATAAAGTAGAACTTGAACGCTCCAAGGCCGCCGCAGTAAAATCGGTAGCCCCGCGTCCTGCCGCCGCTCCCCGCACTGCAAGCGGCGAAAAAGTTATTTCCAAGCCCGCAGCCGCCGGTCCCGGCGCCGCAGTCAAGGCTCCGCTCCCCGGTGTTGTGCTCTCCATACCTGTAAAGGTTGGCGACACCGTGAAAGCAGCCGACACCGTGGTAGTGCTCGAAGCTATGAAAATGGAAAACGCCATACACGCCGGCACAGACGGCCGAGTGGCTTCCATCGCTGTCAACGCCGGTGACTCCGTACTCGAAGGCGCCGTACTGATAACTATAGAATAATCCCGAACGTAAGTAAATCGAATTATGTCTTTCGGCGATTTTCTCTATAACAACCTGCTGCAGTTCTGGCAGCTCACCGGTTTTGCCAACGCCCAGTTCGGCAACTTCGTGATGCTTGCCGTAGGCCTGTTCTTCATCTGGCTGGCCATCAAAAAGAACTTCGAGCCCATGCTGCTGGTGCCCATAGGCTTCGGCATACTTATCGGTAATGTACCTTTCAACGCTGAAGCCGGCCTCGAAATCGGCATCTACGAAGAAGGTTCTGTTCTCAACATTCTCTACAATGGCGTGGCCGCCGGCTGGTATCCCCCGCTCATCTTCCTGGGCATCGGTGCCATGACCGACTTCTCCGCACTCATCGCCAACCCCAAGCTTATGCTTATCGGAGCCGCCGCCCAGTTCGGTATCTTCGGAGCATACATGGTGGCTCTCGCTATCGGCTTCTCGCCCGACCAGGCAGGCGCCATAGCCATTATCGGTGGTGCTGACGGTCCTACCGCCATCTTCCTTTCGTCGAAGCTTGCTCCTAACCTGATGGGTGCCATCGCAGTATCGGCTTACTCATATATGGCTCTTGTGCCTGTGATTCAGCCGCCGCTGATGCGTCTGTTCACCACCAAGAAGGAGCGCCTCATAAAGATGAAGCCCGCCCGCGCCGTGTCGCAGAACGAGAAAATCATATTCCCCATCGTGGGTATGCTTCTTACCTGCTTCGTGGTACCGTCCGGTCTGCCTCTGCTTGGCATGCTGTTCTTCGGCAACCTCCTTCGCGAATGCGGTGTCACCACACGTCTGGCTAAGACAGCAAGCAACGCCTTGACCGACATCGTGACCATACTGCTCGGTATGACCGTGGGCGCCTCCACGCAGGCTTCGCAGTTCCTGACACCTCAGACCATATTTATCTTCTTCCTTGGCTTTATGGCATTCATCATTGCTTCGTCGAGCGGTGTGCTCTTCGTCAAGCTGTTCAACCTGGTGCTTCCCAAGGATAAGAAAATCAACCCGCTTATCGGCAATGCCGGTGTGTCGGCCGTTCCTATGTCGGCTCGCATATCGAACAATCTCGGTCTGGAGTACGACCCGTCGAACTACCTGCTGATGCACGCCATGGGTCCCAACGTAGCCGGCGTGATTGGCTCGGCAGTTGCAGCCGGCGTCCTCCTCGGCTTCCTTGCCTGATACAATCCTCTTATATAGCAGAATCGGGGCGCCTTGCAAGGCGCCCCGATTCTGTTATATACCTGATTTACTTCAAGATTGAGCTGATTTCTTCTCAAAGGCTTCACGTGCCGCAGCAAGACGTGCTTGCGACTCGGCATCTTTCTGCCAATGGAAAGGCACGAAATCACTCTTGGGGTCAACCCACGACGGCTTGCGGAAATGTAGTATCACAAACGGCAATATCACGAACAAAGCCACGCCGCCAAACAAAACAGCATACCATACCGCGGGCGAACCCATAGGTATCTGATCCGGTGGAATGAAACTGAGAACGAAGGCAAGCAGCGAGCCGAGGAATCCGACACCGCCCACAAGCCACATAAGCCCGTTGCCTTTTTTGCCGATACGGAAGGGGCGTTCGGCGTCTTTCATACTATAACGGAGATAGATAGCGGCACCAAACATAAGCAGATAGGCTATAAGATACAGCAGGACTGTGAGCTGCGACAGTATCTGATAGAAGCTTTCTACCGAAGGCATCACAACAAACAGGAGAGCCAACAGCGTGACAGCGCCACCCTGAATGAACAGAATGTTCTTCTGAACGCCTGCCTTATTGGTTTTCTGAAAGAAAGGAGGCAAATAGCCTGCCTGACCCACCGCAAACACACCCTTGGAAGGACCGGCCACCCAAGTGAGCACACCTGCCAGCACGCCGAACGCGAGCGCTATGGCTATGACCGGTGTGAACCAATTCATATGGAAGGCCTTGAAGTAGTTATCAAAGCCTACGAGCAGGCTCTGCACAAGGTTGATGTCCTTGGCAGGAATTATGACTCCGAGAGCGTATGTGCCGAGGACGAATATAAGCACGGTGGCGATAGCACCGCCAAATACCGCCTTCGGATAATTAACCGTAGGATTCTTCATATCCCGCACATGTATGCCCGACATCTCCATACCTGCATAGAAGAGGAAAATCGACGCAGCCAGCACTATGTTGTCGAAATTTGAAAAATCGGGTATGAAATCGCCGTGGAAATCCATCTGCGATGTGCCGCCTCCGGCGAGATAAGCCACAGCGCACACCACAAGCAGTCCTGCTGGAATGATAGTACCGACTATACCGCCTATCTTGGATATTTTTCCGACCCAGCCGAGTCCTTTCATCGATATGAGGGTTGCAATCCAGTATATGGCCAGTACGACAATGATGGTATACAGCTTGTTAGCTGCCAGATGGGAGTCCGCCACATGGTCCATACCTATAAACGCGAGCGACACCGCGCCAAAGGTCAGCACTGTGGGGAACCATATCGTGCTTTCAACCCACTGGAGCCATATGCCGAGGAAGCCTGCCTTTCGACCGAAAGCCTCGCCTATCCATCTGAACATACCGCCCTGCTGGTAGGGAAACATCGATGCCAGCTCGGCGGCCACGAGCGATACCGGGATAAGGAAAACCAAGGCCGCAAACAGATAGTAGAATGCCGAGCTCATGCCGTATTCGGCTTCGGCCGGCAGCCCTCGCAGCGAAACCACCGCCACGATATTCATAATCATAAGGGTAAACACACCCAGCTTGGCCGCCGCCTTTATAGTGGCAGGCTTCGACGCAGATGTGCCGGTCGTACCCATGTCAGGTTTAGTTGCCATAGTGTTACTGTTATAGGGTGTTTAATTCTGTATGATAACACGGTCGCCGTTCATGATGCCAAGTCCGAGCGACTGCATAAATGCCTTGACGGCGGCCTGAGCCTTTACTGAATTGCCGGCTCCGTCGAGCGGTGGTGCAAACGCTGCTATTCCGAGCACGCCCGGCAGCACGCCCAACACACCGCCACCGACCCCGCTTTTGGCGGGTATGCCCGATGTGTACAGCCAATCGCCGGTATTCTGATAGAATCCGACCGTGGCAATAAGTGTTGTAATCTTAGGAGCGATTTCGGGGTCAAAGACACGAGTCTTTGTCAATGGGTTGAGGCCTCCGTTCGCTATGGTGGCAGCCATTACGGCGAGTTGGTCGGAAGTGATGCCGAGAGAGCATTGACGCGTGTACAGGTCAAGGCTCATATCCACATCGTCGTATATCCTGCTGTAGTTTTTAAGAAGCCACGCAATGGCCCTGTTGTTGAAATTGGTAGAGCTTTCACTTTTATAAAGCTCGTCTATTAGCTCCGGCGCCGAGCCGCAAAGTGCGGCTATATTGTCGGTTATAGCCTTCCACTTGGCGTCAGAATCACCCTTAGGTTCAATCATAGAGCATGCGGATATAGCCCCGGCATTGACCAGGGGGGTGGAAGGGTGGTCGTTTTCCAACAATATGGCGAATATGGAATTGAACGGCAGCCCGGTAGCGTCTGCTCCAATCTTTTCCAATACCCCTTCGGGGGAGTGCTGTATCATAGCCAGAATCGCCGTAGGAACTTTCGACACAGACTCTATTCCGAACTTGTACGAAGTGTCGCCGATACTTATGGAAGTGCCGTCAACAAGTGTGACGCTCAGTCCGAACAAATCAGAGTCGATATTGGCAAGATACGGTATATAGTTCGCATTAGCCCCACCGGAAAGATTCTTCGCGGCATCATATGCATCCCTGGCAGCCTGCCTTACACGGGCTATACTTATAGTCTTATCCATATAGATAACGTGTTAGAGAGTAAGTTAAAACGAGGACCGGCCGACTTGACACAGACCTGCTGCTTAAGCCGACCGGTCGACAATGTTCGTTACAGCTTATTTGCCGGTATGATTAAACGATTTAGGCACCAGAGGAATGTTCTTTTCCATAGCGATGCGCGTTGTGGTGGGATATTCGAGGGCGTTCAGCTCGGTAATCGCGAAGCGAATATCGTTCAGGAGCTGGTCGGCCATATCGCGGCTGAAACCCTGCTTGCAGAGCACTCGCATCACCACTACATTCTGTATGTTGGCAGGCAGCGTGTAGGCCGGCACCATCCAGCCCTTCTGCGCAAGCTTGTCCTGAAGGTCGAACAGAGTCCACTTGGCCGTTTTCTGGAATTCCGGTTTCATCAGCCATGTGAATATCGGGTTGGGCACCTCTTCGGAGTATGGCTGGAATTCGGGCATCTGAGCCACTGTGTCGTGGAGATACTTGGCTATGGAGAGGGAATTGTACTGAATGTTTTTGTATCCTTCGAAGCCGAGGCGTATGAACTGATAGTACTGGCCCAGAATTTGCGCGGCCGGACGCGAGAAGTTCAAGCCCACCTGCGCTATCTCCGCGCCAAGATAGTTGACGCTGAACGACATTACATCGGGAAGATACTTCTTATCCTTCCATACCACCCAGCCAAGACCGGGATATACGAGGCCGAACTTGTGGCCCGAAGTACTGATTGACAGCACCCATTTAAGGCGGAAGTCCCATTTGCGGTCAGGGTCAAGGAACGGGAGAATGAAGCCGCCGCTCGCAGCATCCACGTGGATAGGAATTTCGTATCCTGTCTTGGCGTTGTATTCGTCGAGGGCTTTGTCGAGAGCTTCCACATCGTCGTTGAGGCCGGTCCATGTCACACCTTGTATAGGCACAATGCAGATGGTGTTTTCATCGCACATCTTGAGTGCTTCCTGCGGGTCGAGCGTGGTCTTTTCGAGGGTCAGAGGCACGGTACGCATCTCTATCTGCCACAACTGCGCGAATTTTTCCCACACCACCTGATAGCCGGTGGAGATCACGAAGTTCGGCTTGTCAAAGGGCTTACCTGCTTTTTGGCGGCGCTCGCGCCAGCGTATCCACGCTGCAATACCTCCGAGCATACAAGCCTCGGAAGAACCGATTGCAAGCGCGCCGGTCTTCCATGTGTTTGTTTCGGGAGTATTCCAAAGGTTGGCTATAATGTTGATACACTTACCGTTCATAACGGCGATACGGGGATATTCCGTTTCGTCGATATAGTTGATGTTGATAGCCTCGTTCATCAGCTTGGTCGCGTATTCGTCCATATATGTGGTGACAAATGTGGCGAGATTGAGTCGAGGCTGCGTCTGGGCGAATGTTTCGTCCTTTACCATCTGGTATGCGATCTGAGGCGTTGTAGGCCCGTCGGGGATTCTGTCGACCGGAGCCGGCTGCAACATGGCGTCAGAACCGAACACATCGGTCTTAGCGTCGCCATATCGATAATTTTTGTCAATCATAATTGAATTATTTGGTTATGGTATTATTATTATTGGGCCGGAGCTCCATGCCGGTAGCTGCGCCTTTGATATTATAACGCGGTATTTTTTAAATAGTTTAGAAGTTTTACAGATATAAAAAAACAAAAGCAGGATAGCTCCTTTCGGGGCTACCCTGCCTATACTGTTATGGCTAAATTATTCAGCTTTGCCTGCGCTGCCGAGCACGTTCACGATTTTGTGACGATAGAGTTTCTCCATATTGTCACGAGCCGGGCCGAGGTACTTGCGGGGGTCAAATTCGGCGGGCTTTTCAGCGAACACACGACGAACAGCAGCTGTCATTGCAAGACGGCTGTCGGAGTCGATGTTGATTTTGCATACCGCGCTCTGGGCAGCCTTGCGGAGCTGCTCTTCGGGAATACCGATAGCGTCGGGAAGTTTGCCACCGAACATATTGATGGTGTCAACTTCGTCCTGAGGAACGGAAGACGAACCGTGGAGCACGATGGGGAATCCGGGAAGTTTTTCCATTACGGCGTCGAGAACGTCGAATGCCAGCGGCGGGGGAACGAGCTTGCCTTCTTCGTTGCGGGTGCACTGTTCGGGAGTGAACTTGTATGCGCCGTGGCTTGTACCGATAGAGATAGCGAGGGAGTCGCAACCGGTGCGTTCAGCAAACTCGATAACTTCTTCGGGGTCGGTATATGTGTGGTGGTCGGAAGATACTTCGTCTTCCACGCCGGCGAGAACGCCGAGCTCACCTTCCACAGTCACGTCGTGCTGGTGTGCGTATTCAACAACTTTTTTGGTAAGAGCAACGTTTTCTTCAAAAGGAAGATGCGAACCGTCGATCATAACGCTTGAGAAGCCGCTGTCGATACAGCTTTTGCAAATCTCGAAGCTGTCGCCATGGTCAAGGTGAAGTACGATCTGGGGATTAGCCCAACCGAGTTCCTTTGCATATTCCACAGCGCCTTCTGCCATATAGCGGAGAAGGGTGGCGTTGGCATAGTTGCGTGCGCCTTTGGAAACCTGAAGGATAACGGGGGATTTCTCTTCAGCCGCAGCCTTGATAATGGCCTGGAGCTGCTCCATGTTGTTGAAGTTGAACGCGGGGATAGCATATCCGCCAGCGATGGCCTTCTTGAACATCTCGCGGGTGTTAACAAGGCCGAGAGTCTTATAATTTACCATTTTAAGTAATATTATGTATATGTGTGGTTTTGTCAGTCACAGCCGCCAATCAGAAGCGGCGTTTTTTCCAACTGCAAAGGTAGCAATATTTTTTTGAAATGATAGGAATATAGATTACTTTTGTAGGTATGAACTCATTCAAAAATAGTCAAAAATAGTTAGATATATGTCAACTAAAACCGAATTTGCCTCCAAAATCGGACTTATTGCTGCCACTGTAGGTTCTGCCATCGGTCTTGGAAACATATGGCGTTTCCCTGCCGAAACCCAGGAAAACGGCGGCGCGGCTTTCCTCCTTGTTTATATACTTTGCGTTCTATGCCTCGGCATACCTGTGATGCTTGCCGAATTTTCGCTTGGCCGCGGAGGACGCTCCGACTCCATAGGCGTTTTCCGCACGCTCTCGCCCGGAAAGCCGTGGTGGCTCGTAGGGGTGGGAGCCATACTTGCAGCATATCTGATCACGGCGTTCTATATGGTTGTTGCCGGCTGGACTCTCGAATATCTCTACCAAAGCGTTTCGGGAGGATTATACGAAGGTATCGACAATGCCGGAGGCTCGCTGAGAGAGTTGTTCAGCACGCGTATGGACGATTATATATCCACCGACGTACCTCCGCTGATTTTCACTTTCTTAATGATTATACTAAATATAGCCATACTCCTGGGAGGCGTGCAGAAAGGCATAGAGCGCCTGTCTAATATAATGATGCCGCTATTGTTCGTTATTCTTGCGGCAATATGCTGCCTCACCTTGTCGCTGCCGGACGCAGGCGCAGGAGTGCGCTATTTCCTTGAGCCGGATTTTTCAAAAATCAATGCCGGAGTCGTTGTCAACGCTCTCGGACAGGCATTTTTCAGCCTGAGCCTCGGCATGGGCATACTGATAACATACTCCTCATACTACCCTGCCAACACCCGCTTAGGCTCTACATCGCTCACGGTTTCCTTGCTCAGCATACTCGTGGCCATTATGATGGGGCTGGTGATATTCCCGGCAGTGAAGAGCTTCGGGCTTGACGACGAACCTTTGCGCGGAGCCACGCTCGTGTTTGTGACCCTTCCCGAAGTATTCGCGCAGCTGCCTATGCCCCGCCTGTGGTCGTCGCTTTTCTTTTTACTGCTTCTGGTGGCGGCACTTACCTCTACCGTATCTATTGCCGAAGTATCCATCGCCATGCTGCAAGACCGCTTCAAGATGAAGCGCACGTGGGCCACACTCACAGTGCTGCTCCCGCTGTTCGTATTCAGCACCTTGTGCTCACTATCGTTCGGCAGTCTGTCGGGATTCAAAATAGCAGGACATACCATATTTGACTTCCTTGATAAATTCTCGACAAACTGGCTGCTGCCGTTAGTGTCGATCGGTGTATGCTTATATGTAGGCTGGTTCGCGCCTAAGAACCTGCTGCGCGACCAGTTGAGCAACTGCGGCACCATCCGCTCAAGAACCACGGGAATAGTGCTGTTCATAATCCGCTATATAGCACCTCTTCTTATAGCTGCAATCGTAATATTCCCTCTGCTGTGACAAAAGATAGACAAAGGCTTGGCCGCGAATTTATAGCCGGAGTAATCGTGGTAACAGTGCTGGCGCTTGGCGCCCGCGCTTGCCACGAATTACTCACAACGGAGCCTCCGCCGCGCAGCGTGCCAATAACAGAAGAATATGAAATTCCCGTTCAGATCTCCACTGGCGCAGACTCAGTAAAAAAAACAACTAAAGCATCAGACGACAAAAAGAAAAAGCAGAAGCCTGCCGCACGTCGTTTCCTCGACGAGCATATACCCAATCACTGAGGGTATGTTTTGAGATATTCCTCGCAGGTAAGCGCAAGTTCCTCATACCAAGCGTCACCGAAACGCCTGCGCAGAGGTCCTTCAAGAAATTTATATGCCCTTATTCCCTTTGCGCGGCCGAGCACTTCGGCCGCCTTGCATATACCCCAGCGGTGGTAGTTGACAGCCGTGAAACTGTCGTAACGCTTAATACGCACAGGATAGAGATGGCAGGAAATCGGTTTGTAGAAATTGATACGCCCCTGCCTGTAGGCGCTTTCAAGAGCGCACAGCCAGTTACCGTTATCATCGAGAGTGGCAAACACACAGTTGCACCCTTCCACAAGCGATGTCACCTCATCGCCCTCTGAGTCGATATAGCTAACGCCTGATTCCTCTATCTCGCGTTTTGCTCCCGGCAGGAGATCATCCCATATCTCGGGAAGCACCCGTTTTATTTCTTCTGCCTCTCCCGGTTCCAAAGGAGCACCGGCATCGCCGTCAAGGCAGCACTGCCCCTTGCACGCGGCGAGGTCACAACAAAAAAAACGTTCTACGAGGTCGAGAGAAACAAGAGTGTCCTGAATCTGAAGCATATCTATATCAATCTACTTTTTTATATTGTTAGAGTTACAAATCCGAGCGTGTGGTCGTGAAGCCTATAAGACGGTCGTAGTGCTCCCCCCTGCGGCGATGATATATCTTAACGTCGTATTCATTGACCGTCTGGTAATTGTCGCCTTCTATACTGCCTGTATACCCGCGCGAGGCACCGGGCGGGACGGCAAGGTAACGATAGTTATACGCACCCTGCTTCAGCAACATGGAAAGTTCATAGCGTCCTGTCGCAGCATTATACTGCATGCGCGACTCCGGCCCGAACCGGCGCTGAACCAAATCGCCATCAATAAAAATCATCGTTCCGGGCTGTTCGGGCATATCAAGCGCAAAATGGACTATGCCATAATCGGCATCAACATCGCCGTCCTGCGAATCAGCCCTGCGGATAAAGAAGCGTCCGTGCTGTGTCTGGTCGTAAGAATACGGTTCTCCGGCCCTTGGCGTATCAACATACAGCATATAGTGGCGGTAAGGGTCGAAATAATCAATATAGTCAACACCCATACCCGGATATTGCTCCGACACAATTTCAAAACGCCGATATTCGTTTCCGGCCTCGAAAATAAGTTTTGGCAGGTGTTCGAAAACGGCTTTTCGCCCCTGCAAGCGCAGAGGATGGCCTATGGCGACCTCATTGTCAAGACGGCCGTTCTGCCCCACGACGGCAAGCAGGTCGTTAAACGGGTCGTCCACCTCTGCCCGCTCCAAATCAACCATAAAGTTCACTTGCTGGTTGGCTTCGTTATAATCAATATCCGTGCGACTGCTTACGGACGCTTCTATCGGAGCCGTCATCTCACACAGCATAAAGCGGCATTGCAGCAACACATCGTCAGGATTATCCTCGCTGTATATTTTCAGCAAGTAGTTTCCGGACAAGCGAGGTGATACCTGCTCGTTCGGAATTGTGAGCGAGTAATGCACATAGTGGACAGTGGTAGCTCGCGAAAAGTCATAATCCTCAATAGTGCCTTCATTGAAGCCGTCGAGAAACTCGCTGTCGACAAGACCTGATGGCTGCCAGCGCGCACTGCAGTGCACGAGGCTGTACCGAAGAAAATCGCGATCTTCGGCAATTCTGTCGAAATCTATACGTATACGGTCGGCTGAACCAAGCACTGCGACAGGTGAGGCAAAATCATTGCCGTCCAAACGTACCTGCAACGATTTTATCTTCTCGTCGAATATCCCCGTCATAGTGTCGGAGCCAAACACAGGCACCGAACACAAGACCACCATGCAGAAATATATACAGCGCCTTAAATCCATTTCACCGGCTCTATGCCGTGTTCGGAAAGATACTGGTTAGCTTTGCTGAAATGGCGGTTGCCGAAGAATCCTCTATAGGCCGATAAGGGCGATGGGTGAGGCGAAGTAAGCACAAGGTGCCTGTTCCTGTCGATAAAGCCTCCTTTGCGTATGGCATATGACCCCCAAAGGATAAACACAAGGTTCTGCCTCGTTGAATTAAGTTGCGCAATCACCGCGTCGGTAAATGTTTCCCAACCTTGACCCTGATGCGAACCTGCTCTATGCGCATCGACAGTAAGCGTAGCGTTGAGCAACAGTACGCCCTGACGCGCCAGATACGACAAGTCGCCACTCGCAGGCATAGTCTGCCCGGGAGCGCCAACGTCGTCAAGCATTTCTTTGAAAATATTGGCTAGCGATGGCGGAAATTCTATTCCGTCGGCCACCGAAAAACACAAACCGTTGGCCTGCCCTACTCCGTGGTATGGATCCTGCCCGAGAATTACCACTTTCACGTCCTCAAAAGGACAGGCGTCAAAAGCAGCAAAAATACTTCCGGCAGGCGGGAACACCGGTCCGGCTGCGTAACGGTTTCTCACAAAAGATGCAAGTGTGGCAAAATATGGCTTTTCCCACTCTGCCTCCAAAGCCTTTTTCCAACTTTCCTCTATTCTTACCTCCATAATCGACAAAGATACGAAGAATTCGCGAGACTATGGCAATAAATGGGGAATAAAGTAATGTGTTGAGAGTTAGGAGAGATCGGCGTTGTTCGTCCGAAGGGTGCATTCGGCGGAAAATTCGGTTTTTGGAAGGGTTAGGAGATTGAATCGCTACCTATCCGTTGCCTTTTTCATGTCCGGAATTCCGGTCTTGAAGACGGTTTTGCCGATGGATGATTATCCCTGTTTTATGCCATAGAACCCGCTTGTCAGGCATCTTTGCTACTGCAAATTTAGCGATTTTTCCCGGCAATGCGAAGAAATATAGGCTCCGGGATGGCCTCTGTGATTCCTATTCGTGGTTCCGCTACGTTTTGCATACCTTCAAATGGCTCTATATCAGTTAATTTTGCAAACAAAGAATAGAGTTATGAAAAAGAGCGGATTAAAGGTTTCGTTCTACCTTAAAAAGAGCGAGATGTCGGATGACGGTCTGTGTCCGGTGATGGGGCGTATAAACGTAGG
>CAJTSR010000005.1 GCA_910579035.1 uncultured Muribaculaceae bacterium | reverse complement strand
TTTTATAATGAACGCTTTGGCGATTCATTTGTATTTGACAATTCGTTATATTAACTTAAGTTTCAACTACTTCTGTAATTTTTACCGAATCATTGTATTTGCTAAGTTATAGTTTCCTTCTGACCAATCTTCGTAGGCTCTTCTGTCCTGAGTATAAGTTTTCATATTGACGGTGTGCCTGCCCTTATCCGTTTTTTCTCTACAGCATAATCCGTCTGAATGGAATCCGTCGAATCGGTCTGGATTATTGGACATCACACCGGGCGAAAGAAGTCGCGAGGGTTGGTCCGTGCCGACATAGTTTTGGTAGATTATGGTTTTGAGCTCATATTTTTTCAGTCCGTGCGGCTGTTTGAAGCATTTCGCTATAAAATCGATAGATGTTTGATCAGTACAATATGTGTCTATGATTCCAAATATATCATAATCTACCTGAGATATCGAAATATTGAAATGCTCATTAATCTTTTTAAGAAGAGGTTTCGTCGGATAGATTTGGAATATTGAAAGTGGACGTCCGCAGCATTGGCATATATGTATTTTTGTGGGATGTATAATTCGTGAAACAATTGCATAGCAACCGCTTTGTATTGGTATGTTCAAACGTCTGCATTGTTCGTCCCACCATGCTGTACGGATTCTGCCTTGTATGGAATCCTTTAGGACAACCCATTTAACAGTCCCATCAGTTTTGCGCTCGTAATATAAGCCTGTATAGGCCGGATGGTTGACTATAAATTCAACATAGTTTTTGAAATTTTCATTCCAACTGCGGTCATTTTCTGTGTTATTCATTGTCTTTGAGAAGTTCGTCAATTGTTATGTTAAGAGCATCTGCTATTTTCTTTGCGTTTTGCAAAGATATATTACGTTCGGCCCTCTCTACCATGCCTATGTATGTACGGCATATGTTGGCTTTGTGTGCCAGCTCTTCTTGGGATATCTTTTGTCTGAGCCGTTCTTGTTGGACGTTCTTCCCAAACGCACACATTATTTCGTTTATTCTTGGCATTCAGAATCCTATTTTTTACAAACTTACTTCATTTAGCCGCCATTGGCAACCTACTACTCGTGGCAACTGGGCGGTTTCGTATAATCCGTTGTAGTTTGTTTTGTGGTTAAGTGGTTTTAGATTTCATATAAACAATCTTTTGGATAATATGTGGAGGGTGCTTTTGTTAATTTAAGTGTAATTGGGGGCGTGGAGCGTGATTTTGATTAATTTTGCAGTTTAAAGGAAATTATCACCACCTCACGCACTATGCAAATAAGGAAATATGAGATTGTCAATACGGCACTCGGCTGGCTGTGCTTCGCTGTTGCCGCGCTGACATACCTGCTGACGGTAGAGCCGACGGCAAGCTTCTGGGACTGCCCCGAATTTATATCACAAGGCGCCAAACTCGAAGTGGGTCACCCGCCGGGCAACCCCATATTCATGCTTGCGGCACGCTTCTTCGTCACGCTTTTCGGAGGGGAGATGAGCCACGCGGCGCTCGCCGTCAACTGTATGTCGGCTCTGCTTAGCGCGGCGACCATCATGCTGCTTTTCTGGAGTATAACGCACCTTGTGCGCCGTCTTATCGTGCGCGACGATGCCGGCAGTGTGAGCGGCTGGCAGCTCGCCCTGATTGTTGGCGGCGGCATATGCGGCGCCCTCGCATACACGTGGAGCGACACCTTCTGGTTCTCTGCCGTGGAAGGCGAAGTATACGCTTTCTCGTCATTCTGCACGGCTTTGGTGTTCTGGCTGATGCTCAAGTGGGAAAACCGCGCCGACGAGCCTCACAGCGACCGCTATCTTGTGCTTATAGCCTATGTGATAGGTGTTTCGATAGCTGTGCACCTGCTCAACCTGCTCTGCATACCCGCCCTCGGCCTCATATTCTATTACCGTAAGTGGAAGAATATCAACGCTACCGGCTCGCTGATTGCGCTGGGAGTGTCGTGCGTCATAGTGGGCGCTATTCTCTACGGCCTCGTGCCGGGATTCGTGCAAGTAGCCCAGTGGTTCGAGCTGCTGTTTGTCAATAGCTTCGGCCTTGGCTACAATATGGGCGTGCTTATCTATGCCATACTCCTCGTGGCTGTGTTCATACTTACCATACGCGCACTTTACCGCAGTTCCTCGCCCACTACGGTGCGCCTGCTCGTGCTTGCCTCGGTGGGTCTGTCGGGCATGCCTTTTATCGGCCACTCGGCGCTGGTGGGAACACTCGTGCTGATAGGTTTGGCGGTTTATCTGTTCGGTTTCTGCCGTCCGCTGCCTGTGCGGGTGCTGTCGATTTGCGTTATCAGCATATTTGTGATATTCGTGGGTTATTCGTCGTATGCGCTTCTGCTGATACGCGCCTCTGCCAATACCCCGATGAACCAGAACGCTCCCGACAACGTTTTTGCACTCGGTTCGTACCTCAACCGCGAGCAGTACGGCGACCGTCCTCTTTTCAAAGGCCCGGTATTTGCAGAAACGTTCGACGAGATGGAATATCCTGAAGGTTCGGGAGAGTTCTATATCCCTGTCGATGAGTACGGTCGTCCGCGCACCCGCGTGCTCGACGGCTATCTTCGCGACGAGCGCGGTGCGGCATTCAACAGCCCCGAGAAGACATACACAAAGGTGGTGAAGACCAATCCCTCGCAGCCCGACGAGTATGTGAAGGAAATAGAGCGGCCCAATTACCGCACGATGTCGGACCTCGACATGATTCTGACCCGTATATACAGCAATGACCCCGAAGGCCGCCACGTGGCCGGCTACAAGGCCTGGGCCGGCTATAATACCCCCGACATATACACCATACCTCAGGAGGTGCGCGCCCGTTGGGCCGAGCAGGGATATGCTCCCAAGTACGAGCTGATGCCCTATCTGAACCATCTGGAGCCTGTCACTACCAATATCGACTCCCAGACGGGCGAGTCGCTGCTCGAAACACCTGCGTGGAAGCCCGGTTTCGATGTCAACCTGCGGTATTTCCTCAACTACCAGCTCAACCATATGTACTGGCGCTACTTCATGTGGAATTTTGCCGGACGACAGAACGACATACAGGGCAACGGCGAGCCTCATCTTGGCAACTGGATTTCGGGGATTCCGCTGATTGACAACGCCCGCCTTGGCGACCAGTCGCTCCTGCCCGACGAGTTCGGCAAGGGCAACAAGGGTCATAACGTGTTCTACATGCTTCCGTTGATACTCGGCCTGATAGGCTTGCTGTATCAGGCTCTGTATCGCCATCGCGTCAACCCCGAGCGCGGTATTCAGCAATTTTGGGTGGTGTTCTTCCTGTTCTTTATGACGGGCATAGCCATCGTGCTGTATCTCAACCAGACTCCCGGCCAGCCCCGTGAACGCGACTATGCCTTTGCCGGTTCGTTCTATGCTTTCGCGATATGGATAGGCATGGGTGTTCCTGCTATCGGCGTGCTACTGCGCTCGCTGCTGTCGCCCAAGGCCAAGGATGGCGGGGAGGCTGCCGACAGCAAGACGGCGCGAGTTGCATCTGCCGCCGTGGCATGTGCCGTCGGTCTGGCAGTGCCTCTGCAGATGGTGTCGCAGACATGGGACGACCACGACCGCTCAGGCCGCTATACAACCCGCGACTTCGGATTCAACTACCTCAGCTCGCTTGAGCCGAACGCCATACTCTTTACCAATGGTGACAACGACACCTTCCCTCTGTGGTACTCGCAGGAGGTTGAGGGCTTCCGCACCGATGTGCGCGTGGTCAACCTGTCGTATCTCACCACCGACTGGTATGCCAACCAGCTCACGCACCCAACCTACGATGCAAAGGCCGTGGATATGTACGCCAAGCCGTCCGACTACGGCTATGAGCGCCTCGCCTACAGCTTCGTGGTGCCTCGCGACCGTGCCCGCACCGACGTCCGCACCGCGCTCGAAGAGCTGTACTCGTCTGACCCCAAGACCTACGGCGCGCCGCTGCTCGGACGCCCCAATGTGTACATGCCCGTTGACCACGCCGTTGCGATGGAGGCATTCGGCACCGGCACGGAGGCCGTCGACACGGCATATCTCGCTCCCTACGTTAGCGATGTGGCTACCGACCTTTCGGCTCTCGGCTCGGGCATGAACCAGAGCCGCACGCTGTCGCTCGACATAATCGCCAATAGCGTGGCAGGCGGCTGGAAGCGTCCTGCCTACTTCGCCACCACCGTGCCCACAAGCTATTATCTCGGCCTGACGCCATATCTGTCGGCTACGGGCATGGCATACCAGGTTACACCGTTTGCCTCAGCTCCCGTAAGCCCGACTGCGGAGAAAGGCTACCGCAACGTGGTAAGCGACTTCCGCTGGGGCGGACTCGACAAGGAGGACGCTCAGGATCTGTACCTCGACGAAACTGTGCGCCGCATGGTGGCCTCGGTGCGCTCGGCCATATACACCATAGTGGAAGACCTGCTCGAAACTCCCGAGCTGCCCGCCTCGGCCGCAAGCCGCGAGGCTGCGGTGAAAGCCGCTCTTGAAGCCCCGGCCACATACCGCGACATGGCACGCCAGCTTCTTGATATGATACAGGCCAAACTTCCGGCCTCGGTATCGCTTTACGACGGTATGCTTGGCCTGTATATGAGCCGCGCGTATATCGATATGTACCTTAACAGCGGCGATGCTGCCGATCTTGACAAGGCCGAGGCTCTTGCCACAAGCGAGGCCGAGCGCTACGCACAGCTCGTGAAATATGCGGCCAATCTGGCTCCGGCTGATTTCGCCGCCCTGGGACGCCCCGAAACATACGCGCTGCAATATCTCGGAGAGGCCGTTGCTCTCAAGAATCGTGTGGACGTGCTGCGCGGCAATCCCGCCATACTTACCGACCCCGAGCTCGGAGCCGAACGCGCGGCTCTCGGTGCCGGTCTTGAAACAGACCTCCGCATAGCTCCGCTGATATATATCGAGGGTTATGATATGGCGGCTCTGCTTGAGGAAATCGGATCCTTCCCCGAAAGCCAGCGCCCGGTATTGCAGTCGGCCATCGACATACTGTCGGCAAACAACTCCGCCGGTGTTGATGCCATGGCATACAGCCGCGACCTTATGCAGCGCCACGGCTTTACCGCCGCACAGTGGCAGTACGTTCTGAGATGAAAGTTTTCAACAGGCTGGTAGAGCAGCCGCCGCTGCTCTACCGCCTTCTTTTTCCTGAGGCCTTGTGGCGAATCAAGCGCAAAGGCAAGGCGCCGGTGGTGTTCCTTACCTTCGACGACGGTCCCATTCCCGAAGAAACGCCGTGGGTGCTCGATCTGCTTGACCGCTACGGGATAAAGGCCACGTTCTTCATGGTGGGCGACAATGTGCGCCGCCACCCCGAACTGCTCGAGGAGGTGAAGAGGCGCGGCCACAGCTACGGCAACCATACGATGCACCACATGCAGGGCATGAAGGTGCGCGCGTGGCGGTATATACGCGACGTTATCGAAGCCGACGCGCTGATAGGCAGCTCGCTCTTCCGGCCGCCGCACGGGCTTATGCGCTGGGCGCAGGCCAAAGCAATCAAGGAGCATTACAACATTGTGATGTACGACCTTGTGACGCGCGATTACTCCCGCAAGCTCGATGCCGACGCCGTGTTCGACAATGTGCGACGCTATGCCCGCAACGGGTCGATAATTGTTTTCCATGATTCGCTAAAAGCTTCGCGGAATATGCGGAGCGCGCTTCCCCGCTCCATAGAGTGGCTGCTCGGGCAAGGATATGAGTTCAGGGCAATACCTATGTAGCAGCGAGGCTCGCGCCGGGATTCTGGACATGGCGCGGCGGCAGGGAGCCTGCGCGGCAGGTTTTGCCGAGGTTTCCGTGGTGGCGGATACAGAGATGGCGCGCTATGAGGCGTGGCTTGCGGCGGGCCGTAACGGTGGCATGGACTATCTTGGCCGCTACGGCGATGTGCGCCGCGACCCTGCTTTGCTGCTTCCCGGCGCGGAGAGTGTGCTGTGCGTGGCTTTCGCCTATGCTTCCGGCAGGCGCCACCCCCTGTTTGCCGATTATGCCCTTGGAGAGGATTACCACAACGTTCTGCGCCGTCGCCTTGAGCCTGTGGCTGCGGCTATGCGCGATGCTGTGGCAGGCTCGGAAATGCGTGTGTGTGTCGACACGGCTCCCGTGCGCGAGCGCTACTGGGCCGTGCAGGCCGGTCTTGGCTTCATCGGCCTAAACAATCTGCTTATAGTACCCGGCGCGGGTTCCAAAGTATTCCTTGCCGAAATTTTTTGGACAGTCGGCGTGGAGCCGTCCGCACCGTGCTCCCGCACCGCTTGCGAGGGCTGCGGGGCATGCGTCCGCGCCTGTCCCGGAGGAGCGCTCGACGGTTGTGGCGGCCTCGATGCCCGCCGATGCCTGTCGTACCTCACCATCGAGCACCGAGGCGAACTTCCGGCAACGCTCGATCTGCGGCATAGACGCATCTATGGCTGCGATGTGTGTCAGGACGTGTGTCCGCACAACGAACTCCCCAATGCCGGCACAATCGAAGAATTTGTGCCCTCCGAGCGCCTGATGGAACTTGGCCTCGACGATGTGGCGACTATGACGCCGTCGGCTTTCCGCAGCCTCTTCCGCAACAGCGCCGTGCGCCGCGCCCGCCTCGAAGGCCTCCGCCGCAACGCCCTCCACGCCAAGTAGCGCGCAGCACGTGAATATGATGGCTACGGTTCGAGTAGCAGGGGGTCGTCGTCGCCTTCCGGGCCGGGAAGCAGCGGCACGGGTGCGGGCTGCGATGGTTCGTCGGTCGCGGCAGGCTTCTTTTGCCCGGGTTTTGCGGGAGTCGGTGGTGTGGTAGCCGGAACGGAAGGCTCTCCGGGTTCCTGCGGCTCATTTTCAGGTTGAGAGTCTGTCGGGGCAGGCGTTTCCTCGCGGTTTTCTTCGGCCGGGAGTGGCTCTATGTCCTCGGGGGCGAGGAGTTCGGCCTGGGTGTCGATATAGTTCTGCTCGTCGCGGTAGCGGAAGTATTCTTCAAATGAGCGGCCCTGCGTGATTAGCGTTTTGAAGTCGGCATCGGATATGGCTATCGGCCGCACTCCGCGCGGTAGCCTGAACTCAGCCGATTCCGCCATAACCTTGCGGTAGTGGTTGAGTTCGGCCATATTGCCGAAGCCGCCAACCACTATCAGGCCGAGGCGTCCGAAATTCATTGATTCGAGGTCGAAATCTTTCACCACGAACGAGCTGAAATTGTGGCGCGCTATGTCGAAGAGCAGTTGCGGCGCCGCCACTTCGTCGGTGGCGAATGTGAATACGAGCAGTTGCGGCTCTTCGGGATTGAGGTTGAACACCACCTCGGTGCTGTCGGTTGCCGTCGAGTCGTTCGACAGCCTCAGATCCCACAGCATAGCCCTCATATTCGATGCGCCGGAATGTAGCTTGCGGCCTTTAGCCATGCCTTTCAGCCATGCCGAGGCTATGGGGGTTATGTCGGTCGATGGGTATCGTTCGAGCAGTGTGCGCAGGGTGGCGTTGAACTCGTCGGGCTTGTTCTCGGTGACGTATGCCAATGCGTGCAGGAACATGAACTTGGGCATAATCTTGCTCAGCGGGTAGTCCTTTTCCATTGTGCGGTAGGCCTCGTGCACGTCGGAGTTGCGGTTTTCGAGATATGCCTCGTATGTGTGTTCGTACAGCTCCTGCTGTCGGGAGTCCATATTGCGCAGATTGTCGATATAGTCGGGATTGCGCAGGGCCATGCCGTAGGCCGATTCCGGGAATTGCTCTATGATCAGCCGGCGGTATACCTCGGCATCAGTTTCGAGTCCGAGCCTCATATACATTAGGTAGAGGTTGTAGTAGGTGTCGAGGCGGTATATGTTGTCGGGGTAGCGTGTGAGCAGCCTGTCAAATTCGCTTCTGGCTGCCGGGAAATCCTCGAGCTTGTCCTTGAGGATTAATCCGAGGTTGTAGATGCCTTCCTGTATGATGTCGTTGGCGTTGCTTATCTCAGCATCGGTCGATGGTATCTGGGCGAGGTAGTACTCCGGGTAATGGGGGTCGGAGGCACGGGCGGCCGCAGCGGTGTCGGTCGGGGCAGCTTCGGGGGAGTCGGCTTGGCCGGACTCGTCGGACGTGTCTGATAGGTCCGACCGGTCTGACGAGTCGAAGTCGTCGGTGTTGAAGCTGCTCTTGTTGCGGCGGCGCCAGTCGTCTTCAAGCTTTCGGGATCCCCAGCGTTTCTGGAACTCGGTCTTGCCTGCGTTTTTCACAGCAGTGTTGTAGAAATACCACGAGTTGTCGGAGTTTATAACGAACGACTGCGTGTTGTTGTCGGCCAGATTATTGCCCGACGCAGCCTGCTCGGCTAAATATTCCTCGCGGCGTGTCTGCTCGGCCTCTTCTTCCTCTTTCTTTTTGAGGTCGGCTATTATTTTGTCGATTACAGCGGAGCGCTCTTCGGGAGTCATTGCCGCGAGCCTGAGGAGCGAATCCTGCAGGCTTATGTTCTGGGCATATACGGCGAGTTCGTCGAGCACGTCGGAGCGGCGTTTCAGCGAGTCATAGCCCGGATATGTTTCGGGCAGCAGCGGCACGGCCTCGGAGTAGCAGGGCTGCGCGAGCTCGTATTTTCGGCGGGTGAAGTACAGGTCGCCGAGGCGCAGCTGGTTTATGGCTTTGTCTATTCCGGATCGTGTCGATTTTTCGTTGGCTATTATGTAGTTCTCTATTGCCTTGGCGGTGTCGCCTCGCGAGAGGTAGAGGTTGCCTATGGCGTAGTATACCTGGTCGAGGTATTCCTTGTTGCGGTCGTAGCGCGTCATACGTTTGAGCGCCTTTACTTCCGGCTCTATGTCTGAGCCTGTAAATACCTCGCTCTGCTTTATACGGGCGTTGAACTTGGTGCGGTATGGTGCCGACGACGCGCTTCCTGCTTTCTCGAAGGCGCTGTATGCGCGTTGTTTGTCGCCGGTGCGCTCGTATAGCTGCCCGAGCAGGAAGTTGAGCCGCGTTCGCTGCGTCCCTTTGGCTTGTTTCGCTGCCTCGGCAAGGAAGGGCAGGGCGGCGGCATAGTCGGCGGCATGTATGTAGAAATCGGCGTAGGCGAGGTTGTAGAGGCGTCTGAGAGTGTTGTTTCCGAGGTCGTTTTCTTTGATTCGTGTAAGAATCATCTCCGCCTCGAACTGCCAGCCGAGGGCTATGTAGCACATAGCCTGCATAAGCTTGGCCTCGGTGACTGTCCGCGGTAGCCATGTGAAATGCTTGCTGATGTAGAAGAATGTCGATGCCGCCCCGAGGAAGTCGCCGTTGTAGTACTGGCTTCGTCCCATCATGAGCCACGAGTTGTGCAGGAAGGGGTTGTACTCGTCGCGTTTCATCCACTCCTTGTACTTTGGGTCGCGGCTCTTGCCGGGTTTGCGTGCCGGTTTTTTCTTGATGGAGCGTACCTGTATTGCTTTCTGGGCCTTTTCGATGGAGCGGGTGAAGTCGCCCGAGGGCTGTGTGGCCGATTTGTCGGCCTTCGCTTCGACAGGGTGCACGAAGAGCAGCTGCGAGAAGTCGTCCTCATAGCTGTTCTCCATGTTCCGGAGTGTTTCGTCGAAGTGCGTGGCGCCGTTGTAGTGAATGTTGTAGCGGGTTATGAACTCCTGATAGCGGCGGTTGGCGGCGGTGTTTTTGCGGGAACTGCATGCCGAGAGCGTCATCGCCGCTATGGCAATGACGCACAGTCGGATACAGACCCGTCGAATCATTGTTTGCTGCCTTGCGGCGGTGTTGCCGGGTTTGCGGCGGCTGCCGGGGCCGCCTCGGTTTTCTTTGTCGCGGAGGGGTAGGCGATGCGCGAGTGGTAGATTGTCATAAGGCGCTTTATGAATGCCTCCTTAATCTTGGCCACGTCGCGGAACGACAGTGTGGACTCGTTGTGAAGCCCGTCGGCAATCTGGGAATCGACGATGCGGTTCACCAGCTCGGTTATTGCCTCGCGTGTGTGTTCGGGCAGCGAGCGGCTTGCCGCCTCTACCGAGTCGGCCATCATCATCACCGATGTTTCGCGTGTCTGCGGGTTCGGGCCGGGGTAGCTGAACACCGATTTGTCGACTTCCTCGTCGGGGTGGTTGCGGCAATACGTTATGTAGAAGTATTTTGCCAGTCCTGCCCCGTGGTGCTCGCGAATGAAGTCGCGGATTACCTTGGGCAGTCCTGCCTTGTCGGCGAGTTTGAGGCCGTCGGCAACATGGTTCACCACGATAGCGGCGCTGCGTTCGGGCGGCAGGGCATCGTGGGGGTTCACCCCGTGCTGGTTCTCGGTGAAGAACGCCGGGTTGGCGAGCTTGCCGATGTCGTGGTAGAGCGCTCCGGCGCGCACCAGTTGCACGTTGGCTCCTATGCGCTGGGCGGCATCGGAGGCGAGGTTGCTCACCGCTATGGAGTGCTGGAAAGTGCCGGGGCACTCGTTCGACAGGCGCGACAGCAGCGGCGCGTTGATGTCGGCAAGCTCCACGAGTGTCACCACCGAGATGAAGCCGAAAGCGCGTTCGGCAGCGAACATAAGTATGTAGGCCATAGAGCTGAGTCCGGCGTTGACGATCAGGAAGCATGTCATTCGCCATGTGAAGGCTTCAAAGGAGCCGTTCATAAGCAGTTCGAGGGCTATGTAGGACACCATGTATGCCACGGCCACCACCGCCGATGTGCGCAGCAGTTGAGAGCGGCGGCTGAGTTCGCCAAGGGTGTAGACAGTGGCTGTTGCGGCGCAGAACTGCAGGAAGAGGAATTCGAGGGCGAAAGCCGTGACTCCGGCACAGATAAGCGACAGTATCCCGGTGACGAATATGGCGGTGCGCCCGTCGAAGAATACCAGCATCAGTATCGGCACTATCATCATCGGGGCTATGTATATGCCCTGGGCTATGAAGTAGTTAAGGCCCGTGGCTATGAGGAAGAACAGTGTGAGCAGTATGTACACAAACTGTATTGCGCGGATATTGCCGTACACTGCCGGGCTGAAAAAACGGAAGTAGAGCATGAGCAGGCTCATGAGCACTGCCACGTAGAGGAACTGACCGAGAAGCATCAGGTATTTGCTCTGGTTCTCCTTGTAGCTCAGCTGGGCCATCATGGTTTCGTAGGTGTGCAGGTTGGTGTAGTCCTGCCCCGTGATGATAGCTCCCTTGTCGATAATGGTCTGTCCCTGAAGGATTATGCCACGGTCGGCCGTGAGCGTGAGATAGTCGTATTCGTAGTGGCGGCGGCTTTCTTCCTCGTTGCGGGTATAGTTGGGCTGGAGAATGTTCTGCAGGTTGGCTCGTGCGAAGTATTTGTGCAGTTCGGGGTCTACGATCACCGAGTCGAGGTATAGGTATACGTCGCGTGGCGAGGTGAATGCCGAGGTCGACATCTCGCTGAGTATGTTTTTGTCGAGAATGCGCACTTTGGGCAGTTTCCCGGCGCTTATCTCGTCCTTGGTGCGCATGTCGACCACGCCCGAGGCATATATCTTGCGTATTTCAGAGCTGAGCCGGTTCTTGTAGCCCGGAGCGTCGGGCAGACGCCGCACTATGGTGTCGATAATGAGCTGGTTCAGCTCGTAGATAGGCACGAAACGCTTGTCGAGGGTGTCGCGCGCGGCCTCTATCGTGGCCGAATCGGGGTGTATGGGTATGTCGAAAGGCGCTATGAGTTTGGCGTAGTTCCATGGCCGGCCTTCTTCGTAATTGAAGCGGTTCGACTCCGGGTGCGGGTAGAAATAGACGATAACGATTGTTGCCGCAAGCGCTATGAGTATTCTTTGGACTAAACCGTTTTTGATTGGTGGTATATGGTTTGTCATAAGAGGAATCAGTTATAGGGTATGCGTGGATTTAAAGGTTGACATACTCTCAGTGTATCCGGGTGGCGGCACGCACGCCGTCGATCGATTTGGTGCGTGTGCAGAGGTCGTCGACCACGGCTACATCGCGCACGCGCACCCACAGGTCGCAGGCAAACACTTCGCCGCTTGCCTCGATGTTGAGTTTGCGCATATCGATGCCCATGGTGTTGGAAATAAGGTTCGTGAGTTCCTGGAGTATGCCGTGGCGGTCGATGCCCTCGATATGCACTCGGGCAAGGAAGCGCTCGTCGGTACGGTCCCATTCGGTGGCTACTATCCGTGAGCCGTAGGCCGCTTTGAGCACCTGCGCCCTCGGGCAGTCGAGTGAATGGATTTCCACCATGCCGTCGTCGTCGATAAAGCCCATCACGTCGTCGCCGGGTATTGGGCTGCAACATGGGGCGAGCTTGAAGTTGGCGCTATCGGTAGAACTCGACAGGCGGTATGTCTGTTTAGGATTGATTTTCGGGGGCGCTTGCGCTGGAGCGGGTGCAGGAGCCGGTCCTGTTTTCTTTCCGAGATTCCATATCTTGGAAAGTATGCCGCTGCCCTGCTTGGGCTGCTGGGCAGCCTTGCGGAGAGGCTTCACGAGGAAGTCGCCGAGCATTATTTCCTGAGCGCCGAGCTGCCGGCACAGTTCCTCGCGGTTTGGAACGTGGAATATGCCCTGCAGCTTGGTTATAACCATGTTGGTGTCGGGAATGCTGTTGTCGGCAAGCCACTGCGACAGTATGTCGGCGCCCTTGTTGACCATGGGCTGCAACGCGCGGCGGAGTCCCTGGCGCAGGCGTGTGCGCCCTTTGGCCGTCTTCATGAAGCTTTCCCACTCAGGCTGCGGCATCTGGTTCTTGGACGTGAGTATCTCGGCCTGGTCGCCGCTGCGCAGCTCGTGCTGCAAGGGTACGAGCTTGTGGTTTACCTTGGCGGCAATGCAGTGCATACCTATCTCGGTGTGGAGGGCGAACGCGAGGTCGAGCACGGTTGCTCCCGCCGGTAGCGTCACAGGTTCGCCCGCCGGGGTGAATACTACTATCTCCGACGAGAAAAGGTTGAGCTTTAGCGTGTTGAGGAAGTCGATGGCGCTCGGCTCAGGATTGTCGAGTATGTCCTTTATGGTCTTGAGCCATGCGTTCAGTTCAGATTCTTCGTCGCCTTCGCCTATCTTGTACCTCCAGTGGGCGGCAAAACCTTTTTCGGCTATCTCGTCCATGCGCCGGCTACGTATCTGCACTTCCACCCAGTTGCCGTCGGGCCCCATCACGGTCAGATGAAGGGCCTGATAGCCGTTGGCCTTCGGGGTCACGATCCAGTCGCGGGTGCGGCTGGGGTGGAGCTGGTATAGGTCGGTTATTGCCGAGTATATGCTCCAGCATATCGCTTTCTCGCGCGCCTGGTCGTCGCATTCAAAGATTATTCGCATGGCATAGAGGTCGTACACCTCCTCGAAAGGCAGGTGCTTGGCCTCCATTTTCTTGTATATGGAATATACCGACTTAAGGCGCGCCTTGGCCTCGTACTGTATGCCAAGCTCGTCGAGCTTCGCCTTGATAGGGGCGGAGAAATCGGTATATACCTCGCTGCGCCTCTGCTGGGTGGCCTTGATCTTGTCGGAAATATCCTGATATATGTCGGGGTGCTCGTGCTTGAAACTCAGGTCCTCAAGCTCGGTCTTGATGGCGAACAGGCCGAGGCGGTGTGCCAGCGGAGCGTATATGTAGAGTGTTTCTCCGGCAATCTTGTAGCGCTTGTTGGGCGCCATCGAGCCGAGGGTGCGCATATTGTGGAGCCTGTCGGCCATCTTTACCAGCACCACGCGTATGTCCTCGCTCATGGTCAGGAGCAGTTTGCGGAAGTTTTCGGCCTGTACCGACGCCCTGTCGCCGAAGATGCCGCCCGATATCTTGGTAAGTCCCTCTACCAGTTGCGCTATCTTGGGGCCGAAGTGCTGCTCGATGTCCTCGACGGTATACTCGGTGTCTTCCACCACGTCGTGGAGCAGCGCCGCGCATATCGACGTGGAGCCGAGCCCTATCTCCTGCGACGCTATCTTGGCCACGGCAATAGGGTGCATTATGTATGGCTCGCCGCTGCGCCTGCGGACACCTCTGTGGGCCTCCTTGGCGAAGCGGTAGGCACGCTCTATCATCTCGACTTTCTTGCGGTGGTTGCTCCGCAGATAGCCGTCCATGAGGTCTGCGAAGGCCTGTTCGATCATGCGGTCTTCTTCCTCGGGGCTTAAAAGTGCTTCTTTGACCATTTTTAAAGGCGGATTTAAAGCCAATTAACTACAAAAATAGCAAAAAGCCCCCATATCGCAAAAATTTTTTCACGGAATGATGTCGGCACGACATCGGCACGGCCTGCGACACGGTGGCAACACGGTTGCGACGCGAAAAACGCGGCACGCCGCGTCCCTACTCTCTTGTCCACCTGCTCACCTGCTCACCTGTCCACCTGCTCACCTGTCCACCTACCCACCTGTCCACCTACCCACTTACCCACCTACCTGCCCCCGCCGGTGGCGAAGCGGACGGTGAGGGGATAATGGTCGGAGGCGCGGAGTGTGCCTTTGGTGAGGCTGAGGGGTTTGAAGTCGCCACGGTATAGAACGTGGTCTATGCCGAAGTAGAAGCGCCCGGAGTTGTAGGTTATTATAGGGCCGAAGCCTACTTCGGGGTATACTTCCTTGAAGCCCGCGCCGGCAAGCGTGCGGAGGGTGTAGCAGGTGGCCACATCGTTGAAGTCGCCGCATATCAGCACGTCGGGGCCGCCGTAGTGGCGTATGAAGCGAAGGAGCGCCTGCGCCTGCCGTGCTCGCTCTATATTGGCATGCCGGAGTTTTTCGACGAGTTGCACCCGAACGGATGTCAGATCCTGCTTCTCCAGATCGGTGAGTTTTCGGTATAGCTGGCGGTCGTTCTCGTTGAGTGCCAGCGATTGCAGGTGGACATTGAAGAGGCTTACAATCTTGCCGCCGGGCAGTGTCACGCGGTATGCGGCGAGGTCGGCATCGTCGAACTCGCTGCGCGACACCACAAGATGTATAGGCTCTATCAGGAATTTCGACAGCACGGCCTGCGCCGAGCCGCTGATTATCACGTAGGGGTAGAGGGCGTGCAGGCGCTGTACCTGCTCTGCCGTTATATTGAGCGAGCGCGATACGCTTATGGCGTCCGCTTCCTGAAGGCACACTATGTCGGCGCCGGAGTCGAGCACGTACTGTAAGCCACGGTTTGGTATGCGGCTGTCGGCCGAATCGCGCGTTTCCCAGAAATTATGAATGTTGTATGAGAGCAGTGTGAATGTTTCCGCTCCTTCGGGGGCTTTTCGCTCGCCGAACCCCACGTTGAGCGGGCATACGTCGAGAGCCGGGCCTGCGCAGGCAAGCATGCCTGCCGACATTATTACGAACCCGCGCCAGTGCCAGAATACCTGCAGAGCCATCAGGGCGGCGTAGCAGCACAGGCAGCCCGGAAAGCAGAGAGGCAGTATGCCCCACAGGCCGCCGTACTTGAGCGGCGACACATTGCCGGAATATGCCGTGGCTATGAGCGCCACTACCGAGGCTATGCTCAGTATAAGCATCAGGCCGCGTACCAGCCGCATGAACGGCGAGTAGCGTTTCCGTTTCTTCTTTTTGGCCCGCGCTTCGCCGTTGCCTTTTGGCTTCGTCGGCCTCGCACCCTTGCGCGAGGATGCGGGCTTGCCTTTGGGGCGGGGACGTGCGGGCGTCGTGCCGGATTCTGGCTCGTCCATCGATTATAGGAACCAGCGGTTGTCGAATACCCCGCGGCGCTTCCAATAGAGGAGGAGAAGGAAGCCGAACACCATGCCGCCGATGTGGGCAAAGTGAGCCACGCCGTCGGCTGTGCCGCTGATGCCGTACAGCAGCTCAAGCACGAAGTAGCCTATGATGAGCCACTTGGCCTTGACAGGCACGGGAAAGAAGAAGATATAGATGGGAACATTCGGGAAGAGGAATCCGAAGGCGAGCAGCACGCCGTATATGGCTCCCGACGCGCCTACCATGGGCGTGTTGACAAAGGAGTTGAGCTCCTGTGCGTCGGGGTCGGCAAAGCCGTAGCCTGTCTGCATCAGTTCCCAGCCGCGCTCTATAATCTGGCGTGTTTCCTCGGGGTCGAACATGCCTTGCAGGTGGTTGATATACAGCGCAAACACTCCCATCTGGATAAAGGCCGCGCCGATGCCTACCGATATGTAGTAGAACAGGAAGCGACCCGAGCCCATTGCCCTTTCGATGGTCATGCCGAACATCACCAGCGCGAACATGTTGAAGAACAGGTGGGTGAATCCTCCGTGGAGGAACATGTATGTGAACAGCTGGTAGGGCCGGAAGCCGGGCGATGAGAAGTAGTAGAGAGCGAGGTTCTTGGTGAGAGTGTGCTCGGCAGCCGGTACCACTGCCATAATGAGCCATATCAGCACGTTGATGATAAGCAGGTTTTTGACAACCGGCGGCATCGACGAAAACAGATAGCGGAAGTTGGGTATCATATTCTGTAGGTCATTGTTCTGTTTCGGAATTATCGGTTTCCTCGGTGTCCGGGTCGGCCTGTTCGAGGAAACGCTGAGGAAGGTCTTTCTTGGCCTTGGCTCCGAGGGCGCTCAGGCTGCGGGCCTTGCCCACGAGGTTGCCCGGGCCTGTCGACAGCTTGGCGAAGGCGCTGTTCCATGCGTCGCGCGCGCCGTTTATTGCCTTGTCGATGCGCTCCATATCGTCGAGGAAACCTCTGAACTTGTCGAGCATCAGACCGGCCTGACGGGCTATTTCGAGGGCGTTGCGGTTCTGCTTGTCGTGGCGCCATACCTGCTCCACGAGCTTGATTACCGACATCAGGTGTGTGGGCGATATTATCAGCACGCGGCTGTCGAAAGCCGTCTGCCACAGCGACTCGTCAAGGTTCATAGCCGTGAGGAAGGCTCCTTCGTGGGGTATGAACATCAGCACGAAGTCCACCCTGTCGGAGCCCACGGCGTCCTGATAGGACTTGCAGCGCAGCTCGGCAACGTGCTTTTTGACGGAGGCCACATGGGCGCGGGCGAATCGGTCGCGATTTGCCTCGTCGTCGGCGTTGACCATGGCTATGTAGTCCTGAATCGACACCTTGGAGTCAATGATGAGCTTGCGGCCCTCGGTATAGGATATCACAACGTCGGGGCGCAGTCGCCGGCCGTCGGCATCGGTCACTGTTTCCTGTACGCTGTATTCGTGGCCGCGCCTGAAGCCGCTGCGCTCGAGGATATTGTCGAGAATCATCTCGCCCCAGTCGCCCTGCACCTTGGCATTTCCGCGCAACGCGTCGGTGAGCTTGCGCGTTTCGCGGCCTATGGTCTGGTTGAGCATAACGAGTTCGCGCACGCGTTCCGACAGGGCGAAGCGCTCGGCGTTTTCCTTGTCGTATCGCTGTGTGAATGCCTGCTTGAACTGCTCGAGGTTTTCCTTCATAGGCTCGAGGACTTGCGCGAGTCCCGCGCGGTTCTGCTCGCGCAGCGCGTCGGCATTGGCCAGCAGCGACTTCGCCGCGAGTGTGCGGAATCGCTCCTCGGCTTCTGCCTCGAGGCGCGCATGCTCTTTTTGGATTCGTTCGTTTTCGCGGGCAAGGGCCTCTATGCGTTCGGCAAGGCGTGCGGCTTCTTCGCGAGCGGCGGTCACCGCGCGCTGCTGCGCCTCGCGCTCGGCCTCGGCACGTGCGAGGGCGGCTTCAAGGCGTTGCTTTTCGTTTTCGAGTGCGGTTTTCGAGGCTGCGAGGCTTGCTTTCTCGGCCTCGATGGCCGTCTTCTCGGCATTATGCGCAGCGGCCGCGCCGTGGCTTTTCCATAGGAGAGCCAGGGCAGCGGCCAGCGCGAGTGAGAGTACTGTAAGTGCTATGTATGTCAACGAGGTAATGGTTTGCATTACCGACCGGTTGCGCCGGTCGTGTTTCAGAAATATTTGGCTACTTCTTTGGCGAGATCGTCGGGATTTGTGACGCGGGCAGCTATTACGCCGCTGCGGTCGATGAGGAATGTGGCCGGGAAAGCGCCCACATTGTATGAAACAAGGGCGGAAGCGCCGTCGGCAGGCGAGTTCCACACTGTTATCCACGGGAGGTTGCGGGCAACGGTCTTCCATGTCTGCTCGTCGGAGTCAAACGCTATCTGGAATATTTCGAGGCCGCGGTCGTGGTAGCGGGTGTAGATGTCGTTGAGTATGGCGTTGTACGGTACCGATGTGTCGGCGCCGTAGGCCGTGAAGCTCAGCACTATGAACTTGCCTTTTTCGGCAAGCTCGGCCAGCGAGTGGCGCACGCCGCGGTCGTCGTAGTTTTCAATGTTGATAAACCCGGCCTCGGGTACCTCGATTATCTGCTGAGAGGTGCTTTCGGGCATCTTGCCGAGAGCCTGGCGGCCTTCAAAGTAGCTGCGGCGGAGTGCTGCTCCACGCGGGTCGAAGGGAGCGTACTGGCTGAATACCTGCGCGGCAGCGCCGTATATGCGGTTGCCGAAGGCGTCGGCCGGGTCGAATATCTGCTTGCCGCCGACGGCTTTGCCAACTACGTAGAATGCGACCGTGCCGGTGGTGTCGGCGGTTATTATGTCGACGAGTCTGCGGCGAAGGTCGGGGTTGGTGGCTGCGGCCTGCGCGTCGTTGGCTGCAACGGTAGCTGCCACGAGGCTGTCGACACGGCCGAATGTGGCCGCCTCGGGAGTTCCGCCAAGGGTGTAGCCGGTACCGAAGTGCTCGCCGGAGGCCAGTACCGTCACCTTGTCGCAGGAGTCGGCGGGGAAGTATATGCCGCCGTCGTGGCCGGAGGCTGTGAGGCGGAATATTTCGGGATATGCCGCAGGGGCTTCGGCCTTGTAGCTGAAATTGCCGCCGGCGTCTACCTTGAGCGAGTCGATAAGGTACCAGATGCCGTTGTTGTAGCCTTCGAGAGCCACTTTTTCGGGGTGGCTGCCTTCGATTTCCCCTTTAAGGCTCCAGCCGGAGGGGCCGGAGCAAGATGCGGCGCACAGGGCGGCGCCGGCTATGGCGCAGAGTGCTTTGTTTTTCATCGTTTATTTGAAATTTTCTGCGATTGACGATGCGATTTCAGCCATGCGTTCGGGCGCGGGCTTCAGTTTCTCGCGGCGGAAGTCGAGGTCGGCCTCGGTGTTGATAGGCACCAGATGTATGTGGGCGTGAGGCACTTCGAGTCCTATCACGGCTACGCCGACGCGCTTGCAGGGCATAGTTGCCCTGATAGCCTCGGCTACGCGCTTGGCAAAGAGCTGCAACTCGGCGAACTCGCTGTCTGACAGGTCGAAGATATAGTCTACCTCGCGCTTGTGCACAACCAGGGTGTGGCCTTCGGCAAGAGGGTTGATATCGAGGAAGGCGTAGTGCTTGTCGTCCTCGGCTATGCGGTACGATGGTATCTCGCCGGCTATGATTTTGGAGAAGATGCTTGCCATATCAGAGGCCGATTTCCATTATTTCGAAGCGCACGGTACCGGCGGGTATGGTTATTTCCACAGTGTCGCCTACCTTGTGGCCGAGCAGGCCGCGGGCTATGGGGGTGGATATCGCTATCTTGCGGGCTTTCATATCGGCCTCGGAGTCGGCCACTATGGTGTATTCGGCTTCGGAACCGGTGTCGACGTTGCGGATTTTGACGCGGTTGAGCATCTGCACCTCGTCGGTCGACAGCTTGCTTTCGTCGATTATGCGGGCGTTTGCCACGAGGTCTTTGAGCTGGGCTATCTTCATTTCGAGAAGACCCTGCGCTTCCTTGGCGGCGTCGTACTCGGCGTTCTCGGAGAGGTCGCCTTTGTCGCGGGCCTCGGCGATGGCGCGGCTTATTTCAGGACGTTTTACAGTTTCGAGATAGGCTATTTCTTCCATTTTACGGTCGTAGCCTTCCTTGGTCATATAGGTGATTGCCATGATTTTTAGATGTTATTAAACACCCTCTTTAGTTTAAGATGTAACAATAAAATAAAGAAACTCACGCCGGGAGAGCCGGCAGAGTCTTCTTACAGTCAGTTTCAAATGTCGAGGGCAAAGGTAGTCACTTTTTCCGATGTTGCGCTGTTACCAATCCTTAATATTCCTTAAACAGTTTCTCGGACTGTTTTCTTGAAAAAATTAGCTACTTTTGCAATATGGAGATAGAATACAACAAGGAGTTGCGCGACCGTGCCCTGGCATTGCTTGCGCGCTTTTACGGCTATCGCTCGTTTCGCCCCGGACAGTACGAGGTTATAGAGGCTGTGGCCGGAGGCCGCGACGCGGTGGTGCTGATGCCCACCGGGGGCGGCAAGTCGCTGTGCTATCAGATTCCGGCCTTGCTCGCCGACAGCGGGTGCGCCGTGGTGGTGTCGCCTCTGATAGCGCTGATGCAGGATCAGACCCAGGCCCTTGTGGCCAACGGAATACCTGCCGCCGCAGTGCACTCCAATCAGCCCGAGAGCTATAACCGGCAGGTGCTCGACGCCGCCGTCGAAGGCAAGATACGCCTGCTGTACATATCTCCCGAGCGCCTGCTTGCCGAGATAGACTCGTGGGGCAAGCTCAGGATAAGTCTTTTTGCCATCGACGAGGCGCACTGCATATCGCAGTGGGGCCACGATTTCCGCCCCGACTACGCGCAATTGTCGAAGCTCAAGGAGGTGCGGCCCAACGTGCCTGTGATAGCCCTTACCGCTACTGCCGACCGCCTTACCCGCGACGATATCGCCGAGCGCCTCGGTCTGCGCTCTCCCTACTGCCACACAGGCTCGTTCGACCGTCCCAACATATCGCTCAGGGCATACCGAGGTGCGGACTCCAAGACTCGCGTGGGCTTCATTGCCTCCCTTGCCCGCAAGTATCCTCAGGATTCGGGAGTGGCCTACTGCCTGTCGCGTGCCGGAACCGAGAAGCTCCATCAGGCGCTCCTTGCGCGAGGGGTTCGCTCGGTGTGCTATCATGCCGGTATGGACGCCGCCTCGCGTGATGCCTCTATGAAAGCCTTCCTCGACGGAAGCGCGCAAGTGGTGTGCGCCACCATAGCCTTCGGCATGGGCATCGACAAGAGCAATATCCGCTGGGTGGTGCATAACAACCTGCCCGGAAACATCGAGAGCTACTATCAGGAAATAGGCCGTGCCGGGCGCGACGGTCTTCCGGCGGAAGCGGTGCTGTTCCACAGCGTGGCCGACGTGATAGCGAGGCGCAAGTTCACCATGGACTCCGGTCAGCAGGCCATCAACATGGAGAAGCTCGAGCGTATGGAGGCTTATGCCGAGGCGCGGGTGTGCCGCCGCCGCATACTCCTGTCGTATTTCAGCGAGGAGCGCGACTGCGACTGCGGCAACTGCGACGTGTGCCTTGAGCCGCCGCCACGGTTCGACGGCACCATACTGGCGCAGAAAGCTCTGAGCGCCGTGGCCCGCACGGGGTGGACGAATATCGGCATAATGACGCTGATAAACATACTCCGTGGCTCCCTTCGAGCCGATATCAGGCGCAACGGTTACGACAGTATCAAGACCTTCGGGGCCGGCGCCGACCTGGGGTACAACGAATGGTCCGACTATATATCGCAGATGGTGCAGCTCGGGGTGTTCGAGATAGCCTACGACGACTCGAACCATCTGCGGGTAACTCCTTTCGGGCAGCGCATACTGCGCGGGGAAGCCCACGTGACGCTGTCTGCCTACGTCGAAGCCGACCGAAACCGCAAGAGCGGAGCGGCGAAAGCCAAAAAGGAAATACGCCAGTCGGATCCTACTACGGAACTGTTCGAACAGCTCAAGGCCGTGCGGGCCGATGTGGCCCGGCGCGACGGTGTGCCGCCCTACATAGTTTTCAGCGATGCCACGCTTATGGATATGGCCGTGCGCATGCCGGCCGACCTCGACGCTATGCTTGCCGTCAACGGCGTGGGCGAGAAGAAGGCCGTTCGCTACGGCCGCGGCTTTATTGCCGCTATCCGTAAGTTCGCAGGCCTCGCATCAGGGCGTCAGCAGGGGAGCAGCCTGCGGGAAACCCTGGTGCTGTTCAATGCCGGAGAGAGCGTGGCGGAGATTGCTTCCGACAAGGGTGTGAAAAGTTCCACTATCTATTCCCACATAGCCGAACTTATCGACAACGATATGATAAGCGATTATGGCCGGGTGATAGACCGCGAAGCATATCGCGACATTATGGAAACACTGCGCTCCAATCCCGACGGTGCTTACGAGGTGCTGAAAGAGCGCTACCCTGCAGGGCTTGTGGGCGTGGCGCGCGCCGTGGCACGCGCCTTGGAGCGCCGCACCCTCTAATTGCGCTTGCGCGAGTCGTTGTAGAGCTTTATACCGAATATTATCACGGAACAGCTGGTGGTGATTACGTTGGTGATCACCAGCGGCCAGTTGTGCAGCGCCAGACCCTGGATCACGAAGAAGATGCTTCCCAGTCCGAGCATGCAGAATGTGGGCAGGGCTATGCCGTCGGTGTCGCGGGTGCGGATAGTCACTATTGCCTGGGGCAGGTAGCCCAGTATCATGCAGATGCTTGCTGTGTAGCCAATGATTGAGATAGCCAGATTGCTCATAGATAATCAGATGGTTTAAGCCACTCAGCCGGCGGTATGCCTCGCGGGGAGCGCATATCACCGGCCGGGTGCTTCTGTTAGTTATGTGTTTGTATTGTTTTTATTTGTTCTCTTCGAGGGTGCAGATGCTTACGCGGTTCCACGATTCTTCGTCGAACATTTCGCCGATGCCTTCGCCTTCGGCTATGATGCGGTCGGCAGGAATCTTATACTTGGCCATAAGGGCTTTCTTCACTGCTTCGGCGCGGTTGGCGGCGAGCTTGATGTTGAAGTCGTAGTTGCCGTCGCGCGAGGCGTAGCCTTTTACCACTACCTTCGACTGCGGGTGGCTCTTCATATAGTCGGCAATCATCTCCACGTTAGGCATCTGGTCGGCTGTGATGGCGTACGAACCGATGCGGAAGAACACGAAGCGTACGGAATTGTACTTGTTCGATACCTCTTTCACGATTTCGGGAGCCTTGTTGCGGCAGGAGTCCAGTTCTGCCGACAGGGCGTCTGCCTTGGCCTGCCATGCGCTTGCGGCGGCTGCCGACGCGTTGGCTTCGCCGCGGAGGCTGTTGATCTGGCCGTTGAGGGCGTCGACCTCTGCCTGATCGTAGGGACGAACGCATTCAAAGCCGTCGCCGAAGTTGTAAGTCACGCCGGCCATAAGGTTGAACGTGGCCTTGTTGATATCGTAGCCGAGGTCAGACTGCTTGTAGTCGCCGCCCATGTTCCAGTTGATAGAGGGCTTGAGCGATACCGTCACATGCTCCGATACATTGAAGTTGAAGTTGAGGCCCACGCGGGTGGAGAAGTAGTTCCAGTCGAGATTCTCCTTGCCGTCGATATAATTATGTCCCCAACCTGCACCCAAGAGGGCTTCGATAGAGAACGGGCGGCGCTGGCAGGGATATCCGCCGAAGAGGTTGAAGAGGTCGACGGTGCCGTATAATCCCACATAGGAGTTGTCGAATGCCGTAGAGCTGTGTTTGAAGCCCTTCCACGACGAAGTGTTTACGCCGAACAAGCTTTCCACGCCAACGCCTACCGTGGGTGTGATCTGTTTTCCGATATGGAGGCCGGCTGCACCGCGCATGGCGCCGAAGAAAGGATTATTGTGCATCGGGGTGGTAACGCCTCCGTCAAGGCCTATCGACCAATTGTCGGTAAACTTTGGCTCTTGCACGGCCTGGGCGTTTGCTGAGATGGCGCCGAAGAGAGCGATGGCGCCGGCTGCGAGGAATGTCTTTTTCATAAAAACATTGGTTTGTTAGTTTGCGCTGTTCGGCTCGCAAAGGTAGCTACACCGATTCAAATGGCAAACAATTTAACAATATTTACTTAAACTAAGTCTATTTATACAAATATGATTGAAACGTTGATGAAACGAATCGTTCTATCATAAAAAACGCCTCCGGCCTGCGAATGTTCACTAATTATTATCGAAGCACTTCCCCCGCATATCAAAAAACGACGGGCGCGGCTCCTTCCCGAACCGCGCCCGCCACCGTTTTTGACGAATCTTAGAGGGTGTTTCATAATATCTGTTAAAGCACAGGCCAAAAAGTTTGAGATGGATTTATCACTGAGCCGAAGGAGCATAGCGGTGGCTATGTGACTGAGGCGAAGTGATAAAGACACTCAAAATTTTTGGAGGCGAAGCCTTTGATACGCTACGACAGATATTATCCGATGATTCGGTGGAGGGTAAATTTAACAATGGTGCCGTCTTGGCGTCTTTTTGTTAACCTGCCCATTACTCATCGGTCACATAGCAACCGCTATGCTCCCTCTTCTTAATGAACAGTTTAAACAAAAATACACCAACCTGTGCTTTTACAGATATTATGAAACACCCTCTTAGAAGTGCTGCACGGGGTAGCCTGCGATGTCGGAGAGGAGGGTGTTGGCAAGGCGGCTTGCTCCGAGGCGGAAGTATTCGTTTGTGAGCCATTCCTGGCCGAGCACTTCCTTGATGATGGTGTAGTACTTCACGGCGTCTTCGGTGGTCGACACGCCGCCGGCGGCCTTGAAGCCTACGCGCACGCCTGTTTTCTCGAAGTATTCCTTGATACATAGCGCCATGATGTAGCAGGCTTCGAGGCTCGCTCCGGGGTATTCCTTGCCTGTTGAGGTCTTGAGGAAGTCGGCGCCCGAGTAGAGTGCGAGAATGGAGGCGTCGCGTATGTTGCGGGCTGTCTTGAGCGCTCCTGTTTCGAGGATTACTTTCAGGCGGCCGTCGCGGGTGGCTTCCTTCTGCTCTGTTATTTCGTCGGCGAGCGATTCGTAGTCCTTGTCGAGGAAGTAGCCGAGATTCAGCACTATGTCGATTTCGTCGGCTCCGTTAGCGACGGCCAGCGATGTTTCGGCAATCTTCACTTCTTCAAACGACTGCGACGACGGGAAGGCGCCCGACACGCAGGCCACCTTTACCGACGATACCTCGAGTACCGCGCGTACCACGCCGGCAAAGTTGGGGTACACGCATATGGCAGCCACGTTGGGCAGGGAGGGGAAGCGCTCTTCAAAGTCGTTGACGCTCTGTGTGAAGCGGGCCACCGACGACGGCGAGTCGGTTGATTTGAGTGTTGTGAGGTCTATGGTGTTGAATAGGAAGGTGTGTACCTCCTTGGTGTTGTTTTCGGCAAAATGCTCGTCAAGAATTTTTTGTACGGCGGCAGCAACAGCTTCGTCGGAAGTTGTGACGGCGCTCGCCTCGATGACTTGCGTGTATTTGTCGGTATTCTGTTCGCTCATAGTTGTATGTGTTAATTATGTAATTTCGGGTTATTTATGTGTCTGTCTTTATCCCTAACGCATTTTTTGGAGTAATTGTTGGAGAAAGCGCCGGCAAGGTCTATGCCGTGCTGGTTGGCGATGGCCATGGTTACCCACAGCACGTCGGCAAGCTCGTCGGCGAGGTCGAGTTTCTCGCCCGGCTTGGCCGACTGGTCGCCGTCGGTGCGGGCGATTATCCGCGCTACCTCGCCCACCTCCTCGGCCAGAACGGCCATGTTGGTAAGCGGGGAGAAGTATCGCACGCCTACGGTGCGTATCCACTCGTCGACTGTTTGCTGGGCCTCGCGAAGCCCTATGTCGCTTTTGTTTTCAAACATATCTGAAGTGTGTGCGGGCAAAGATACATTAAAAATCCGAGTATGCGCGTTTTTTTGTAAATTTGCCTTATGAAATTTATAGCTACGAGCCTTCAGGGCGTATGGATAATAGAGCCGCGGCGCCATGGCGATGCGCGCGGATATTTCTGCGAAACCTTCAGGGAGGATTTGTTCGAGGCTGCCACAGGCTGCAGGCCGCATTTTGTGCAGGACAACGAGTCGGTATCCTGTCGCGGGGTTGTCCGCGGTCTGCATTATCAGGCCGGCGATGCCTCGCAGGCCAAGCTCGTGCGCGTCACCGAAGGCTCGATTGTCGATGTGGCTGTCGATCTGCGCCGTTCGTCGCCTACATTCGGCCGGCATATAATGGTGGAGCTTGATGCCGAGTCGGGACGGCAGCTGTACATACCGCGCGGCTTTGCCCATGGTTTCGTTGTGCTTAGCGAGCGGGCGCGCTTCCTCTACAAGGTCGATAATTATTATTGCCCCTCTGCCGAGCGCTCCGTGCGCTTCGACGACCCTGCCATAGGGGTGTGCTGGCCGTTGGCCCTGTCTGAGATGGTGCTTTCTGAGAAAGACGCGTCGGCGCCGTCGCTTGGAGAGTGCGAACTGTTCGATTAATCCAGAAGATCGGGGCGGAGTCGGCGGGTGCGCTCGAGCGCCTGCTCGTGGCGCCATTCGTCGATTCGCGCCTGATGGCCCGACAGGAGTATTTCTGGCACTGTCCAGCCATTGTATTCGGCGGGTCGTGTGTATATCGGGGGCTCGAGAAGATTGTCCTGAAAGGAGTCGGAGAGCGCGCTCTGCTCGTCGCCGATAGCTCCCGGGAGGAGGCGCACCACGGCGTCGGTGATTATAGCCGCAGGCAGTTCTCCGCCGGTAAGCACATAGTCGCCTATCGATATCTCGCGGGTTATGAGGTGCTCGCGTATGCGGTAGTCTATCCCTTTGTAGTGCCCGCAGAGTATTATGATATTGTCGAGCATCGACAGCGAGTTGGCCGTGCGCTGGTTCAGCACCTCGCCGTCGGGCGCGGTGAAAATCACCTCGTCGTAGTGGCGCTCGGCCTTCAGAGCCGAGATGCAGCGATCCACAGGCTCGATCTGTATCACCATTCCGGCATCTCCGCCGAAAGGATAGTCGTCGACCTTGCGGTGCTTGTTGGTGGTATAGTCGCGGAGGTTGTGCACGGCTATTGTGCACAGTCCTTTGTCGCGGGCGCGCTTTATGATGGAGCAGTTTAGCGGAGATTCGAGCATCTCCGGCAGCACGGTAATGATATCGATGCGCATGTCGGGAAAAATTTTTTTCGGTCACAAAGGTACGAAAAAAGGGTGAAAAGCCGTTGTATATGCTGAAAAGACGGCAGGGCAGAACCAAATGTCCTGCTCGTCGTTATAGTTTTCAGAAACATAATCTCAGTATTTTCTGATGAATACATACAAGGTATTGGCGGGAGTCCTGTTGGCGGCGGGGCTTGCCTCGTGTGGCAGCGATGCTGAATGGCACCGCCCCTACGACAGCGCCGTGTGCGAAGAGCTGTCTGTAAAAATCGACGGCCGCGACAGCCTCACGCAGGCAGACTACACCGCTATGATAGCCCAGAGCGAGGGTATACTGAAATACCTGATAGAGAAGAGCGAGGACATAGGCAGCCTTCCCGACAGCTCGCGCACCTGCGCTTGGCGCGAACTCCTTGCCGATGACGAGTACCTTGAGCGCTTCAGCTATATGTTCACTCTCGGCTCGGCGCTATATCAGGCCGATGCGGAAGGACGCCTCGACAGGGACAACAAGCGCCACTACGCCGACCTCGACCGCTATAACGAGCGTCTTGCAGCCATTTCCGACCGCAATTAGGCGCTTGGTTTAAAAAATATTGCAAAAAAACGCCCGATATTTTGCATAGTTCGGAAAATGATTGTAAATTTGCACCGCAAAAGCCCGGAGGGGCAAGTGCAAAGAACTGCTTCAATAGCTCAGTCGGTTAGAGCATCTGACTGTTAATCAGAGGGTCGTTGGTTCGAGTCCATCTTGAAGCGCACATTATCATTATCACATTTCTTTGCGGAGAAAGTCCGCTTCTGCAAGCTTCAATAGCTCAGTCGGTTAGAGCATCTGACTGTTAATCAGAGGGTCGTTGGTTCGAGTCCATCTTGAAGCGCGGAGTAAAAAACGGTGCACCACCTCGGCGCACCGTTTTTTTATTCTTAAAATGGAATGTCTGAGCCATAATCAACTGAAGATTCGCAAACAAGTTGGCTAATATCGGTGTGTTTAAAATCTGGGATATGGTTTTTGTAATACTGAATTCTATCGGTGTTGTCAAGTTCTAATCGCCTCAGTCTGCTCATCTCGGCGTATTGGGTGTCTTGTTCAATACCTAAAAATCTCCGGCCACAAAGGTTGGCGGCAATTCCAGTGGTTGAGGCTCCAGAAAACGGATCGAGGATCCAGTCGCCGGGTTCTGTGCTTGCCAGTATTATGCGCGATAATAATGTCAGCGGTTTTTGAGTGGGGTGTTTACCGCAAGATTTTTCCCAGCGTCCGATTGCAGGCATCCTCCACACATCGGTCATCTGTTTGTTGCCGTTAATAGCCCTCATAAGATTGTAATTATATCTATGGGGGACTTTAGGCAGTTTTCTGGCCCATATTATAAATTCAGTGGAATGAGTGAAATAACGTCGTGATATATTGGGCGGAGGATTGGTTTTAGACCAAGTGATTACGTTTAATATTTTATATCCGAGAGCTGTGAGGGAGGTGGCTATCGTGAAAATATTGTGATAAGTTCCAGATATCCATATAGTGCCGTTATCTTTTAGCTTGCTGCGACATAGGCTTAACCATTGTTCGTTGAAATGTGTGATGTCGTCTTGGGATTTCCCCTTGTCCCAAGCACCTTTGTCCACACATACTATCTTGCCGGCTTGATAGCTAATTCCGCCATTGGACAGGAAATAAGGTGGATCGGCAAAAATCATATCGAACATAAAGTCGAATTTAGGAAGCAATTCAAAACAATCGCCATTAAGAATGGTGAATGCCCTGTCGCTTGATTTGTAATATGGCGTTATGTCGCTTGCCACAACTCTATGATTTGACAATGTTTATAAAGTCATATATTGTTGTAAGATTGTATACTCCGGGTATGTGGACTAAGGCTTCCTCAATCTTGTTTTTAGCCTTCTTCCAGCCAATTCCGTCTGTTATCCATATGAATTCATAGCCGGGCACAGCGTTGATTTTAGGACATAAATCCGTGTATGACCGTGCAATTTCGTTAGGTTTTGAACCACTGCCTGAATAGTAGTTGACCTCAATAAGGTATGTTTTTAAGGCTGTGCGGATTACGAAGTCAAAACGTTTCTTGTCAGTTCCGAGGGCAGCCTCTATTTCGGGAAATTCTTTGCTGTAAACTTCTTTTTTAAATTCTATGCCGCTGTTTTTGAAGATACTTGCAACAAGATTTTCCATAATGTCCCCGCTTCGATTCTTGCGTGCATTGGAATCAAGCCCGACTTCTACCCCGAACACGTAATCGACAAGATTTTTTATTTGCCCGGATTGCAGTATTTTGGTGAGTCCTGTGCTGTCGAGAAATTCGGTTATTAATTCGGGCGAGTTTAGATAATCTTTGATGAGGCGTGTGTTGCCGTTTTTGTCAAGTACTTTCTTCTTATCTTCTTGGCGAACAGCTATTAATATGCCAAGAACTGAGAATGCGTTGCGATTCTCAATCCAGAGTCTGTTTACAGCGGCGGCCATATCTTCTTTACCAATTAGGTAGTTCAATTGGTTTAATTTCATCGATATGGATTCTATATGTGCCTCTACTTTTTGAAAATCAACGTAATCCCCGAGCGAGAAATGTGTTTCTTTCAGTGGTTTTAGAAAGTTGTCGATCGAATTATTTTCCATTCTTGTGCAGTTGTTTGTGGGTTCTATTCCTTCGTCATAGTTGCGTATCAGTAATTCGGATAGTTTGCCACGTTTAGTTGGATTGGCGTTTATGGCTCTGCTTGCAGATACTCGTTCGATTAGATATTTGCTATATAGTTGGTCAAAAAACACATCGTTTTCATTTCTTGAGTGTCCGTCGGAGTTGCTGAGCATTATACAACAACCCTTTTTGTCAAGCGAGTCGATAAATACTTTGAGCCTTATTTGCTCGTTGTCATCAAAAGGCTCCTTTGAGTATGAGTTAAAGCAGGACGTGGTATCGAGAGGCCTGTAAGGAGGATCAAGATATACGAATGTGTTTTCTCCAGCATACTCCATTGTTTGAGAGAAATCGCCATTCAGTATTAAAACGTTTTGCAGCAATTCGTTATTTGCTAATATTGTGTTTTCGTCGCAAATGAGCGGATTGTAATATTGTCCGAAAGGTACATTAAATTCGCCTTTGGAATTTTCACGATATAATCCATTGAAACATGTGCGATTCAGAAATATTAGCAACGCGGCGTCATCCACCCGTCCAAGGTCTTCATTATTGAATTTCTTGCGGATATCGAGGAAGTATTCTTTTTTACTTTCAAGGTTGGGTAGTTTCGCGTATGTTTCCTGTATATTTGATAATGCAGCAATTAGCTCTGAAGGTGTGTCCCGTATCGCCTTATATGCGTTAATCAGATGAACATTTATATCGTTTATTACTGCTTTTTTTATGTTTCGGTAGTTTCTGAGCATAAAAAAAAGCATTGCACCGCCTCCTACGAATGGTTCTATGTAAGTAATTTCTTTTTCATTCTTTAATATTTGGGGAAGCCTTTGCTCTATGGTCGGAAGCAATTGTGTTTTACCTCCGGCCCATTTGAGGAAAGGTTTGGCATTTCGAACGGTAGGGGCTTGTACATTCATCTTTGTGTGTGGTGTGCTTATAAGCAGTCAAAGCCGCCGATAATGGCGGCTTTGACCAAATCCGTTTAGTGGATTATACGGTGAGGATTTCTTTTTCTTTGGCGGCGAATATGTCGTCGATTCTTTTGAGGTATTTGTCGTGTATCTTCTGGACGGTGGCTTCGGCGTCTTTCTCGATGTCTTCCGACATGCCTTGCTTGATTGCCTTCTTGAGTCCGTCGATGGCGTCGCGGCGGGCGTTGCGCACGGATACCTTTGCGTTCTCGGCCTCTGCCTTGCACTGCTTGACGAGCGCTTTGCGGCGGTCTTCGGTGAGCGGCGGTATCGACAGGCGGATAATCTCGCCGTTGTTTTCGGGAGTGATGCCTACCTCGGAGTTGATGATGGCTTTTTCAATGGCTTTGAACATCGCTTTTTCCCACGGTGTGATGGCGATGGTGCGGGCGTCGGGCACGGTGATGTTTGCCACGTTCGACACCGGCACCATGCTGCCGTAGTATTCCACCCGCACGCCGTCGAGGATTTTAGCGTTGGCTTTTCCGGCACGTATGCGGGCGAGTGTTTCGTCGAGATATGCCACTGCCATTTCCATTTTTTCTTCGGCAGGGCCGATATAAGTCTTAGGGTCGGTCATATGTTATTTTAATTGTTAGTATACTACGGTGCCGATGGGCTCTCCGGCTATCACGCGGGCGAGGTTGCCGGGGGTGTCCATGTCGAAAACCACTATCTTCATGCCGTTCTCGCGGCAGAGGGTGGTGGCGGTGAGGTCCATTATCTTCAGCCCGCGGTTGTATATCTCGTCGTAGCTAATGGAGTCGAACTTGGTGGCCTCGGGGTCTTTTTCGGGGTCGGAGGTGTATATGCCGTCCACGCGTGTGCCCTTGAACATTGCTTCGGCCTTTATCTCCACGGCGCGCAGGGCGGCGGCGGTGTCGGTGGTGAAGAACGGGTTGCCTGTGCCTCCGGCTATGATGGCCACAGTGCCGTCGGAGAGGGTTTCGATGGCGCGCATAGGGCTGTACGGCTCGCCTACGGGGAACATGCCTATCGAGGTGAGCACCCGGGCGCGGCAGCCTGCCGCCTCGAGGGCGGAGCTGAGGGCGAGCGAGTTGATGACGGTGGCGAGCATTCCCATCTGGTCGCCTTTCACGCGGTCGAATCCTTTGGCCGCACCCGAAAGACCTCGGAATATGTTGCCGCCGCCGATCACTATGCCTACCTCCACGCCGGCCTGAGCCAGGGCTGTAATCTGTTCGGCATACGAATTAAGATGGTCGGAGTCAATGCCGTAGCCTTGCGCTCCCATAAGGGATTCTCCGCTGAGTTTTAGGAGTATTCTGTGGTATCTGGGTTCCATAATTCAGGTTTTTGGCAAAGATAATGTTTTTACTCCGTACTGCCAAAAGCTATTTTCGGGTGGCTCTCAGGAAGAAGTACAGGTAAAGCACTGCCGCCACCAAGAGGCATACCGAGAAGCTGAGCACTATGCCGTAAAGGCCGAGGCCGGCCGGAAAAGCCAGAAGGTAGGTGCAGGGGAGGCCTATCACGATGTAGCTTACAAACGCGATGTAAAGCATCGGCATCACGTGCGATGTGCCGCGCAGGGCGTTGGCGAAGCTTATCTGTGTGGCATCGCCGAACTGGTATAGCACCAGCGGCACGATAAGCGTCACCGCGAGGCTTATCACGGCGGGGTCGGAGCTGAAAAGCCCCATTATGTGGCTGCCGCCGAGGGCGAACAATGCCGACACAAGCACCATCGTGGCAAGTATCAGGTGGTAGCCGCCCCACGCCGTGCGGCGCATCGCGGCTCTGTCGCCTGTGCCCGCAGCTTGGCTGAGCGGTATCGCCATGGCGGCGCCTATGCTGTAATAGATGCAGAATCCGAGCATGCCGCTGATAGCCACTATCTGGAATGCCGCGAGGGAAACGGCGCCTATCCAGCCGGCCATTATCGCCGAGCCGGAGAATGAGGCTGTTTCAAAGGTCATCTGCATAGATACCGGAAAGCCCGTTGCCGCCACGCGGCGGAACATGCCGTCCGATCTGTCGGCTTTGGCGCGGAATCCGGCTATGTACGGTGCGCCGCGCCGCGTTCCGAAGAACACCCACAGTATCGCGCCCATACATATGAACCTGGCTGTGAGCGTGCTTATGCCTGCGCCTGTGAGTCCGAGTTCGGGCAGTCCCCAGTTGCCGTATATCAGCAGGTAGTTGCCGAATATGTTCACGGCATTGGCCGCGAGCACTATCCATGTGGGCAGCGCTGTGTCGTTGCAGCCGAAGCTCCATTGGGCCAGTACGTTGAATATACATACCGGCAGCATGCCCGAAAGCACTATCAGATAGTACGGCCTGATAAGCGGCATAAGCTCGTCGGGCTGGCCGAGGCGGTGGAGATTGAAGTATATGCCGAGCATTATCGATGCCACGGCTATGGTGAAAAGGGTGTTGACCCATATCCCCACGCGGACGGCACGCCCTATCCTGTCGGTTTCGCCACGGGCGTACATCGCTCCTATTATAGGCGTCAGCCCGTAGGTGAAGCCCACGCAGGCAAATATGGCGATGTTGAAGAAGTTGTTGACAAACGACGCCGAGGCGAGTGCCTCGGTGGAGTAATGTCCCACCATTATATTGTCGGCGAAGCCCACGGCAATATTGCCAAGCTGGCCTAAAAAGAGGGGGAAGGCCAGCTTGGCGATAGAGCGGTATGTGGCGAAGTACTTCTTCAATGCAAGTGGGTAAGTGGTTAGGTGGTTAAGTGGTCAGGTGGTTAGGTGGTTAGTCGCGGTTGCCGCCGAAGATGCGGAGCAGGAAGAGGAACAGGTTGATGAAGTCGAGATAGAGCGTGAGCGCGCCTATGGTGGCGAGCTTGCCCACGGCTCCTTCGGGGGTGACCATTGCGAGGCGCTTTACCTGCTGGGTGTCCCAGGCGGTAAGTCCGATGAATATGAGCACGCCGGCGATAGACACTATCCAGTCGAGGGCGGAGCTGCGCATAAATATATTCACAAGCGAGGCTATCACAAGGCCTATGAGGGCGTAGAAGAGGAAGTTGCCGAACTTGGAGAGGTCGTTCGACGTGAAATAGCTGTACACGCTCATGGCGCCGAAAGTGGCGGCCGTGACAAAGAATGTCTTTACGATGGCGGCAGGACTATAGGCATAGAATATGGTGCAAAGTGTCAAACCGTTGACCACGGCAAACAGGTAGAACAGCAGCGAGGCTGTGCTTGAGCTGAGGCGGTTGATGGCGCCGGAAATGGCTATCACGAGGCCAAATTCGGCTGCGATGAGCACGAACATCATCCACGTGTGGGTGAACAGGAATGTCATATATGCCTGGCTTGTGGCGGCGAGCCATGAGGTGACAGCCGTTACGAGCATGGCGAGGAACATTTTGAGGTATACTCGCTTCATGGTGCTGCTCACAGTCGAGGCGAGGGCGGCAGCATCGGGGTAGTTGCCCCCGTAGGGGCGGTAATCGTTGTTGTACATAGTTGTTAGTGTTGTTTTGAGGAGTTGTTTTTGTTACATTCGTTCCGGCACGTTGATGCCTAAAAGCGCCATCGACTTTTTGATTGTCTTGGCTGTGGCGTCGGAGATTGCCATTCGCAGGGAGCAGATGGCGCGGTCTTCTTCGCGGAGTATGGAGCAGTCGTGGTAGAACTGGTTGTATTCTTTCACAAGGTCATAGCAGTAATTCGCAATCAGCGCCGGCGAGTAGTTGCGGCCCGCTTCGGCCACCACTTCGGGGAAGTCGGCCAGACGCTGTATCAGCGCTATTTCCTTCTCGTTGGGCACCACGGCCGAGTAGTCGAGATGCGCCATGCCGGCTTCTTCGCAGCGGCGCAGCACGGAGCGGATTCGGGCGTATGTGTACTGTATGAACGGGCCGGTGTTGCCGTTGAAGTCGATGCTCTCGCGCGGGTTGAATGTCATGTTCTTGCGCGGGTCAACCTTCAGCAGGAAGTACTTGAGCGCTCCCTGGCCGACGGTTTCGGCCACGCTGTCGATTTCTTCCTGCGGCATGCCGTCGAGCTTGCCGAGCGACACGGCCACTTCGCGCGCCGTCGCTGTCATATCAGCCATAAGGTCGTCGGCGTCCACCACCGTGCCTTCGCGGCTTTTCATCTTGCCTTCGGGCAGTTCCACCATGCCGTAGCTGAAGTGCACAAGGTCCTTGCCCCAGCTGAAACCGAGGCGGTCGAGCAGCATCGACAGCACCTGGAAGTGGTAGTTCTGCTCGTTGCCCACCACGTATATCATGCGGTCGATGTCGTAGTCGTCGAAACGCTGTTTGGCGGTGCCGATGTCCTGCGTCATGTATACCGAGGTGCCGTCGGAGCGGAGCAGCAGCTTCTCGTCGAGGCCGTCGGCGCTCAGGTCGGCCCATACAGAGCCGTCCTCGCGGCGGTAGAACACGCCTTTTTCGAGTCCTTCGAGCACTTTCTCCTTGCCGTCGAGGTATGTCTTCGACTCGTAGTATATCTTGTCGAATCCCACTCCCATGCGCTCGTAAGTCTGGTCGAAACCGGCATATACCCAGCTGTTCATCTTTTCCCAGAGGGCGCGTACTTCGGGGTCGCCTTCTTCCCACTTGCGGAGCATGGCGCGGGCGTCGGCCATGATGGTCGAGGCGGCTTCGGCTTCTTCCTTGCTCATGCCTTTGGCCTGCAGCTCGGCGAGTTCTTCCTTATAGTGCTTGTCGAAAGATACGTAGCAGTCGCCTACGAGGTGGTCGCCCTTGGTGCCGGTACTCTCGGGAGTGGCGCCGTCGAACCAGCGCTGCCATGCGAGCATCGACTTGCAGATGTGTATGCCTCGGTCGTTCACTATGTTGGTCTTTACCACGCGGTTGCCGCAGGCACCGAGTATGTTGGCGAGGCTCGAGCCGAGGAGTATGTTGCGCAGGTGGCCGAGGTGCAGCGGCTTGTTGGTGTTAGGTGAGGAGTACTCCACCATCACCAGGGGACTTTCGGGGCCTGCCGCCTTGAAGCCGTAGTTCGGCTCCGACTCGATGGCGACCAGCACGCTGTTCCAGAAAGTAGGCGTGATTACCAAGTTGAGGAAGCCTTTCACTACGTTGAAAGCGGCAACGGCCGGTTCGTTGTCCACCAGCCACTGTCCTATTTCGGCGCCTACGGCCTCGGGAGCCTTGCGGGCCGCTTTCACCCACGGGAATACCACGATGGTGAGATTGCCCTCGAATTCTTTGCGGGTTGCCTGAGGCGCTATGGAAGCCGGGTCGGCATCGATGCCGTATAGTTCTTTGACGGCCTTCGACGCGGCCTCGGATATGATTTTATCTATTGACATATTGGGGTTGCTAAGAAAGAAAAGTATGCGTTATAAACATATAAACAAACAATTACTCGTATTTGTCGCCGAATTTGAGGCGGGCATCGGTAACCATTCGTTTGATTTCCTGCTCGCGTGCCTTGGGGCATATCAGGAGCACGCCGTCGGCATCGGCCACGATGTAGTCCTCCAAGCCGTCGACCACCACGAGTTTCTCGCCGCGCACGGCAAAGATATTACCCGAGGAATTGTAGCTGAGCACGTTGCAGTTCTGCGTCACGTTGGTGTCGCTGTTCTTGGGCGACAGGTCGTAGAGCGCGCTCCACGTGCCGAGGTCGTTCCAGCCGAAAGTCACCGTTTCCACAAACACGTTGTCGGCCTTCTCCATCACCGAGAAGTCGATCGATATGCTCATACAGCCGGGATATGCGAGGTCGATAAATTCGCGTTCTTTGGCAGGATTGCGGTAAGTGGCAGGCTCGGCGGAGTCGAACACGGCGGCTATGTCGGGCACGTGGCGCCGTATTGCCCGCTGTATCGAGGCGGCGGTCCAGAGGAATATGCCCGAGTTCCAGAAAAACTCGCCCGTGGCCAGAAATACCTTGGCCAGTTCGAGATTAGGCTTCTCCGTGAAGGTTTTCACCTTGCTGAAATCGCCCTCCACCTGATCGCCTACCTGAATGTAGCCGTAGCCTGTTTCCGGGCGCGTGGGAGATATGCCCAGAGTGAGGAGCGCGTCGCGTGCCTCCACGAAGTCGAATCCGTCGAGCAGGCTGCGCGTGAACTCGGCCTCGCGTGTTATGAGATGGTCGGAGGGTGTCACCACGATTGACGCCTCGGGGTCGCGCGCGGCCACGTGCCACGCGGCCCACGCGATGCAGGGGGCGGTGTTTCGCCGTGCCGGCTCGAACAGAATCTGGTCGGCGGCGAGCTCCGGCAGCTGGGCGCGTACTTCGTCGGCATACCTCTCATTGGTCATGATGAGTATGTTGGAGTGCGGAACGAGGTCGCGTATGCGGTCGTAGCTCATCTGCAGGAGCGTGCGGCCGGTGCCGAGGAAGTCGATAAACTGCTTGGGCAGTCGCGCGCGGCTGTAAGGCCAGAATCGGCTCCCGATGCCTCCGCACATTATCACGCAGTAGCGGTGCTCTTTTTTGTCCATGTCGGAAAACAGTGTTTTGGCGTTATTCCATAAGTTTGCGGTAGCGGCGGCGCGGCAGCTCTTTGCCTCCGTTCTGGCGCTTCTTGTATTCCTCGTAGTCGGAGTACGAGCCCTCGAAGAACACCACCTGCCCGTCGCCTTCGAACGACAGTATATGGGTGCAGATGCGGTCGAGGAACCAGCGGTCGTGGCTTACCACCACGGCGCAGCCGGCGAAGTCTTCGAGGCCTTCTTCGAGTGCGCGGAGGGTGTTCACGTCGATATCGTTGGTAGGTTCGTCAAGGAGCAGCACGTTGCCCTCTTCTTTCAGGGCCATGGCGAGGTGCAGGCGGTTGCGTTCGCCGCCGGAGAGCACGCCTATCTTCTTTTCCTGGTCGGCGCCGGTGAAGTTGAAGCGCGACAGGTATGCGCGGGCGTTGACGTCGCGGCCTCCCATACGGAAGCTTTCTACACCCTGCGATATTACCTCGTACACGGAGCGGTCGGGCAGAAGGTCGTGGTGGGTCTGGTCGACATACGACACCTTTACGGTTTCGCCCACGTCGAAAGTGCCGTTGTCGGGCGTTTCCTGTCCCATTATCAGGCGGAAGAGGGTGGTCTTGCCTGCGCCGTTGGGGCCTATCACGCCCACGATGCCGGCGGGAGGCAGCGCGAACGACAGGTCGCTGAAAAGTGTCTTGGCGCCGTATGCCTTGGCAAGATGCGAGGCTTCGATTACCTTGTTGCCCAGACGGGGACCGTTCGGTATGTATATTTCGAGTCGTTCCTCGCGCTGGCGCTGGTCCTCGTTGAGGAGCTTGTCGTAGCTGTTCAGGCGCGCCTTTCCCTTTGCCTGACGGGCCTTGGGAGCCATGCGCACCCATTCAAGCTCGCGTTCGAGGGTCTTGCGGCGCTTCGAGGCCTGCTTTTCCTCCTGCTCGAGGCGTTTGGTCTTTTGTTCGAGCCAGCTTGAGTAGTTGCCCTTCCACGGAATGCCTTCGCCGCGGTCAAGCTCGAGAATCCAGCCTGCCACGTGGTCGAGGAAGTAGCGGTCGTGGGTGATGGCGATTACAGTGCCGGCATATTGGTTGAGGTGCTGTTCGAGCCAGTCGATGGATTCGGCGTCGAGGTGGTTGGTGGGCTCGTCGAGCAGCAGCACGTCGGGCTGCTGTAGCAGCAGGCGGCAGAGAGCCACGCGGCGGCGTTCGCCACCCGACAGTGTGGCTACTTTCTGGTCGTCGGGCGGGCACTGGAGGGCGTCCATGGCTCGTTCGAGGCGCGAGTCGATGTTCCACGCGTCGGCAGCGTCGAGAGCGTCCTGCAGCTCGGCCTGGCGTGCGATGAGGGCTTCCATCTTGTCGGGATCCTCGAGCACGTCGGGGTCGGCGAAGCTTTCGTTCACCTTGTCGAATTCCGCAAGCAGGTCCATGACGGGCTGCATGCCTTCGCGCACAATCTCTATCACGGTTTTCTCAGGGTCAAGCTTGGGGTCCTGCTCGAGGTAGCCCACGCTGTAGCCCGGCGAGAATACTACCTCGCCCTGATAGTCCTTGTCGATGCCCGCTATGATTTTGAGCAGCGAGGACTTGCCTGAGCCGTTAAGACCTATGATGCCTATTTTGGCGCCATAGAAAAACGACAGGTATATGTTTTTAAGCACTTGTTTCTGCGGCGGGTAAATCTTGCTTACGCCCACCATCGAGAATATTACTTTTTTATCGTCGGCCATTTTTTAGTTGTTTTTGTGGTTGTTAAACGCCCTGTCCTTATCAGTGTTTGCGCGGGGCGAAGCGGACGGGGTAGTCGGTCCGTACCTTGCCGGCAACGATGTCGGTAAGCTTGCGCTTGATAAGCTGCTTGCGTATGGGCGATATGTGGTCTATGAACAGGCGTCCTTCGAGGTGGTCGCACTCGTGCTGCACTATGCGGGCAAGGAAGCCGGATATCTCTTCCTGATGAGGCTCAAGGTTCTCGTCGAGCCAGCGCAGCATTATATGCTCGGTGCGCGGCACCTTTTCCGACACGCCCGGCAGGCTGAGGCAGCCCTCGGAACGCGATATGGTTTCGCCTTCGAGAATCTCTATTTCGGGATTTATCAATGCGAATTTGCGACCGGCGCATTCGGGGAAGCTGTCGGCCACGGGGTCGGCGTCGATTACCACGAGCCTTATGTTCTTGCCTATCTGGGGCGCGGCCAGCCCGACGCCTTCTGATTCGTACATGGCGTCGAACATCTGGGCCACAAGCTCTTTAAGACCCTCGAAATCGGGCTTGAGCGGCTCCGAAACGGTGCGGAGCACAGGGTGGCCGTAGCAGTAAACGGGTAATTTCATATCTGGTTGTATTTTTTGCTTTCGAGATAGTCGGTCAGTATTATGGTTGCCGAAATTTCATCGACAAGCGCCTTGTCGCGACGTGCCATTTTGGGCAGGCCGCCGTCGAGCATGGCCCGGTGCGCCAGTACCGAGGTAAAGCGTTCGTCGTAAAATTCCACCGGCATGTCGGGCACGGCCTTGCGCAGGCGCGCGAGAGCGGGGCCTATAAAACGCTGCGATTCCGACGGGTTGCCGCGCATGTCGCGAGGTTCGCCCACGATGATGGCGTCGACGCTCTCGCGGGCGCAATATGCCGCCACGTATTCGGGAAGCGCCGATGTGGACACTGTGGTAAGCCCTCCGGCGATGATGCGCAGAGGGTCGGTCACGGCGATGCCGCAACGCTTGCGTCCGAAGTCAATGGCCATAAGTCGTCCCATATCTGAACTTTTGGCAAATATACGAAAAAAGCCCGACACAACCTAATGGCATAGGTGAGCAGGTGGTTAAGTGGATATGTGAATAGGTGAGCAGGAGGAGTAGGGACGCGGCGTGCCGCGTTTTTGCGCGCAAGAGCTATCGTTTCCGCGCAAAAGTCACTATCCTTCTGTCGGCAGCCAGCGGTAGAGGCGGTCGGCGGGGCGTATCTTTGCCGGTACGGCTATGGAGAAACTGTCGCCTTTGACGGCTTTTTCGACACTGCGGCCGTCTACACGTATGTCCTCCACCTTTACCACGAGGGCTCCCGTGGTCGGCCCGGTGATTACCACCTCGTCGCCCACGCATAGCTCGGCAGCCTCCATAAAGAACTCGCCCACGCCGAGGCGCGAGAACCACTTCACACCCTTAGCCGCGTACTGCTTAACCCGCGTGGCCGAGGAGCCGTATTTGCCGGACCACTCGCCGAGCCGCTGCCCGAGGTAGTAGCCGTTCCAGAATCCACGGTTGAAAATCATGGCAAGGCGTTCGTCCCAGCCGTTGACCTTTTCCTGTCCGTATGTGCCGTCGCATACTGCCTGTAGGGCTTCCGAGTAGCATTCCACGGCGGTCTTGACGTATTCAGGCCCGCGGGCGCGCCCCTCTATTTTGAAAACCCTCACGCCGGCTTCGGCCATGCGGTCGATAAAGTGTATGGTCTTGAGGTCTTTGGGCGACATTATATACTTGTTGTCGACATTGAGCTCGTCGCCCGTTTCGAGGTCGGTGACGCCGTATCCCCGGCGGCATATCTGGGTGCAGGAGCCTCGGTTGGCGCTTGAGTTCATCTGGTGCAGGCTGAGGTAGCACTTGCCCGACACAGCCATGCACAGCGCGCCGTGGCAGAACATTTCGAGCCTTACCCGCTGTCCCGACGGGCCGCATATGTCCTCGCGCTCTATGGCCTGCGATATGGCGGCCACCTGGTCGAGGTTCAACTCGCGGGCCAGCACCATCACATCGGCATATGCCGAATAGAAGCGCACGGCCTCGATATTCGATATGTTGCACTGGGTGGATATGTGTATCTCCACGCCGTGGCGGCGGCAGGCGGCGAATACGGCGAGGTCGGAGGCTATGACGGCGCTGATGCCCGCCTCGGCTGCCGCTGCCACGATGGCGTCGACTTTTTCGAGGTCTTCGTCGTAGACTATGGTGTTGACCGTCAGGTATGTCTTTACTCCGTGACCGGTGCAGGTGGCCGCTATGTCGCGAAGGTCGTCGAGGGTGAAGTTGGCGCTGCTCTTGGAGCGCATGTTGAGTCCTTCCACGCCGAAGTACACGGCGTCGGCACCGGCGTTTATGGCGGCGCTGAGCGATTCGCGGCTGCCTACGGGAGCCATTATTTCAAAGTCGCTGCGTTTCATATATACATACAACAAATCATATCCCGCCCGGCTCTTGCGTCCTTTCGGGATATGATGATGGGTTTTGCTTCGTTTTTATTATTCCTGTCCTTCTGCTGCTGCGGGAAGCTCTGCCACTTCTTCGGCTGCTACTTCCTCAGCGGCCACCGGGGTAGCCACGGGAGTGTCGAACTGGCCGGCGGGAGCTGTGGCGGCAGGAGTGGCGGGAGCCACGGGCTGGGTGCGGAGCTGTGTGCCCTGCGATGCCTTGGGCATGGTGAATGCCGAGATGATGGAGAGCACTACAAGGCAGCTTACAAGCGTCCATGTGGCCTTTTCAAGGAAGGTGTTGGTCTGGCGGACGCCCATTACAGAGCTTGCCGCGCCGAACTGCGACGAGAGGCCTCCGCCTTTGGATTTCTGGATAAGGACAATGCCTATGAGCAGAATGGCTACAATAACTGTCAATACAATTATGACAACGTGCATATCGATATTAATTTTTTGAGTCGCCGTGTGACTGCGAAGCCTCTTTGCGGCGTTGGTTTATAATCAATTTTTGCAGGAAGCGCAATTGGTCTGCAAAGTAAGCGCTTTTTTTTGGAAATTTCAAGCGTAAGCCCGATATAATTTCGTGCGCGCGCTCATATCTGCCCTGTTTTATGAATATTCGGGCCAGACTTTCGCTCAGCAGGGAATCATCGGAGTGTTCCGGCCTGGGGATCGGGCTTTTTTCGGCTTCTTCGTCTGCTTGTGGCTCAGGTTCTTCCTCTTTGTGCGCGGCGGGGTGCTCGCGGAGTATGAAGGCGGCTATGCGGGCGTCCGGCGAGTCGGGGGCGTCGGTCGGCGCCTCGGGCAGGTTTTCCTGCTCCTCGCGGGCAAGCATCTCGGCATAGTCGGGCGCGGGATTGAATATCATTTTTTCAATCAGCGCTTCTTCTTCGGGCGTGCACGAGCCGTAAGTGCGGAGGAAGGTATCGATTACGTCGGTGGTGTCCTGGGGCTGCGGCTCGGCTGCGGCAGGGTAGAAGTCGCGCCATTTGTCGCCGTATGCGGCGAAGGCGAGTGTGCGCTGCGACGACGCGGTGAGCGCAAGCCGTTGGCGCAGCGCGTCGGTGTCGTTTTCCGTGCGCCCGTCGCGGAGCAGGGCGAGCGCAGGCACGGCAAAGTAAGGATAGCGCGCGGCGGCATCGGCCAACAGTGCCCGCGCGTAGTTGTCGAGCGCGTCCGGAGCCTTGTCGGCGAGCGACTGCAGGAGTTGTCCCAACTGTTGCGAGGAGTCCATTACCAGTTACCGAGGGTTGCGTTGAATATGAGGTCTACGAGTTCTTTCGATATCTCGTCGCAGAGCTGGTCCTGGACGTCGGTCAGCATCTCGGTGCTCGGGAAGTCGCGGTATGCGCTGAATGTCTGGTCGATGTCCTTGCCTTCCTGCTTGTTGTCGGTATATTTTACACGCACGGAAATCGTCAGGCGGGTATTGGTGGCATATCCGCTTTCGCCCACTGCCTGGGGCGAGAGGTTGTAGCCCGTGATCTCGCCTTCGAGCTGCAGGTCGGAAGCGCCGTCGGTAACCTGCAGGCGCGTGTTGCGGTCGATATAGTTGCGCAGCTCGTTCTCGAATACCTGCTGCAGGGGCGGGTACACGAGGGCGGCGCGAATGGGGAAGTCGGATATGCTCACGGTCTTGTACACGGTGTAGTCGAGAGCCGACCCGTTGAATTTGTAGCTTATCCGGCAGCCGGTGAAGGCAGTGGCGAGCAGCGCTATCAGCAGTATGGGGAGGCGCAGTCTATTCGAGGCCATATTCTTTGATTTTGCGGTAAAGGGTGCGTTCGGAAATCTGCAGTTCGGCAGCGGCAGCCTTGCGGTGGCCGCTGTTGCGCACAAGGGCGTCGCGTATGGCGCGCCGCTCCTTGTCCTGCATTGTTTCGGGTGTGTCGAGTACTTCGGCGTACGGCACGTCGTTGCAGGGCTGGGGCGTGTCGGCGTTGTTGTCGGGCTTGCGGCTAATCACAAGCGATGTGGGGTACTGGTTTTCGGCGGCCTCCTCTCTGATGGCGCGGGCCAGCAGGTGGGAGTTCTCGTGAGGCTTGGCGGGCTGCTTGTCGATCTTCTCCTGTAGTTGGTCGATGCGGCTTTGCAGGTTGAAAATCATGCCGAAAAGCATTTCGCGCTCGCGTTCGTAGGAGTGCGCGCTTTCGCCTGCCACGGGCATATAGCTCGTGCTCACGGCCGGCAGGTAACCTTTGAGGGTGTCGGCGTCTATTTCCGCGCCGGCCTCGAACAGCGCCATCTGCTCGACAACGTTCTTGAGCTGGCGCACATTGCCCGGCCAGCGGTAGCGGCGCATCAGCAGCTCGGCCTCTTCCGAGAAGCTGACGGGTGGCATCTTGTAGCGCTCGGCAAAGGCCGATGCGAACCGTCGCGCCAGCAGGCGTATGTCGCTGCCGCGGTCGCGCAGGGGCGGCACCTGGATCTGTATTGTCGACAGGCGGTAGTAGAGGTCTTCGCGGAAGCGCCCGTCGGCCACGGCGCGCACAAGGTCCACGTTGGTGGCCGCCACGATGCGTATGTTTGTCTTGCGCACTGTCGACGAGCCTACCCGCAGGTATTCGCCCGTTTCGAGCACTCGCAGCAGGCGTGCCTGCGTGGTGAGCGGCAGCTCTGCCACCTCGTCGAGGAAGATAGTGCCGCCGTCGGCCTCCTCGAAGTATCCCTTGCGGGAGTCCACAGCCCCGGTAAAGGCTCCCTTCTCGTGGCCGAACAGCTCGGAGTCGATGGTGCCTTCGGGAATCGCGCCGCAGTTCACGGCTATGTAGCGGGCGTGCTTGCGGGCGCTTGCCCCGTGGATAATCTGAGGAAAGAACTCCTTGCCCGCGCCGCTCTCGCCGGTGACGAGCACCGACAGGTCGATGGGCGCTACCTTGATGGCGCGCTCCACGGCCTCGCCAAGCGCCGGGGCGTTACCCACGATGCCGTAGCGTTGTTTGGCCTGCTGTACGGCAGGCGAAGCAGTATATTGTCGTTCATTTTCCATTTGCGATTGCAAATATACGCAAAAATACGTAATTTTACGGCCTGCTCATTTAGAGAACTTAAACGCCATGGAACAGCAGGATTACAACCGAATCATCGATGAACGTGCCGGAGCCGTGTTTGCGGCAATGGAGGGGCGGGTGTCGCCCGGCGATATGGAGCGAATAAAGGCGGCCTTCGAGCTGGCGCGCAGTGCTCATTCTTCGCAGAGGCGCAAAACCGGCGAGCCGTATATCCTGCACCCGATAGCGGTGGCTACCATAGCGGCTCAGGAGCTGTCGTTGGAAGCAAACCTTGTGATTGCGGCATTCCTCCACGACGTGGTGGAGGATACCGACTACACAATCGACGACATAAGGCAGCGCTTCGGCGACGACGTGGCATTTCTCGTGAGCGTGGTCACAAAGCAGAAAAAGGAAAAGTACGAAATGTCGCGGCAGCTCGACAACTTCAAGCAGATGCTCAACGCCGTGCAGTACGACATTCGCGCGATTCTGGTGAAGCTCGCCGACCGTCTGCACAATATGCGTACCCTGTCGAGCATGCGCCCCGACAAGCAGATGAAGATAGCCGGCGAAACCGACTATTTCTACGCCCCGCTGGCGAACCGCCTCGGCCTGTACCATGTCAAGACAGAGCTGGAGAATCTTAGTTTCCGCTTCCGCTGCCCCAGGGAGTACGACGAGCTGGTGCGTCTTATCGAGGGCGACAGGCGCGCCCAGGCCGAGCGTCTGGAAGTGTTCTGCTCCGAAATACGCCAGACGCTCAAAGACAGCGGCATAAAGGCGCGGGTGTACATCGAGTACCGCCACCCCTACAGCGTGTGGCGGAAGATGCACAAGTTCGGCGACGATTTCAACCATCTCAAATACCGCCATTTCACAGAGATAGTATTCGACACCCCGCAGGGAGTGAGCGAGAAGGACATGGCTCTGCGCATATATTCCATTCTCACCGACCGCTTCAAGGAAAAGCCCGGGGGAATAACAAACTATATCGACTCCCCGAAGGAAAACGGCTACCAGAGTTTCCACGTGAAGCTACTCGCCGACTTCGGCCGGTGGCAGGAGGTGCACATCAGCAGCGAGCGGATGGTACGCGACTCGCAGCTCGGCTGTATCGCCGACCGTTCCGACGACAATATCCGCCGGTGGATTGAAAAGTTCCGGGCCATACTGCGCGATATCGCCTACCACGGCCTCGACGGCAGCACGTTCCTCGAAAATGTCGCCACCACCTTCTACAACGACGACATTATGACCTTCACGCCCCACGGCAACCCCGTGGTGCTGCCCCAGAAAGCCACGGTGCTCGACTTCGCCTTCGAGGTCGATCCCGAACTGGGTCTGCACGCCAAGTACGCCCGGCTCAATAATTTCCTTGCCTCGGTGAAAGCGAAGCTCCACAGAGGCGACGTCGTGGAGATATTCACCGACGACGGCGTGCACCCGCAGCCCGACTGGCTCGACGCCGTGGTGACATACAAGGCCAAGAACGCCATAGAGGCATACCTTGCCTCGCTTCCTAAAAAAGAATACTGCCGCTGCCCCGAGTGCAACCCGATACCCTGCGAGGAAGTGATAGGCTTCCGAGAGGCCGACGGCTCAATAACGCTGCATAAGCGCGACTGCCCCGTGGCTATAAGGCTTGCCACGCAGCAGGGCGACGACATAGTGTCGGTCGACTTCGTTGCCGACGAAACCCTCTATCCGGTGAAGATCGACGTAACGGCGGTCGACCGCTACCACCTCTTTATCGATCTTGTAGACTGCATCACCAACGAGCTGAACCTCAACATCGACAGCTTCAATACCTCGGCGGTCGACTCCATAGTGAGCTGCAAGATAGCCTTCCGAGTCCATTCCGACGCCGAGTTGCAGACAGTGGTCCACCACATATCCGCCATCGCCGGCGTCGATACAGTCGCCTTCTGACCCGCGTTTTCGTCGGCAATTCGTTTAAGCGCTGCCGCTTACTCTGCGAGGAGGCGGGCTATGGCGGCGGGGTATAGGCGGTGCTCGGCGCTGTGTATAAGGGCTGTAAGTTCGTCGATGTCGCGTCCTTCGTAAGGCACGGCTTCCTGCGCTATGATGGCGCCGCCGTCGACGGTGCTGTCCACGCGGTGTATTGTCACGCCATACACCTTCACTCCGTATTCAAAAGCATCGCGGATAGCGTGCGCCCCCGGGAATGCCGGCAGTAGCGCCGGGTGGATATTGATTATCCTGCCGCCATAGCGTCCGAGTAATTCCTCGCCCACTATTCTCATATATCCTGCGAGGCACACCAGCGCTATGCCGAGGCGGTCGAGTTCGTCGGCTATCATTTTCTCGAAATCGCGCTTCGACCCGAAGTCGCGCGGACTAAATTCCAGAACTGGCACTCCGAGGCGCGCCGCCCGCCCGGTGACATACGCGCCGGGCCTGTCGCACACGCACAACGCCACCTCGCAGTCTGGTATCAGCCCCGAGCGGGCAGCTGCCGTGACGGCCTCGAAGTTGGAGCCGTTGCCGCTGGCGAATACTGCTATCTTTTTCATTTCATGAACACGAAGTAGACGGCGGCTATGAGGCATACGAAGGCGGCAAAGTGGTTCCACTGCAAAGCCTCGCCCTTGAAGAATACCACGGTGAATACCGTGAAGATAATCAGGGTGATGGCTTCCTGTATGACCTTGAGCTGCATCAGGGAGAATGCGCCGCCGTTTCCGGCGAATCCGAGGCGGTTTGCGGGCACCTGGCAGCTGTATTCAGCCAAGGCGATGCCCCACGACAGCAGGATTACGGCATAAAGCGGCGTGTTGGAAGATATTATCTTCATCTGTTGCAGCTTGAGATGGCCGTACCATGCGAATGTCATGAAAATGTTCGATACTACCAACAGTACGATTGTGATAATGGCGTTTTTCATCGTGGTCTATGCTTGGGCGAGCGATTGCATTTCTACGAGTCGGCGGTAGAATCCTGCCGCGTCCGGGGCGAGGAGTTCGGCGTGTGTGCCGGCTTCGACTATACGCCCTTCGTGTAGCACGCATATGAGGTCGGCATTGCGCACTGTAGAGAGGCGGTGCGCTATCACCAGGGTGGTGCGGCCTTTCATAAGGCGGTCGAGAGCCTGCTGCACAAGGGCCTCGCTCTCGCTGTCGAGGGCGGAGGTGGCCTCGTCGAGTATCAGCACCGATGGGTTTTTGAGTATGGCGCGGGCTATGGAGAGGCGTTGGCGCTGTCCTCCCGACAGGCGGCAGCCTCGGTCGCCGACAACGGTGTCGTATCCGTCGTCGGTGGCCATAATGAAGTCGTCGGCATTGGCTATGCGGGCGGCGGCGCGAACCTCGTCGAGCGTGGCCTCAGCCACGCCGAAGGCTATGTTGTTGAAAATGGTGTCGTTGAAGAGTATGGCCTCTTGGTTGACATTGCCCATCAGCGAGCGCAGGTCGTGCACCCGCAGGTCGCGGATATCAGTGCCGTCGATAAGTATCCGTCCCCGCGTGGGGTCGTAGAAGCGCGGTATGAGGTCGGCGAGGGTCGATTTGCCGGAACCGGACTGTCCTACGAGCGCCACGGTGGCTCCCGGCGCTATCTCGAGGTTGATGTCGCGGAGCACGTCGGTGTTGCCGTCGTAGCTGAAATCCACATTGTCGAAGCGTATGCCGGCGCCGCCTGCGGGCAGCGGCTTGGGCGAGGAGGGGTCGACGATGGGGTTGCGGGCATCGAGTATCTTGTCGACACGCTCCATCGACGCCAGTCCCTTCTGTATCGAATATACGGCTTTGGAGAGGTCCTTGGCCGGATTTATGATGCTGTAGAAGATTATCATATAGTAGATAAACTTCGGGGCGTCGAGGGCTGTGTGGCCGCCGAGTATGAGGCTGCCGCCGAACCATAGTATTATCGCTATGGCGGTGGTGCCGAGCAGTTCGCTCAGCGGGTGGGCGAGCGACTGGCGGCGTGCCACGGAGTTCGACAGGCGGTAGAACACCTGGTTTTCGGCGTGGAAGCGGCGGCGCACTTTTTCCTCGGCGTTGAAGGCCTTGACTATGCGCAGGCCGCCGAGGGTTTCCTCTATGGTCGACATCAGCACGCCCCACTGCGTCTGCCCCTCGAATGACGTGCGCTTGAGCTTGCGCCCGGCCTTGCCCATGGCCAGACCGGCTATGGGCAGGAGTATGAACACGAATATGGTGAGTTGCCACGATATGGCCACCATCATGGTGAGGCACACTATGATCATCACCGGGTTCTTGAAGAACATGTCGAGCGACGACATTATGGAAAACTCTATCTCGGCAACGTCGCCGCTCATACGCGCCATGACGTCGCCCTTGCGCTCGGAGGTAAAGAATCCGATGGGCAGCACTGTCACCTTGTCGAACATATAGTTGCGCAGGTCGCGGACAATGCCCGAACGGAGCGGGATTATGAAGTATGAGCTGAGGTATGTGGCGCCGGTCTTGAGCGCCGTCATCACCACGAGGGCGGCCGCGAGTAGCGCCAGAGTCACCGACGGGCCCCAGTCGACCACCGACTGTTGTATGTAGTAGTAGAAGTTGTTGACAAGCACGTCTTTGAAGTCGCCCGTACCCATCGGCATATAGGAATACACCGTGTCGTTGATTTTGAAGAGCATCTCCAGAATCGGGATTATCAGGGCGAAGGAGAATAGCGTGAGGAATGCCGCAAGTATGTTGAAGAGTATGTTGAGTGCCAAGTATTTCTTGTACGGCGGCACAAAGCGGCGGAGTATTTTTATAAAGTCTTTCATAAATCAACGATTGGAGCGGGAGCCGAGGCGGGAAGCTTGTCGGCGCCCAGACGCAGGCGGAGAGGGTCAGGATAGAGATTATTGGCACGGCGCCCTATGTTCTTGGCAAAGCCGAGGGGGATTCCGTGCCATAGCGGGGTGAAATAGCCTTGCGGCAGGCCGTCGGGCACGTCGGACAGCGATTCGCCGCGCAGGTACGCCAGAGCGGAGGCATAGTCGAGTTCGGCCGAGGGTAACGACCCGGCGGCGAGAACCGACGACATGGCGAGCATGTGCGTCGGGGCGAGCGAGCGCCCTTTCAGTTCGGCAGGGCGCAGGCCGATGCTCAGCGGGCGCACGGCGGCGGCAAGAGATGCCGCAAATTCGGCGTGTGCGCGTGGCACGAGGCTGTCGCCTGCCACGCAGAACCGCCCGGCGCTGTCTATGTGGTCTTTGGCAAATTCGGCCAGAGAGGGCATGGGGCGTTGCGTGTTAGTCCCTCGCTTTTTGGATGTCTTTTTGGAGCAAGCCTCCCCGTCGGGCTTGCGCAGCAGGGCTATGAAGAGGCCTTCGCCTCTCACGCGGCCCGGAAGGAAGCGGCAGCAGTGGGCGTCCTCGCCGGGCAAGGCTCCGGGGAACAGCTCCATAGGCAGTGCGACAGGCTCGGCGCCGAGCTGTTCGGCCATATGGCGTGCCACGTCCTCGTCCTCGCGGCGGTTGAAGGTGCATGTGCTGTATATGAAGAAACCGCCGGGCTTGAGCGCCTTCCACAGGCTTTCGACAATGGAGCGCTGCATGGCCGCGCAGCTTTCTATCAGCGTCGGCGACCATTGCTCCACGGCCACCGGCTCTTTGCGCATCATGCCCTCGCCGGAGCAGGGAGCGTCGGCCGCGATGATGTCGAATGCCGACGGCAGGGCCGAGAAACGCTCTGCCGGCCCAACTGTCACGGCAACGCCCGGCGCTCCGTGCTTGGCGAGGTTCTCGGCCAGTATGGCGGCGCGGCGCGGGTCGGCCTCGTTGGCCACCACGTATGCCTCCTTGCCGAGCGCCTCGATCGCTCCGATAGTCTTGCCGCCGGGAGCGGCGCAGGCGTCGAGATAGCGGAGGTCGCCGCGGGAGTCGAAGTACTTGGCCCTCAGATATGCCGCGAGGGTGCCGACAGCCATCGAGGAGGCGTCCTGCACGTAGTAGGCGCCCGCGTGCCATGCCGGGTCGGCGGCGAAGAGGGGGCGCTCCGGCAGGTAGAAGCCTCCCGTGTGCCAGGGCACGGTGTCGGAGCCGGCGAGCGGCGCGGCGCCTTTGAGCGGATTGGCTCTCGCTGACAGCGACGGCTCGCTCTCGCCGAGAGCGAGGACAAGGCGTGCGGCCTCGGCGCAGCCTATGGCGTCGTCGAGCACGGCTCTGAAACCGTCTGGAAGGTTGCGGCTCATATGATTATACAACGGCTTATGCCGCGAAAAATTGTCGGGGCTTTCATCTACTTGCCGAACACTGCGCCGGGCAGATTGCGGCAGTTATATCGCGATGCCATAACCTCGCCGTAGGCTCCGGCTGTCCTGAATGCGAGCAGGTCGCCGCGGCGCGTTTCAGGCAGTGTTTCGCCGCTGCCGAAGCAGTCCGACGATTCGCAGATAGGCCCTACCACGTCGTATTTCTCTGTGTTTTCTGCTGTCGAGGTGATGTTCTGCACAAGATGGTGCGCGCCGTACAAGGCGGGGCGTATAAGGTCGGTCATGCCGGCGTCTGCTATCACGAATTTGCGGTCAACTCCCTCTTTTACATACAGTACGCGGCTTATCAGCGAGCCGCATTGCGCCGTCACCGCGCGGCCAAGCTCGAAGTGTAGCGACTGGCCGGGGCGCAGCGCGAGGTGCTTGCGGAAAGTGCCGAAATACGACTCGAAATCAGGCACGGGGTTGGCATCGGGATTGTCGTAATCCACGCCGAGGCCTCCTCCCACGTTGATATACTCGAAGTTGATTCCTTGGTCGGCATATCGCTCGATAAGGGAGTTGACGCGCTCGCACAGAATCACGAAAGGCTCGTTGATGGTTATCTGCGAGCCGATATGGAAATGCAGCCCGGCGAGGTGCAGCCCCGTATGCCTCATGCAGCAGGCAATGGCCTCGTCGAGCATTTCGAGCGCTATGCCGAATTTGTTTTCCTCCAGCCCGGTGGTGATATAGTGGTGGGTGTGGGCGTCGATATCGGGGTTCACGCGCAGGGCGATATTGGCCGTCAGCCCGCGTGCCGATGCCAGTTCGTTGATTACCTCCAGTTCGGGTATGGACTCCACATTGAAGCAGCCTATGCCACAGTCGAGGGCGAAGTTTATCTCAGAATCGGTCTTGCCCACGCCGGCAAACACAATCTTGGCAGCCGGGAAACCGGCCTCCAGTGCCGCGCGTATCTCGCCGCCGCTCACGCAGTCGGCTCCGAGTCCGCGTCCGGCAATGAATTTGAGAATGGCAGGATTGCAGTTGGCTTTGACGGCATAATGCACGCAAAGTTCCTTTTCGGGGGCTGCCGAGCCGATGGCGTCCAGCGTCTTGGCAAGCAGCTCCATGTCGTAGTAATAGAAGGGAGTGGGAGTGTCGAGGAATGTCTGCAAGGGAAATCCTGTCATAAATCTAATCGTATATCGGTGATAACTATGCTGTGTGAAAACGGCCGCAATCCTGAAATCAAGGACCATAACCGCGAAAAATCCTGCAAAGTTACACAAAATATCCCAAACGCCCTCCCCGCTTGCTCACCCCTCTTCCAAAAACAGTGGGATTAGGGACAATTTGATGAAATTGTGCGAAAAAATTGCAGGCGGGTGTAATTATCGGCCCCGTAGTGGCGTCTTATTGGTATCTAACACATACGTTTCAACCATCTACAGTCGTATAAAGACAATGATTATCACTCTTCGAGATGTAAACAAGACTTATCCGGGCGTCGTGCCCCTCCATGTTCTAAAGGATATTAATCTTGAAATAGAGCGTGGCGAACTCGTGTCCATAATGGGTGCTTCCGGTTCGGGCAAGTCGACTTTGCTGAATATTCTGGGAATACTCGACAACTACGACAGCGGCGACTATCTCCTCGACGGCGTTGAGATAAAGAATCTCAGCGAGAACCGTGCCGCAGAGTTGCGCAACAGGCTGATAGGCTTCGTGTTCCAGTCGTTCAACCTTATAAACTACAAGAATGCCCTCGAGAATGTGGCCCTGCCGCTGTTTTATCAGGGGATAGGACGCCGCAAGCGCAACGCCATGGCAATGGAGCAGCTTGAGCGTATGGGGCTTGCCGACCGCGCCCACCACCTGCCGGGCGAGCTGTCGGGCGGCCAGAAGCAGCGTGTGGCCATAGCTCGCGCCCTTGTCACCAATCCGTCGATAATACTTGCCGACGAGCCTACCGGCGCGCTCGACAGCCATACTTCAAAGGAAGTGATGGAGGTGTTCCGCCGTCTTAATGCCGAGGGTATGACGATAGTGATTGTGACTCACGACCCCGGCGTGGGAGCGGCCACAAACAGGATAATCCGAATCGTTGACGGCGAAATAAACAACGACAATGTTTGACCTTGTAAGAGAAATCGGCCAGACCCTGCGCAACAACCGCCTGCGCACCGTTCTCACGGGCATATCGGTGTCGTGGGGCATATTCATGCTCATAGTGCTGCTCGGGGCAAGCCGTGGCGTCACAAATTATTTCGAACACGCCATGAGCTCGCAGAGCAACAACGTGATAAGCTTCTGGAGCGGTGTCACCTCGATGCCCTACAAAGGATACAAGGACGGCCGGTATATCGGCCTTAAAAGCAGCGATATAGACGCCATACTCAACGACAATCCCGGCAAGGTGAGCAACGTGATAGCTTTCGCCAGTGTCGACACTGCCAGGATAAGCACCTCGCTCGATGTGCTTACCAACGGCTTCGAGGCCGTATACCCCGGGGCGCAGGCAACAAACGGAATAGAGATGAGCCACGGCCGCTTTATAAACGAACGCGACATTGCCGATGCCCGCCGCGTGATTGTGCTGGCGGCGAAAAACGCCCGCCTGCTGTTCGGCAGCGATTCCCTGGCCGTGGGCAAGACCGTGCAGAGCCTCGGGCTGGCATGGACGGTGGCAGGGGTCTACGACCACCGCTGGCGCTCGCAGAGCATGGTGCCGTACACTGCCTACAAGGCCGTTACCGGGAATACCGACGATGCATACGAGCTCGACGTCACCGTCGAAGGTCTTGAAACCGAGGCCGACGGCAAGGCTGCCGAGAAATCCATACGCACCACGCTCGCCCAGCGCCACGAGTTCCATCCCGACGACCCCAACGCCGTATGGGTGTGGAACAGTTTCACGAGCTACCTCACCAACAAGGCCGCAAACCGCTACCTCGAGCTGGCCGTGTGGGTGATAGGCATCTTCACGCTGCTGACGGGCATAGTGGGTGTGAGCAACATAATGTTTGTGTCGGTGCGCGAGCGTACCCACGAGATAGGCATCCGCCGTGCCATCGGCGCCAAGCCCCGCTCGGTACTTGCCCAGATTCTTGCGGAGAGTGTGGCTGTCACCGCTATCTTCGGCTACATAGGCATAGTGGCGGGAACATTCGTGCTTCAGATCATAGCCTCGGTGATAGGCGATGTGGAGGGCTTCAGGAATCCCACCGTGGATATGTCGATAGCCGTAAAGGTAACCGTGGCGCTGATAGTGGCCGGTGCCGTGGCCGGATTGTTCCCGGCTTTGAAAGCAATTAAGGTAAAACCCGTGGAAGCTCTCCGCGACGAATAGTCACAGCTATGAAAACATCGTTTTTCGACATAGAGAACTGGCGCGAGATAGTTGCCACGCTCTCCCGCAACAAGACCCGCACCTTCCTTACCGCCTTCGGTATCTTCTGGGGCACGGCGATGCTTGCCATGCTGTGGGGAGGAGCCTCCGGCTTTGAGGGAATTATGCGCCGCAATTTCGCAGGATTCGCCACCAACCTCGGCGGCTGTTTCTCCGGCACCCGCAGTATATCATACAAGGGTTTCAACAAAGGCTCCTACTGGAGCCTGAACGAGCAGGACGTGGCTAACATACGCCGTATAGCCCCCTACATAGAGTCGTCCAGCGAGGTGAATATGGTCTCCGTCAGTGCCGCTTATGCCGACAAGAGCAAGCGCGGGCGCTGTCTGGGCATCGAGGCGACCTATTCCGACATTCTCCTCACGGTGATATACGAAGGCCGCTTTATCAACGAGTCCGATGTCCGTTCGTCGGCCAAAGTGGTGGTGGTTGGCAAGAATATGGCCACGGAGCTTTTCGGCGAGGAGTCGCCCATAGGCAAATATCTCAATCTGAACGGTATATACTTTCAGGTGGTAGGCGTAGCCGGGCAGCTCTCGCAGGCCTCGATTATGGGTCGCGTCGACGACAGCTTCATAGCCCCGGCGAGCACCATGCGCCGGGCCTTCAATCGCGGAACGGCCGTTGACGCCTTCATGTACACATCGCTGCCGGGCCATTCGCCCTCCGACAACGAGCCGTACATGCGCCGCGCCATAGGCATAAACCACCCCATACACCCCGACGACGAGCGTGCTGTCAACTTTATGGATATCTCGGAGATGTTCGAGATGGTCGACAATCTGTTTTTCGGCATAAGCCTGCTGGCGCTGTTCGTGGGGCTTAGCTCGCTTATGGCCGGGGTGATAGGCGTGGGCAATATCATGTGGATCATCGTCAAGGAGCGTACCCACGAATTTGGCGTAAGGCGTGCCATAGGCGCCAAGCCGGCCGATATCACGGTGCAGGTACTCTCCGAGAGCGTGCTGCTAACGCTCGTGGCCGGCATCTCAGGCGTATGCTTTGCCTCCTTGGTGCTCGGCGTGGCCGACAAGGCAACTTTCGACCCCAATCTCGGCGCCGCAGGCTTCCAGATAAATTTCGTAACGGCGATGGTGATAGTGGGCGCCTTCTTCGTGCTCGGCTCCGCCGCCGGCACGCTTCCGGCCATAAAGGCTATGCGCATCAAGCCGATAGAGGCTATCAGGGACAAATAAATAAACCATATACTTATGAAAAAATTCTTTCGCATTTTGCTTTGGACGGTGATAGGCCTCGTTTTTATAGGCACATTCGTCTACCTTTACAAAAATTCGCAGGACGAGGAGGTGCGTTACTCCACCGTTTCGCCCTCGCGAGCCACCATAGAGCGCACAACGGTGCTTACGGGCAAGATTGAGCCGCGCGACGAAATCGACATCAAGCCCCAGATATCGGGCATCATAAGCGAGATAGAGGTCGAGGCCGGCGACCGCGTGCAGGCCGGCGATGTGATAGCGCGTATCAAGGTCATACCCGAGGCGTCGCAGCTTTCGTCGGCGCAGGGACGCGTCAACGTGGCCGAAATCGACCTTGCCGACGCCACCGTGAAGTTCGAGCGCGAGAAGGCCCTGTATGAGAAGAAGGTGATATCGCGCGAGGACTACGAGAACGCCGAGAAGACATACAACCGGGCAAAGGAGGAACTGGCCGCCGCAAAGGACGCCTACCGAATTGTCCGCGAGGGCGTTTCGCAGTATAACGCCAAGGAGAGCAACACCCTGGTGCGGGCCACCATCACCGGCCTTGTGCTCGACGTGCCGGTAAAGGTGGGTAGCAGTGTCATTCAGGCCAACACTATGAACGACGGAACCACCATTGCCACCGTGGCCGATATGAACAACCTCATATTCAAAGGCAAAGTCGATGAAACCGAGGTTGGACTCCTCAGCGTGGGCATGCCTATGAGCATAACCATCGGCGCCCTTCCCGAGCAGACGCCTACCGCCGTGATAGAATACATAGCGCCGAAAGGCACAGACACGAGCGGTGCCAACACCTTTGAAATCAAGGCGGCGCTGACCCTCGACAATGTTGATGCCGTGCGCGCCGGTTACAGCGCCAACGCCACGGTGAGCCTCGCCAAAGCCGCCGACGTGCTCACGGTGCCGGAGAGCGTGGTCGAATTTTCGGGCGACAGCACCTTTGTGTATGTTATGACCGACAGCCTGCCGCAGCAGCTCTTCGAGCGTCGCCCCGTGGTGACGGGTCTGAGCGACGGTATACGCGTGGAAGTGAAAGAAGGCCTCGACTCTGTGGCAGTGCTTCGTTCCGACAAAATCAAATAAAGGGTTTCTGCTATGATTAGACAATATATGACGGCAATGGCCCTCGCGGCCGTGGCAAGTGCCGGCGCAGTTGAGCCGTGGAGCCTCGACAGTTGCGTGAACTATGCCATAAGCCACAACATAACGGTGCAGTCGCGCATGCTCGAGGCCGAGGGTGGCCGGCTGTCTGTGACCGAGGCCAAGGACCGCTTCCTGCCCACGGTGAGCGGCTACGGCTCGCAGAGCTTCAGCTTCGGCCGAGGACTTACTGCCGAAAACACCTATGCCAACCGCAACACCTCGTCGTTCTCGGCCGGGGCGCAACTGTCGCTGCCCATATTTCAGGGACTGGCAGGCGTGCGCCGGCTGGACTACGCCAAGGCCAGCCTACGCGCTCTTTTGGAGCAGACCGAGGCTGCCAAGGACGACGTGACGCTCAATGTCACAAGCCAGTACCTGCAAGCGCTGTACACGGCCGAGATGATGGCCGTGGCTCGCGAACGCCTCGCCATATCCACATCGGAGCTGGCCCGCAGGCAGCAGTTGCTCGAAGCCGGCAAGATACCCGAGCTTGATATCTACGAGGCGCGGTCGCAGGTGAGTCAGGACGAGCTAAACCTCGTCAACTGCGCCAACGACAGCATTATAGCCCTTCTCGACCTTGCCCAGATGCTGAACCTGCCTTCGGCCGAGGGATTCGCCGTGCAGCCGCTGCCCGACTCGCAGATGCCGCTGCTGTCGCCCGACGAGGTGTGGGCAAACGCCTCGGAGCGCAACCACGCCCTGCGCGCCGGCGAGATGCAGGCTGAGGCTGCCGACAAGAACGTGGCGCTTGCCAAGACAGGATATATACCCACACTGTCGTTCAGCGCAGGCATAGGCTCCAACTATTACAAAACGTCGGGCTTTCAGAACGAGGGCTTCGGCTCGCAGATGCGCCATAACTTCGCCAAGCAGATAGGCTTCTCGCTGTCTGTGCCGATTTTCGACGCCTTTGGCACGCGAAACAGCGTGCGGCGCGCCCGCGTGCAGGCTCACACCACGCGCCTGCAGCTCGACGACAGCCGCCAGCGCCTCTACAAGGCCATAATTCAGGCCTATACACAGGCTGTCGGTGCAGAGAAAAAGCGCGATGCCGCAGCCGTGGCCGTAGAGTCGAGCCGCGCGGCATTCGAGGCTATGAAAGTGAAGTTCGACAACGGGCGTGCCAACGCCACAGAGTACGAGAAAACCCGCTCCGACTACACCACGGCTCTCGCCCAGGCCGTCCAAGCCAAGTACGAAGCCATACTCCGCACCCGCATACTCCTTTTCTACAACAAATAAGCACCAATTCCACACCGCTACACGCCGCGCCCCCGACCCGGGACGCGGCGTGCAGCGTTTTTCGCTCCGACGCGCCTCGTTACAATCCTACGCCTCGCTTCAGGCTCCGTCGCCTGCTTGGCCGCGATATATCGCGACTCTGCTGGTTAATTATTGTTAAAAACTTTGAGGCTTGTGCCATATTCCTTTAATTTGCAGTACGATTCATAAGCTGTAGCGACAGCCTCCATGTTTCGACTTATAGTTGAATGGCGGGAAAGCGCGGACCGGTGTCCGTGGCCGTATCCGCCGAAAAGGTGTTATTGAAATTTTATCTTCTTCATTCAAACTTGGCCGTTAGAATTAGCAACGAAGATAGATTGGCAATAGCACCTGCACTGATAGCTATACCCGTATCCTCGCGAGAGGACAGTATACGTCTTATCGGTGTGGGGGCTGTTGTCTTATCCGTTGCTAAGGTAAGCCAAGACCTGAATGAAGGATAAGACCGACGTATAATCCTCACACCTTTTTTTCATATCCAATCATTAAAAAAGCCACCCCGGGGATTGGGCGGCACAGTGCAACGGTATGAGAAAACTTCTACTCTTAATCACATTGGCAATCAGCGCGCTATGCGCTCGCGCCGAGCTATGGACCCCGGTCGGCCAAGCCCTTTGGCAAGAAGGTATGCTGTCGTCGCAACATTCTTCTTGGGATGGCCTCTGCTGGACTGTGCAGGTAGAACAATCTGATGAGCGTCCCGATGTGTTCAGAATGCAGCCGTATAGTAATCATTCCAATTCGGCTAATAATCAGTTTGGTTCTAAATGGGAATACAGCGATGTTTATATGTACATACATATCGAAGACTGCAACAAGATATGGGTGGAGCCATTCAGATATTATTATTATGATTATCTTGTAGGCTATAAATATTATGAGATAGCGCAGCGATGTGATGAAAACTCATACAATAGCGAGTATTATGGAAAAACATATGGTAATACCATCGAATTTCCTGTGGGTGCCTTTCAAGTCTATAATAGTGGCGACTTGACAAAGTATAGTGCCAAGGACCACCGAATAATTTTCCCTCCTAACATTCTCAAGTCATTGCCCGAAGTATTTGTGCCGATAGGAGAGGGAACTTGGACAGATCCGTTTTTTGAGAATGGCGGAGATATACCGGAGCCGTGGCAGGTGCAGTTTGAAAAAAGCATTGAGCGTCCCGGGTATTACCGTATTAGGCCGTATAAGAGTAAGGATGCTGTTAAATTTAATGGGTGGAGTGATCCTGTCGCAATAATTTTGAACGCAGAAAACCCGGGCAAAGTGTATTTCGAGCCATTTGAGTTGGATAAATACGGGTTCATTAGCCAAAAGGTGGAAACTGGTATGTATGGAGAACTTGAAGATGGGAAAATCATCATTCCCGGTCAGGCTTTGAAAATCAAAACGGAGTATGAGCCACAGGCTGTTCGTGACCTTATGATAGTTCTTCCTGATGGTTATACTGATACGCCTTCGGTGGCAGGAGTATTCTTTGGTATAACTGCATTTAATTACGAGCCACAGATTAGGCCTATCGAACTTATATCTTTGGAAAATAAGGCAAGTTTCAAAGAGTTTGTAAACAGTCAAAGCAAAGACGATGCCACATACCTTTATTATTCCACCGATCAGGCAATCAATGCTCTTTCGAATAATAAATATCCCGAAAATCTGGGCAGTGTTGCCTTGATTACCTTTACGGACGGCAATGACGACGGCTCTCTTGAAATGGTAGATCCTACATGGAATGACCATACGTATCAAAGATATTTGGCAAAGCGCATAAAAGAAACCAAAGTGCAGAACATTCCTATAAATGCGTTTTCTATCGGTCTGAAAGGTAAGGACAATACAGACTTGGAAATGTTCAAGTCCAACCTTCAGGTTCTTGCATCATCCGATGATCAGGCTATGGAGGTCAATAATATGTCGGAGGTTGAGGCGACTATCAACGATATTCTCGACAATCTCGAACGTTCGTGGGTCAACAAGAAAATAATGTGCAGCATAAACGTGCGAGCTACGGGCGACATTATCCGTTTTACTCTCGACAAGAGTCCTGAAGAGTTAAACGGCGACCCCGACAAGTCAGAGTTATGGATAGAGGGTACTTTCTCGCGTACTGACAATAGCCTTAACGATATAGTTTATCACGGACTTACGAGTACTTCCGGCAACAAGGTGGTATCTGAGAAAATAGAAATTGAAGAAGACGGACGTGTTAAAGTAAAATACCGTTTTACGTTTGAAAATTTGCGTGACCTCGAAGGCAATGTATTCGAACCCGGCAAAATAGCATTCTTTCATCGTACAAGTTCTACCGGCAAATGGCAGCCTCACTCTGAATTTCTCGATGGCGAGGACTCTGGTACTGAAACATCGCGAACCTCGTCTGCCATTATGTTCGTAATGGACTGTTCCGACTCGCTCGGCGACGACTTCCCCGAACTTCAGCGCGTGGTAAACTCTCTGATCGACCGCCTTGTGCCGGAAGGAAGCTCCGGCATAGATACCCCCGAAATATTAGTTGACGATTCCGATGCCCCGGTAGAGTACTACAACCTGCAGGGAATCAAGGTCGCCAATCCCGGCCCCGGCATATACATACGCCGTCAGGGACGCAACGTGTCAAAAATCCTGATACAATGAAAAACGCCACGTAGGGTCGCGATACATCGCGGCCCCGCCGAAAACACCCGCTGTTAGTGCGAGGAGGGAGGCCTGCCGCCTCGCTCCTCGCTTGTTTGAATGCGTGCCGGATTGCCGAGATTACCATGCGGAGGCGGGCGGCAATGGCCCGGCGGCTCTCGGGGCGGAGGCTGCGCCTATGTGGAGCGCCAGAGCACGGCTCATCACGATGTCGTCGTGGAAACCCGCCTTGGCGCCATAGCTGCCGCCGGCCTGCTGCTCGTACACGCCGAGCTCGTCGCAGGCCATGCCGTCGTGTTCTATATAGCCGCCGTCGCGCACCAGCTCTATCATAGCCGCTATGAGCATCGCCTTGGTGGCGCGGTTGGTGTGGAAGCCCACGCGGCTGCTGAGCGCGCCGCCGATGCTGTCGAAGCACTCGCGGCGGTACATATTGGGGTACTCGTCGGCGAGGCGCGACAGTATGAACAGCCCCTCCGAGCCCGAGCGCGCGTATTCGTTCTCGAGTGTGTTGCTCTCCACAACCAGCAGCGCCATATTGTAGTAGCGCCCTATGTCGGCAATCTTGCGGGCGAGAATATCGTGGTCGATATGTCCGCGCCACTGCGCCGCCACTTCCGGCTTCACACCGGCCTCGAAGGCCAGTACCGATGCCACCGACCAGTCGCTTGAGTCCGACCGTCCGCCGATATCCACCCCCACGGTGTAGAACACTCCCCGCTGCGGGCGCTTCCACACTTTCAGACAGCCCGTGCTGTCGGCGCGGAATACGCCGCCGGCCAACTCTCCCCTCTCGTAAGGAGCCGCGCACGACGCCCTCAGCCGGTCGACACCCTCCGGCGAGAAAACATTGGAATTGGTGGCAATGAATGCCTCGAGGTCGGTGGTGGGGTATTCCACGTGCATTTTCTGCAAAGAGCCGTTCTCGAGCACCTTGAGGCGGTGCCAGTATATCTGGTCGAGGCTTAGCCCGGCATTCCACAGCCCGGTTTCGTACTCGTCGAGGGTGGAGGCGAGCAGTGCCGGGTCGGGCGGCATGTAGCGGTTTATCTCTATCTCGTACCACGGCACGAACACGGCGTGTTTGTCGCCGCGCCCTTCCTTGCAGCGCATCCATTCGGTATGGAAGTAATTGCCCATGCCGTTGGCTGTCGACTCCACCGCTATCAGCGACAGCGGTATGAGCGCCACCGCGCCGCAGACCGCGCGTATGAAGTCGTCGGGCGAGCGCGTCGTCCCCGAGCGCCAGAAGGCTGTTTCGCTTAGGTGGGCCATGGCATAGTCGGCGCCGCGTATGGCGTCGGGATTCTCGCTTGAGCCGAGCACCACCCGGCAGGAGCGTCCGTCGATTTCGTTGATGTTTATAGAGCTTTCAAAGCGTTTGAGAGCCGGAGTGCTTCCCTCGTCGCCTTCCCACAGCTCCTTGGGGTACTGCGACAGCATGGCGCGGTATGCCCCGCGTATGCTCGCCGACGTGTCCTTGACGTGGGCGCAGATAAGCGCGTGCCAGTTGCGGACAAGGCAGCACTGTATCCATGCCATGTACATCTGCACCAGCGTGCTTCCGCCCCATTGGCGCGCTTTGAGCAGTATCACGCGTAGAGGGCGCCCTGCCGCGCGGTCGGCCTCGAGCACGGCGGCGAGCCTGCGCTGCGGGGCGTTGAGCACGAAAGGCTCGAATGCTCCGCGCGTCTTGTGCTTTATGCGGGCGCATGTGGCGCACCAGTACTCGAAGTCGTGGCGGCACCGCAACTTCTGCCACTCGGTGGCGTTGGCTCGCGCAGCCTTGTATGCCGGGTCGGCAAGCATCGCGGTCGGCACGCGCTGTCTGCGCGGGGAGCAGGGCGCTGCAACCTCCTTGCGCGGCCCTATGCAGCCCGTTCCGGCCACGGGGTCGTAAGGCGTGCGGGCGAGGTGGCGCCGTATGCTGTCGAGGCAGAGTATAAGGTCTGTCTTACTCATTATGATATGTACAATCTGAAACCTGTGAATATGAAGTCGGCACCGGCGCTGCCCGCTATCCTCGCCGCTATGCTGCGTGCCGGGGCGCCTGCCGTGCGCGCCACCACGGGGCTGAGTATGTCGCCCTTGATTCTGAGCCGCACGTAGGGGCGCGGGGCCGTCCCGTTGTTGCTCACGGCGTCGAATGCCATCGTCATCGTGCTATCTATGGCGCGAATGTCGGTAACGGCCGCGTTGAGCACAAACGGGCGCCGGCTCTTCGGGCTTGCCGTGTCGGCGTAGGCCACGGTGTTGCGCCCGGAGGCATCTTCCGTGCCGAGGCATACGATGCCTTGGGGCGATATGCCGTATGGTTCGCCGTCGTTTGTCGCTGTGTCGGTGCAAGCCACGTCGTAGCGGCTGTACATGCCAGCTTCGTGCCCGAGGCAGAATATGGCTGCCGTGCCGTTGGCCTTGAACGCCCAAAGCTCGCTATGCTCCGGGTCGTATGCCAAAGCCGAGTAAGGCCCCGGCAAGGCTATGGGGCGCACCTTGCCGGTGGCGTTTATGGCGGCGGGTACCGATGTGTCGGCTCCCGGGGTGGTCAGTAGGGCGTACACGGCCTCCGGTGTGGCGGCCATCGCGCTGCGGCGCCCTATGCCGCGGCTGTCGATGATTCGTGTGCTTATTTTGCCACCGCCCGAAGAGGCCACTACTGAGAATATCCCAGCACCCGTGCCTGCGAAAAAGCGGGAGCGGCCAAACTCCCACGACTGCCCCGTGCCGGGCATTGCCTGCAACGCCCGCACAGTGCCTCCGGGCATTGTTGCCGACGACAGTATGGCCAGAGGATTGTCAACCGGCGCTATCGCCACGGCGTCGTGGAAGGCGCAGTCGGCATTCTCTATGTCGACAATCTGTCCTGTTGATGCCTGCGCAAGCTCTATCGGCTTAAGACCCGGCGATATGTATACGGCCCGTAGGCCGCTCTCGTCGGGACGGAGCGCGAATACCCCCTTGTAGAGCCTGCCGCCTTTCGACAGCAGTATCGTCATTTCGCTTGCGTCGGGAGCGGGGTAGGACAGCACCGGGCCGAACTTGGCCGGACACAGCCCCGTGTGCTCCTCAAAGCGCCGCACACCCTTGCGTCCGTCGAATTTCACCACCGTCGTGGCGTGCCACGCCTCGTCGGTGCTCGCGCAGGCGAATGTCTGGAGCGGATAGCCCGGATATCTGTGGGCTGTGATGCAGCCCCACGCGGTCGATACGCCGTCGGTGGCCGCGCACGATGCCGAGAAGGTGTGCGGAGCCGCCATCAGGGCTTCGCGGCGTGCGGGCCGGGCTACAGTCCGCCGCATCGCCTCCTCCAAGGCCCGTGAGTCGTCGCCCGGTTCTGCCGAGGCGGCCACGGCCGGACGCAGGGTGCGGGCAGTGGCTCCGAAAGGCGTGTTGACATATTCTACCCTATGCTCGAAAACGTCCATGCGGGCCACGGCCCGTGCAACGAACGATGATGCCGCGGCATCGTTGACTCCCGAAATCGCCCAGTGCGCTCCCGGCAGGCTCACGCGGGCGAACACTCCGGCTGCCGTGCGAGTGGTGTTTACCGTTGCCGCGCGCCCCGGGTGGTAGGGGTGGAACTGGGGGCTTGTGCTTATCTCGACGGCTGCAACGGCGCGGCATTGGCTGTCGGCGGCGGGTATGTCGATTACGGGGCGCCACGCCTTGGCCTGAATGGTGTAGGAATCGACGGTCTGTCCGTCGGCAGAACTTAGCTCCACGGAGTCGCCGCACTGCGTGCCTTCTGGCTGCATCAGCAGCACCGTCGGCGACTCGAACAGCACCCGGCCGCCGTTGTCGAGCAGCCTGTAGCGCGCCAGCACCGGCTGCACGAAGTAGCCCGCCGCCGCAGCGTCGGCACATAGCGAGCGGTATGCCTCCTCGAGGTCGCCTGCGAGCGCCGCGCGGTCGGCTGCCGACAGCTTGCGGTTGTCGCGATAGCTTTTCGACAGCGTTCTCGGCAGGACGGTGGCCGAAGCCACATTGCCGTTTTCAGCCCTCAGGCGTATCGGAGGGTATTCGTAGTTTACAGGATTGGCCTGTAGCGCTATACCGTCGCTGCTTACAATGTCGGCTCCCGCCGAAGTCATTACTAAGAGCTCGCCGGGCGACAGGCGGTGCGAACACAGAGCCGTGCCCGACAGCCGTGCCTCCTGAACCACCGGGGCATCACCGCCCAGAAGGGCGAGAGTCCTCTCGCGGGCGGCTGCCCTTGTCTGGCCTATGCGGGCGAGCGGCGTCCACCCCGCGCTTCCGGGCAGCAGCCGCGGACGTCCCGCCGTGGTAAGCGCCATCTGGCCGTCGGCGCCGGTGGTCGGCCTAAGACCCTCCACGATGTGTCCCGTACGGGGCTTCAGACCGTCCACAAGCCTCGGTGCGATATATTCTGCTTTCTCCATAGCTTTTTTATCGCAAAATTAACCTCGCTCTCCTCCCCCTCGCCCCCAATCCGCCCCACCCCGTCCTTTTAACACAGTTTTACAGCGATTATAAATTATGGAATCTATAAATTGTCTAATTTTGCGCAGAGGGGGCTATGGTTGTCGTGGCGCCAGTTATATAGACCAAAATACGATGCGTTATGCCGGTAGTGAGAGATTTAATTAAGGGTATTGTTGCGGTTGTGCTTGCTTTTTTGTTTGCAGAGCCTTCTGCCGGGGCTGCGGTTTTGCGTGGCAAGGTGGTTGACTGCGATAATGGCGAGCCCCTGCCTTATGCCACGATAAAGGTTCGCAATCGATATGGGGGCGCCATTGCCGACACTGCCGGTGTTTTTGAACTTTATGGTCGCTTTCAGGCAGGCGACACTGTAGTGGTTTCATATGTGGGCTATAAGGCGGCAGACGTCATAGCCGGCTCGTTGGCCGTTGATTCAGCCTGTACCGCAATCAGGCTCGAGCCGCTTGTGATGCCTTTGCCTGAGATGTCGGTGCGCCCCAAGAAACAAAAAAGGAAAAGAGCCGGGAAGAAATATGCCACGGGTATGTTTTCCTGCTGTTTCAATGGCAAGACTCAGGGGGAGGCTATGGGCTATGAATTTCATTCAAAGGAGGGTTGTTCGATGTGGCTCGACAGGGTTGGCCTGTATGTGAAGAATGAGCCGGTTGTGGCAGACTCGATTAAATTCCGTGTCAATATCTATGATATGTCTAAAGTGCATACCGATCCGACTACCGACTTTGTGAATGTGTTGAAAACTCCCATCGTTTTTGATTATAAAAAGAAAGATATACAAAACGGCGTTTACCAGTATGTTCTGCCGGAACTTATTCGCTTGCCGGAGCATGCTATGGTAGAGATTGAATTTCTGGAAGATGTTGGCGACAGGGTGTTGCTCTATAAGTGCAATATGATGGGCAAGAACAGTTGGAGCCGCAGCGGCGATGAATTCTGGTGGTGCAAGAATCCTGCTGCCGGGCCGTTCTTTATAGAATGCCTCGAGATACGCCGGTAGTCGCAGCTTATTTGCCGAGGAGTTCGCGGGGGGGCGATATGAGGTACAGGTGCTTCTTGGCGCGGGTCACGGCCGTGTACAGCCATCGGTAGAGGGTCATGCCGAGGGCGTCGGCGGGTATGTAGCTGAGGTCGACAAACACGTTGTCCCACTGGCCGCCCTGGGCCTTGTGGCACGTCACGGCATAGGCGTATTTTACCTGCAGGGCGTTCCAGTAGGGGTCGGTGCGCAGCGAGGCGTAGCGGCGCTCTACCGGCAGGTCGCCGAAGCGGTCGTTGTCGGCCATTATGGCGTAGTACATCTTTTCCCAGCCGTCGCGCGGCAGCACGGGGTATTCGGCGGCCAGGGTGTCGAGCATTATTTTGGTTTCAAATACCACCGGCTCGGTGTCGTCGGGCGCGTCGGCCGGCGGAGGGAAGGCGAGCCGCACGTCGGCGAAGCGCAGCCCGTAGCGAGCCTCGGTGCCATACACCTGCTCGACGGTAACGATGTCGCCGTTGGCCACAAATTCGATTCCGCGAGGCTTGGCGCCGGTGAAGTAGTGGTTGCGCGACACTATCAGCATGTCGCCTCGCGCAAGCTCCTCCTCGCGGTATAGCACCTGGCCGCGTATGCCGGCGTTGTACTCTGCGGCGCGGCGGTTGCTGCGGGTGATGAGTATCGAGTCGGCCACGCCGTTCTCCGCATTATCGTATGCCCCGGTGAGTATTTCGGGCAGATCCTCGCCTTCCACGATGGTCACGTCGTCGAATCCTGCCGTGCGCAGCTTGGGCACGGGGGGCGTAAGGCCTTTCGGTGTGGCCGCCACCAAGGCCATGGCGCGGCGCAGGCGCGTGGCGTTGAAGAGTATGCCTGAGTCTGCTGCCTGGCGCGCCGTTTCGGTGAGCGTGGCAGATGTCACCTTCAGCCCGAGGCCGCGCAGCACGGCCGGATTCATCGCCGGCGAGCGCTCCTCGCCTACCGGCGGCAGCTGCGCGGTGTCGCCGATAAGTATCAGGCGGCAGTTGTAGCCCGAATACACATACTGGATAAGGTCGTCGAGCAGACTCGTGCCGCGCTCGTCGCAGGCGCCTATCATCGAGGCCTCGTCGACTATGAACACGGCGTCGCGGTGCTTGTTTTCGGCCGGCATCGGCGGCCCGCCGCGCTCTGTGTCGGCGCCGAATGCGTGGCGGTATATCTTGCGGTGTATGGTAAAGGCTGCATGGCCGCCCGAGTTGGCCGAGAATACCTTCGCGGCGCGGCCTGTGGGCGCCATCAGTATGGCGCGGCGCTTGCGGGCCTCGAGAGTGCGCACAAGCGCCCCGGTGAGCGAGGTCTTGCCCGTGCCGGCATAGCCGTTGAGCACGAACACCCGCTCCGGCTGCGGCGGGGCCGCGCAGAAACGGGCGAGCGCCGCCACCACCGCCACCTGCTGGTCGTTGGCGGTGTAGGGGAGGGCGGTGAGCACCTCGGCCGCAAATTCTTTATCATTCATCAAGAGTATAACGCGGCGGCAGGCGCTATGTTGTTTGGCTATTCGGAAATATTGACTAACTTTGCGCCCGGAAAATGGTACGCGTCCGGCGGAGGCCGGGCCAGGGAACGGGGTGAGAAACCCCGGCAGTACCCGCTGCTGTGATTCCCCGCTATGTTTGTAGCGTGTGTTTGCCGCACTCAGCCACTGGCCTTGGGGCCGGGAAGGCGCGGACAAACGGGATAAGCCAGAATACCTGCCGTTTTTCGTGTATTAGCATATAGATTCGCCCACGGGACTATGGAGAAATCTTGACTTGGCAGATTCGGCAGGTTCGCTCCCTGCACGGTTTACTTTTGTTGATTATGTCATTGCTTCCCGGACGCGCCTGTATGCGGTGTGAACGGGATTTTTAATTTCAACAAAAGTTATAATTATGAAAATCAACACAAAACATTTCTTGTCAGTGCTCGCGGTATGCTCGATGGGCTTCTTCGTGTCGTGTTCCGAGGACGAACCTGCCCCAATAGTGGCTTCCGACACTGAGAAAGTAAGCGAAACAAGCGTCGACGGCGGTGCCTATGCCGGATTCTACGTGCTCAACGAAGGCAACATGGGGTCCAACAAGTGCACCCTCGACTACTTCGACTATGCCACGGCCACATACATGCGCAACATATACGCCGAGCAGAATCCCGGCGTGGCGCTCGAACTCGGCGACACCGGCAACGACATCGCAGTTCACGGCGGACGCCTCTACATCGTGCTCAACGGCAGCCACAAGGTAGAAGTGCTCGATGCCCGCACGGCAAAACGCATCGGCCAGGTCGACATATCCTCGCCCCGCTATCTGGCATTCGACGGCGACAATGTGTATGTCAGCAGCTTCGTTGGCGGTGAAGGCAGCGGCAAGGACGAGCACGGCACCGTGGTGCGCTTCGATGCACGCTCGCTCGCGGTGACCGGCAAGGTGTCGGTAGGCCTCCAGCCGGAGGAAATGGTTGTTACCGGCGGCAAACTCTATGTTGCCAACTCCGGCCAGCTCTCTTCCAAGTACGACAACACCGTATCGGTAATCGACCTCGCTTCCTTCAAGATGGAGCGTTCCATAGAGGCCGCCATCAATATGCACCACCTCGTTCTCGACCGGTTCGGCAACATGTGGGCATCATCGCGAGGCAACTATCAGGACATCTCGGCTTGCCTTATGCACATCACCAAGGACTCCGACGGCGCGTTCGGCAAGATAAGCACTATCGACTTCCCCTGTACCAACCTTGCGCTCGGCAGCAAGAACCTCTATTTCTACGGCACAACATACGATGCCTCGTGGAACGCTACCATAACATACGACTATCTTGAGCCGACCGCAACAGGGTATACCGATTTCGAGAAGAACTTCATAACCGACGGTACCGAGAAAACCATAGTGGCACCTTACGCGCTGGCTGTGCAGCCCTCCACAGGCGCGTTCGTCATCACTGATGCACGCAACTACACATCATCGGGCGAGCTGCGCTACTACAGTCCCGCAGGCAAGCTCCAGTGGACCGTCAAGACCGGCGACATACCCGGCCACATCGCATTCCTGCCCAAGTAATCCAAGCGATTATTTGACCGGCACACGGGCGCTCCTTCTCGGGGCGCCCGCTTTTCTTGCCATTTCAGTCGTCTGGGAGGAGATAGTTTGAGTTGCGGCCGGATTCTCCGCTGTCGCGAAGCATGCCTTTGGCTATGAGGTCGTTGATGTCGCGTAGGGCGGTGTCTTGGGAGCAACTGCATATTTTTGCCCATTTGGAGGAAGTGAGCTTGCCTTCAAATCCGTCCCATAACCTGTTGATAATCTTGCGCTGACGCTCGTTGACGGTTATATCTCTGTGTCTGTCCCAGTATGCTGCTTTCTGCAGCGTTGTTTCTATGGCGGAGATGGCTTTGGTGATGGCGTTTTCGAGGCAGCAGATGAACCACAGCAGCCATTCGGTAATGTCCAGATTGCCCTTTTGTGTGCGTTCAAGCACGGCGTAATATTCTTTTTTGTTGCGGTTAATCTCGGCAGACATGCTGTAATACCGTGACGAACCGTCGTCTAACCGGGCGAGGAACATATCGGCAAGGGTGCGGCTGATTCGACCGTTGCCGTCGTCAAAAGGATGGATAGTCACGAACCACAGATGCGCCACGGCAGCCATAATGAACGGTGACAGTTCGCTTGTGTTGCACCACTCAATAAGCCGGATCATTTCAGAAGGGATATTGCAGGATTCAGGAGCCTCGTAGTGGACTTTTTCGTGCCCGAATGCTCCGTAAACCACCTGCATCGGTTCTTCTCCCTTGCGCCAGTCGACGACAGTGATTTTGTACATACCGCTGCGTCCTAATGGGAACAAGGCTGCGTGCCAGCCGAAGAAACGTTCTTCGCTCAAAGGCTCGCGGCAGTTCCTTACGGCATCAAGCATCACGTCGACAAGCCCTTCCACGTAATGGTCTTCTGCCAATGTGCCGTCAATCTCTATGCCGAGTCGCCGTGCTATGCTGCTCCGAACGGAGTTGGGGCTGAGTATGACGCCTTCGATTTCAGAAGAGCTTATAAGTTCCTCGGCCATAGCCGATAAGGACGATCGGCTTTTGTCGTTGAATCCGAGCATAGACATGCGTCCGCTGAGCAGCCCGTACGTCTGGCTTAGATGGCTCAAAGGAGCAAGCAGTGCGTCGGAATCCCACTTGAACTTTGGCCAATCTTCTCGTTGCCAGATATAAACGCTGTGTTTTCTCGAAGTGTTCATACCGCGAAATTAATGGAATGCGGTGAAAAATCCAAATATTCGCCGCAAATTTGCGGTGAATAGCGGCGTTTTTCGCCGCAGATAGAAAAATTGTGTGTGGATTGGCAAAAATAAGGGAAAATAATTTGGATAACTAAAATAATAGTTGCATCTTTGCGTCATATAACTAATATAATAGTTTATGGCAAGACCCAAGAGCAACGACAAGCACCTTAGTGAACGCGAGGCACAGCTGATGTCCTTGTTGTGGAATCGCGGACCATTGTTTGTGAGGGAGATGCTTGAGTGCTTCCCCGAGCCGAGGCCGCATTTCAACACAGTGTCTACCACTGTCCGCAATCTTGAAGAAAAAGGCTATGTTGGCCACGAGGTTGTAGGCGGTTCATACAAATACCACGCGATTGCCTGTGCCGACGATTTCGCCAAGCGCAGCCTCGGGCAGATTGTGAGGAACTATTTCAGCAACTCGTATGCCAAGGTGGTGTCCGCTTTGGTTGAGGAAGAAAAGATCTCCGTCGACGAATTGCAGGAGATCATAGATATGATAAACAAGCAAAATCGAAAATGACATGGGTGCTCTTATCGCTTATACCGTCAAGGCCGGCCTGATGCTTCTTGTAGGATACTTTGCCTATAAGCTCTTGCTGGCTGATGAGAACCAACCCGGGTTCAACCGCTTTGTGCTGTTGGCAATTTATTGTTTTTCGCTTGTTCTGCCCTTGTTTGACTGGCCGGCTATCGGTGCGGCTGTTCCGGGCAATATCTCTATCGGCAGGCTCGAAAGCAGCATATCGGCGGTTGGCGATTTAGGGAGCGCCTCTTTCGGCTGGATACTCCTCGCGGTCTGGATTTATATCGTTGGCGCGATTGTGGCCTTTGTTGCGTCGGCGCTTGCATTTGCGAGGCTTTGGGCTGTGCTGCTTGGCGCCGAACGCAGTTCGGCAGGGCCATATACATTGGCCCTTGTAAAGAATAAGGCATTGGCGCCTTTCAGCTGGTTGAAGTATATAGCTATGACGCGCGACGACATCGAAAGTTGCGGCAGTCTTGTCATAGCCCACGAAAGCGCCCATCTCCGAAGCCTCCATTGGGTCGATCTGCTTGTGGCCCAGATTGTGTGCATAGTCTTTTGGTACAATCCTGCTTCGTGGCTGATGCGCGACGAACTGCGTTGCGTCCACGAGTACCAAGCCGATGAAAAAGTGCTGGCTTCAGGAATCGAAGCCCGGCAATACCAGATACTGCTAATAAAGAAGGCTGTTGGCCGGAAAATGCCATCTCTCGCCAACAGCCTGAACCACAGTAAACTTAAAAAACGTATTACTATGATGTGTAATTCCAAGACAAGCAAGCTGCGCCGACTGCGCGCGCTTGCAGTGGTGCCGGCACTCGGTGTGGCACTCTCAGTGGTCAACATTCCGGCGGTGGCCTCTACCGTGTCTTCGCTCGGCAACAGTCCCGCCACAGTTTCCACCGGCAAAAGTAGTGAAAAAAGTGTAGCCCCGCAAGCCGAGCCTGCGGCGCAGAATAGCGGTGTGCTGCCGTCCTTTCCCGGAGGCGAAGGTCAGCTCTACAAGTTCATGATGGAAAACATACACTATCCTGCTGAGGCTGTCAAAAGCGGTGCCCAGGGTCGTGTCGTGGTTCAGTTTGAAGTCGAGAGCGACGGCTCGCTGGGCAATATCACCGTGATACAAAGCGTGTCGCCTGAGCTTGATGCTGAGGCTATTGCAACGATAAAGAAGATGCCCAAGTGGATTCCTGCCACCATAGATGGCAAGGCCGTTAAAAGCACGATGTCCATTCCGATCACGTTCAAAAGCAAGTAGAAACTATGCATAAACAGCGAGCCTGCCCCGCGCTTTCACGCGGGCAGGCTCGCAATTATACCACCGAAACGCAGTAAAAATCAGCATAATAGATTGACGATGAACACATGGATTATAGCTCTCGCCGGTATGGCCGGCGCTTTTTTCGGACTGGCTATAGCAAGAAGACTGCCTCGTAAACTGCCTCCTGCCCGACGCCACCTGCTCTCCGTCGCCTTGGCTATGGCAACCGGCTGCGCCCTCGCCCTGCTTGCCCTCGCCTGCTTTTAGCGATTCCGTGTTGAACACAAATTTCGCTATTTCGTTTTTTTTCGTTACATTTGCAGGACGAATCAAACTGCAATTCAGTATTATACGTTTGATAAGTATAAGCACACACAGCCGATGACGAATTTTGAAAGTAAGAAACTCACCGAATTAGTACTGTATATACTTGGCAAGACTGGCGGAGTTGACTTTTACCATGCGTTTAAGATTCTCTATTTTGCTGAGATGAAGCATCTTGCGAAATGGGGTAGTAGTATGGTGCCTGATGAGTTTTGTGCATTGAAATACGGTCCTGTTCCAACAAGGCTGTACGATGCTGTGAAAGAGATTGGTCAGCCAAGGATAGCTCTTGCCGCAGAACTGGCTCAGGTTATCCAATATGCAGGAGAGGACGCGCCCAATGTCCTCCTGCCTAAACGAGTGTCCGATTTAAGATTCTTGTCAAAATCAGAAATAGAAGCATTGGACAGTGCCATTGAGGAAAACGAAACACTTTCATTCGGTCAACTTATGAGAAAATCGCATGACCGCGCGTGGGACGAGGCTAATCGGAGAGTTAACGGTTCAAATATTATTTCGCCTATCTCAATGGCAAAGGTACTCAATGCGGATGATGCAATGATTGAATATATTGAGGAGCAAATGCAGATTGAATCTGCCTTGAAATGATGAAAATTTCGGACGCTCTTAATGAAAACGAGCTTTCCCGGCTTGCTGCCAGGACAGTGAAAGTAGGAGATGTCTATGAAATTACTATGACTGAAGCCAATGGAATAAAGCCTAAGGATGGAGATAAATTTCGAAATAAATATTTCATAGTCCTTGGTTTCGACTCTTGTGGTATCGCATATGGAGGTGTTATCATAAATTCCCAAATAAACAAGAATCTTCCGGCGCACCTCAAAATGTATCATATGCCGATTAAACAGTCGAAATACCCGTTTCTTAGATATGATTCATTTGTTGATTGTGTGCAACTCAAGATGGCTTATCCTCAAAAATTCGACGAATGGAGCTTTCTCGGCGTAATTGACAATTACGATGTAGAGTTAATTATTGGCACAATCAAGGAAAGTCCGCGTGAGAGCGTGGAACACCTTGCCCAGTACGGCCTATAAGAGGGTTGGCGGAGGCGGGGAGTGCTGTGTTTTTTGGATTTCGTAAAGCCGGATGCGAATATGCTTTTGGTTTTTTGGAGGAAATTTCGGAGTTAGAAGAATTTTTATTATTTTTGGCGCGAGAATCGGAAAACGATTCTCGCTCACACATTATTAATTCTTGTTATGGACTTGCACGAACCCGTCCGGGTGCCCGACACCGAGCTTCCGGAGAAAACTCTCAACGATGCGCCGGCGGCTGCTGCCGACGACGCTGTTAACGCTCCCGCTACCGAGGCTGTGGCCGAACCAGAAGCCGAAATGGAGGTAGAACTTATCATGGCAGAGGGCGAGCAGGAGGCCGAAGAGGCCGAAAGCCTGCGCGTCGACACTGCCGAAACCTTGCTTGAGGCCGCAGAGGCTTTGCTGGCATCTGATGCTGCCGAAATATCAGCCGATGACATACGGCGTCTGCGCCAGCGGTTCAGCATGCTCCATAAACCGGCCACAGAAGATGCCGCAGAAGGTGGCGAGGCCGAAAAAACATTCGAACCCGACGAAACCGCCGTGCGCTTTGCCGAGGCAATAGAGCGCCTTCGCGCCAAGAAGGCCGAGTGGACTGCCGCCCAGGAAGCCCTGCGCGCCGCCAATCTTGAACGCAAAAACGCCATCATAGCCGAGATAATAGCGCTGGCCGATGATACCGACAATGTAAACCGCACATTCCCCCGCTACCGCGAGCTGCAGGACGAGTTTAACGCCGTCGGCGAGGTAGACCCCACCGAGGATACGGCCGTGTGGAAGCGCTATCAGGAGGCCCGCGAGCGCTATTCCGACAACCTCAAGATAAACAAGGAACTGCGCGACTACGATTTCAAGAAGAATCTTGCCGAGAAGGAAGTGCTTCTTGCCGAGGCCATTGGCCTTGCCGAATCGGAAGACGTTATCGCCGCCTACCGCCGTTTGCAGGACTTGCACAACAAGTGGCGCCAGATCGGACCGGTAGCCAAAGAGCTGCGCGACGATATCTGGAACCGTTTCCGTGACGCCTCTGCTGAGGTAAACAAGCGCTATCAGGCATACTTCGAGGCCCGCAAGGCTCGCGAGGCCGAGAACGAGGCTGCCAAGACCGCTCTCTGCGAGCGTATCGAGGCTCTTGACTACGGCTCGCTCAAGACATTTGCCGCGTGGGACGATATGACCAAGACCATAATCGCCTTGCAGGAAGAGTGGCGTACTCTCGGATTCGCTTCCAAGAAGATGAACCGCTCGCTGTTTGGCCGTTTCCGCCAGTGCTGCGACGCATTCTTTGCCGCCAAGGCAGAGTTTTACCGCAACACCCGCGAGGAACTGTCATCGAACCTCGCCCGCAAGCAGCAGCTTGTGGAGCAGGCCGAGGCTCTCAAGGACAGCACCGACTGGCGCGCCTCCACCGAGCGCTTCGTGGCTATGCAGAAAGAGTGGAAGACCATCGGTGCCATTCCAAAAAAATACTCCGACGCCCTGTGGCGCCGCTTCACCGCTGCCTGCGACTTCTTCTTCGACCAGAAAAAGAAAGCCGGTTCGGGCACGCGCCAGGTAGAGAGCGCCAATCTCAAGACCAAGCGCGAAATCATAGGCCGCCTTGAAGCTCTGCGCACGGAGGCTCCCGATAAGGACGCCGCTCTCAAGCAGATGCGCGAGCTGCAGAAGCAGTGGAACGAAACCGGCCATGTGCCCTTCCGCGAGAAAGACAAGCTCTACGAGGCATACCGCTCGGCCCTCGATGCCGTGCGCGACCATTTCGCCATTGCCGAAAGCCGGGCTCGCCGCGACCGTTTCGAGGCCGCTGTAAGCCAGCTTGAAGGCGATGCCGACAAGCTATATCGCGAACGCGAGCGCATGGTGCGCGCACTCGACTCGCGCCGTGCCGAACTGCGCACTTATGAGAACAATCTTGGCTTCCTGTCGTCGAAATCGAAGTCGGGCGACTCGCTCGTGCGCGACATGAGCCGCCGCATAGAGCGCCTCAAAGCCGATATCGCCGAAATACAGGACAAAATACGCCTGCTCGACGAAAAACTGGCATAAGGCCCTCAGGCAAGCCCTGCACTTGGATAATGCTTACCATATACAAGGCTTCCGCAGGCTCGGGTAAGACATACACCCTTGCCTATGAATACATAAAGCTCCTGCTCGGCATCAAACTTGACGATGCCGGCGGGAGCTATGTGCTTAACAGCCCTAAGTATGCCCCCTCGGGTGTGCGCCGCAGCAACCGCCACCGCGCCATACTGGCCATAACCTTTACCAACGCGGCAACCGAGGAGATGAAAAGCCGAATCGTGCGCGAGGTCGACCGGCTGGCAGGCGACGGCCGCGCCGACTACCGCGAGAGGTTGTGCGCAGAGTTCGGCTGCACTTCCGACGAACTGCGGCAGGCAGCGGGAGCGGCGCTCGGCGAGATGCTCTACGACTATGGCAACTTCAATGTCAGCACCATCGACTCGTTTTTCCAGACGGTGCTGCGCACTTTCTCGCGCGAAGTCGACCACCAGGGCGACTATGAGCTGAGCCTCGACCTGCGCGACATCGTTGCCCAAAGCATATCGCTGATGCTCGACGAGCTGAACTATGCCCGTCCGGCCGACGCCCGGCGCCTTACCGAGTGGATACGCTCCTATGCATTCACGCGCCTCGGCGAGGGCGGCAGCTACAACTTTTTCAACCGCTCCGGCAACATTCTCACACGCCTTGCGCGCTCGGTGGCCGACGCCCTCGGCGACGAAACGTATACCCGAGGTGCCGACGCCCTGAGGGAATACTGCGCCGACCCTTCGCGGATAGCCGCCTTCGACAGCGCTCTTGCCGGCCAGGCCGGCAGGCTCGATGCCGATGTCGCAGCCGCTGCGGCGCGCTTTGCCTCCCATATGGAGAGAGCGGGCATACCGGCCGATGTGTACAACAAAACCGTGCGGGCACGTGTCGAGAAGGCCATAGCCGATGCCTCTTCGCTCCGTCCCAAGGACTTGGAGGCCGCCGCCATACAGAAACTTCTCGGTTCGCCCGGCATCGACGACCTATTCCTCAAAACCAAGAAAAAGGCCTATGCCCGCTTCGGCGCCGAGCTTGACACCGCCGTTGGGCTTGCTGCCGCCTTTGCCGCCACGGCCTGCAGCTGTGTGGCGCGCCGTGGCGTGCTCGCCGCCGTGCGAGACTCGCTGCCGTTGCTCGAGTTTATAGGTATGGCCGAAAAATACCTGCAGGCATTCCTCAAAGACAGCAACCTCGTACTCATATCCGACACCGGCGACCTCCTGCGGCGTATAATCAGCGATGCCGAGATGCCCTTCATATACGAACGCCTCGGCATGAAGCTCGACAGCCTGCTTATCGACGAGTTTCAGGACACCTCCCACCTCCAGTGGCACAACCTGCGCCCCCTGGTGGCCAACAGCATAGCCGAAGGCCACGACTGCCTCATAATCGGCGACGAGAAGCAGGCAATCTACCGCTTCAGAAATTCCGACAGCGCCCTGCTGGGCCATATCGTGGGCGAGCGCGACTTCCCCGCCTCGCACACGCTGCGCGGCACAGACCCCGCCGACAATACCAACTACCGCAGCGCCGGGGCGATAGTGCGGTTCAACAACAGCCTGTTCAGGCGCATGGCTCGGCTTCGCGGTGCCGACAGCTACGGCAACGTTGTGCAGACACCATCGCGGCAGAAGGCCGACACTCCGGCCTATATCCGCCTGAAATTCGTCGATACCGAGGCCGACGGCATACAGGAGCAGGTATTCGCCGAAATGGCAAGAGAGATACTGCGGCAGCACGATGCCGGCTATCGCTGGCGCGACATTCTCATACTCACCCGCGAACGCAAGGAGGCCAAGGCCGCTGCCGAGTACCTTATAGCCCACCACCCCGAGATACGCCTGCTCTCGAGCGAGGCGCTGATGCTCAACAGCTCGGGCGCCGTGCGGTCGATAATCGGCATGCTCAAGCTCGTCGAGCGCTCCTATGCGTCGCCCTCCGAGGCTTCGCGCGCGCCGGAGGCTCCCAAGTATGCCTCGCAGTCCGACATCGTGATGATGATAAGCCGCTTCGATTACTTCCGGGGCGAGGGCTGCGAGCCGGAGGAAGCCCTCGAGCTGGCCCTTGGCGACGCTTCCGAGGCGTCGGGCGCCCTCGGCAGGCAGGTGATGGACATACGCGCCGGGAATCCGGCCAACCTTGTGGCGCTGATAGAGGCCATAATAGCCTGCAAGATACCCGAGCACCAGCGCGAGGCCGAGTATGCCTACATAGCCGCCCTGCAGGATATAGCCGTGAAGCATTGCGACGGTCCCGACCCGTCGCTGGCTACCTTTTTGGCCGATTATGACCGCAATGTCGAGCGGTGGTCTATCAAGGCGGCGGCCAATCTCGACGCCGTGGAGATAATGACGGTGCATAAGTCGAAGGGACTCGAACGTGCCTGCGTCCATATGCCGGCAGCCGACTGGAAGCTGCGCCGCACCACCGACGAGATGTGGATTCCTGTCGGCGACGGCGCTTTCGACGGCATCGACGACTCCGTGGTGCCTCCGCTGCTGCGTGTCACCGTGTCGACTTCCGACGTGCTCAAAACTCCCGGCATTTCGCCCTTTGCCGACTTTTTGGCGGACAACGACCGTGCCATTGATGCCGACAACCTCAACCTTGCCTACGTGGCATACACCCGCGCCTCGCGCGAGCTGTGCGTATATTCGGGTCGCAAGGCCATGGGCACGTGGCTTGCCGAGGCTTTCGAGTCGGGAGGCGATGCCGAGGAGTCGTCAAATCCGTCGCTGATGCCTCTGGGCGACTTCTACAGCATTGAAGACGGCCTGTTTGCCTACGGCTACCCGACCGTGCCGGAGGAAAAAGAGGAAGAAAAGAGCCTTGCCGATGCTGCCGGGGCATACAGGGTGTCGTTCCGCGACGACACCCGCGAGCTTACCGCCATCGACGACATACTTGCCGGCGACGGCCTCGACATAGGCGGCGAGGAAGAGAAAGAGATAAGCGACAGCGCTCCCGCCGGCGGCCTCATGGCCGAGGCCGCAAGGCGCGGCAACGACCTCCACACGGTGCTTGCCTCCATGCGCACCATCGGCGAACTGGAGGCCTCGGTGGCGCGGCTGGCAGCGCGTCTGTCGCTCCCGGCGGCTGTGGCGGCGGAATACCGCGCCGAGCTTGAGGCCGCGTTCGAGGTCGGTGGCGAGCAGGCCCGCGCGTGGTTCGACCCTGTGAACAAGGTCTATGCCGAGCGCTCCATCTATGTGCCGGAAACCGGCGAGTCGTTCCGCCCCGACCGCGTGGTGGTAAGTCCCGACGGAGGTGTGACGGTTGTCGACTACAAGTTCACCACCGAACCGAGGACGTCGCACAGGCGGCAGGTGGAGGTATACCTCGGCCTTATGCGCCGTCTTGGCCGTAAGGAAGTGGCGGGCTATCTGTGGTATCCCTTGCTCGGAAAGATAATAAAAGTATGATATTTGCCGTTGATATAATAATGCACCAACTACAAAATATGAAAAGAACCATTCTCAGCACCATCGCAGCACTTGCAGTGGCACTCGCCGCCCCCGAGGCGTCGGCCTGCACGAGCCTTATTGCCGCTCCCGGCGCTACCGCCGACGGCAGCTCTATCATAACCTATGCCGCCGACAGCCACACGCTCTACGGCGAGCTGTACCGCCAGCCGGCCGCCGACCACGCCGCAGGCACCATGCGACCGGTGGTGGAATGGGACACCGGCAAGCTCCTTGGCGAGATTCCCGAGGCATCCCATACATATGCCACCATCGGCAATATGAACGAACACGGCCTCACCATAGCCGAGAGCACCTGGGGCGGTCGCCCCGAGCTTGAAGGCAGCGGCATAATCGACTACGGATCGCTGATATACATAACCCTGCAGCGCGCCAAGACAGCCCGCGAGGCCATCGACGTGATGACGGGCCTTGTGCGCGACTACGGCTATGCTTCCTCGGGCGAGTCGTTCTCCATAGCCGATGCCGACGAGGTGTGGGTGATGGAGCTTATCGGCAAGGGAAAGGCCGACAAGGGCGCCGTGTGGGTTGCCCGCCGCGTTCCCGAAGGCTACATAAGCGGCCATGCCAACCACGCCCGCATACACAAATTCCCTCTCAAGGATAAGAACACCATCTATTCGCCCGATGTTATCGATTTCGCCCGCAAGCAGGGATATTTCAGCGGAAAGGACAAGGACTTCGACTTCTCGCTGGCATATGCCGTGACCGATGCCGGAGCGCTCCGAGGCTGCGACGCCCGCGTGTGGGCATATTTCCGCCGTTTCGCCCCGCAGGCCGAGATCGACGCCTACATACCGTGGATAATGGAAGGCAAGGGCGAGCCCATGCCGCTGTGGGTAAAGCCTGTGAAGCCTCTTACGGCCAACGACCTCAAGAGCATGATGCGCGACCACTTTGAAGGTACGCACCTCGATATGACCAAGGATATCGGCGCAGGCCCGTTTGAATGCCCCTACCGCTGGCGTCCTATGGGATACACTGTTGACGGACAGGAGTACACCCACGAGCGCGCCATTGCTACCCAGCAGACAGGATTCTCCTTCGTGGCAGATATGAACAAGGCTCGCCACGACGCCATGCGCGGCATACTGTGGTTCGGAGTCGACGACGCCAACACCTGCGTGTACCTGCCGGTGTTCAACAGCACCGACACCGTTCCCCGCGCCCTCGACGGCCATGCCGACCTCTATACCCTGTCGTGGGACGCCATGTTCTGGGTCAACAACTACGTGGCCAACCAGGCATACAACCGCTACTCGCAGATGATACCCGACATACGCCGCGTGCAGGGCGCGCTCGAGCAGCAGATAGGCGACGACGTGGCCAAGGCTGCCGCGGAAGGCGCCTCGCAGGACGCTCTGCGCCAGCTTACCATGCACTGGGCTTCAAAGGCAACTGCCGACTACAAGCAGCTCGGCGACTACCTCTTTGTGAAGTATCTCGACGGAAACATCAAGAAAGAAGCTGACGGCAAGTTCGCCCGCACTGCCGACGGAATGCCCGAACAACCGGTGTTCGGAGGATACAACGAACGCTACTTCCGCTCCATAGTGGAAGACGCCGGCGAACGACTGAAAGTTCCCGAAATAAAACTTTGATGCGCCATGCAAGGTTATGCTTAAGTGCGCATTTTATTAACAGAACATATTACAACCGATATGAAGATAGAAAACGGAAAATACTTTGAAATAAGCTATAAGCTCTACCGCGTGAACAAGGACGGTAGCGAAACTCTCGTACACGAAGTTACTGCCGACGATCCCGACCGCGCCGTTGCCGGCCTTACCCTCGGATTCGTGGAGGCTCTCGAAGAAGAGCTTCAGGGCAAGGAGAAAGGCTACAAATTCGACTTCTACGCCGAGCCGGAAAAAGGCTTCGGCCCCTACTCGGAGGAAGAGGTCTACACCATTCCCCGCGACCACTTCCTTGTCGACGGCAAGTTCGACGAGGAAATGTTCACTCCCGGCGCGCTGATACCGCTTATGACTCCCGACGGTTACCGCATCGACGGCACAGTGGTGCGCCTTACCCCCGACGCCGTGGTTCTTGACCTCAACCACCCGCTGGCAAAAGACCGCGTGCGCTTTGTGGGCGAGGTAGGCGAGGTGCGCGAGGCCACTCCCGAAGAACTCTCGCCCAAGGCCGGCTGCGGTTGTGGCTGTGGCTGCGGCGACCATGACGGAAGCTGCGGCGACCACGAAGGCGGTTGCTGCGGCGGTGGCAACGGTTGCGGAGGCTGCTGATGATACAGGCACGGAACATACACAAAACCTTCGGCTCGCTCGAGGTGCTCAAAGGCATCGACATCGATATCGAGCCGGGGCGCGTCACAGCCATTGTCGGACCGAGCGGGGCTGGTAAAACCACCTTGCTCCAGATTCTGGGCACGCTGTCGTCGGCCGATGCCGGCGGCGTGCTGCGCTACGACGGCGTTGACCTTACGGCGCTGTCCGACAGCAAGCTGTCGCGCTTCCGCAACTCCAACATCGGTTTTGTGTTCCAGTTCCACCGCCTTCTGCCGGAGTTCACGCTGATAGAGAATGTGGCCATGCCGGCTCTCATCGGAGGGGCGTCGCGGCAGGAGGCCTTTGCCAAGGCCCGCGCGCTGTTGGGCAGGCTGCATCTCGAAGGGCGCGACAGCCACAGGCCGTCCGAACTGTCGGGAGGCGAGTGCCAGCGGGCCGCCGTGGCCCGTGCGCTTGTCAACGACCCGAAGATAGTCTTTGCCGACGAGCCTTCGGGAAGCCTCGACCTGCAGAACCGTGCCGAGCTTCACCGCCTCTTCTTCCGCCTGCGCGACGAGCTTGGTGCCACATTCGCCATCGTGACGCACGACGACAATCTTGCCGCCGATGCCGACACCGTGGTGCGCATGGCCGACGGCAGGATAATATCGACAATTAACCAATCTACAAAATAAAAACAGCAAGAAGATGTTCAAATCATTAATCTCAATCGTGGCTGCTGCCACTGCAATGTTCGCATTCACCGCTTGTAACAGCTCGGACGACAGCGATACCGACAACCAGTACGCCGACATCGTGACTCTCGAATCTACCGCGCCCACCGGCTCGGTGATGACTTTCCGCGAGAAAGACGACTCCCCTCTGATCACTCTTACCACCACACAGGCATTCTCTACCGAGATATTCACTCCCGGTACCCGAATACTGGCCATCTACCACCCCGAGTCGAACAAGCGTGGCGAAAGCGGCCCTGTGACGGTGGCTGCCGCCAGCCCCACCCTCGGCAAAGGCTCGGCTCCCGTGCCCGCAGTGGTCGACACCCTCGATAACTGGGCTTCCGACAGAATCGTGATGCCCGGAACGTCGGTATGGCGTTCGGGATATTATCTCAACATGGCATTTCAGGCAATATCCACGGCCACTCCCAAAAAATTCTATGTATATGTCGATGAAAAGACCGTCGACAGCGAATACCCCGAACTTCACGTTGTGTTCAAGTCGGGCAACAGCAGCTCGATGTACAACTTCGCGTTCTATGCCTCGTACAACATCGCCGGCCTGTGGAACCGTCCGGGCGTGAACGGCGTCAAGGTATACTACTTCAACGACGGAGCCATGATGCCCTCTTGCGTAACCATCGACAAGACAAGCGAAATAACCCCTTCACCTAATCCTGATAAATAAACCATAATGGAAAAGAAACAAGAAATCAAAATAGAGCTGCCCCCCGAAATCGGCGGCGGCCAGTACTCCAACCTCGCCCTGATATCGCACGGCCCGAACGAGTTTTTCCTCGACTTCATCAGCCTTGCGCCCAATCTGCCGCAGGCACGCGTGCTCAGCCGCATCGTAATGGCTCCTGAAAATGCCAAGACGCTGCTTTTCGCCCTCCGCGACAATGTGGCCAAGTATGAGCAGACTTTCGGCGAGATACAGCGCAAAACGCCTCAGACACCTCCCAAGGGCGGTATTCCGAATCCTTTCGAAGCATAATCAACAAGCGATGAAAGCCCACAACTTACTTATCTATAACTCGCTGTCGCGCCAGAAAGAGGCATTCAAGCCGCTTAACGAACCTTTTGTGGGTATGTACGTTTGCGGTCCCACCGTGTACGGCGACGGCCATCTGGGCCATGCCCGTCCGGCGATAACTTTCGACATTGTGTACCGCTATCTTACCCATCTGGGCTACAAGGTTCGCTATGTGCGCAATATCACCGACGTGGGGCATCTTGAACACGATGCCGACGAAGGCGAGGACAAGATCGCCAAGAAGGCGCGTCTGGAGCAGCTTGAGCCTATGGAGGTGGTGCAGCACTATCTGCTGCGCTATCACAAGGCGATGGAAGCCCTCGGCGTGCTGCCGCCCTCGATAGAGCCGCATGCCTCGGGCCATATCATAGAGCAGATAGAGTATATCAAGAAGATTCTTGACAGCGGCTATGCCTATGAGAGCTGCGGGTCGGTGTACTTCGATGTGCCCAAGTTCAATGCCGATTTCGGCTACGGACGCCTGTCGGGCCGCAATATCGACGAGCTTCTTTCCACTACCCGCGCACTCGACGGGCAGGAGGAGAAGCGCAATCCCGCCGACTTCGCTTTGTGGAAGAAGGCCGCGCCGGAGCATATAATGCACTGGCCGTCGCCATGGAGCGAGGGCTTCCCCGGCTGGCATCTGGAGTGTTCGACCATGAGCGAGAAGTATCTCGGACGCCGGTTCGACATACACGGCGGCGGCATGGACCTCAAGTTCCCGCACCACGATTGCGAGATAGCCCAGTCGGTGGCCCACAACGGCAGCCACTCGGTGCGCTACTGGATGCACAACAACATGATTACCATCAACGGCAAGAAGATGGGTAAGTCGCTGGGTAACTTCATAACGCTCGACGAGTTCTTTACCGGCTCCCATCCGCTATTGGAGCAGGCATACTCGCCGATGACCATACGCTTCTTCATTCTTCAGGCGCACTATCGCGGCACTGTCGATTTCAGCAACGAGGCCCTGCAGGGTGCCGAGAAGGCGCTCGGGCGTCTGTTCGACGGGTACCGTCGCCTCAAGGAGCTGAAGCCGGCAGAGGTGTCGACGGTAGATGTGTCCGGGCTTGAGGGGCGTGCATACGAGGCTCTCGACGATGATTTCAACACGCCGGTGCTTATAGGCGTGCTGTTCGACGCCGTGCGCATTGTCAACCAGGTCAACGACCACAATGCAAGCGCTACCGAGGCCGACCTCGAAACGCTGCGCCGCTTCTTCGACACCTTTATGGTGGAGATTCTCGGCATCAGCCCCGAGGGCGTGGCCGATGGAGGCGCCGATGCCACCCGCCCCTACGAACAGGCGGTGGACCTGCTGCTCCAGATACGCTCAGAGGCAAAGGCCCGCAAGGACTGGGGTACTTCCGACCTGATTCGCGACCGCCTCGCAGAGCTTGGCTTCTCTGTGAAGGACACCAAGGACGGTGTGGAGTGGTCGCTGAAATAGCCGCATTATATCCAATACATAAAACCCTCCGATGCACGAGCAGCCTTGAGCATCGGAGAGTTTTTATTTGGTGCGATGTGGCTTGCTTATGCTTATATATAGTTATCCTGTTGTTTGTGGGCTGATTAACGGTATTTATTGGTTGTTTTGGCTGATAATATGGGCTAAATGGCTAATGACAGTTGGATAATACAATAAAATCCATATATTTGTGCAATCACATATGGTAGTCTAATACTGCTATGTATTTGCTGCTGTGCTAAATAATTTTTGCTTATGGGAAAAGTTTTACTAAAATTTGTCGCAGCCGCTGCAGCGGCTGTCTTCTGTGTCAACGGCGTTGCCGCCGCTAACACAGTGTTTTCAGAGGATTTCGCCACTGAGGACGCATTCAATAAGTGGAGCGTCGTCGATGCCAACAGCGACGGTAAGTCCTTTAAATTCGAGGCTTCAGATAGCAGACCGAGCAATGTGTTCTACGGTTATTCGGCGGCAAACGATGCCGACGACTGGCTGATTTCCCCTGCCATAAAAATCGAGAAGGCCGGCAGCTACGTGGTGCGCTACGAGTTTTCGGGAAGTTCGTACAAGGAAGAACTCGATGTGTGGTGCGGTGATGCCCAAAGCGTTGAAGGTATGAAGACCAAGAAAGCCGAGCATCGCAACATAGTCGACAAAAAGGAGGGCGGATATTTCCTGCTCGACCTTAAGGCCGGCGATTTCTTTATCGGTTTCCATGCCGTGACACCCAAAAACCGCTATAATCTGTATGTGTGCAATGTGGTTGTGGAGGAGGTGTCGAACCCTGTCGACCTTCGTGTGTCCGAGATAATATCGCCTGTCGAGGGCGAGGGTCTTGGCTCTGAAACGGTGAAGGTGCGCGTGCAGAACGACGGCCTTGTCGATGTGGATAATTTCGCGGTAGCATACTCTATCGACGGTGGCGAGGCTGTGAAAGAAGACGTGGCAAAGGCCCTCAAGGCAGGAGAGAGCTACGAGCATACGTTCAAGACCCCTGCCGATCTTTCGATTTTGCGCCATAACTATGTGGTTAAGGCGTGGACAGAGCATGCCGACGATGTGCTCACTGCCAACGATGCCACAGAGGTCACGGTGAAGCATATCGGCCCGGCACCGGTTCCCTATTCGATGGGCTTCGAGCTTGACGAGGATATTTCGATGTTCAAGTTCGTCAACAACAACAATGACGACGGAGAGTGGTCGCGCTATACAAACGGCTTTTGGGACAAGTATTCCCGCACCGGCGACTGCTGCCTGGCCTACAATTACGATTCCAATAACAACGCCGACGACTGGTGCATACTCGAGCCTGTAAGCATGGAGGCCGGCTACCATGTGCTGAAATTCTGGTATTCGGCTACTGACGGCCACCCCGAGCGTATGAAGGTGTGCTACGGAACATCGCAGGACCCCGCGGCGATGACCAATGTGCTTATCGAGCTTGACCCTGTTGTAAACTCCAAGTATCAGGAGGCCATAGCCATATTCAACGTTGCCGAGGCCGGAAACATATATATCGGTTTCTATTGCTTCAGCAATAAAAATGAGAACTGGCTGCTTGTCGACGACCTGACTATCGACCGTATATCGGATACGTCGCTCGACCTTATTGCGGGCGATATCTCGTCGCCGGTAGAATACCTGCGCGGCGCCAACTCGCGCGACCTCGAGTTCGAGCTTCGCAACGTGGGCATAATCTCGGCTGATGCGACAGTGAACGTGTATGTCGACGGCGCGAAGGCCACTTCTTTCGCAGTGACAGTTGCCGGACAGGAAATCAAGAAGGTTTCCAAGCCCGGTGTGTTCGACGGCCTTGCCGAAGGCTCCCACGCTGTGAAGGTAGAGGTAGTGTGCGACAAGGACAATAATGCTGCTAACAACGTGGTTGAAAAGACTGTCGTGGTGCTCGGCAGCCCTGTGGCACATTGGGACTTCGAGGATCAGAAACTGCCCGGTGAGTTCACATTCCGAGTAGAGGATATCGGCGTGATTCACCCCGACGCGGGAGCAGAGTTCAACGAAGACGGCTTCGGCCTCTTCAAGGTAAGCCATGCGCTGCTTGGCAAGTATGCTCTTGCAACTGCCACATGGTTTACTGAGGACGATGTGCGCGCCGACCGTTATATCGTGATGCCCAAAGTGCGTGTCACCGGCGAGAACGCATATTTTGCATGGAATGCCAACTCTTATAATCCCTCATTCCCCGAGAAGTACGAAGTAAAGGTATCGGACAAGGAAGACAAGTGGAGCAACTATGATACAGAGCTGGCCGTAGACCGGGAGCCGGAGTTTGTGCAGAGCCGAGGTATCGACCTTGGCAAGTATAAGGACAAGGACGTCTATGTGGCCATCAATGTGAAGAGTCTGCCCGGCGAGGCGCTTCTGCTCGATAATCTCGGTTTCTATGGCGATGTGGAACTGCTTACGAGCGGTATTTCGACAGTGAAGCCCGGCGACGGCGTTTGCCCGATGTGGATTGACGGCGATATGATCAGAACCGACGGCACTGTAGAGGCAATCGAGGTTTACGATGTGCGCGGCGTGCGCGTGGCTGCCGGTGGCGAAGGCGTCGATGTGTCGTCGCTTGAGCGCGGTGTGTATATAGCCCGTGGCACTACCGCCTCAGGCCCGGTACAGATAAAGTTCGCTAAGTAGTAGTTTAAAAATATATGTCAAAGGCGCGGAAATTTCGGTTTTCGCGCCTTTGACATATATTTTTGAACGCGTGCGGCAACAAATTTGTTTTTGCGCCGGAGTTATTCGTATTTTTGACTTTCGTCTTAAATACTCACGCTCGGCAAAAGCAAATTAATTTGCTTTTGCGCTCGACTTATTCGTATTTTTGCAGTATGTTTGAACTTATAAAGAACTTTCTTGCAGAGAATATACACTCTCAGTACTCTGATGCGCTTATCGACATTGTGCTCGTGCTTTTTATCGCGGCTGTGTCTGTGGCGGTGTTCTATGCGTCGCGTTTCGTCCTTGGCTGGGTGGAACGTCACATAGTGCTGCGCACTGCCACGACATGGGATGACGACCTGCTCAATCCCCGCTTTCTTTCGGCGGTGTCGCAGCTTGCCCCGGCGCTTGTGGTGCGGTGGATGCTGCCCGGCTTCTTCGGCGTGAGCGCCGCATCGTTCCATTGGTTGGGCGTGTTGACATCGCTCTACATCGTGGCTTCTGTGGTGTATATCGTCGTGGTGCTTATCAATAATCTTTTCAGCGCCTTCGAGCGGCGTCCGAAGCTCAAGGAGTATGCCGTGCGCAGTTTCAGGCAGACGCTCATACTGATAGTGGTGCTGGTGGGTACGGTGATTGGCATAGGCATACTCATAGGACGCAATCCTTTGGGCATTCTCACGGCTTTCGGAGCCACTGCGGGTATACTCATGCTGGTGTTCAAGGACACTATTCTTGGCTTTGTGGCCTCGGTGCAGCTCACGGCCAACAATATGCTCAGGCGCGGCGACTGGATAGTGAGCGAGCGCCACGGAGCCAACGGCGAGGTGCTCGACATCACGCTTACTACTGTGAAAATCCGCAATTGGGATAATTCGGTATCGACAATACCGCCGTACTCTCTTGTGTCGGATTCTTTCCGCAATTATCAGCCGATGCGAGCCAGCGGCGGCCGGCGTGTGGAGCGTTCGGTGTTTATCGATGTGAATTCGGTGCGTTTCTGCTCCGATACCGAGCTTGCCGGGCTTGAGCGCCTTGGCTGGCTCGACGGGCTTACGGTAGGCGAGGCCGGCAGGACGGTGAACCTGAACCTGCTCCGGCGCTACTTGGAACGCTATCTTGCCACGCACCCGGCGCTGAACCACGATATGATGTCGATGGTGCGGCAGATGGAGCCTACGCCGTCGGGACTGCCTTTGCAGCTGTATTTCTTTACCAAAACAACCGAGTGGAAGGAGTTCGAGCAGCTGCAGAGCGATATTTTCGACCACGTGTATGCCACGGTGCAGCTGTTCGGCCTCCGCATATTCCAGACTCCGGCGGGCGCCGACCTGCGGCAGCTTTAAGGCCACCAAAGACCTTAAAACCCCTAAGGACTTTAAAGTCTTTAGGGGCCTTAGAGGTTTTATGTTACCGGGAATTATTCGGCAACCACTTCAAATGCTACCTGAGCGGTAACTTCTTTGTGGAGGCGGATTGTGGCGGTGTATTCGCCTACTTCCTTCACGGGTTCGATGTCGATGAGCTTGCGGTCGATGTTGTGGCCGAGCTTTTCGAGAGCTTCTGCAATCTGGAGGCTGTTTACAGAGCCGAAGATTGTGCCTGTGGCGCTTGTCTTGGCACCGATGGTGAGCTTAACGTCTGCGATGGCAGCAGCGAGAGCTTCGGCGTCGGCTTTGATCTTGGCGAGCTTGTGGGCACGCTGGCGCTGGTTTTCGGCGAGCACCTTAAGAGCCGAGGGAGTAGCGATAACGGCTTTTCCGAAGGGAATGAGGTAGTTGCGGCCGTAACCACTTTTTACTTCTACTACGTCGTCCTTGTATCCAAGGCCGCTGACGTCTTCTTTAAGAATGATTTTCATTGTAGAGCCTGGCTTTAAGGGTTATTTCATCAAGTCGGTTACATAGGGAAGCAGGGCCAGATGGCGGGCACGCTTAACGGCCTGAGCCACGCGACGCTGGAACTTCAGCGAAGTGCCGGTGATGCGGCGGGGGAGGATTTTGCCCTGTTCGTTGAGGAATTTTTTGAGGAATTCCGGATCTTTGTAGTCGATGAAGTTGATGCCGAATTTCTTAAAGCGGCAGTATTTTTTCTTTTTTACGTCTACCGACATAGGAGTGAGGTAGCGTATTTCGGATTGCTGTGCCATTGTTTAGTCCTCCTTGGTTTCTACGGTTTGTGCTTGGGGTTGTGCGGCACGGCGTGCGCGACGCTTGGCGGCGTACTGTGCTGCATACTTGTCCTGACGGAAGGTGAGCCAACGGAGAACGCGCTCGTCGCGGCGGTATGCTGTTTCGAGCTTGCGGATAAGCTGGGGATCAGCTTCGAATTCGATAAGGCTGTAAAAGCCGGTCGATTTCTTCTGGATGGGGTAAGCGAGCTTGCGCAGGCCCCATTCCTCGGTGTTTACTATGGTAGCGCCGTTGTCGGTGAGCACCTTAGCAAACTTTTCTACCGCTTCCTTCATCTGAGCGTCAGACAAAACGGGAGTTAAAATGAAAACGGTTTCGTACTGCATTTGGGGTTGATAATTAATTGTTTGAGTGGAAATGATAGTTCTTTCCGGCTGCAAAGGTAGCAATTTTTTTCCACCCGGCAAAATTTTGAGAGAATGATACTTGCCAAAAATTGCGGGCTACTTGTAGGCTTCGGCGGCTTCGCGGATGGCGTAGAACATGCGGCGGTCGGCTTCGGTTAGCTGCCGGCCTCGACGTGCCATCATGCGGGAGGCTATGTCGAAGAATTTTGTCATCGACACTTCGGTGTATCCAGCCGTCGAGCCTTCACTGAAGGAGGCCACGAAGTTGCGCGGGAAGCCCGAGCCGTGGATATTGACGCCTACTCCGAGCACGGTGGCGGTGTTTATCATCGTGTTTATGCCGGTCTTTGAATGGTCGCCCATTATGAGGCCGCAGAACTGGAGGTCGGTGCGCAGGAATCGCCCCGAGGGGTAGTTCCAGAGGCGTATGGGTGTGTAGTCGTTTTTGAGGTTGGAGGCGACGGTGCCGGCGCCGATGTTGCACCATTCGCCAATGACGGCGTTGCCGAGGAAGCCGTCGTGGGCTTTGTTGGAGTATCCTTGGAATACCACGTTGTTCAGCTCGCCGCCTACCTTGCAGTGCGGGCCTATGGTTGTCGAGCCGTATATTTTGGTGCCCATGTTGACCACCGAGTGCTCGCACACGGCTATGGGGCCGCGCATCATGGAGCCTTCCATCACCTCGGCGTGCGCGCCGATGTGTATGGGGCCTTGGGTGGTGTTGAGGAAGGCGCCTTCGACGGTGGCTCCTTCGCCGATGTATATCAGCGATGGGTCGCCGATGACGGTGTTGGTGGGGCTTAGCGGCTGCGAGGGCTGGCAGGCCATGCGGGCGAAGTCGGCTTTTATGGCCTCGCCGTTGAGCAGGAATATGTCGTAGAGGTGGTCGACGGCCTGCACGTCGGAGCAGGCTTCGACGGCGGTGTCGGGACTGTGGCGGTAGGCTATGACGCGGCCTTTGCTTTCGAGGCGTTGGCCGGGCTGCAGGGCGGCAGCCTGTGCGGCTATCGGGGGCGTGGGCAGTATATTGCCGGCAATGAAAAGGGTGTCGCTGTCGGGCTGTGCGGCGGGATATAGGTCCCGGAGGTATGGCGTGCTTACGTCCCAGGTGTATTCGCCGGGCAGGATTGCCTGCCATTTTTCGGCTATAGTGTCGATGCCCACGCGTAGTGCGCCGCATGGGCGGGTGTATGTGAGGGGGAGGAGTTCGTCGTGTACGGGTTCGTATATGGTTACTTTCTGCATCTGTGTCGGTTATGCGGGTACGTGGTGCAAAATTACCATTTTTGGCGGTCTTGCACAAGGTTAAGAGTATGTTTACTTTTAACTCTATGAAATCTTTAGAAGCTTTTTCGGTCTGTTTCAAGCTTTCATTCAGTCGTTATGGAACCCCATAAGTCCTTCATTCAATCTCAAAACATACTCGAAAAATCATTCTAAATCTTAACATAAGCCAAAAGTAAACATACTCTAAAAGGTTCTTGTTGGCATTTCGGGGGATTGCCGCCTTCGGCCGGAGGCGATATTTGCATTAAAAAACCTATGGAAGCAAATTTGATAAAGGTGATTGCGAGTGCCGTGGCCGGTATGCTCGCTGCGTTTCTGGCTCCGCTGGCGCCATACGCTTTGTTATGCACTGTGATGGTGCTTGCCGATGTGGTGTCGGCATGGCAGCTCGGACGCCGTATGCGGCGTAAGGGTGTTGCCTCGGCTGCCGGACGGCTGTCGTCGCGCCGCTTTGGCCGCGTTGTTGGCACGCTTGCCAAGTGCTACGGCGCGCTGGCTGTGGCGGCTCTGATGCAGAAGTACGTGGTGGAGGGTATGGTGGAAGGCTTCGACGCCGTGCGCGGCCTAACGGGGCTGATATGTTTCTGGCAGCTTATGTCGATACTGGAGAATGAATCGACCTGCTCAGATGCGCGCTGGGCGAAGGTGGCGCGGCGTTATCTCGCCGATAAGGCGAAGAGGCATTTTAATGAGGAATGAGGAATGAGGAATGAGGAATGAGGAATGAGGAGTGAGGAATGAGGAGTGAGGAATGAGGAATTTTTAATGAGGGATTAGGAGGTGGCTTGCTCGAGTTCGGCGAGGATTTGGGAGAGTTCGTCTTCGGTGCGTGTGAGGCGCGAGCGGCAGTCGCGCAGGAGTTCGGCGGCGCGGCGTGTGCGTTCGGCAAGTGTGTCGACATCGCAGTTCTCGGCTCTGAGCTGTGTGAGTATTTTTTCGAGTTCTGCGAGTGCCTGGGCGTATGTGGTGTCGGTGTTGGCCATTTTTTATTCGATTGACTGTGTGATGGTGGATATGATGTCGGGCCCTGAGGCAAAGGTGGTGGTGATAGTGTCGCCTGGTCTGAGGGAGGAGCTGTCGGTCACGGCTCGTCCTGCGGCACGGGTTATGGAGTAGCCCCGTCGCAGGGTTGCTTCGGGTGCGAGGGTGTCGAGGAGCAGACCGAGGGAGTCGAGCCGGTCGCGGCTGCGCGCCAGATGGCTGCGCACGGCGCTCGCTATGGCTGCGGGTATCTCGGGGCCTATGCGGCGCTTGTTGCTTTCGAGGACGTTGCGTGCGAGTGCGGGCAGGAGTCCTTGGTAGTATGCCAGTTGCTGGCGCTGTCCGGCCACGCGTGCCGATACTGTCTGGAGTATCTCGTTTCCGAGGGTTTTGAGGCGTTCGTATGCGGCGTTGGCGCGTGCTATGAGTGCCTCTGCTGCCGCCGTGGGGGTTTTGACGTGGGTGTTGGCAACGTAGTCGAGCACGGTTATGTCGCGTTCGTGGCCTATGCCCACTATCACCGGCAGGGGGAACTGGGCCACGTGGAAGGCGAGGGAGTAGTCGTCGAAAGAGGCGAGGTCGCTCACGGCTCCGCCGCCGCGTATTATCACCACGCAGTCGAAGTCGTCGACGCGCTCCATCACTGCTTCGAGTGCGGCTATGACGCTCGGAACGGTGCGTTCGCCCTGCAGTGTTGCTTCAAAGAGGGTTGTGGCGAAGCGCAGGCGCGCGGGGTTGCCGTGGAGGTGCTTAACGAAGTCGCCGTATCCGGCAGCGCCACGGGCCGACACCACTGCCACGCGGGCCGGTACGGCGGGCCATTGCAGGGTGCGGTTGAGGTCGAATACGCCTTCGGCCTGTAGCCGGCGTATGATTTCGTTGCGGCGCCTGGCGAGGTCGCCCACGGTGTAGTCGGGGTTGATGTCGGTGATTATGAGCGAGAGGCCGTATACGGCGTGGAATCCGACGTTGACACGCGCCATTATCTTCATGTCGGACCGCAGGCGTGTGCCTGTGGCGGCATAGAACATGGCTCCGAGCCGCGCGAAGGCCGATGCCCATATGGCGGCGCGGCATTTAGCGAGGGGCGCTCCCGTTTTTTCGTCTTTCTGCAGCAGCTCCATGTAGCAGTGGCCTCCCGAGGTGCGGACGTCGGAGGTTTCGGCGGTTATCCACACGCCTTGGAGGTCGCGCGCCACGGCTATGGCGTTGGTTATGCGCCTGTTCAGCTCGTAGAGGCTTATGGGGCTGTCGGTCATTTGCTGACGGGGGTGAATTTTTTAGGAGAGTATTTCATTTTGAGCACGGGGCGCATGAGGGCGAGGCCGTCGGGACGGTCGCTTTCGGCGTAGTATGCCGCCGTGGTGTTCGTGAACACGAATATGTGCTCGTCGGGTTTGTACTCGGCGCGTACGAAGATGAATGTCGGCATGTCGGCCGTTCGGGCTTCCTTGCTACGTTCGGGCTCCACGAAGTCGGCCTTGCCGGGCAGGGCGGGGCCTTTGGCGTCGCTCCAGTCGGAGGCGTGGTAGTACCGTATGGAGCTGTCGGCTATGGGCGTAAGCACTGTTTCGACGATTGCCACTATGGTGTCGGAGCGCCCCGGAAGCATCACGAGCTGCATCGACGAGTCACGGCCTATCTGCACGTCGACGGCATCGTCGGCAAGTGCCGTGATGCGCGATTTTCCGTCGAGGGTGTTTGCCGAGGCGGTCGGCAGTCCGCTGCGGAAGTAGTCGAGCATGTCGAGGCGCGTGTTGGCAGCCAGTGTTGGTATTACGGCAGCCGGAGCCGCCGCGAACAAGTCGGCGGCGGTTCTTGCGGCTGCAGGTATGAATGCGGCTGTGGCCGTTATTACGGCAATCAGTTTTATCATTTGCGGGGTTTGCGTTCTTTCTTTTTCGTTTTGCGCTCGGAGGTATGGGCGTAGTCGCGCTCGGCGTCGGCGATTTCGCTGTATACCTGCTTGCCGAAGAACATCAGTCCTTTCAGGGCAGCCACCACGCGCTTGGCGTCGCCTTTCTTGACGTCGAAGAGCGAGTATCCGGGCAGGAGGTCGATGCGGCCCACGTCGACGCGCTTGCCGTCGACGTTCTTGTTGAGCATGTCGATAAGGTTGCCGGCGAAGAACCCGTCGGCCTTGCCGAGGTTTATGTATACGCGGGCCATTCCGCGCTCGGCGGTTCGGCGGTCTTTTTCCTTGTCGGTGCGGGGGCCTTTCTCGGCACGCTCCTTGCGGTCTTTCTTAGAGGGCTTTTCGTCGATGAAGTCGATGTTGGGCGCGTCTTTATAGTAGTCGAGCAGTCGGTTGAATTCAAGCGAGAGCACGCGTTTGAGAAGGTCTTCGGTCGACAGCCACGACAGTTTGCGGAGCACTCCGGGCAGGTATTGGTTGATTTCCTCCTCGTTCACTTCCACGCGCTCGAGGCGGTCGGCGAGGTTGTAGAGCTGCTTTTCTATGATGTGCTGCGGTGTGGGCACTTCCTTGCGCTCGAAGGTCTTGCCGATTATGCGCTCTATTTCGCGCAGCTTGCCTTTCTCGCGGGAGTGGATTATGGCTATCGACACGCCTGTCTTGCCGGCGCGGCCTGTGCGGCCCGAGCGGTGGGTGTACACTGCGGTGTCGTCGGGGAGTCCGTAGTTTATCACGTGGGTGAGGTCGTCGACGTCGAGCCCGCGGGCGGCAACGTCGGTGGCCACGAGCATGCGTATCACGCCGTCGCGGAATTTCTTCATCACGATGTCGCGCTGCTGCTGGCTGAGGTCGCCGTGGAGCGCGTCGGCGTTATATCCGTCGGCTATTAGCTGGTCGGCAATCTCCTGGGTGTCGCGGCGCGTGCGGCAGAACACTATGGCGTATATGTTCGGGGAGTTGTCGGCGATTCGTTTCAGGGCGAGGTATTTGTCGCGCGCGTTTACCATATAGTACACGTGGCGCACGTTCTTGGCGCCTTCGTTGCGGGTGCCTATCACTATCTCCTCGGGCTGGTGCATGAAGCGCTTGGCTATCTTTGCCACCTCGTTGGGCATGGTTGCCGAGAAGAGGAGCATCTTGCGGTTGTCGGGCACGTGGGCGAGGATGTCGTTGATGGAATCGACAAAGCCCATGTTCAGCATCTCGTCGGCTTCGTCGAGTACGACGGTGTGCACGTCGTCGAGCTTTACGACGCCTCGGTTTATGAGGTCGATCAGTCGGCCGGGCGTGGCCACTATTATCTGCACGCCCTTTCGCAGGGCGCGTATCTGGCTCTCGATGCTTGAGCCGCCGTATACGGGCAGCACTTCAAGCTCAGGCACGTATTTTGAAAAGTCGGCCATGTCGCCGGCTATCTGGAGGCAAAGCTCGCGTGTGGGTGCAAGCACGAGGGCCTGCGGCACTCTGCGAGCTATGTCGACGCGCTGTATCAGCGGCAGTCCGTAGGCCGCTGTCTTTCCTGTGCCTGTCTGGGCGAGAGCCACGAGATCGTGGTCGCCGCCAAGCAGCACGGGTATCACCTTTTCCTGTACCGGCATCGGATTCTCGAAGCCCATTTCGGCTATGCCGCGCAGCAGGTCGGGGCGCACGCCTAATTCCTCAAATGTTGTCATTCTGTATAGTTGTCTTTTTATGAATCTACAAAGTTAATGATATAAGCCGGATTTGCAACTATGAAATCCGGCGAAATAGAAAATGCTGTTATATTAACAAAGTATCGGACGTAATTCTTGCGGCGCGCATAAAAAAAGGGATGTTTCACAACGTCCCTTTTCCAATTAAACCTTTATCTTAATCTAATACTATGAAAAACACTTGCAAAAATATTGTAAATTACTCAAAATGCAATAGCTTTTTTGAAATTTTAATTAATAAATGGGGGGGGGTAACATTTATTAACATATTGATGCGATGAGTGCAGTGTTTTTGTGGCTTTATACGCCTCTGTATTCAATGTATTAGTCGGCTTCGAAGCGGTCGCCGGCAAGTTTCATGTTGTTTTCGCGCACGAAGGTGAGTATTTCTTCGCGCACGGGAGATGGGTCGATGTCGGTTTCTATCCGCTTCAGGGCGTTGAACACCGATGTCGAACACTGGTATATGTGGCGGTACGCTTTGGCGATGTCGTCGATCTGCTGCTCGGTGAATCCGCAGTGTTTCTGCATCACTATGGAGTTGACGCCGTAGTAGCTCACTGGATTGTGGGCCATGATTACGAACGGGGGCACATTGGAGCTTATGCGCGTGCCGCCCTTTATGAGCACGTACTTGCCTATGCGGCTTTTTTCGTGCACTACTACCGCCGATGACAGAATCGAGCCTTCGTCGATAAACACGTCGCCGGCCACGCTGACGCTGTTTCCGATTACGCAGCGGCCTGCGATGCGGCTGTCATGGCCTATGTGGCTGTCGGCGCACACGAGGCAGTCGGGGCCTATGTATGTGCCTCCGTGGGAGTATATGCCCCGGTTTACAATCACGTGTTCGCGAATTATGGTGTTGTCGCCTATCTCGCAGTATGATGGGTTGCCTTTCCAGCGGAAGTCCTGCGGGTCGGCTCCCACAATGGCGCCTTGGTATACTTTGACGTTCTTGCCGAGTGTGGCGCCGTGCACTATGCTGGCGTAGGGCATGATTTCACAGCCGTCGCCAATCACGGTATCGGCATCTACGTATGCGAATGGGTGGATGGTTACGTTCTGCCCTAACTTGGCGGCAGGGTCTACGTGAGCTAAAGGACTTATCATAGTTTTTCAGGGTGAAGAAAGTTATGGTAGCAAATTTAATTAAATTTCTTATAGACTAACAAGCGGGGAGGCAAAATATTCCACAATTTAATAAAAGAAGCCAAAAAAGGCCCGCGCCGATGCCGGTGCGGGCCTTTTTTGGCTATATGGAGCGTCAGCGTCCTCCGCCGAGGGCCTGATAGAGGTTTATCACGGCGTTGGCGCGTGCCAGCTCGGTGTTTATCTGTCCGATCTGTGCCTGCAGCAGCCCCTGCTGGGCCGTGAGCACTTCGAGATAGTTCGTCGTGCCGGTGGAGTAGAGCATGAGGTCGCGGGTGTATTCTACCGATTTTTCGAGGTCGGCCACCTGCTTTTCGAGGAGTCCGCTCTTCTCGATGCTTTTTTCATACACGGTGAGTGCGTCGCTCACTTCGGCTGCAGCCGAGAGGAGGGTGTACTCGAAGTTGTTCATAGCCTGCTGCTGCTGTGCTTTGGCACCTTGCAGGCGGGCGATGTTCTGTCCGCGCGAGAACAGCGGCGCCACGAGCGAGCCTGCGAGCTGGTAGAACCAGTCGCCGGGGTTCTTCACCATCGAGCCGAGCAGGTTGGTGAATCCGCCGTTGGCCATGATTGTGAGGCCGGGGTAGAAGGCGGCTCTTGCCGAGTTTGTGCTGTAGTATGCTGCGGCGAGGCTCTGCTCGGCAGCCTGCACGTCGGGGCGGCAGGCAAGTTCCACCATGGGGACGCCGGCGCGTATGAGCTGCGGCACCTGAAGGTCTACCTTGTCGGCCACGGCCCATTCCTGCGGCATGGTGTTGAGGAGCAGCGACATGGTGTTGTTGAGCTTGTCGAGCGATGATTCGAGGTCGGTAATCGAGCCGAGAATGCTGTAGTAGTTTGCCGACGACTGTACGACGGCGGCCTCTGTGACGCCGCGTCCGGCCTCCTTGAGGTCGCGCATGGTGTTGACGGTTTCCTTCCACAGCTCGGAGGTGGTGCGCGACAGGGCGAGCTGGCTACGCACGGCGGCTATGGAGTAGTAGGTCGAAGCCACGGCCGATATTATCTGACTGCGGACGGCCTGGGCGTATGCCTCGCTGCGGTAGAGGGCAGCCTGCGCGCCGCGCTTGCTGTTGAGAATCTTGCCGAAGATGTCGATTTCCCAGCTTAGCTGCGCGGGCAGGGTGTAGGTCCAGCTGAGGTCGCTGCCGGCGTAGGATGCTCCCGCGCCGTTGGGCGAGAGGGCGAGCGACGGCAGGTAGCTCAGGCGAGCGCCCCTGAGGTTGGCGCGGGCTATGTCGACGTTGAGCTGGGCGTTGCGCAGGTCGTTGTTGTTGACCAGCGCCTGCTTGATGAGCGAGGCCAGCATCGGGTCGGTGAACACGTCCTCCCACAGCAGGTTGCCGAATGCCGCCGAGTCGGCGGGCATCTCGCGAGCCTCGGCGTATGCCTTGGTGAGGGCTGTCGATGTGGGCGTTTCATATTTTTTGTATATGTGGCAGCTGCTGAATGCCGCTGTGAGTGCCAGCGCCATGGCCACACGTGTGATATAGCTTGTTTTCATTGCTTTCGGATTTACTTGGCGTACTGCTCTATTTCGTTTTCGATTGTGCCGCCCTTTTCCTGGTTGCGCCATTCGATGGGCTTCACTTTTTCCTGTATGATCTGGAACACGATGAAGAGCGCAGGCACTACGAATATCTGGCATATCATGCCGAGGAGCATGCCGCCTACAGAGCCTGCGCCGAGGGCGCGGTTTCCGTTGGCGCCCACGCCGCTGGCGAACATCATGGGCAGAAGGCCGATAACCATTGCGAGAGAGGTCATGAGGATGGGTCGCAGACGGGCGCCTGCACCGGCGATTGCGGCGTTGAATATGCTCATGCCCGTCTGGCGGCGTTCGAGGGCGAACTCGACGATGAGGATGGCGTTCTTGGCCAGCAGGCCTATAAGCATGATGAGGGCAATCTGGAGGTAGATGTTATTGGATATGCCGAACATGCGGGCGAACACGAAGGCGCCGGCCAGACCGAACGGAACGGAGAGGATTACCGAGAAGGGCAGCAGGTAGCTTTCGTACTGGGCCGAGAGCAGCAGGTAGACGAACAGGAGGCAGAGGCCGAAAATCATGGCTGTGGCGTTGCTGCTGCCGCTGCCTGCTTCCTCGCGGGTCATGCCGGCGTATTCGTAAGCGTAGCCGGGGGGCAGGGTCTGCGCTGCCACGCGCTCGATTGCCGCGATAGCCTCGCCGGAGGAGAATCCGGGGTTAGGCGTACCGGTGACGGATATGGAGGTGAACATGTTGAAGCGGTTCATAAGGTCGGGACCGTACACGCGGGTGAGCTTCACGAAGTTCGATATCGAGGCCATTTCGTTGCCGTTGCGCACCTTGATGCTGTTGAGCGTTTCGGGGTTCACGCGGGCTTCGGGTGCGGCCTGCATCATCACGCGGTAGATTTTGCCGAAGCGGTTGAAGTTCGACACATACATGCCGCCGTAGTATCCCTGAAGCGTCTGCAGTATGGTGGCGGGGCTGATGCCTGCCTTCTTGGCCTTGGCGGCGTCGATGTCGATCATATACTGCGGGAAGGAGGGATTGAAGGTGGTGTATGCGGCCTGAATCTCGGGCTGCTGGTTGAGCTGGGCGAGGAAGCCCTGCACCACGCCGAAGAACTGGTTGATGTCGCCGCCGGTGCGGTCCTGCATCTTCATTTCAAAACCGTTGGTGGCGGAGTAGCCCGAAATCATAGGCGGCGCGAAAATCATCACGCGGCCGTCGCGCACGTGCTGCGACGTGAGGTAGTAGAGCTGCTTGATGATGTTTTCGGCGCTTTGCGACTCGTCGCGTTCGCTCCAGTCCTTAAGCTTTATGATGAATGCGCCGTAGGTGGGGCCTTGTCCGGCGATAAAGCTGTAGCCGTTGATGGCCTGACGCACAAGGATGCCGGGAATCTGCGCGGCGAGCGAGTCGATCTGGTTCATTACTTCGGCAGTGCGTTCCTGCGAGGAGCCTGCGGGCATATCGACCATGGCGAAGATTGTGCCGGTGTCCTCGTTGGGCACGAGGGCCGACGGGGTGGTGGCCATAAGCCATACGAGAATGCCGATAGCGGCAACCACGCTTGCAAACGAGGTTATCTTGTGCTTTGCAAACCACGACGCGCCTTTTTTGTAGCCGCCCAGCAGTTTGCCGAAGTTCTTCTCGAAGGAGCGGTGGAAGCGTTTGCCGAAGAGGCCGAGGACGGCCACGACGGCCACTGCCCATGCCACGCAGCTCAGCATCACGTTGTGGAAGCTGTACCAGCCCAAAACCATGAAGGTGATAGTGGCTACGAGCAGCACGAAGGTGATAAGGGGGTGTATGTCGAGTGCGAAACGGCGCTTGGCCTGCTCTTTCATCGCTTGGCCGGTAGCTTTGTAGGCGGCGCCGAGGCGTTCGCGCAGGCTTGCCTCAGGCTCTCCTTCGGCCTTGTGGGGCTTGAGGAAGATGGCGCAGAGGGCCGGCGAAAGGGTGAGGGCGTTGACAGCCGAGAAGCCGATGGAGATGGCCATCGTGATACCGAACTGGCGGTAGAACACGCCGGCGGTACCGGGCATGAACGACACGGGGATAAACACGAGCATCATTACCAGCGTGATGGAGATAAGCGCTCCGGCAATCTCGCCCATGGCGTCGATGGAGGCGCGGCGCGAGCTGGTGTAGCCCTGGTCGAGCTTGGCGTGGACCGCCTCGACCACCACAATGGCGTCGTCGACCACGATGGCGATGGCAAGCACGAGGGCGGAGAGGGTGATCAGGTTGATGGAGAAGCCGATGAGGTTCATCACGAAGAACGTGCCGATAAGGGCCACGGGTATCGCGATGGCAGGGATAAGGGTGGAGCGGATATCCTGAAGGAACACGTACACCACGAAGAACACAAGGATGAATGCCTCAATAAGCGTGTGGATCACGGTGTTGATCGACGCATAGAGGAAGTCGTTGTTGTTCATCGGTATCTGTATCTCACAGCCTTCGGGTATGCCGGATTCGAGTTTGTCGCATAGCGCGAGGCAGTCTTCGATAATCTTTGTGGCATTGGAGCCGGGAGTCTGGAAGATAATGGCCATAGATGCCAGATGGCCGTTGGCTTTGTTGGAGAAGCCGTATGTTACGCGGCCAAGCTCGATTTCGGCAACGTCCTTGAGGTAGAGTACCTCGCCGTTGGCTCCGGTGCGCACCACGATGTCGCCGAACTGTTCGGGGGTGGTGAGTCGTCCGCGGTAGCGCATGGTGTACTGGAACGACTGGTCGCCCTGCTCGCCGAATGAACCCGGCGCTGCCTCGATGTTCTGCTCGGCAAGGGCTGCCGATATGTCGGCAGGCATCAGGTGGTACTGGCTCATTACCTCGGGCTTCAGCCATATACGCATGGAGTAGTCGGCGCCGAACGACATCACGTCGCCCACGCCCTCTACGCGCTGAAGCTCGGGAATAATGTTGATTTTCATATAGTTGTCAAGGAACTCCGGGGTGTACTTCGGCGTCGACGTCGTGTCAACGAGGGCTACGCCGAGAAGCATCGAGGTCTGACGCTTGCGGGTTTCGACACCTACCTGGTTTACTTCCGAGGGAAGGAGGTTGGCGGCTTTTGCCACACGGTTCTGCACGTCGACGGCTGCCATGTTGGGGTCGAAGCCTTGCTCGAAGTACACGTTGATGGTGGCGGAGCCGGTGTTGGTGGCCGTCGACTCCATATATGTCATACCCTCGGCGCCGTTGATGGATTCTTCGAGGGGGGCGATTACGGAGTTCAGCACGGCGGAGGCGTTAGCACCGCTGTATGTTGTGCTTACCGATATTGTGGGAGGTGCTATGTCGGGGTACTGGGTCACCGGGAGTGCGGCCAGACCGATAAGGCCGAGCAGCACGATAAAAATCGAGATTACCGTCGACAGCACCGGGCGGTTAATGAATCTATCGAGTTTCATTCCTTATATATGAATGTTAGTTGGTTGTAAAAACCGCCGTGCTTACTGTGCGGCGGGGGCTGCGGGGCTTTTGGGCGTGATTACTGTGCCGGGGCGTACCACTGTGCCCACACCTTCGATAACCACGCGGTCGCCGGCGTTGAGGCCGGAGGTTACCACGAAGTTCTTGCCGTCGTTGTAGGGCGACACTGTGATCTGTGTGCCTACGGCGGCGTTGGAGTCGTTGAGAGTGTATACGTAGCGGAGGTCCTGAACCTCGTATGTCGCTTTCTGGGGAATTACCAGCGCGCCCTCGCTTTTGCGGGGTATGATTATCTGGCCGGTGTTGCCGCTGCGGAGCATGCCGCTGGGGTTGTCGAAGAGGGCGCGTGCCGACGCGGCGCCGGTGGAGTTGTCTATTACGCCCGACACTGTTGCCACCTTGCCTTCATAGGGGTAGATTGTGCCGTCGGCAAGTTCGAGCTTTACTTCGGGCATAGAGCCGATCTGCTGGGCTATGGAGCTGTTGCCGCCGTCGGTGAGGCCGAGGAGGTCTTTTTCGGTGAGCGAGAAGTAGGCGTACACCTGGCTGTTGTCGCTGATGGTGGTGAGGGGCTGTGCCGACGAGGGAGATGCCAGCGAGCCTTCGCGGTTGGGTATCACGCCTACCACGCCGTCGCTCGGAGCGGTAACAACTGTGTATGCGAGGTTCTTGCGGGCGGTGGTGAGGGCGGCGTTGGCTTGCGCGAGAGCTGCCTTGGCCTGCGCGAGCTGGTTGGCGGCCATCTGCCACTCCGTTTCGCTGATTATGTTCTTGTCAAGAAGCATGCGCTTGTTCTGCTCGGTGATTTCGGCAGTCGAAACGGCGCTTTTGGCCGAGTTGACATTGGCTGCGGCCTGGTCTACCGCTGCTTGGAACTGAACTTGGTCGAGTGTGAAGAGAGTCTGGCCGCGGCGCACTGCCTGGCCTTCGTCGACGTGTACTTTGGTGATGAATCCCGTTACCTGCGGGCGGATATCGATGTCGGTCTTGCCTTTGATGGAGGCCGGATAGCGGCTCTGAAATTCAGCTGTGCCGGGTTCTACGGTGATTACGGCGATTTCGGGAGGGGCGCCAGCTCCCTGTTGTGTCTGCGAAGTGCCTCCGCAGGAGCTTACGAGTGCCAGAAGAGCCATGCCGGCGGCTGCAACTGTCAATGTCAACGCTTTAATTTTCATATCGTGTCTATTGGATTGATTGCGTACGGTTATGTTATACAGCATAAAAACGCTGCAAAATTACTAAATAAATAAGTGTAGAAAATTTCCCTTTCGACCATAAAGCTGGTCAAAAGGGAAATTCTGCCGTTAAATAATGCTAACTATCGGGAGTTTATATCGCTTTCGGCAGCCTTGTCGTTGCGTTCCTCTATGAATGACGAGAAAGAGTCGAAAAGGTCGGCGAGCGCCACCGTGGCGTTCCTGAGCTGGCTTTCGTATAGCTCTGAGCCTCTTGCGCCTGTGAGTCCCTTGCCCAATAGGGCCTCGCTCACGCCCGACACGTCCTCGAAGAGCTTCATCTGTAGCTGCAGGAGCTGGTAGGCGCCTGTGCTGGAGGTGTTGGTCACGACCTGCGAGGGCATCTGGGCGCCGCGGCCTGTGACGGGGATAACGCCGTCGGGCTGCGCCCAGCGCTCGCTGATGTCGCGCCAGTCGATGTCGGCAGGCTTTTGGTCGAGCGGGAAGAGCAGCACGCCTTTTGCCGATGTGGCCATTATATGGTCGATTTGCACCATGAGGCGGTTTATGGCTTTCTGCTGGTCTATCACGTCTTCCACAAAGGAGTGTATCTCGCCGTCGGTGAGGGGGTAGAACTTTACGGCGAAGGGGTGCGAGCGGTGGGCGTAGGGGGAGTCGTACTCGGAGAGAACCGTGCCGTCCGGGGCGAGCCAGCGGCAGTGCCAGGCGAAGGAGCGGCTGGCGCAGTCGGGGTCGGCGTCCTTGCGGGCGTCGAAGCTCCATACCTCTATAACCCGGAAGCGGTTCGGGTCGGCGCTGCGGTAGAAGCTGCCGCCGCCGTCGAGAGCCTCGCCTATGGTCATATCGGGCATGTCGGGGGCGCTCTCGGGAGAATAGAGGCGCCGTAGTTCTTCTTCGCGGGCGGTCTTGCCGCCTGCGAAGCGGTTGACGAGTTCGGGAAAGGTCATGTCGTGGAGCATGCCTATAAGCTCGATGTCCCAGCCGCGAGGGTCGCAGAACTTGTTGGCGAAGAAGGCTCTGGGGTCTACGTTGTCGATCCACACCCCGTCGCCTCTGAACCGTGGCTCGGCCACGATGCGCTGTATGGCGCAGCCCGATATGAGATATTCCTCGATAAGGCGGCTGTCAAGCTCGGCGAGGGCGTTCCTTTTGGCGAGCTTGCCTATGTGCGGGCCGGCATACACGGCCGCTTCGGCGCAGCGGGTGCGGTATCGGCCTACTATGTTTTTTACGAGCTGTCGTATAAGGTTGTTGGTGACGGGTCTTTTGCCGGAGAGGCGTATCAGGCGGTCTTCGCGCATGAGCCGTCCCTCGGCATCTTCCACGATGTCGCTCCATTGGTCGCCGTAGGTGAAGCGCTTGTAGCGCTCGCGCCTTGCTCGGAAGCGGGCTCCGGCAAGCCACGCTCGGTATGCGGTGTCAATCATTTTAAGATAGGGGCTTTAAGGACTTTAAGGGCGTCAGGGGCTTTAACAAGTAGGGGAGGGCGGCTTCGTCGAGTATGTAGAGGTCGGGGCCGGGGTCGGTGGCGGCGTTTACCGCCGTTATCGCTGAGCCGGCAGGCCACGCCATTATCGATGGCGAGCCTCCGTCGGTGCGGCCGGGCAGTTCTACCGCCACGGGGTTGGCGGGCGTGGCAGCGGCGTAGGGGTTCGACCGGGCGCGTATCGTGGCTTCGGCCAGCTCGGGCGGGAGCACGGCGCAGGGGCGCAGCCACCCGCCAAGCCGCACGTCGAACACCCGGCGGCAGTTTGCCGGAGTGCTTATCGTGGCGGCTCCCTGCGCGGTGCTGAGGCTGCATTGCGAGGCTATGTTGCCCGGTGCGAGCAGGTGCGGGGGCGCTGTGTCGATTAGTTCGAGGTAGCGCTGCCGTATGTCGCGTTCGAGATAAGCGTCGAGGTCGATGCCCGTGGTGCTTTCCACGCTTGCGCCGTTCAGGGTATAATCAAAGCCGTCGGCTATGCGGCGGCTTTTGATTATCTGGTCTTTGGTGAGTGTGATCTTCATTCGGATTGCTCTTCGGTCTGTCCGATTACTCGTATATGGGCCGCCGGGTATCGCAGTACGAGGCACGAGGCTTCGGTGAGAACCACGGCGTCGGTATTGCGCTGGCCGGAACGGCGCAGGTCGAGGGTTTCGGCCTGGAAAGGCACGTGGACGTATTTGGTCATGTAGTCGGGGTCGAGCACGAAGCCGTCGTTGGCGTGTCCGCACTGGTCGAAAACCTCGGAGTGCAGCAGGTAGAGCGAGCCGAAGTTGGAGCGTATTTCCTTAAATTCGATACCCCATTTGGTGAAGGTGTCGCCGGCGCTTACCGTCTTGGTGTACTGCAGCTTGCTGAGGGCTTCCACAAGGCCGGTGCCGGCAATGAGTATCTTTCGCTTGGAGCCGCTGTTGCCGGTGAAGGCGGCGCTGCACAGGTCGATGAGGTCGGCTTCGGTGAGTTTGCCCAGCGGCATAGTGTGGGAGCGTGCCGCCTGCTGCCATATGCCTCCGGTGAAATATACGTGCTCGTTCTTGGCGGCGTCGAAGAGGCGTGCGCGCTTGCCGAATATGAAGTTCTTTTCCATGCCGAGGCGCATGTCGATGATTGCGGCCTCTTCCTGGTCGGAGAAGTTCCAGCCCACTTCTTTCTCGGCTATCTTGGCGAGGGTGCTTTGTTCTACCTGCATCTTGAATATCTGGCAGTGGTTGGAGTCTTTCTGCGGAAGGGCGGCGAACTGCGCCGTCTGCACGTCGAGCTCGGTGGCGGCGCGGCCCATTCGCACCAGACGCGTTCCTGCCGGCAGCGCGGGCATGTTGATTGACATGCCTGTCATTCCCTTCACGGGCAGGCCGTTGACGGGTGCTACTTCGATGCCTCCCGTGGTGGGACGGTCGAGGACGTAGAGCACCAGGGGGCCGCCGGGTGTGCCGTCGTCGTTGTATCCGTTGATTTCCGGCACGAGGATTGTTTCAGAGGCCTCGAATATGGTGTCGTCGGCAGTCTTTACAACGTGGGAGAACAGCGAGTCCGACTTTTTTGCGCCCGCGCCGCCGGGGGCGTTTTCGGTTATGGAGCTTTCGGTCTTCTTGGTATCTACGGAGTAGTATTCCACGGTCATTGAGCCTGAGCGGCGGGAGCGCCCGCAGCGCGACAGCTGGTCGATGGGCGTCGACATAGGCCGTACTTTCACTATGCGGTCGTCGATGCTGTTGCGGAGGAGTTCGGGAGAGTTTGCGGAGATGGTTTCTGTGGTGGTAATCATTTTTTTAGGTGGGTAAGTGGTTAAGTGGTTAAGTGGTAGTAAAGGGTGTAGGGACGCGGCGTGCCGCGTTTTTTTTGTGCGGGGGGCTTATGTGTCCCAGAAGCTGCGGCGTATGGCCGAGAGGAAGGAGGGGAATGAGGGCTTTTCGGGCTGATTGCCCGCCGGGGTGGAGTAGAGGGGGCGCTTTTCAGGCTCTGGTTCAGGCTCTGGTTCAGGCTCTGCTTCAGGCTCAGGCTGTGGCTCGGGGCTTGCTGATGGCTCGGCCTCGGGTTGCAGCAAGGTGGCTATCAGTTCGTTCGGATCGCCTCCCGAGGCTATGGCGGCAAGCACGTGGGCTGTTTCGGCATTTGTCCTTATTGCGGCGAGCAGGGCCTCGCTGTCGTCGATGGGTGGTGGGGTTATTTCCGGCATTGTGCTGTGTTTTTTGATTACGATGCAAAGTTAGGCTCGTGCCGGGGCGGGGTCTGTGCCATTATGCCGCAGACGGTCGTTTAACAAATCGTGACGCCGCCGGAACATAGTGGAGCCCCGCTTGTTATGAATGTATTAAACACCCTCTTACCAAGCATATAATCCTGTGTCTGCCCGCGCCATACTTACCGCTATCCCTAAAGTGACCCGCATACTCGTGGTGCTTGCCTCCGCCTTGTTGGTGGCGGCCATATCTGTCGATGCCTTTGCCACCGACGGCGATATCCTTCTCCGAGGATTCTACCGCAGCGTCCAGTTGCCTGTGTGCGTGGTGTTTCTCATCGGTTTTTTTGTCGATATGTACGTGTCGCCGAAGCGTGCGAGGTATTTTTTCAGCCACCTGATAATACTCGTGCTGTCTATTCCCTATAGCGCCATCGTGGAAGCCGCCGGGGTAAAGCTCGGAGCCACGGCTTCCTATGTAATCCACTTTGTGCCTACCGTCAGGGCCGTTATGGCGCTTGTGGTGCTTGTGGTGTTCATATCCAAAAACAGGCTCGTGGGCTTTTTTCTGTCCTATGTGCTGATATTGGCGCTGATGGTATATTTTTCATCGCTGATATTCTTTCTCTACGAGGGCGCCGGGGCGAATCCCCACGTGGTGTCGTACTGGACCGCCCTGTGGTGGTGTGTCCTTCAGGCTACCACGCTGGGTGCGAGCTTCTATGCCTGCACCACCGTGGGCAAGGCCGTGGCGATGGCGCTTTCCGCCACAGGGGTCATGATGTTCCCGGTGTTCACGGTCTACTTTACGGGCGTGGTGCGCAAGTATCTCGATTCATACAAAAAAAGTAGTATATTTGCAAATTGAACCATCAGCGCCTCCAAGGCGTTATAGGGTGGAACTTTCTGCTTATGTACTACGTAACGAAACGACTCGAAATATCGGCGGCACACCGCCTCGACCTATCGTATGAGAGCAAGTGCACCTCTATGCACGGCCACAACTGGATTATCACTGTGCACTGCCGTGCCGAGGAGCTTAATGCCGACGGCATGGTGGTGGACTTCACCGACATAAAGCGCACCGTGCTCGGAGCGCTCGACCACCGCTGCCTCAACGACATTCTGCCGTTCAACCCCACAGCCGAAAACATAGCCCGCTGGATATGCGACAACGTGGAGCACTGCTACCGTGTCGATGTCCGCGAAAGCGAAGGCAACACAGCAAGTTATGAAAAAGACCTATAGAGTAAACGAGATATTCTACTCGCTTCAGGGCGAGGGGTATTACACAGGTACTCCGGCGGTGTTCCTGCGCTTTTCGGGCTGCAACCGCGCATGCTCTTTCTGCGACACCGATTTTGCGGCATTCACTGAGATGACTGCCGAGGAGATAGCCGCCAGATGTGCCGGATTTCCGGCGCGGCACCTCGTTGTGACAGGCGGAGAGCCGCTTATGCAGCTCGACAGCGACCTGCTCCGCCTGCTCAAACTGCACCACTTCTATGTGCAGGTAGAAACGAACGGATCCCTGCCGGTGCCTCCCGAGGTCGACTGGGTGACATGCTCGCCCAAGGCCGCGCCGTGGGCCGTGAACCGTGTGGACGAGCTGAAGGTGGTCTACGAGGGCAACGATGTGGAAGAAACTGCCGCGCTGTTCGGCTGCCCGCTGCGCTTCTTGCAGCCTTGCTCGGGCAAGAACACGGCCGAAACCGTGGCATACATAATGGAGCACCCTCTGTGGCGGCTATCGTTGCAGACGCATAAACTTATCGACATAAGGTGATACGCGGCGTACTCGCATTCCTGCTCTGTCTGCTTGCCATGCCGGCGGCATCGGCCTCCGAGGCCGATACCACGGTGTATTTCCTCAACATAGCCCCCGGCGCGCAGATATACGAGCTTGAGGGACACTCGGCTATCGCCGTCGATATCAAGGGACGGCAGCCCGCGGTGTACAACTTCGGAGTGTTCGATTTCGACGCGCCCAACTTCGTGTATCGCTTCGTGAAAGGCGAAACCGACTATATGGCCGTGTGCCAGCCGATGGAGCCTTTTGTGCGTTACTACCGCTCCTGCGGCCGTAAAATCAGCGCCCACGAGCTCGCGCTCGACCCGGCGCAGAAAAGACGTCTTCTCGACTTGCTCGAAACCAACGTCCTGCCTCAGAACATGACATACCGCTATAATTACGTCAAGGACAACTGCGCCACGCGCCCGCTGCGTGCCGTCGAGCTTGCTCTTGGCGACTCTATAATCCTCGGCCCGGCGCCTTTCGAGGCCAATTCATTCCCTCGCCACACGTTCCGCAACATAATGCGGCACTACCACGCCAACTATCCGTGGTACCAGTTCGGCATCGACCTCGCCCTCGGCTCTGGCATCGACTACGAGCTGTCGCGCCGCGAGATGGCCTTCGCGCCTGCCGAACTCGACGGCATGCTGCCCGTGGCCAAGGCCGGAGGGAAGCCGGTGGTGCGAAAGTCCTTCGTGCTCAGCGGCTACGACGTGTCCGACCCGCGAGAGGCTCCCACGCCGTGGTATGCCGCCCCGGAGTTTGTGTGCTGGGCGTTTTTCGCGTTCACGCTCGTGCTAACCCTGCGCGACATAAGGCGTCGCAAGGTCACGCGCTGGTTCGACTGCGCCTACTTCGCCCTGCTCGGCCTTACCGGCTGCCTGCTGGCATTCCTCATATTCGTGTCGGTACACGAGGCCACCTCGCCCAACTGGCTCTTCGCGTGGCTGAATCCGCTTTGCCTCATACCTGCCGTGTTTATATGGATAAAAAAGGCGAAAGCGTTCCTTATGTGCTACCAAATCACTAACTTTGCAGTCTTGTTGGCATTATGTGCCTGCTGGTACTTTCTGCCGCAGTCGGCAAACCCGGCTTTCGCCCCCCTGATAGGGGCAGAAATGCTGCGTTCGTTCAGTTATATCCTAATATCCCGCTATAAGAAGTGAATCATCTTACCCGGCTTAGAATCGTAATATCCCTCGTGGCGTCTGTGGCGTCGCTGAGTCTTGGCGCGGCCTCGCCCGCACCGGCAAAACTGCTGGTGGGCATAGTGGTCGACGGCCTCGACGGCGATTGCCTCGACCTGCTGCGCCAGCAGCTCGGCCGGGGAGGCTTCCGCCTGCTTCAGGAGCGCGGGGTAGTCATTCCCGAAGCCGACTACGGCACATACCTCGATGCGGCTGCGGCAACCTCGACCGTTGTCACAGGGGCAGCCCCGTCGGTCAGCGGCGTGGGAGCAGCCGAGATTTTCGACCGCAACACCCTGCGGTGCGTGCCGGTGTATTCCGACCCTGCCGTTATCGGAAACTACACCAACGCCGCATATTCGCCTGCCGCCCTGCGGGTAAGCACCGTCGCCGACGAGGCCCGCATAGCCTCCGGCGGCACCAACGTGGTTTATGCCGTGGCTCCCGACCCTGCCGGAGCGCTTGCCCTCGCAGGCCATGCCGCCAATGCCGCCATATGGATCGACGCCAAGACAGGTAACTGGGCTTCATCGACCTTCTACAAGGACATGCCCGTGACAGTGGCTACGCGCAACAGGCTCTCGCCACTCTCCTCGCGTCTGGACACCATGAGCTGGACGCCGCTCCTCGCCCCCGCCGACTATCCGGGGCTTCCCGACCATCTGTCGCGCTATCCCTTCCGCCACGTGTTCCCTCGGGCACGTGCCGAGCGGCTTGACATGTTTGCCAACTCGCCGCTTGTAAACACCGAGGTAAGCGCCGTTGCCACAGACCTGATTAACAATCTGAAGGTTGGCTCGCACCCCGGCGTTACTGACGTGCTCAACATAGGCTACACCCTCGAGCCGTACCGCTATGGCAAGAATCCCGACAACCGTCCGGAGCAACTTGACGCCTACATAAGGCTCGACCGCGACCTTGAGAAGCTTTTCGCCACCATCGACAGGCGCGTGGGCTTGGACAGCACCGTGGTGGTGCTTGCATCGACACCACGACGCCCGCGCGGACGCCGCGACGACGACAGGTGGGCCATTCCCTACGGCGAGTTCTCCACCCGCAAGGCGGCGTCGCTGCTCAATATATACCTGATGGCCATATATGGCAACGGCGACTTTGTGTCGGCCTACCATAACGGCCGTTTCTTCCTCAACCACAAGTTTATAAAGGAACGCTCGCTCGATTTGCGGGCTGTGCGTGCCGAGGCTGCCGACTTCCTTACGAGAATGACGGGCGTCGACCGTGTGTACACCATCGACGACATACTCGCAGGCCGCGCCGGCGAACACCCTGAGGCTCTGCGGCGCAACACCGTGAAGGAAAGCGCGGGCGACCTCCTTATCGACATAACTCCCGGATTTGAGATTGTCGACGATTACAACACGCTGGTGGCTCCGGGCGAGAACCTGCCCGGCATGGTGTACCGTATGGCGCCTGCCACAGCCCCGGCATACATCATGGCACCGTCGCTGGCTCCGCAGACTATCGGACAGCCTGTCGACGTGCGCGCCATAGCCCCCACGGTGGCGCGAATACTGCGCATACGCTCGCCTAACGGCGCCTCGGTGGCGCCACTGTCGTTGGAAAAACGCTGAGCGCCGAATCCCGCTTACAGCCGGCCATGTGCTGCCGGCAGTGTTTTTTCATTATCCATAAAAAAGATCATCACACAATATGTCATTTACTTCCGTTCTTAAAAAGATATTTGGCGACAAGTCGCTCCGCGACATGAAAGCCATACAGCCTATGCTGAAGGCTATCAAAGCCGAAATACCCCGCGTGGAAGCTCTGTCGCTCGACGAGCTGCGCGCCGAAATCGACACCGTTCGCGCAGAGATTGCGCAGTCGGTATCGGACGACACCAAGGCTGTCGAAAAACTCCGCGAAGAGGTCGAAACACTGCCCTTCGACAAGCGTCAGCCCCTTTGGGACAAGATAGACGAGCACGAAAAGAAAATCCTCGAAATCCTCGACGAGCAGCTCAAGAACCATCTCCCGGTGGTATTTGCCGTGGTGCGTGAAACAGCCCGCCGCTTCGCCGAAAACGACACAATCACCGTAAAGGCTACCGAGTTCGACCGCGAGCTCGCAGGCCAGGGCCGCGAGTTCGTCAGCATCGACGGCGAGAACGCCATTTGGAAAAACCGCTGGATGGCCGGCGGCAACGAAATCAAGTGGGACATGGCCCACTACGAAGTACAGCTTATCGGCGGTATAATCCTCTTCGAGGGCAAAATTGCCGAAATGGCTACCGGCGAGGGCAAGACCCTCGTGGCCACGCTGCCTGTGTTCCTGCGCTCGCTGTCGGGCCGCGGCGTGCACGTGGTGACGGTCAACGACTACCTCGCCAAGCGCGACTCCGAGTGGATGGGGCCGTTGTATATGTTCCACGGAGCAAGCGTGGACTGCATCGACAAGCACCAGCCCAACACCCCCGAACGCCGCCGCGCTTACGAATGCGATATCACATACGGCACCAACAACGAGTTCGGCTTCGACTACCTCCGCGACAATATGGCGATGGAGCCGGGCGACCTCGTGCAGCGCAAGCACTACTATGCTATTGTCGACGAGGTTGACTCCGTGCTTATCGACGACGCGCGTACACCGCTTATCATATCAGGCCCCGTGCCCAAGGGCGACGACCAGCTTTTCGACATCTACAAGGCGAATGTGGAGAAAGTGGTGCGCGCCCAGCAGCGCCTCGTCACATCTATCCTCGCCGAAGCGAAGACCAAGCTTGCCTCGCCCGACAAGGAAGTGCAGAAAGAGGGCGACCTGCTGCTGTTCCGTGCCTTCAAGGGCCTGCCTAAGAACGGCGCCCTGATTCGCTTCCTCAGTCAGGAAGGCATGCGCAAGCGCCTGCTCGAAACAGAAGGACACTACCTTCAGGACAATGCCCGCGAGATGCCCGTGGTGACCGACCCCCTCTATTTCGTGATCGATGAGAAAAACCGCTCTGTGGAGCTTACCGACAAGGGTATCGACGAACTTACCGGCCACGCGCAGGATCCCCAGTTCTTCGTGCTGCCCGACATCGCCGCGCAGCTCTCCGAGCTCGAACACATACCCGACCTCGCCGAGCGCCAGAACCGCAAGGACGAGCTGATGGCCAACTATGCCGTCAAGTCGGAGCGCGTCCACACCGTCAACCAGCTTCTTAAGGCATACACGCTTTTCGAGCGCGATATCGAGTATGTGGTCGACGACAACAAGGTGAAAATCGTCGACGAGCAGACTGGCCGTATCATGGAAGGCCGCCGCTACAGCGACGGTCTGCACCAGGCTATCGAGGCCAAGGAAGGCGTTAAGGTCGAGGCTGCCACACAGACATTCGCCACAATCACGCTTCAGAACTACTTCCGTATGTACCACAAACTGGCCGGTATGACCGGTACTGCCGAAACAGAGGCAGGCGAATTGTGGGACATCTACAAGCTCGACGTCGTGACTATCCCCACCAACCGCCCCATAGCGCGTATGGATATGAACGACCGCGTGTACCGCACCAAGAAAGAAAAATACAAGGCCGTTATCGCCGAGATAGAGCAGCTTGTGAAGGCCGGACGCCCCGTGCTCGTGGGTACGACCTCGGTTGAAATATCCGAGTTGCTCTCGCGTATGCTCGACATACAGAAAATACCCCACCAGGTGCTCAACGCCAAGCTCCACCAGCGCGAGGCCGAGGTTGTGGCGCTTGCTGGCCGCAAAGGCTGTGTAACCATCGCCACCAACATGGCCGGCCGTGGTACCGACATCAAGCTTACCCCCGAGGTGCGCGAGGCAGGCGGCCTCGCAATCATAGGCACCGAGCGCCACGAGTCGCGCCGCGTCGACCGTCAGCTCCGAGGCCGTTCGGGTCGTCAGGGCGACCCCGGTTCGTCGGTATTCTTCGTGTCGTTTGAAGACCCCTTGATGCGTATGTTCGCCACCGACAAAGTGGTGCGCATGCTCGACACCCTCGGCTTCAAGGAAGACGAGATGATACAGGACCGAATGGTTACCAACGCTATCGAGAAGGCCCAGAAGCGCGTCGAGGAAAACAACTTCGGTATCCGCAAGCGTCTGCTCGAGTTCGACGACGTGATGAACAAGCAGCGTACCTACATCTACGAGCGTCGCCGCCACGCCGTGCTTGGCGAGCGCATAGGCGTGGATATCGTCAACATGCTCTATGATACCGTCGAGAACATAATTCTCAACTTCGAGAACCCCCAGCAGTATCCCGACCTCTGCACCGAGATTTTCCGTGTGCTTGCCATTGAGGCGCCGTTCACAGAGCAGGAATACGCCTCGCTCGACAAGGAAGAAAAAATCAACCGCCTCCACGAGGCCGCAGTCGCCGCTCTCGACCGCAAGAGCGACCATATTCGCGAGGTGGCCATACCCGTCATAAACCAAATGGCCGAGAACACCGACTACGACGGTCTTATCCTCGTGCCTATCACCGACGGCAAGCGGGTGTTCAATATCCGCACCGACCTGCGCACCGCAGTCCGCACCGAATGTCGCTCCATTATCAAGGAATGGCACAAGGCCCTTATGCTCGTCACTATCGACGAACTGTGGAAGGAACACCTCCGCGAGCTCGACCAGCTGCGCCAGAGCGTGCAGAATGCCGCATACGAGCAGAAAGATCCTCTGGTGATTTACAAGGTAGAGTCGTTCCACCTCTTCGAGAACATGCTCTCCAACCTCAATGTCAAGGCTGTGTCGGCTCTTATGCGCGGACAGATACACATGCGCCGTCAGGAGCCTGTCGACCCTGCCCAGGGTATGACAAAGCCCGAAGAACGCCAGCCCGATGTGAAGGAAACGCGTGCCGAAGCTCACGTTAAGTATAACTACAAGGCCACCAAGGCCGAACTTCCCGGCGAGGCCGAAACACGGGAGGCTGCAAGCGCGCCTCAGGGCGAGAAGCAGCGTCCGATGCCGGCCAAGGCAGCGCCCCGCATAGGCCGCAACGATCCCTGCCCATGCGGTTCGGGCAAGAAGTACAAAAACTGCCACGGCAAGGGACTCTGATTCCACTGCCGACCATAAAAATAGGCTGCACTTCGCTGTGCGGCCTATTTTTGTATCTGTGTCATGCTCTCAAGATAACGCTCGCCGCGTTTTCTTAATCGCGCGCGGCATAAATGCCAAAGCGGCAACGCCTCCCGGTGTCGCCGCTTTGGTAATAAACCAATCATTATCACATTTCTTGCAATGGAAAAAGTAATTTCGCTATGTACTATATAAACGCACCTCGGGTTGTTTTGTTCGTACTTAGGCATAAAAAAATATTGAAGAACCGCCCGTTCTTCAATATTTGGTTCATACTCAATGATTTGCGATGATGAATTTTTATTTCAAAAAGAGTTTTATGCGCGTCGGGCCTGCGATGAGTATGTATGCTCCCGATGTCGGAGCCTGCATCGTTTCTCCTTCGCTGGCAGTGGCGGCGACACGTCCTGCAAGGTCGTACAGCACGGCTGTACCCGGGCACTTGGCCACTGTTATGCTGAGGCCGTCGGTGGTGATTTGGCATTCCGCGCTTGTTTCAACGAGGTTTTCGAGCGCTGACAGGCCTGTTTTTACCGATATTTCGTTTGACGGAGAGGAGATTTCCCATTCGTCGCCGGTGTGCACGGTGTAGTGGTACGTAGTTAGTGGTTCGAGTCCTGTTATGACCGCCGACGAGCTGCTGCCTACGTAATGCAGGCGGTAGCCGGGCAGGTAGGATGGCGCGCAGGTAGCGTCCTTGGTGTAGACCGATATGTAGTAAGAGGCTTCTGGAGTGCTTTGCCACCGGGCGGTAAAGGCATCGCTGCTTGTTGATGATGCTTCGAGAGCCGTGGGAGGCTGCAAGGCATCGCGACCCCCGCATGCCTTGAACGTTATCAGGCCGTTTGCCTCGCTTATTTCTGTGAGAGGTATTCCGAGGGCTGTGCCTGCGGCTGTGCGCATGGAGGGTTTGGTATCGTCGGTAAAGGAGCGTATGCCGCGCGTGCCGGGGAAGGCGTCGCCGGCGCGTGACAGCTCTGTCTGTGTGCCGTCGGCTTCCTCGATGTCGACATACTGGTGCGAGGGGCGGTTGTTGACGGTGTTCAAATTCCACACATTAGGGTCGTATTCGACGTGCCACACAAGCATGCCGTGCCCCGGTATATAGGCGTCCCAGCCGGTTTTCTGGCGGTTCTCAAAGAGAAAGAACTCGTTGGGACTGTCTGTGCGCACTATTCCGGCCTTGTTTTCGGAGATAGGCGGCAGGGTGGCGTTGACAGCTTTCTTAATCTCTGTAGGCTGCAGCCATCCGAGGGCGGCGCGCTCGAATGCCGAGTAGTACGGGGGCGTGCAGCCGTCGTTGTTGTACGGGCCGTAGTCGAGCGCCGACCATTCGCCGGGCGTGAAACTTGAGGTGTAGGAGGTTGAGTAAAGGTCGGGAAGTCCCATCACATGCGAGAACTCGTGGATAAAGGTGCCCACGCCGTCGGGGCGCTTGCCTGTCCACTCGTTTGTGCAGGCGTAGCGGTCGAGCTGCACGCCGTCGAAGAAATGGTTGCCTACATAGCTTACGTTGTATGAGTGCGGCCATACGGTGTTAGGCCCTCCGCCGGAAGCCTCGCCCATGCCTGCGTAGAACACGAACACATTGTCGATTCTGCCGTCGCCGTTGGTATCGTATTGTGCGAAGTCTATTTCGTCGTCAAGCAGCCTGCAGGCGTCTATAATCATCTGCTCCGGCCTGAGGTCGTCGCCGTAGCTGTTGTTCCCTCCGTAATATTTCTGTGCCTCAGGCAGGGTGACGGGCCCGTAGAGGTCGAATTCCGGCTCGAACAGCCCTCCCGAATTTTCACTGAAGTAATCGAGCGCCGAGCCTGTGGCTCCGAAGTCTTTGAATCCCTTCTCGGTGAGCATGCGGTGGAAATAATCGTGGGGATTCTCGACGCTCATCTTCACGTCGGAGTACTCTACCAGTATCACTACCGCCTTCGGCTTGCCTGTTACGGGGTAGTCGGATCCGGGGAACAGGCCGGGAAGCGCGGAGCCTTCGGCGGCGCGCGATGCCTGTGTTTTCAGGCGTGAAGCCTGCGCTCGGAGCATAGGCGATGCCTTGCGACGCAGCTCTATGGCCTTGCCGAGCATTTCGATATCGGCAGGCTGTGCTTCGGAGATGTCCGAGCCGGTGTAGCGCTTGGCGGAGCATCTCAGCTCGCCATCTGGCATGACGTCGGCATAGTATAGCATGCCGTTGCTTGTAATCAGGGGCTTGCCGTCGATTCCGAGGTATATGTGGCCGTATTCATCGCCGATAAGGCGCGCCTCCACGGTGCTTCCGTCGGCTTGGACTATGGTTTGTATTCCGGGTTTTGCCGGAATGGCGAATGCCGGTGTGGCGGCTATGGAGAGTATGGCGGCTGCGATACTTCCGCCTATTATACGTCTGAGCATATGATTCGGTTTAGCGGAATTATGGGTATATGCAAGTAATCCGTCAGACAGCTTCTGAAATGGCCGCAATCAGCGGTCGCGGAAGGTTACCAGGCGGTTGTACACGAAGTTTGCGAGCGTGTACACGACATTGCCCAGCAGTGTGGCTATGCCGTAGCCTGATATGACGATGCCGAAAAAGCGGAAGTCGAAGTCGCCGAAATCGGACTGTGTGAGCATCCATACCAGCACGAACTGCAAGGCGTAGCATATGCCGAAGCCTACAAGGAAGCGCACCGCCTCGCGTCGATAGCTGCCCTTGGAGCGGAATGTCCACTGCTTGTTGCAGAAAAAGGAGTTTGTGACCCCGGCTATGTAGCCCAGCGCGTTGCTAACATAGAGATTCCACCCGAGCATCGACTTGCACAGGTAGATGACGCCGAGCGTGACAAGGGTGTTGAGCACGCCCACAATGCAGTATTTGATGAATTGTGCGGCTTTTTCGGAGCGGCTTTCGGCAGGGGTTGTGCTCATTTGGCGGTGTCGTTATCGGTTTCGTGCGGGAGGTCTTTTTCGGGAACTTTGAGTATGGGCAGCGACCAGTCGAAATGCACGGCGGCTATTCGCAGCCCTATCACGGCCACGGCGCATGCCGACTGAGGTATCACCTGCGGAATGCCCGGTATGAAGTCGACGAGCCAGTATACCACGCCTCCGGCAAGGCAGGCTGTGGCGTAGATGTCTTTCTTGAAAAAGAGCGGGGCTTCGTTGATGAGTATGTCGCGGGTCACGCCGCCGAAAGAGCCGGTGATTATGCCCATCACTATGGCCACCCACGCCGGGTAGCCTGAGGCAAAGCTTTTTTCGATGCCGACCACCACGAAGAGAGCGAGGCCGATGGCGTCGAAGATAAAGAGCGTGCGCATGCCTCCCACGAGCGCCCTGCGGAACACTATCACAGCCACAAGGGATATGAATGTTACCAGAAGGAACATCGAGTTCTGCATCCAGAACACCGGCGTGGCAAGGAGCACGTCGCGCAGTGTGCCGCCTCCGATGGCGGTGACGAGTCCTACGACGTAGGCGCCGAACCAGTCGAAACGCTTGGCTGCGGCAAGGCGTATGCCCGATATTGCGAAGGCTATGGTGCCTACTACTTCGATTGTGAAAATGAAAAGGTTACTTTCGTCCATAGTCTATTCCGGCTTGGCGAGCGCGCGGGCCTTTGCGGCGGCTCGGGCGCTTTTTGCTGTCTGGCGTTCAAAATGTCGGCAGAGGTCGGAGAGGAAACAGGAGTCGCATTCGGGCTTGCGTGCCTTGCACACATAGCGCCCGTGCAGTATGAGCCAGTGGTGGGCCTTGGCGATTTTTTCTTCAGGGATATGGCGTACGAGCTGGCGCTCCGTGGCCAGAGGCGAGCTGCTCGAGGTGGTGAGGCCCAGACGCTCGGCCACGCGGAACACGTGGGTGTCGACAGCCATCGCCGGGCGGTCGTACACTACCGAGAGTATCACATTGGCCGTCTTGCGTCCGACGCCGGGCAGGCTCATGAGGCTGTCGATATCGTCGGGGACATTACCTCCGAACTCGCCGAGGAGCTTGCAGGCCATGTTCTTGAGAGCCTTGGTCTTGTTGTTGGGGTACGAGCACGATTTGATAAGCTCGAAGATATCGGCCAAATCAGCCCCGGCAAGGGACTTGGCGTCAGGATATGCCTCGAAGAGCGCAGGCGTGATTAGGTTCACCCGCTTGTCGGTACACTGGGCCGACAGTATTACCGCCACGAGCAGCTGGAACGGGTCGGAGTAGTGCAGTTCGGTTTTCGGAGCCGGCATTTCGGCCTCGAAGCGCTCTACAATGGCCTTGTATCGGTCCTGTTGTTTCATAGGCGGAATCGCTCCAGTATTAATTGTGTGAGGTAAATGCCCGATGCGCAGGCGAGTATGCTGCCTGTCACAGAGATGCCGCCGTAAAGCAGCGCTTCGGCCGCGCGGCCGTCTTTGAGCAGCAGCACTGTGTCGAGGGAGAATGCCGAGAAAGTGGTGAAGCCACCGAGGAAGCCCCCGACGAACAGCCCGTTGGCCCAGCGGCCTGCGTTGAAGTGCGTGAGCAGCACCCACGCAATGCCGATGGCCAGACTGCCTGCTATGTTTATGGCAAGGGTGAGGTAGAATCTGTCGGTCTGTACGGAGGCGATGTTCTGAATGAGGTAGCGTGATATCGAACCACACATACCCCCGAGTCCTACAAGCCCGATTATCGCTACCGGCGCCATACGATAGTTTAGTGGGCGGAGGTAAATTCTTCGAGGAAGCGCACGTCGTTCTCAGAGAACATACGCAGGTCTTTCACCTGATACTTGAGGTTGGTGATACGCTCTATGCCCATGCCGAGAGCGAAGCCTGTGTATTCCTTGGAGTTGATGCCGCACGATTCAAGCACGTTGGGGTCGACCATGCCGCAGCCGAGTATCTCTACCCAGCCGGTACCCTTGCAGAAGGAGCAGCCTTTGCCGCCGCAGAGATTGCAGCTTATGTCCATTTCGGCCGAAGGTTCTGTGAAGGGGAAGTAGCTCGGGCGCAGGCGTATTTCTGTCTGCGGGCCGAACATTTCGCGGGCGAAGTAGAGCAGGGTCTGGCGGAGGTCGGCGAAAGTTACGTTGCGGTCAACGTACAGTGCTTCCACCTGGTGGAAGAAGCAGTGCGCGCGGGCGGATATGGCCTCGTTGCGGTACACGCGACCCGGGCAGATGATGCGGATAGGCGGTTTCTGCGAGGTCATCACGCGTGTCTGCACCGACGATGTGTGGGTGCGCAGAAGCACGTCGGGGTTGCGGCCGATAAAGAAAGTGTCCTGCATGTCGCGTGCGGGGTGGTCGGCCGGGAAGTTGAGGCTTTCAAACACATGCCAGTCGTCCTCTATCTCGGGGCCTTCGGCGATGGTGAAGCCGAGGCGGCGGAATATGTCGATAATCTGCTCGCGTACAAGCGACAGCGGGTGGCGGGTGCCTGTGCGCAGCGGGGCTGCCGTGCGGGTGAGGTCGGGAGCGTCGCTCTTGGCGGCGCCTGCTGCCGATGCCTCGCGCAGGGCGTTGATGGTGTCGGTGGCGTAATTTTTCAGTTCGTTGAGAGCCTGTCCGATTTCGCGTTTCTGCTCGGCGGGAACATTGCGAAAATCGTTCATAAGGGCGGAGATAGCGCCCTTCTTGCTTAAGTATTTGATGCGCAGCGCTTCAACGTCTGCAGCGGCGCCTTCCGAGGCGATAGCCGCGAGTTCGGCGCGGATAGCGTTTATCTTGTCTATCATGTTTTTGCTATATTTTGCGCAAAATTACAAATTAGCGGCCGCAAAAACAAATTTAAGTGATTCGGCCACAAAGCCGCTGCATCAAAATTTTATCACCTACTTAACCTATTGATAATCAAATAGCGTATACAAAGCAATCCGCAGAGCGAACAATCGTTGATTATCAGCTTATTGGCATACCGAGCAGGCACCCGCCGCAAGATATATTCGGACTAAAGCTTTATACCTTCTTCGGTGCTGTCGAGTACTTTTTCGAGCCTGATTTTGCGCTTGGCATTCTTGCGGAAAGAGTAGCGGAGAATTATGAACGGACGCGGACTCATATATTTGTTTTTTGTATCCATAACTTCGTAGAAGGCATCGGTCGAGGTAATGGTGCGCGTCCTGTAGGTGCCGGTAAAATTCTGCATGCACAGGCCTACATAGAAGTTGTCTGTAATGTTATAGTTTATTTGGAAATTTGCGCCCCAGGGCTTAAAGAACTTATCATAACTGATTTTCTGTATGTCGGCAGTCTGATAATATAAGTTCAAGAGAAACAGGAACTTCTTAACAGTAAGATTGAACGACGGGTTTATGAAAAACATATTATGTTTGCCGTGGGTCTGATCTTTGAAATAGTTCGCATACCATCCGGCTGTCAGGGTAAACCGGCCATTTTTGATTCGATAGTTTGCACTTGCCGAAGCGAGTACCTGCGAGAAATGTTCGGCATTACCATATGTGGACACAAGCACGCCATTATCATCGACATAGGATTCCGCAGAGAGCATATTGTTGATACGCTTGTAGTAAACTTGTGCTTGAATAAACCATTTCTTTTTGGTAAAGCTATAAACAAGAGGCACATAGTGCATTGTCTGCGGTTTGAGCCTCGGATTGCCTATTACTTTATACAGCGGGTCGGCCGACGTGTTTATGGGATTTAGCTGCCTGATGCTCGCAGCATCATTGGTAAGCTGGTATTTGAGCGACACGGAGTGTGCGTCGTTGGGCTGCCATACCAGATCCATTATTATGCGTGGCAGAAAGTAGTTTTTACTGAAGTCGCCCTGTTTGAGCCACATGGCGTTAAGGCCTACAGAGGGCGTCACCCAAAGCTTCTTCCAAAGCTTGGTTCCCCATTGCGCATATACATATTGGCTGATATTCCTGTTCCTATACAGCGAAGCCGGGTCGGTAATCTGGTGCAGGCGGTCGAATGTCATAGACGTGTGCGCCCCGAATCCGTAAGAACCGTAATAGCTGTATATATGGTTGAAATCGAGTTGAAGCTGTCCGGAATGACGCATGTTCCGCATCTGCTGCATATACATATCATCGAACGAGCCGTCTTCCTCCGTGGAGTATGTGTCGGTTCTGTCGTTGTCAAAGTTGTTTTTATTATAATTGTATGCCAGCCGTGCCTCAAACTCTTTTTTGTCGCTGAAAGCGTGCTTGTAGTAAGCGCTGGCCGTGGCTATCACACTGCGCGTACGGCTCTTTGAATCGAAATCGTACGGCACGTCATCGATGAGTCCCAGTCCGCTGCCCCTTACCTTCGACAGAGTGGACTTGGTATAGCCTTGAACGGCAAAATAATCTTTTTCAGAAGGGTTTGCCTTGAGGAGCAGCTCGCCCAGCCAGCCTCTACTGTTACCTCTTGATGTAGAGTTATAATGCTGCGTATAATCGGAAAATTCTCGATATACGGACTTCGCAAAATCCTGATTGTATTGGTAGTCCAACGACGTGCGGCCATAAAGGCTGTATTTAGGGTTGCCAATCTCAAAATATCCCACCCCGAAACCGTAATATAGCGGTAGTTCATGCCGGGTGGAGAGCTCGTACCAGACATATGGAGATTCTTTCTTGCGTACTTTTATATTGAGTATGGCGGTGACTCCCTCGTTGATATACCGTGCAGGCGGATCGGTGATAAGCTCCACCGATTCTATTTCTGCCGGGTCGATGGGGTTGATGCCGGTATTGACGCGATTGCCGTTGACAAGAATCAATGGAGTCTTGCCATTGAGCGTTTTTACCGAAGATGTCGACGGATTGACTTCGAGCGCCGGGACTTCCATCAGGGCATAGAACGGGTTCTTGAGCTTGCGGGCTTTCTCCGACAGATAAAAGACATGGCCGTAAGCCGTACGTGTAACCACGTCGCTGCGGCTGCCTTCGACGCTTATCTCCTTAAGAGCGATAGCTTTCTGCGGTTTGAGGTAGACATCGAGTACCTTGAAGGCCGAAATAGTTACCGTGTCGCGATATAACTCATAGCCGAAAGCATCAACCTCCACTGTGTATTTGCCATTAACCACACCGCCGATAAAAGCACAGCCGCAATCCATCGGAGCGCCGTACTTCACTTGGCCATCCAAAACAAGGCTTACATAGGCATCGTCGACGCAGGCACTGTCGGTCGCGCTGTAAACCTGACCCACAAAATTCGATGTGTCCTGCGCAGCCCCCGATACCGCGCCCAGCAACATTATCAAGCTCAGTATTATGTTTTTCATATATGCCTTCCGTTTAGTTCATTTAACAATAGATTATACTTGAATAGATACATAAGGTATTTTATGACTCTCGTTATTTCAATGATTCGGTAAAAATTACAGAAGTAGTTGAAACTTAAGTTAATATAACGAATTGTCAAATACAAATGAATCGCCAAAACGTTCATTATA